>NZ_NPOQ01000009.1:0-456063 GCF_003688305.1 Bifidobacterium sp. wkB344 | reverse complement strand
GCCGGTCAAGGTGGGGAAGCCTACAGACGCGCCCGCGGATCTCACCTACACACAGGTCAGCGCCGGAGGCTTTCATTCGCTGGTCGTGGACAGCGACGGAAACGCCTGGGCATGGGGAGAAAACGGCAATGGCCAGCTCGGCGACGGAACGGAAACCAGGCGGACTACGCCAGCCAAGGTGGGGAAGCCTACAGACGCGCCCGCGGACTTCACCTACGCACAGGTCAGCGCCGGACGATTTTATTCGCTGGCCCTGGGCAGCGACGGCAACGCCTACGCCTGCGGATGGAACGACAATGGCCAGATCGGTGACGGGACGACCACCGACCGGTCTACGCCGGTCAAGGTGGGGAAGCCTACAGACGCGCCCGCGGATCTCACCTACACACAGGTCAGCGCCGGAGGCTTTCATTCGCTGGTCGTGGACAGCGACGGAAACGCCTGGGCATGGGGAGAAAACGGCAATGGCCAGCTCGGCGACGGAACGGAAACCAGGCGGACTACGCCAGCCAAGGTGGGGAAGCCTACAGACGCGCCCGCGGACTTCACCTACGCACAGGTCAGCGCCGGACGATTTTATTCGCTGGCCCTGGGCAGCGACGGCAACGCCTACGCCTGCGGATGGAACGACAATGGCCAGATCGGTGACGGGACGACCACCGACCGGTCTACGCCGGTCAAGGTGGGGAAGCCTACAGACGCGCCCGCGGATCTCACCTACACACAGGTCAGCGCCGGAGGCTTTCATTCGCTGGTCGTGGACAGCGACGGAAACGCCTGGGCATGGGGAGAAAACGGCAATGGCCAGCTCGGCGACGGAACGGAAACCAGGCGGACTACGCCAGCCAAGGTGGGGAAGCCTACAGACGCGCCCGCGGACTTCACCTACGCACAGGTCAGCGCCGGACGATTTTATTCGCTGGCCCTGGGCAGCGACGGCAACGCCTACGCCTGCGGATGGAACGACAATGGCCAGATCGGTGACGGGACGACCACCGACCGGTCTACGCCGGTCAAGGTGGGGAAGCCTACAGACGCGCCCGCGGATCTCACCTACACACAGGTCAGCGCCGGAGGCTTTCATTCGCTGGTCGTGGACAGCGACGGAAACGCCTGGGCATGGGGAGAAAACGGCAATGGCCAGCTCGGCGACGGAACGGAAACCAGGCGGACTACGCCAGCCAAGGTGGGGAAGCCTACAGACGCGCCCGCGGACTTCACCTACGCACAGGTCAGCGCCGGACGATTTTATTCGCTGGCCCTGGGCAGCGACGGCAACGCCTACGCCTGCGGATGGAACGACAATGGCCAGATCGGTGACGGGACGACCACCGACCGGTCTACGCCGGTCAAGGTGGGGAAGCCTACAGACGCGCCCGCGGATCTCACCTACACACAGGTCAGCGCCGGGAACGATCATTCGCTGGCCGTGGGCAGCGACGGAAACGCCTGGGCATGGGGATGCAACCAGGATGGCCCGCTCGGCAACAACACTGCCAGCTGGTACGGTGACGTGAATCCTGTTCCTGCGCGCGTGCGCGACCCCGCCAACCCCACCGACAAGAGCATAGGACTGAAAGCCACACAGGTGAGCGGCGGATTCCATCATTCGTTGGCTCTGGGCAGCGACGGGAACGCCTACGCCTGGGGATGGAACGACAATGGTCAGCTCGGCGACGGCACCACAAACACCAAGTCGGCTCCTGTGCCGGTGGCGTTAAACCTACAGCTGGTAATCACCGGCGTCAGGTTCGACCAGACCCCCGTATCAGGATTGACGCGCGGCGATGGTAGCAGCGTGACCGTGACAACGCCTGCACACCAACCGGGCATGGTCACGATCAGCGTGGACTATACGCTGGGCGGCGCACCCCAAAAACCGGACACCTCCCTCAGGTACACGTACCTGCCCGCAGGCGTGCTCCCCAAGGCCGGAGAAGAAGGCGTCCTGCTGGCCCTGGCCACCGGCATGACCAGCATGGGCGGGGTCCTGGCCTCACGCCGCCACAGAAGGGAACAACGCCAACTGCTTCACGCTTCACACGAGTAAGACAGGCAGGAGGCGGATCAATCCCCCCCCCGCCCCGGCTTACAAAGGGCGCACGGAGGAATGTCACATTCAAGGCTTATCCCCAGAGGAGCCGGCACTCCTCTTGCGCCCCCACCACCACACTACCGTCGACTGCTACTGAAGGAATTGAGAGCAGATGCACGCCTCGCCTCTGCCCTCGAAAGGATAAACTCGGGCATACCGATTAAAGAGCACAGAACCCCAAGTCAGCTCGGCCTTCGTCCGTGCTTCCATTACCAGATAATTGGTGTAAACAAACGCTTTTCCTCAACCAAAAGATCCATTGTCGTCGGTGACTGACCCGGCTTGTGTGTTGTTGACGGGCTGGGTGGTAGGGTGAAAAGCGGGGGATGTCGAGAAGACGACTGGCTTGCGCATGGCTCCTGCAATGTAATGCAGAACTGGCGCTGAGCAATGGGCGGCTTTCCGGCAGGAAGAACTTTATTAGGCAGGCGGTGTTGATTCCGCTTGGTGTTTGGTGAAGGGGTTTTGGTTTCATGCATCTGGTTTCCCGTCTGCGTCGCATCATGGCGATGATGACCGTCCTGATCAGCCTGCTGGCAGGCCTGGGCGTCGCATCCGCCCAGGCGGACGCTCCCATACTCACCGGGGGGGGGGGGTCGTCAGACCCCTCGCGTAGCTAACCAAACCCCCGGCACCCTCCCCAGCAACGCAACCAGCACACCACTACCCACACCATCACCGATACAAACCACCACACCATTAAATTCCGCAACACCAAGCCCTAGCACCCCGTCATCGACGACGGGAAACCCTGACAGCGCAGACTCCACTCCTGCTAAACCAGTAGAACAAGCAGACAATCAAGCTTCACACACAGTGCGCTTCGACCCCGCCGACGGCAGCAAGCCCACACAGTCAACCGTGAAAACCGGCACCCTCGCCACTCCCCCGCAACAGAACCCGCAACGTGAGGGCTTCCGCTTCGACGGGTGGACACTCGACGGGCAGCCCTATGACTTCCAGACACCCATCCTTCGGGACACGAGTCTGAAAGCCCAATGGACCAAGGTCACGGACTGGACGCTGAGCCCGGACCACGGGCCCGCCACCGGAGCCCAGCTGACCATCAGCCCGCCCGACAGGCAGGAACCTCAATTCGCCAGCATCCAAGCCGCAGGAAACCAGGTTATCGGCCTGACCGGCGACGGGCGCATCTACACATGGACGCAAGACGGCACACCCAAACAGGTCCCCTCACCCGCCCAGGCTCCCCATGGGTTCTACTACCTGCAGGTTTCAGCCGGCAGCCACCGGCAAGCCGCAGTGGGCTCCGACCAGCAGACATACACTTGGGCTGGCCGACAAGAGACGCCCACGATTCTCGATACCAGCAAGAACACCAGGTTCAGCAGCATCAGCATCAGCGACAAGCAACTCCTCACCTTAGATTGGCAGGGACAGATCCACGCTCTCCAATACAGCCAAACCAACAGCCAGAATCAGAATCCGAAACTCATACGGCAGACCGCAACCAGCCTGCCCGGGCAGAGGCAGGCCGTCATCGCCGTGGGCTCAGACAGCCGTGTCCTCATCGTGGATGCGGACGGGCAGGCCTGGACCTGGGATGCGAGCAACACTGTAAAAGTCAAGCCTGAACGCATTAGGCAGGAACCGAATATGCGCATTATCCAGGCCCAAGCCCTCAACCGGGGGTTCCTCTTCCTGGACACGAATGGACAAGCCTATTATCTGGCCGATGGCAAGAACAGCCTCACAGCTGTCAGCCTACCCGACAGCGAGCAGATCGGCAGAATCAACAGCAGCGGCGATCAGGCCACGATCATCGACAAAGATAGTCACGTATGGGCCTGGAAGCCGGGCAAAACCCCCGTGCGGTCTGACGACGGGAGCCGGCAGTACATGCAGGCCGTCAAAGCCGGCAGCAGGATCACCGCCATCAGCAGGCAGGGCGACCTCTACGGGTGGAGCCTGGACAAGCAAGGCCAGCCCGGCAAGCCGGCAGGGATCACCACCACTCAAGCACCCAGCCTGGAATCAGCCAGCATGGACGGGCAGCCGCTCAAACTCAGCAAGAACAACGACGCCTGGCAGACGGACATCCCCGCCCGCAAGCCCGGACAAGCCGCCATCCTCATCACCGGCAGGCAGGACGGCCAGCCCTTCACCAGAAGCCTCAACTACACGGTCGACCAGACCATGACCAGAGACGACCAACAAGGACCCGCATACACGGTCCGCTTCGACACGGACGGAGGAAGCCCGGAACCGGACCCGCAGCAAGTGACCCACCCGTTGGGCAGGGTGAAGCGGCCCACACCCGACCCGGCGCGCGAAGGCTTCCTGTTCGACGGATGGTTCACCGGCAGCATCGCCTACGACTTCAGCAAGCCCGTCGACAAGGACCTCACCCTCACCGCCAAGTGGACGCCTAAGGACCCGGACGACACGTGGAGCATCAGCCCCGACAAGGGCAGCCAGCTGGGCGGCGGATCCGCCACCATCATTCCTCCAGACAAGGCCAGCCAAGGCATCAGATTCAGCCAGGTCAGCGGAGGAAGAAACAGCAACTATGGTTTCTCCTTGGCGGTGGGCAGCGACGGAAACGCCTACGCATGGGGAAACAACAGGTATGGCCAGCTCGGCGACGGGACGACCACCAATAGGACCACGCCGGTCATGGTCAGGAAGCCTGATCCCAAGACGTATCCGGACCTGCCAGCAGATTTCACCTACGTGCAGGTCAGTGCCGGAGGCGCTCATTCACTGGCTCTGGGCAGCGACGGGTACGCCTACGCCTGGGGAAGCAACAGCAGTGGCCAGCTCGGCAACAACAACAGTGGCGAAGATACGTATTCGTCTGTTCCTGTGCGCGTGCGAGACCCCGCCAGCCCGGCTGACGCGAGCAAAGGACTGCAAGCCACACAGGTCAGTGCCGGAGGCTGGCATTCGCTGGCCCTGGGCGGCGACGGAAACGCCTACGCATGGGGAAACAACAGGTATGGCCAGCTCGGCGACGGGACGACCACCAATAGGACCATGCCGGTCATGGTCAGGAAGCCTGATCCCAAGACGTATCCGGACCTGCCAGCGGATTTCACCTACGTGCAGGTCAGTGCCGGAGGCTGGCATTCGCTGGCCCTGGGCGGCGACGGAAACGCCTACGCCTGGGGATGGAACCACTATGGCCAGCTCGGCAACAACAACAGTGGCGAAGATACGTATTCGTCTGTTCCTGTGCGCGTGCGAGACCCCGCCAGCCCCGCTGACGCGAGCAAAAGACTGCAAGCCACACAGGTCAGCGCCGGTTACGAGCATTCACTGGCCCTGGGCGGCGACGGAAACGCCTACGCCTGGGGATGGAACCACTATGGCCAGCTCGGCAACAACAACAGTGGCGAAGATACGTATTCGTCTGTTCCTGTGCGCGTGCGAGACCCCGCCAGCCCCGCTGACGCGAGCAAAGGACTGCAAGCCACACAGGTCAGCGCCGGAGACGGGCATTCACTGGCCCTGGGCGGCGACGGAAACGCCTACGCCTGGGGATACAACAGCACTGGCCAGCTCGGAAACAACAACAGTAGCGACTCGTCTGTTCCTGTGCGCGTGCGCGACCCCGCCAGCCCCGCTAACGCGAGCAAAGAACTGCAAGCCACACAGGTCAGCGCCGGAGGCTGGTATTCGCTGGCTGTGGGCGGCGACGGAAACGCCTACGCCTGGGGAAACAACGACTATGGCCAGCTCGGCAACAACAGCACCAGCCGCTCGACTGTTCCGGTGCCGGTGGCGTTCAATCTGCAGCTGGTGATCACCGGCGTCAGATTCGACCAGACCCCCGCATCAGGGCTGATGCACGGCGAAGGCGGCAGCGTCAGCGTGGCAGCGCCTGCACACGCGCCGGGCACGGTCACGGTCAGCGTCGACTACACGTTGGGCGGCGCACCCCAAAAGCCGGACACTACCCTCAAGTACACGTACCTGCCGCTGGGCGTGCTCCCGAGGGCCGGAGGGGAGGGCATCCTGCTCGCCCTCGCTACGGGGATGACCGGCATGGGCGGGGTCATGGCCTCACGCCGCCACCGGAGGGAAGCACGCCAATTACTTCACGCTTCGCACGAGTAAGACCGGCCGGGCGGCATATCATCCCCCCGCCCCCGGCCCGTACAGGGGGAGCAGGGAGGCCAGTGCCATCCAAGGCTCAACCCCAAGAGAGCCGACACGCCTCCCGCGCCCCCACCACACTCCCGCAGGCGAAAGCACGCGAGCAGACATGCACGCCCTACCGCCCCCGCCCGGGAGAGAGGAAAACAGCGGCCAAGCCGGCCGAGGGCATACATGCTCCAGCCAGCCCGGCCGCTGTTCATCCTCCCAATACCAGCATAATCGCGCAAGCAGTAACCCTTCACCCAGCATTTAGCCTCGCTCGCCTTCACTCGCAACCGAGCCTCGACGGCCATGCTGTGAAAGTTGCGGTATCGTTACCGCACTGATATAACTGAGAGCTGTCAGAACCGTTCGCCTGACCATGGCGTCGGTCAGGCAACCGCCGAGGTCGGCAGTCCGGCCCGGCGGCCGACCACTTCGACGAAAGGCCATGATGGCGTACGCGACGATCAGGGATGTGGCCCGAAGGGCCGGAGTCTCCGTATCGACGGTCTCCCGAGCCCTCAACGACTCCGGGCGCATCTCCCCCGCCACACGACAGCGCATCAACCAGGTCATCCACGACCTGCACTATGTGCCGGACTCCCGGGCCCGATCCATGCACTCCGCCCACTCACGCACCATCGGCCTGCTCATCCCCGACATCCGCAACTCCTACTTCGCGGACCTGGCCTACCTGATCCAAGGCCAGCTGCTCAACCACGGCTTCCAGACCCTGATCTGCACCTCCACCCAGGGCGACCCCGGCGAGGACCGGGCCCAGGTGCGCAACCTGCTGGGCCAACACATCGACGGAGCCATCATCGTGCCCGGGCCGCGTTCCTCGCACACCTTGGAGGAACTGACCCGACGCGGACTGCCCCTGGTCTGCGTGGACCGTGCCGCCGAGGGTGCCGCCGGACGCGGCGGGCGGGCCATCCCCTGTGTAGACGCCGACCCCGAGCCCGGTCTGCGGCAGGCCCTTGAGGATCTGCACGCCCAGGGCCACCGACGCATCACCCTGGTGCCCGGGCCCCTCAGGGAATCGGCCACCTTCCGCGAACGCCTGGACGTCTACCGGGACCTGCTGGCAGGCATCGAGGGCATGGACGACCCCCTGGCCGACCAGGTAGAGCCCGGCACCTTCGACCCCGACATGATCGACCTCTGGGCCCGGCAGGGCATCACCGGCGTGCTCTTCGGATCCTCCCTGGATGCCATACGCGCCATCAAAACGGCCCAGTCGCGAGCAATCAGCATCGGCGAGGACCTGTCCATGGTCACCTTCGACGACCTGCCCGTCTTCCGCATCCTGACGCCGGCAGTGTCGACCATCTCCCAGCAGATCGACACCATGGGGACCCGCTGCGTAGACATGCTCCTGGCTCTGATGGCAGGCTCGCCCGTGCGGTCGGTCCGGCTGCAGACCAGCTACCGCCACTGCGCCTCGGTGGGTCGCCCGCCCGCGCACACCGGCCAGGATCCCTGAACCTGTCACAGTGTGATCATCAAGGCGGACAAGCTCATCAAGGAACGGAGAAACATGATTCAAGATATGGCGGCGGCACCCGACCAGGTGCTCAAGGGACTGGATACCATCACGGGATCCATCTCGGTGGTCGGGTCCATGAATGCGGACTACACCGTCAACACCGACCGGCTGCCCAAGCCCGGCGAGACCATCAACGGAGGTCCCCTGCAGGTGCTGCCCGGAGGCAAGTCAGCCAACCAGGCGGCGACCGCGGCCCGCATCGGCGCGCAGGTCAGGCTCTTCGGGGCCGTGGGATCCGACTCCAACGCCGACTTCCTGCTGGGACAGCTGGGCAACGCCGGGGTGGACGTCTCCCACGTGATGACTGTGCCGGGAGCCAGCGGAACCACAGTCATCACCGTGGACGCGCGCGGCGAGAACACCATCGTCTACTCCCCCGGCTCCAACGGCAAGGTGGATGTGGACTACGCCCACCGCTCCCGCCAGGCCCTGACCTCCGCCAAGGTGCTGGGCCTGTGCCTGGAGAGCCCCATCGAGACGGTGACCGAGGTCGCGCGCATGGGCCACGAGGCCGGCATGACCGTGCTGCTCAACGACTCCCCCTTCCGCGCCGACCTGCCCGCCGACCTGATCGCCAACTCGGACCTGATCCTGGTCAACGAGCATGAGATGGCCCAGCTGCTAGGCATCGACGAGCCCGAGGACGGTGACTGGTTGGGGGCCGACTGGGACCGGATCAACCAGACCATGCAGGACTTCGGCTTCCACCGGGCCATCGTCACCCTGGGCGGCGAGGGATCCATGGTCCTGGACCAGGGCCAGACCTACCGGATTCACGCCGTGCATGTGGACGCCGTGGACACCACCGGCTGCGGGGACGCCTTCATGGGCACCGTGCTGGCCGGCCTGGCCTCCGACATGACCCTGGTGCAGGCCGCCCAGCTGGCCTCCTACGTCTCCGCCTACGCCGCCACCGGACAGGGCGCGCAGGCCTCCTACGGCACGGCCGAGCAGATTCGGCTGCGCTTCTCCTGAGACTGGGTGCCCTCCCCTGCGTTGTCGGGCCGACGAACCGTTGCGGAATGCACGACGATTCGTCGGCCTGACTGGTATCTGTGGAATACAGGCCGGATGGATGGATATGGGATGCATACTTGTTACCTGTTGCCGGTTGCCGGTTTCCGGTTGAGCACAGATGTGGAATCCATATGGAATCCATACTCATTGCCGAAGGAGCGCAAGTCTGCGATCCGCTCCTACTGCCTGCTGAATCCAAGCACGGAATCCGAGCTTGTTGCCAGTAAAGCCACCCAAGGGTTAGGACGTGTATTTGGGTAGGAATACGTCTCGGCCGTGCATGCTATGCAGAAAGCCATTCCATGTAAGAATGCGTGTATGTAAGAATGCATGTACAGCACCACGGCAAGGAACGGTACCAGGCCTCCCAAAGCCAAGGTGGTCAGACCGGTAAACGGCAATCGCCATCTGCAAGGCCGCCATCTTCCGACTCACTATCCTCCGACTCACTATCTTCCGACTCGCCATTCAGCACCCATTCCCGATCGCGACTGCTCCGACTTATCCACCTTGGGAGAGCCCGGGACCACATTTGACCACATCATCCCTCGGACTGATGGCACCTCCCTCCGCCCCCGAATAGTGTTGATCCCATGAGCACAGTCAGTCAAACAGCGCAGCGACCAATCACCAGGTCCAATAATCGAA
The DNA here is from genome assembly GCF_003688305.1 of Bifidobacterium sp. wkB344. Classification (NCBI taxonomy): domain Bacteria; kingdom Bacillati; phylum Actinomycetota; class Actinomycetes; order Bifidobacteriales; family Bifidobacteriaceae; genus Bifidobacterium; species Bifidobacterium sp. wkB344. The sequence goes on along the minus strand of NZ_NPOQ01000009.1, from coordinate 446,650 downwards.
TGCTGCTGACTGACGCTCTCTTCGCCATCCTTCTGTTGCTTCTATTGAGCGGCTCCACCGCCAATCTCAAAGATGGAGCCCTGATCCCCTTGCAGGAAAACCTAACCCTAATGTGGACGGTCCTGCTCGTAGCCCCTGTCGTTATCCGTCGTCGATTCCCCGACCTGGCAGCCTGGCTCTTCGTCGCTGTGGCTCTGGCTCAGCTTTTCTTGGGGCCGGCCATCATGCCCGCCGATGCAGTCTGCCTGGTTATGGTCTATTCATGTCTGCTTTACGGATGCCCATCCCTGCGTCGACTCTACCTGACCTTGGCCTGGGTCATGACGCCCCTATCCTGTCTTATCTTCACATTGGTCGATTTGGGGTTTCTGCCTCCGGGTAGAGCACAGCCGGACCACACCTCAATATGGCCGATCTCATTCAGAGAACTGGCGACCACCTTCCTATCGAATTTTCTGATCGAAGGGCTTTTACTGCTCGTGGCCATCGTCGCAGCCTACTGGACGCGGACCAGACGGGATGCCCTTGACGAGGCCCGGCGACGCAACCACGCCCTGGCCCTGCAGGCAGAACAGAGCGCCGCCCTGTCTGCCAGCGCTGAGCGGGCCCGCATAGCGCGTGACATGCACGATGTCGTCGCCCACACACTGTCCATTGTCATTGTGCAGGCGGATGCCGGCAGATACGCAGCCACTACCGATGCGAGCCTGGCCCTCAAGACCATGCGCACCATCGATCAAGAGAGCCGTCGCGCACTACGCGAGCTGAGTTCCCTCTTCGGCAAAATCAAATCACCGACCTACCCAGCGGCCGAAACCAGCCAAAAAACATCGGATTCTCCTCCCGGCCGGCACCCGTCTTCCCCACCACCAACGGATCCTGCCAACATCCATACCCTTGACCAATCTCAAGCAACTGCCCAAACGAATTCCCCTCGTCAATCCGCGAACGCTGATGATCCGAATCCAGCCGGAACGGATCGCACTCAGCCAAGTCAAGCCAGCGACTATCTTCTCACAAGCAAAGAGACTTCAGTTGCTAATACTGCCAAGGCCAACATTGATACGGCCGACAATGCGTGTATTTGGTCCTCAGGTGCCACCTCTTCAAGCAATCCGCCGACCAGCTACGAATCATGGACAAACTTGATAGATGCCGCCCAACTTGCTCAGCCAGAATCTCAATTCAACCGACGCCTCGAAGGCCGACCCCACCCAGAAAAGTTGGATCGCAGCCGCGCCATAACTGCTTATCGGATCCTTCAAGAAGCCTTAACCAATGTTCGCAAGCATGCCGCTCCTGCTTCGGATGTGCTGATTGAAGAACAGTGGCTCACAGACGGTTTGTGCCTAACCATTGACGACCACCCGCTCGACCATGCCACTACCAATTCAGATTCTCCGCCGCAGATGGGCCTACCTGAGCATTCAGGTTTCGGCCTTTTGGGAATGCGCGAACGACTGACTTCCCTGGGAGGCAGCCTTCAAGCTAGTCCTAAGCCAGGAGGCGGTTACCACCTCCAGGCGCGGATTCCTTTTGCTACTCCGCCAAAACCCGACCCTGAAGCAGGAATACATGCCAACCGACAAACGCAATGGTCCCTGCGTTCAATTGTCTCCACGCTCTTCGTTTGGTTCCAACGCCATCCGTTGACGGCCGACCTGGGTCTGGTGATCGGAATCGTATTGGTAGAAAATCCAGGCCAAGCTCTCGCCATAGCACCTGTCACTCCCCAATATGATTCAGGCCGGCCAGCAAGAATCATTGCCACACTAGCTATCGCTTTGCCCCTGATTGTGCGCAGGATCCGTCCCGGCATTTGCGCCGCCATAGTGGCTGCAGTCGCCGCCCTGCTGTTGCTCTTCTCGCCCTGGCTGCCGGAAGCTGCAGTCTTATCCCCGATCGCCGTCTATTCGGCGATGGTTTACGGCAAAGACACCACCAGGCGCTGGGTTCCGTTCGCGGTCATCACGGATATGGTTTTGTGGGCTATCAGATGTGCAGTTAACAACCAAGGGTGTCCCACCATTTTGTCCTACATGACAAAAGGACCAGCAGAAGCCTCTTTTTCTGCATCCCATTTAGCGCTTTTCATAGTGATGACCGCACCGGCCTTGATCTGTCTGCTGACCATTCTGATTGCCTCACGCCGACGCACTCGTGGTTCGGTTCTGCTTCTCCAGCAGGAGCGCGAGCGCGCGCTAAACCAGACCTTGCAGGAAAGCCAGGCTCTGGCAGCCAATCAAGAGCGGGAACTCATCGGCGCCACCATGCAGGTAGAAGTGGCCACCACACTGAATACAGTCATTGCATCCACCAGCAAGGCCATCGCCGAGTTGAATGATTACCAAGTCAAGAGGGTGAACCCTCCCCCAGAACAGGTAGCACAAGCCTTCGGCGACATTGCAACCCAAGGACGCCAGGCCCTGGCTCGCATGCGACAACTACTCACAGTCCTGCGTCACAGTTCCAGCACCAATTCGCACTCAAACACTGACACCGCCAATTCCTCAGACACAAGCCTCGATTCAGACAGGAACCATACGGTCGAGCCCGCCCACAAGACCGCACCTTTGCCGGCTCTTCACCCAGCCAAACCCCTTCCAGTAGATCTCGACGATCAGCCTGACAACCCTCAGCAACACTTGCAACAGGATAAGGAATCAAAGCATGTCTAATCGGACCAACCGGACTCCAGACATGAGCGTTCTTGATGATGTGCACCTCCTATAGCGAGCACACAGGAAATGGATACACAGGAAACGTACACAGCAGGCAATCAGTCCAGCAGAAGAATGGAGCATTCTATGAATCGCAGACCTGAAGATCAGCCCAAGCCAGGAGTCAATGACAGAAGGGGCTCACTTCACCATTTGGTAGCGGCTCCATCAACAGTTATTTCGGTAACAATCACTCAGACAACCATCGCTTAGACAACACTCAATCAAACAGTCATTACCTTGGCTACAAATTGAAACCAGTCGCAATTCCTAGCCACACTCGACTCAGATAAAATCGGATGGTGGCGCTGACCATCATCTAGCGGAAAGAAGCAGGCAGTCATGGAACGGACCGAACCCATCAGCGTTGCCATCGTGGATGACCAGGATCTGGTCCGGGCTGGCTTTGCCATGGTCATCGGCTCCCAGGATGACATGACCGTGGTTGGCCAAGGCGCGGACGGTGAGCAAGCGGTGGACCTGGCTTCACGCCTGCGGCCTGATGTGATCCTTATGGACGTCCGCATGCCTGGCATGGATGGTTTGACAGCCACCCGCCGGATCACTGCTTTGTCGCCTGATCGTCCTGAGCCCAGGGTCATTGTGCTGACCACCTTCGATCTTGACGAATACGTCATGGCAGCCATAAAAGCCGGCGCATCAGGATTTCTGCTCAAGGATACCGAGCCTGAAACCCTCCTGTCCTCCATCCGTACAGTTCACCAGGGCAATGCGATCATCGCCCCTTCGGCTACAAAACGCCTAATCGAGCATATGGCCCATGACATGCCTGAGGCCGGATCCATGCAATCAGGATCGACCTATCGCGATTCCGAAGCAGACCTACTCACTGACCGCGAGCTGCAGGTTCTTGTTCACATAGCCCAAGGCCTGAGCAACCAGGAGATTGCCGACAATCTGGGGATCTCACTGCCCACGGTGAAAACCCATGTCACTCACATTCTCCAGAAAATCAATGCCCGCGACCGTGTCCAAGCAGTGGTCTTCGCTTACGAAAACCATCTGGTATGAACACGGCCATCAGCCAGCATCAATCGTCACTGAGTGCCTCAATGGGTGAAACCTTGACTGCCTCCCTGGCTGGCAGCACACTGGCTGCCACCGCAGCCAGCAAGGCCACTGGCAGTATCAGCGCAAAAGCCGACCATGGCACGGTGAAGGTCACGGATCCTAAGGGCACAAAGACCTGATAGGCTCCTATCCACCCGAATAGCATTCCTAGAATGATTCCAGCCAAACTGGCTCCTAGGGCAATCATGCAGGCTTCGACTCCCAAGGATCGGCGAACCTGGACGCTGCTCATGCCGATTGCTCTGAGCGTGGCGGTCTCACGACGGCGTTCCAGCACCGACATCATCAAAGTGTTGGAGACCCCTATCAGGGCAATGATGACCGCAACGCCCAGCAATGCCACCATGATCGCCAACAAGGAATCGATTCTTTCGCCCCATAGCCTCTTTTGCGTCAACCCACCGCTGATAGCCATGTCGTCATGCTCTCCGACAGCCTGACGTATGTCATCCAAGAGCAGTGCGGCATCGCGATCTCCCTGCGTCCTGATCCAGATTTCATGCGTCTTGGTGTTTATCCCAGCGACATTCCGGGAGTCCGTGATTGCATAGACGCCACTGGTATCCAGCCCGCCGAATCCGGCAAAGACCCCGGTCAATGTTCTTCTTGCAACTGCCTCTTTTTCACGTTCAACATCCGCCTGAGGGTCAGCTATCGACAACTTCAACTGACTTCCGTTTCGGTAACCGGAATGCTTGGAAATCGTTCTGGTCGACACCAGCAGTGCATCCGACCTTTGCATACCTGGACCCAGATCGGCATGAAGCACATGCCTGATCCGTGAAGCATTCAAGGCATAGACAGTCATGGAATCTTGTGAGGGGCCTCCTGACTCGACCTTGGCATTGAATCGCTGCACCAGCTCTGCATCAGCGACACCTTTGATACGCTGAATGGCCCGCACATTATTCTTGTTCAACCCCTGACCAGATATTTCAATATCCAAGGAATAACGCTGATCAATATCCTTGGCCAAGGTCCGTTTAGTGGTTACCGCACCTGTAGCCAGAGTGGAGACCAGGGTTACACCGATCAGCAGAGCAACACCTGTGGCAGCGACTCGTGAGGGATTTCGAGCAATATTCGCCACTCCGACCCTGCAGGATGGTCCAATCCGGGACACAGGCCTACCCAGGCAACGCAGAAGAGCCGGAATCCATCGACGCGCACCGATCAGCGCACCTAGGAAAATTAGCAAAACACCCAATACCGCGAGGCCCAGCAACAATTCCTGCTGATTACTGGTCTGGACTGTATCGCCGGTGTTTGTCCTGACTAGCTCCCTGACGCGCCAGGAGGACCAGATCACGAACGCTATGCCAATGACCGCCAACAGGATGCTGATCAGCAAACCGGTCCGTTTCCTGCTTCCTTGCTCCTGATAGTCCACTGGCTGCAGAGCTTCAAGCGGTCTGACTTTGATAGCCGTACGAGTAGACCCAAAGGCAGCCACCAAGGTTGCCAGAACGCCAAGCGCAAAGGGAACCAGAAGGGCAGCAGGAGTAAGCAGAAGTGCAAGCTTCATGGTGCCCGAATGCAAACCAAGGCAACCGGCAAGACCCATCAAGCCCATGGCCAGCAGGATGCCAATCAAGGACGATATGACACCAAGAAGCAGTGCCTGCTGCAGCACGCCTAACCTGATTTGCCGTCGATCCGCACCAATAACCCTCAGCAGGGCCAGATACCTGCGCTGTCTGGCCACCATGATCTGGAAGGTGTTGGCAATCACCAAGGCAGCCACCACCATGGCCAACACACCGAAAGTCATGAGGAAGACAGTCATGATGTTCACACCATTGCCGGTCTGCTCACTGAGCAGCCTGTCCTCCATGGCGCGACGGTCCTCCAGCCGGTATCCGTCGGGAACGTATCGACTGATGTCATGCAGAGTGTTCTGAAGTTCCTTGCCTTGGCCATCAACCTGCAGATAGATGTTTTCCACAGGAGGGGACTCCGGTCCAACCATTCCCGCCTTAGTCAGCAGACGATCAATCCGGGAACCCGTCAGCACCACAGCTCCGCCGAAGTCGTCGTACTGTCCACCACGGCTCTTGCTGATACCTGAGATGGTCAAGTCCACAGTGCCTTGGTTGACAAGGCGTTTTTTATTTGAAGAATCCTGAGCACTGTCACTTTCTGGCAGCATCAACGGGGACAGATGGAGGCGCACCTTATCCCCAATGCCCGCCCGGAGCCTGTCGGCGACGGAACGTGGGAGTACCACCTGATCGTCTGAATCCGGCCATTGTCCCCGATCCAAATCGATAGGCATGAGCTCCTGGCTGGTACCCATAATGGCCAGAATCCCCTTGCTGGACTGACCGTTTGCTTCCGTATCCACCATGAGGTTGACATCGGGGCGCGGACCACGAACCCCCTGCAGTTTCGACAACCCCCTGCTATCGAACTCGTCGAACAGAATTGGCTTGTCCTGATCCCTTCTGGCTGTCACAGCATAGTTGGCTTGGCCGGCATCCATGCTGATCTCGCGACGCATGGAGGCATTCGCCACGTTGCCAAAAAGAAGTGTCAGGCACATAAAGAGGGTACCGATCACGATGGCCAGACCAGCCGGCATCATCATTCGTGCATCGCGCTTCATCATCGTACGGGTTATCCGCCACACAATGCACCCCCTAGCCCTGTACCTGGGAATAGTCAGCAGCACCAGCCGAAACTTGTTCAGACAGAAGATCGTTCATGACTTTCACCGTCGGATCCTGTCGGTCCGCAACGATCTGTCCGTCTGCGAAGACCAGCGCACGGTCGGCATAGGATGCGGCATAGGCATCATGAGTGACCATGATGACGGTCTGATTCAGCTCACGTACGGAATCGCGCAGGAACTTCAGAACACCAGTGCTGGCTGCCAGATCCAGGTTCCCCGTCGGTTCGTCCGCGAAGACCAGACCGGGTTTGGTTATCAGCGCTCTGGCGATGGCGACCCGCTGCTGCTGCCCCCCGGATAATTCACCGGGAAGATGGTCCAGCCTCTCCGACAAACCCAGCGTCTCTACCAGCTGCTCCATCCACGAGTTGTCGGGCCGAACGCCGTCCAGTACCAGCGGCATGAGGATGTTCTGCTTGGCAGTGAACATAGGCAGCAGGTTGAAGCTCTGGAAGATGAATCCCAGATGCCGCCGCCTGATCAGGGTCAGCTGACGGTCGTCCAGTCGTGTCAGATCGACTCGGCCAGCCTGATCGATCGATGGATGATGACGATGTCCACTCTTCGGGTACAGAAGATCAGCGGCCATATAGACATGACCAGAGGTGACAGTATCCAGACCGGCCAGAACGTGCATAAGCGTTGACTTGCCCGAACCTGAAGGCCCCATGATGGCCGTGAACCGGCCACGTTCAAAATTCACGTCAATTCCGCGCAGGGCATGGACAGCATTCGAACCTTGCCCATAATCCTTGGTCAGCTGCCTGGCGCTGACGGCCGGTGGTCCCGCGACGCCTGTGCCCGCACTGTCGATTAACCCTTGCGAAGACGCGGTATCCGTTTTGTGCTGCATGGTGCTCCTTATCCGTCAGGAAGCCTTTCTCCCGTCTGCTTCTGACCCTATGCGGCTATCAGCTGCTGCGATATGGTCCCTAGGAGCGATGAAAACAATCATCCTTACGGATGAGTGCGCTGAAAAACGCTTCCTGTTAGGCTGGCACCATCCAAATCAACGCGGGGCGGCGGGGATGGACATCTGGGAGATGAAGAACACCATGTTCAGCGCAAAAGACGTGAGCCTCAAGACATGCAACCATCGGACCAAGGGATTGAAACAATTGCCCCGATCCCCTTGATTGACTACGGGAATATCAAGGTCCCTTCGCTCAAGCCGGCTCGCTTCCAAGCAGCATCAGTGAAGACGGCATCTGGGGAGACAAATCAATCATTCCCGGCACCGACCAAGGCGCGCTGGGATAAAGGCTGGTGCTTATGATGCGCGGTGGTTGCTTGCCGTCATTCCTCAGCAAGAGCCACAACCGGTGGAGTCCGGTTGACGCGTCTTGCTGGCAGGACGCTTGCCAGGATCGCCGCTACGAGTGCCACCACCAGAATCACCAGTCCAGTGGACCAGGGAATGGGGAAAGCCACCGTCCCCAGAGAGGAGAAGATCTCATAGGCTGCAGCCCAGCCGAAGAGCAGGCCCAGGACCATGCCAGACAAGGACGACCCCAAGGCTATCAGCCCTGATTCCACAGCCAAGGACCGTCTGATCTGCTTGCGAGTCATCCCAATGGCACGCAGGGTGGCCGACTCTCGTCGGCGTTCCAGCACCGAAAGGGAAAGCGTGTTGGCCACGCCGATCAAGGCGATAGCCACCGCCACCGCCAGCAGGGCCAGGATAATCATGAGCAAGTTGTCGATGGTCCGGTCCCACTGTTGTTTCTCAGCCAGCCCGCCCTTCACGGAAACAGCCGAATACCCAGAAAGTGCACTCTTCACCTTGTCTATGAACGCCGAGACTGTTGGCGAGCCATCGACCTTGGCCCAGATCTGCACGGTCTGAGGCTGAACGCCATTGAGCGAGGAGGAGTCGGTCAGGCCATATAAATTGCTGGCATCAATCCCCTGGAAGGGCGCATAGACACTGGTCACGAAGAGTCTTTGAGCCACCGATGCAGATCCGCCTTGAGCGTCGCTTTGAATCGGGTTGAGTACATTGAGCCCCAGATTTCCGCCGTCATGAAAATCCTTCTGTTTATTCATGAGGCTTTTTGGAAGCAGAAGGGCATCTTGTCCGGAAAGATCCTTGCCGACCTGGGCATTCAGGAGGCGATCGATCTTGTTTGAATCCAGGGCGAAAATAGTCATCCCCGCACCGTTCTCGCCGCCTGATTTGACCATGGCAGCATACTGGGGCACCAGTTCGGCCTGCGCGACCCCGTCGATCCGTCGAATGGCGTTCAGAGCCTTGGTATCCAGGCCATCGGCGCTGATCTGCAGATCGACCGAGTAGTGCTCATCCATCATGTCGGCCATGGTCTGCTTGGCGCTGGCGGCGCCCGTGGTCAGGGTGGCGACCAGCGTTACGCCGATCAGGAGGGCGGTACCTGTTGCCGCCACACGGGAATGATTCCGTGCAATGTTAGCCACGGCGATTGTGGACGAGGGCCCAATCCGCGAAACCAGGGACCCGACTCCCTTGAGCATGAAAGGAATCCAACGATTGGCGCTGAAAAGGATACCTAGGAAGGCAAGGACAATGCCGATGACAGCCATCGCGGCAACAATGTTGGGCCCATCTCCGGATGCCTTGCTGGCCTTGTCTGCCGTGACATTAAGCCTGACCTGCCAGAGAGACCAGACCGTCATGGTGATGCCCAGCAGAATCATGACCACGCTGACAAACAGTCGTATTCTGCTCGTCCGCTTGTTCTGCAAAAGATCGGCAGGCCTCAGCGCCTCCAAAGGACTGACCCTGGTGGCGGCCCATGAAGATCCCAGGGAGGCCAAGACCGTAACGACGATGCCGAAAACGAGAGGCACCAGGATAACTGCCGGAGTCAGCTTCAATTGGAAGTAGAGGGAACTCGTATGAGCTTTAGCTACACCCAGAATGGCCATGATGCCGATGGCGGCGCCGACCCCGATCAGGGAGGCCACAGCCCCCAGGATGACGGAGCGCAACAGGACGCTGGCCCGGACCTGCCCCTTATTGGCGCCTATTGTCCTCAGGAGGGCCAGGTAGCGACGTTGCCGAGCCACCATAACCTGGAAGGTGTTGGCGATAACTGTGGCAGCCACAAACATGGCCAGCGTGCCAAATACCAGAAGGAAGGTGGTCACAGGGTTTTGGGAACCGCCGAGCGCGGTCTTGACCAGTCGGTCCTCCATAGTGTGACGGTCCTCAAGGGAGTAGCCGGAAGGCATGAGCTTGCGCAGAGAGGCCAGACTCCCATCGAGGTCGCTGCCCTGCCCGCCAACATTCAGGTAGATGTTCTGGGCATACAGGTTGCCCATGTTGCCAAGACCTGCTGTTGTCATCAAGGCATCTATGGTCTTGGGGGACAGCACGATTGCGCCGCCCGATTCGCCAAACCTGTCGCCCTCGTTGCCCTGGTTCGAACTGACACCCGACAAGGTCAGCGGCCTCGATACGAACCTGCCCGCAACCTGGTCAGCGCTGGCTTGCCCTTTCGGCCCAAGGTCCTCGGAAATATAGAGCATGTCAGGCGAGAGGTTCAGATTCACCTTGTCGCCCAGAGAGAGTTTGAGCCTGGACACAGTCGGCCCGGGTAGGACCACCTGGTCATCAGCGCTAGGCCAGGATCCCTTGGACAGACCGACCGGCATCAGCGACGAATCCGCCATAGGAATGGCAATCACGCTCTCGCTCTTGACCTTGCCGGCGCGGACATCCGCCATGAGCTGCGTGTCTGATCTGACTGCGTGAACACCTGGGACTTTTGCCAGCTCCTCGGTTTTGAAGTCCTTTACCCTTTTCTGCTCTGAATGGTTGCCTTCCGCTGGGATGATGGCGTAGTTGGCCTGGGCGGCATCGGATGAGACCATCCGCCGCATGGAAACGTCCATGGTGTTGCCGAAGAGGAAGGTCATGGCGATAAACAGTGTTCCGACGACAATGGCGATGCCGGCGGGAACCATCATGCCCAGGTCATGCCGCATCATTTTCCTAGCAACGAACCACATGAGCATTCCCCTCAGCGATGAGCAGCCGAGTCAGCTGTAGCTGTAGAGGCCATGACTTCCTCGGAGAGCAAGGCATTCATGGAATCCACAGTGGGTCTGTCCTGGTCTGCCACGATTCGCCCATCCGCAAACACCAAAGCCCGATCGGCAAAGGAGGCCGCGAAGACATCATGCGTGACCATGATGATGGTCTGCCCCAGCTCGCGAACCGAATCCCGCAGGAAGCTGAGCACTTCGGTCGAGGATGCAGTGTCCAGGTTTCCCGTGGGTTCGTCAGCAAAGACAATGGAAGGTTTGGTGATGAGGGCCCTGGCGATGGCCACACGTTGCTGCTGACCACCCGAAAGCTCGCTGGGTCGGTGGCTCAGCCTCTCCTCCAAGCCCAGGGTCTTGGCCAAAACGTCCAGCCAAGCTGTGTCTGGCTTGGCCCCATCCAGGATCAGAGGCATAAGGATGTTCTGCTTGGCCGTAAACATGGGCAGGAGGTTGAAACTCTGGAAAATGAAGCCCAGGCTCTGGCGCCTCAAGAGGGTCAGCTGATTGTCGTTGAGCTTGGTCAGGTCGACCACTCCCCTCCGCCCTCCTTGACGACGGGCCCGGCTGCCCTTCACGCCGGCGGCATCGGTCCCGTTCAGGTAGACATGTCCGGAGGTAACGGTGTCCAAGCCCGCCAAGGTGTGCATGAGTGTGGACTTGCCCGACCCGGAGGGACCCATGATGACCGTGAACCTGCCCCGTTCGAATTCGACATCCACACCCCGCAGGGCATGGACCAGGTTCTCCCCACTCCCATAGTCCTTGGTCAATCCTTTGGCCTTGATGGCCACCTGAGCGATCTGCCTCGGTTTCCCCGCACCGGACGACGAATCGGAAGACGCCCTCGTCTTTGCTCCATGTTTCATACTCCCATCTTACCCACCAGAACGTTTCCGCCTGACTGGTCAGGTGTTCTATCCCACTGGAGCGAGGGGATGAGAGGGCATATACAAAGGTGCCCATCGAAACGTAATGAGGTTTCGACAGGCACCTTCTGCTTCTGTGCCTTCTCGGTCATATATCGCGCAGATATGGCACCAAGAAGGAAGTGTGATTGCCGGTTACTCGGCCAGACCGGACTCCTTCAATGCCTGGAAGGCACCCTTGAGGTCATCCAGAATGTCCTCGATGTTCTCCGTGCCGATGGAGAGCCTGATGGTACCGGGATGGATGGCCTGATCCTCCAGCTCCTCCGGCGTCTCCTGGGAGTGGGTGGTCGATGCCGGATGGATGGCCAACGACTTCACATCAGCCACGTTGGCCAGGAGGGAGAAGAGGTGCAGGTTGTTGATGAAGACCCTGGCCGCATCCTTGCCGCCCTTCAGATCGAAGGTGAAGATGGAGCCGGCGCCGTTGGGGAAGTAGCGCTTGTAGAGCTCGTGGTCGGGACGCCCCTCGATGGCCGGATGGCTGACCGACTCCACCTCCGGAACGGTCTGCAAGTAATCCACTACCTTCAGGGCGTTCTCAACGTGGCGCTCAACCCTCAGCGAGAGCGTCTCGGTCCCCTGCAGGAGGAGGAAGGCTGCAAAGGGCGAGATGACGGCGCCGGTGTCGCGCAGGAGGATGGCGCGAATGCGGGTGACGAAGGCCGCAGCGCCCAGATCCTGGTAGAAGCGCAGGCCGTGATAGCTGGGGTCAGGCTCGGTCAGAGTGGGGAACTTGCCGGGCACTGCCGCCCAGTCGAACTGTCCGCCTTCAACGACGACCCCGCCCAGGGTGGTGCCATGGCCGCCGATGAACTTGGTGGCCGATTCCACGACGATGTCAGCCCCGTGCTCCAACGGACGGAACAGGTAAGGAGTGGCGAAAGTGTTGTCGACGATCACCGGGAGGTTATGGTCATGGGCGATCTTGGAGATGGCCTCAAAGTCGGGCAGGTCGGCATTGGGGTTGCCGAAGGTCTCGAAGAAGACCAGCTTGGTGTTGTCCTGGATGGCCGACTCGAAGTTGGACGGGTCCGAAGGATCCACGAAGGTGGTCTCGACACCATCGCGGGGCAGAGTGTGCTTGAGGAGGTTGAAGGTTCCGCCGTAGATGTTCTTGGAGGACACGATATGGTCCCCGGTCTGGGTGATGTTCCGGAAGGCATACTCCACCGCTGCCGCTCCCGAAGCCACAGCCAAACCAGCGGTGCCGTTCTCCAGGGCGGCGATCCTGTCCTCGAAGACCCCCTGGGTGGAGTTGGTCAGACGACCGTAGATGTTGCCCGGGTCCTTCAGCGCGAACCGGGCCTCGGCGTGATCGAAGTCGTGAAAAACGTAGCTGGTGGTGGCGTAGATGGGCACGGCCCGGGAATCAGTGGCTGGGTCGGCCTGCTCCTGGCCCACGTGGAGCTGAAGCGTCTCGAAATGGTACTTGTGCGGGTTCTGGTCGGTCATGTCGATTCCTATCTGTTGGTGACGTGCGTCCTCGTCCATGTTCTTGAATGTGACCATAAGCGGCACAAGCCCACCTGTTCAAGCCAGAAGGGACTTTTCGGTATCGTCCTTTTTTATAACAGCTTCCAAAAGGTTGAAAACTGGCCTTTTTTATCTCGCCATTGCACACGCGGCGGTGCCCGTTTAACCCCTCCGCTGTAGAGTCGAGTAAGCGACGGAGAAGACTCCGCTGCGAACAGCCTCAGCAGGCATGAAGGAGTTCAAAGATGGCCGGACAGACGGACGATCAGAACAGGCTCTACCAGCGCGACAGCAAGTACATTCCCCGAGTCGCCGCTGTGCATGACATGTGCGGGTATGGCAAGTGCTCGCTGACGGCCGCCATTCCCATCCTTTCGGCAGCAGGATGCGACGTTTGCCCGGTGCCCACCGCCCTGTTCAGCGCGCACACCATGTTCAAGGACTACACCTTCCATGACACCACCGAGATGCTGCCGGGATACTTGGATGCCTGGCAGAAGGAGGGCGTCGAACTGGACGGAATATACAGCGGGTTCCTGGGCAGCGCCGAGCAGGTCGACATTATTCAGCGCATGTATCGCGAATACCCCAAGGCCCTGCGGCTGGTCGACCCGGTCATGGGCGACGGCGGATCCATGTACCCCACCTACACCGAGGAAATGTGCCGGGCCGTGACCAATCTGGTCGATGGAGCCGACCTGCTCATGCCCAACTTGACCGAGGTCAGCCTGCTGACCGGCATCGACTATGAAGGCCAGGACCTCGACGATGCCCAGGTTGGCGAGCGTCTGGGCCGCCTGCTGGACATGGGCGCGAAAAACGTCATCATCAAGGGCATCGACCGGAAGGACGGCAAGCTGCGCAACTTCGTGGCCTCGGCAGATCATGGCGGGGTCGGCGAGCGCACCGAGCTGGTCCACGACAAGCTGCCCTTCATGATCCACGGCACCGGCGATGCCTTTGCCTCCAGCCTCTGCGGGGCGCTCTTTGCAGGACGAGGCCTGGCCGATGCCGCTCGGATCGCCGGCGAATTCGTCCGCTCGGCCATGCAGCACACACGCAATCAGCCCGACTATCAGCAGCGCGGGGTCAGCTTCGAGCTGGACCTGGGCCTGCTGACCGGATTGGTCGGGTAAGGCGGTCACCTACACCTCAGGTAATAGCGTCATAGATCAACTGACCACAGGTTTCCATAGGACCCCGGAGCATTCCCTGCTTCGGGGTCTTCTTATATCCCCCCCCCCCATGAGGTGAAACTCGGTAGCCGCCTACAGATAGGCATCCATGCGAAATTGACACTTTGTCAAAGCCGGTTTTATACTTAAATCGTCAATGTTGACAAAGTGTCAAAGTTCAGTTCCTGGGGCCGGCAGGCTCCGGAAGGACAGGAAGTAACCATGCAGGCATCAGCTACAGAAGACGGGTCAGCTGTCGCTCCGCAGCCCTCGCGCAAGAGGTCCAGGAAAAGCGACGAAATCGTCCAGGCTGTGATCGATATCTGCAGGAACAAGGGATTCTCTCACATCACCATCAAGGACATCGCCAAGCAGGTGGGGATGACCAGGTCCCTCTTCTACCACTACTTCCCCGACAAGGAGACGCTGGCCCAGGCCATGGTGGACAAGTCCGTCAACCAGGTCCTGGCACGGATGGAGGAATGGAACAGGAAGCGGACACCTGGCGACGTCAAAGGAGCTCTGGAGACCGTCGTACAGGTGGCCCGGTCGGTCATCGCCGACAACAGCCCACTCCGACAGCAGATGATCCACTCGGGCAACGGAGGACTCTACACACGATTCGTTGACCAAGTCTCCACGGCCATAGCCGACTACTTCTGCCGGACAGCAGTTCAGGACTTCGCCAGACACCACCAGGATCAATTGCCCATCGACCATGTGCGTGAAATGCTGATCGTTCTGATTTCCGGGTTCATCACCCTCCTTAGAGTGCAGCCGGACACCAGCGACGAAACCTTCATCCGGATGGCCGCCCAGACGCTCCATTTGGAGCCCTATTTGTAAGGCGACGGCGTCCTTCCAGACTTCCGCTGCCAAGAACCAAACCAACGAACGCCTGACACAGAACAGAAGAAAGGACATCGTCATGTTGTTCCAAGTCTACGGAGCCAACGCCCCCTACCAATGGTTGGGCTGGATTCTGGTCTTCGCATGCCTGATCGGTCTCAACGAGATCGCCAGGCGGAGCAAGACTGGAGGCATCATCTGCTTCCTGGCCATTCCTGCTGCCCTGACCGCATACTTCCTGACCATCTACGTATCGGCGGCCTTCGGGGCCGACTGGGCGCTTCATAACCCAACCTACGTCCATATGACCAGCTGGTTCCACTATGCCAAGCTCTATGCCGCCACCGCTGGCTGCATCGGCTTCATGGCCCTCAAGTACGGATGGGGCAAGATCGGCAAATCCCACTGGTTCAAGTGCTTCCCCTTCATCATCGTCGCCATCAACATCCTGATCGCCGTGGTCTCCGACTTCGAATCCGCCTTGCGCGGGTGGGGCGGAACCTGGGTGTCCACCGAGGGCATCACCCTGATGGGCGGCTGGCACAACATCTTCAATGGGGTGGCAGGCCTGATCAACATCTTCTGTATGACCGGAATCTTTGGCATCTACGCCTCCAAGGACCGTCGCGACATGCTTTGGCCCGACATGACCTGGGTCTTCATCATCTCATATGATCTGTGGAACTTCTGCTACACCTACAACTGCCTGCCCAACCACGCCTGGTACTGCGGCCTGGCCCTCCTCCTGGCGCCCACCTTCGCGAACTTCCTCTGGAACAAGGGAGGCTGGATCCAAAACCGGGCCAACACCCTGGCCATCTGGTGCATGTTCGCTCAGGTCCTGCCCATGTTCCAGGACTACTCGGTCTTCTCAACCCAGTCGGTCAACAAGGCCGGGGTCAACCTTACGGTCTCCATCCTCTCCCTGGCCGCCAATGTGCTCGCGCTGGGCTACATCCTGGTCCGTGCACGCCGTCAGCACATCAACCCCTGGACCCAGGAGGTCTTCAAGGGAACCAGGGACTTCGACCAGGCCATCGCCCGTGCCGACATGAATGTGGTCACCGCGGCCTGATTCCTTCAGCCAGGCCGCAAGGACCGATATGGATGTGACGCGGTTGCCCAAGGGCTGCGTCGCATCCATCTAGTCCTCGTCAATCAGAAATTCGATTAATACCTAACAAATCAGCCATTTAGGCTATGCAGCAATTCAGCAGCAGGAGACCAGAAGGTGCTTCTCAGGCAATCATCGGTTGCACCTCCTGGTCTCCTTGGATCTCTTTGGATCCCCGCTCCCCTCATCCGTGTGAGAGACAGCGACGAAGATCATCACAGGCTCTTTTTGTCTTGTCATATTCGCTGATTCCTTTATCTGCCTGTTGCCCTGCGTCCCTCACTTACTCGCTCTTCCACGGGCTACTTGTTTCTACTTCCTTGACTTCTGCTTTTGGTTTCTGTTTCTTTGGTTTCTGCTTTCTCTCGTTTGTGCTTTCACCTCTATCTCAACATTTTTCTTCTTTCTGCCTCTGCCGCCCCTACTAATACTTGGATGAGTGCAACTGACACAAGGTCAACATCGGAAATCCACTTGTTCATCCACTTTGTCGCTATCGCAGGCTCATTCGACCACATGTCTGGTTCGAATTGTCGCCGACTTCCTCCCAGTGGTCTTCTAGAAACATGGACACACAAGCACTGACCAGACCAACCAATCACCACACAGTCATCAATGACAGGAACGATAGAACCGGTACCGACGATATAATTGCAGATCCATCGATCGCTCAGTCCCTAAACGCTCTGCCCGATTTCAAAGGATCTGCTGATGATCCAGAAATCAATCAATCTTGGACGACCACATCAGGTACAGGCAACGATGAATCTATCGACATAGGGCTGGCAGATATCGAACGACAGATCAGAGCTAGCGGCATAAACAGCCGAGAGCTAGGACGATTGGGCGAGGACTACGCCTGCCAGTGGCTGCTGCAACGAAACTGGAAGATTCTAGCCCGGAATTGGAGAAGCCGGTTCGGCGAGCTGGACATCATCGCCCTGGATCCGGAGGCGACTCTAGTATTCGTTGAGGTCAAAACCAGACGCACCGGTCGGTTCGGATCCCCAGAACAGGCTGTCGGCCCACGCAAACAGACCCACCTTCGTCGCGCTGCAGTCCAATGGCTGATCAGCCATGACCGAGATCCCAGCGCACGGCATCGTGGCACCCGTTTCGATGTCATCAGCCTGTCAGTCAAGTCCGACCCCGGCAGAAGCATGCATTCCGAGAACCCCTATTCCCTGGTTTCCAGTCAGGCATCCACCGAGGTCGCCACAGGATCCAATTGTTCGGGCAAGGGTGGATGGAATCCGGGATCAGTCTTCCTCAAGCACACCAGGGAGGCCTTCTGATGCGTCTTGGATCCGCTGAATCCGTGGGATTGATAGGCCTCAAGGCCTTTCTGATCCACGTGCAGTCCTTCATCTCCCCAGGGCTGCCCTACTTCTCCATCATCGGTCTGCCGGATGCCTCCTTGTCTGAGTCACGCGAACGTGTTAAATCCGCCTGCTCGGCCTGTGGATTCCGGTGGCCGCAGACCAGGGTCACCGTCAACATGTCCCCAGCTTCAAGACCCAAGCATGGCTCCTCACACGACCTGGCCATTGCGACCAGTGTCCTCGAAGCCGGCGGGGCACTGCCGACGGAAGGCCTGGACCATACGGTCATCCTGGGCGAACTCAATCTGGATGGCACGGTTCTGCCCATCAACGGTCTGCTGCCCATCCTGACGCAGGCCAGAGCCCAGGGGATCACACGGGCTTTCGTCCCTGCAGACAACCTGGACGAGGCTCATCTGGTACCCGATATCGAGGTCGTGGGACTACGCCACCTGGGCCAGCTCATTCAAACCTTGGGCGGGCGAAGCAGGATCACCGCCCCTGAGCTAGACAGCCACCTAGACACCGACAAATCGACCGCCATAGCGAGTGTGCATCCCAGTAACTCAGGTCATGAAGACAGCTCCCCCGCCAATGCCGACCCATCTCCGCCCAAGCCGGACATGGCTGACGTGATTGGGCAGGAGGAGACCAAGTGGGCCATGATGGTGGCTGCAGCCGGCGGTCATCACATGCTCATGGTCGGCCCTCCAGGAGCCGGCAAAAGCATGCTGGCTGAACGGCTTCCCAGCATCATGCCCGCCTTGGACGCTGTTCAACAGCTGGAGGTGGCCTCCATTCGATCCCTGTGCGGCACGCTGAGCCAGTATGGGATCTCTGATGTACCACCCTTCGAGGCTCCTCATCATACGATCTCTATGGCTGCCATGGTCGGAGGTGGCGCCGGACTGGCCACCCCGGGAGCCATCACTCGTGCCCACCGCGGCGTCCTCTTCATGGATGAGGCTCCGGAATTCTCCCCAAGGGTGATCCAATCCCTGCGTGAGCCCCTGGAGATCGGGCGAATCTTCCTGTCCCGGGCCAAGGGCAGCACCACCTTCCCGGCTCGTTTCCAGCTGGTCATGGCTGCCAACCCCTGCCCCTGCGGATACGGATACGGCACCGGCGAGCGCTGCACCTGCACGCCCCGCGAGCGCCTCCGCTACTGGAACAGGCTGTCAGGACCAATCATGGACCGCATCGACATCCAGACCACGGTCCCCCCGGTGACCGACCCGGGATTTGACGACCACCGTCCACGCCAGCACAGCGCTCAGATCCGCCAGCGTGTGACCCGCGCCCGCCAGACGGCAAAAGAGCGTTTTCGCAAGCAAGGTTGGACCTGTAACGCCCAGATCAGCGGCGAATGGCTGCGTCAGAACACATCAGCCAAGGCACGTTCGGTCGTCGACCAGGCCCTGCGCAGGCAGCGGATCAGTCTGCGCGGGGCCGACCGGACCATGCGCCTGGCGTGGACTCTGGCAGACCTGGACGGACGGATCAGCCCCGGTGCCGACGATGTGACCACCGGCATCCTGCTCAGAACAAGGGCCGTCTGAGATGGCCCAACACATGATGAAGACTATGCCCGACGATCAGCCGCTACCGATGACCATGGTAGAAAGCGACTGGCTTGCCAGAACCGTGCTGACTCTGGCGGCAGATGGTCCCGATGCCTTTATGATTGCTTGTCTGTTGGGCTCGGACCAGGCGGCCGACCTTTGTCGAAATCTGATCGAACTAAGAGCGCCGAACCAGGCAGGGACTGACAGCCATCATGATGCTGCTCGCACGAGACTGGATGAACACTTTTTGAAAGGGACGGCTCGGTGGGGACGACAAACGAGCCCCGAGGACCTCACTCGGTTCCACAAGATCAGCAACTCCTGGCGGAGACGCCTGACACCCTTGCTTGCCATGGACACCGACCAGGTGCGGACCATGATGACTGGAGGTGGCCGATTCTGGGTGATGACCCCAAGCGATCCCTGCTGGCCAGGCCAGGTGGATGACCTGGCACGCCGCTCCGACTGGGCCCCTCCCCTCTGCCTGTGGGGGCAAGGCAATCCCGAAACATTCATCTGCTGTGACCGACCCTTGGCCGTGGTCGGGTCAAGGACATGTGACGAGTATGGCCGGTCCACTGCTCACCAGATAGCCAGGAAGGCTGCAGGCGAAGGCCACCTGGTCGTATCCGGCGGGGCCATGGGCACGGATGCCGCCGCCCACTGGGGAGCCCTGGCTGCTGGCGACGGACGTACGGTCGCCGTTTTTGCCGGAGGCTTGCTGCATATGGGTCCCAAGCGCAACAGCCGTCTGTTCGAAAACATCGAGGCAGATGGCGGCGCACTGATCAGCGAGTTGCCACCCGGAACCATCCCCGAGGCGCGTCGGTTCCTGCTGCGCAACCGGATCATCG
Source organism: Bifidobacterium sp. wkB344 (assembly GCF_003688305.1). Classification (NCBI taxonomy): domain Bacteria; kingdom Bacillati; phylum Actinomycetota; class Actinomycetes; order Bifidobacteriales; family Bifidobacteriaceae; genus Bifidobacterium; species Bifidobacterium sp. wkB344. The sequence goes on along the minus strand of NZ_NPOQ01000009.1, from coordinate 426,860 downwards.
CCGCCCTGGCCTCCAACATCGTTGTGGCACAGGCACGGCACCGATCAGGCGCGTTGAACACAGCCAACTGGGGTGTCGAGCTGGGTCGTCGCGTACTGGCCGCTCCTGGCAGAATCGATCAACCGGAAAACACCGGCTGCAACCGGCTCATCCATGAAGGCAAGGCGGAGCTACTCCTGTCGGCATCCGACATCCGAGACATTTGCCACCCTGCCCATGAACCGGTTCACCCTGGCAAGTCCGTCCGTCAAGAAGTCTCCGCTTCAGTCAATACCGCCGAATCACGCGGTAATCAAATGAACAGGCAGAACGCCCGACGCACACCGACGGTTGGTTCGGATCATCCGAACCAGACCATACACGGCGGTCAGCCGGACCCAACCGTGCTCAAACAATCCCCGACCGATAGAGACGAACCTTCAACCCAGCCATCAAATTCGGGGACTGACAGTGAATGCAAAAAAGCAGATGACGAGTGCCTAACCAAAGAAGAGGCAACCGTGCTGGCGGCTATCCGCACCTGCCAGCGTCGGAATGGTCCGCCCATGACGGGACAGCTTCGCGCCGAGCTGGCCGATCAGGGACGTGAGCTCTCCGTCAGGCATCTGATGCAACTGCTGGGATCCCTGGAGATTCGTGGTCTGATCAGCCTGAAGGACGGATGCGTCGTAGCTGAGCACCCGAAGAATCAGGCCTGCCAGCGGCAGCGGTCCAAATCCACCACCCAGCCGTCTGCACCAGCCGACTCGTCACTACGCGGAGGAACAAAATGAACGCCCTCATCCTCCAGCAGCTGACGCTGACGTTCCGGACCGCCAAAAGCGAATCCCGGCGCCAGAGAACCATCGCGGAAGACCACGCGATGACAGGGAATCACCCCGGGTTCGGGGTTGTCATGAAGCGCATAACCTACGAACCTGGCGTTGCGCGGGTGACCAGTCAGGGAGGCAACCTGACCGTAGGTGGCTACCTTGCCGCGAGGGATCCGCCTGACGACCTGATACACCTGCTGGGAGAAGGAAAGTTCGGTCATAAGACCCATTCTGCCCGCGTTAGCAGACATGGACCCGAAGGGCCACCACTATCAACGGGTTGTGACAGTATCAATGGTATGAATCCGCAGAAGGTCAGAAGCCGCTATGATGCCGTCATCGTCGGAGCCGGAGCGGCCGGGTTGTCAACCGCTCTGGGACTGTTCAGGGCTCTGGAGAGCAACAGGAGCGAAAGCAGCTTGTCGCCCAAGATCCTGGTCGTCTCCAAGTTGCAGCCCCTGCGGTCCCACACCGGCTCAGCAGAGGGTGGCATCGCGGCCAGTCTGGGCAACCAGGAGAAGGATGACTGGCATTGGCACTACTACGACACCATCAAGGGCAGCGACTGGCTGGCTGACCAGGATGCCGTGCGGATTCTGGCCGAGCAGGCCCCGGGCATCATCATCGAACTGGAGCATGACGGGGTAGCCTTCTCAAGGACTGAAGACGGGCACATCGCCCAGCGGACGTTTGGCGGCCATACCGCCGATTATGGCGGCCACCCAGTCAGGAGAGCAGCCTATGCAGCCGACCGTATCGGCCACCAGATCCTGCACGCCCTGTGGCAGCAGTGCCTGCATCTGGGAGTCGAGTTCGCCGAGGAATGGTATGTGACCGATCTGGTCGTCGACCCGCCTGCTGATGAAGAAACCGGCGGCCAGGCCCGTGGACTGATCGTCCTGGACACCCACGCCGGCAAGCTGCAAGCCATCCAAGCCGACAATATCGTCCTGTGCACGGGTGGGGCAGGCCGACTCTTCCATACGACCTCCAACTCCTGGGATTTGACCGGTGACGGCATGGCGCTCGCCCTGCAGGCCGGTCTGCAGCTGGAAGATGTAGAGTTCATCCAATTCCACCCCACCGGCCTGGGCCACACCGGTATCCTGCTGTCGGAGGCCTCCCGTGCAGAAGGCGGTGTGCTCAGGAACAGTCAGGGCCGGGCCTTCATGCAGGACTACGCGCCGGGACACGGCGACCTGGCAGCCAGGGATGTGGTCAGCCGTTCCATCATGGCCGAGATTGATGCAGGTCGTGGGGTGGCCGATCCATCGGACCCTGACGGGCCTCATGATTGCGTCTGGCTGGACATGACCGGCATTGATAGCCAGCGCATGACTGCCCTGCTCCCCCAGGTCACCGAGACCATCCATCGCTACGCCCACCTGGATCCCACCGTGGACATGGTTCCGGTCAAACCCACCGCCCACTACACCATGGGAGGCATTCCCATTACCGATCGAGGCCGCGTCTATCGCTGGCAGGACGGCCACCGTCGAATCGTCGACGGACTGTTCGCCGCCGGGGAATGCTCCTGTGTCAGCGTTCACGGGGCCAACCGGCTGGGCGGCAATTCCCTACTGGACGCCTGCCTCTTTGGCACCAGGACCGGGCAGACCATCGCCGCCGTTATATCCAAAGCCGATGAGCCAAACGACACGACCGACACATCTCCGCTCACACAAGCTCTGCAAAAGCGTCAGGCCTTTCTGGACGAGTTGCTGGCTGGCGCAAGCAACGGCGAACCCTCGGAACCAGCATTGGCTGACAACCAAGGCGAAGCCTCCGACCCCGGTGACAAGGCCAGCCTGAACAACCCCTATGCGCTAATGGGCCGACTAGGACGGCTGATGGAGGAGGCCGTTGCCGTCCGATGCGATCAGGGCAGCATTGAAAAGGGTTTGCGCGGTCTGGATCAACTGGATGCTGACGCGGAACAGCTGCATGCGCACAATGAGACAGCAATACTCAACCAGGAAGTGACCGCCATCATGGAGGTGGACAACCTGCTGACACTGGCCCGGGCTGTGTTGAATGCCAGTCTGCAACGTCAGGAGTCCCGCGGCGCTCTGTATCGCAGCGATTATCCGCAGCGCGATGACGAACACTATCTGGCTCACACCATGATCGATGCAAAGGAAGACGTCTCCTGGCAGCCTGTTCATATCGTCGACATGCCTCCTAAAGGCCGCAACTACTAATGGACTCCGATTATGGACTCTGAACCCAATCTGGTCAGACGAGCACCTACCCGAGACCTATCCTGGTCAGTCAGGGATTAGGATGGAGTCCGCGCATATCATTGGGCATCGGGCCATATCCCGAGCAAGGACAGGAGCAACCGTGACATCACAGTCCACCGGCTCAAACGGATCCAAGGCATCCGCACCTGACCGCGATCCCCGTCCTGTGACCTTCCGAATAGCCCGGTTCACTCCACGACCTCAATCAGAGCGTCCGGCACGAACCAACCCATTTGCCAAGAGCAACCCCTTTGCCACAGCGGGCAACCGACGGGCCCGAGGCCGCCGCTGGACGCAGGAGTACACGATCCGCATTGCCCCACAGCGCACTGTTCTGGATGCCCTGCTGCAGATCAAGCGGGAGGTGGATCCCACACTGAACTTCCGGTACTCCTGCGGACATGGCATGTGCGGATCGGATGCCGTGCTCATCAACGGCCGCCCGGATCTGCTCTGCACAGCCACCATAGCCGATTACCTTTCCGCATCAAAAACCATGCCAAACGCATACGCCACACCCGGTGTAGCTACTGGAAATCCGCAGGCTCAGCAGCCTCCAGCCTTCCGTCGCACCGGCACAGCGACACCCAAAACGGCCGTATCCCCGTCGTTATCGCATTCGGATTCGGTCTCAGACTCAACGGCCATAGACTTTTCGGCTACAAATCCTACGGAAACCGCAACCGTTACAGCAGCTACAAGCCATACTGACACACCACACTCTACTGAAACATCAAGCTATGCAGAATCTTCAGTAGTAGAGATCCGCCCACTTCCCGGCTTCACTCCCCTCAGAGACCTGATAGTGGACACCGATGCCATGTTTGAGCAGATTCGACGCTTCAAGCCTTATCTGCTCCATGATGATTCCTCTGTTGATAACAGCCAAGCAGCCACGGCAAAGGCAGCCAAGGCAGAACCAGCGTCGGAATACCGGCAAACCCCGGAAGAGTTGGCCCGGTATGAGCTGCTCAGCACCTGCATCGCCTGCGGACTCTGCCAGGGGGCCTGCCCCATTTATGCGGGCGGTGAGGCCTTCGCCGGCCCGGCAGCCATGATCGCAGCGGCTCGATTCATCAACGATTCCCGCGACAGCCATCGGCAGGAACGTCTTGAGGCCATTGACCAGGTGGACGGAATCCAGGCTTGCCAGTCCATACGGGCCTGCACCCGACCCTGCCCCCGAGGGATCGACGTGGGCGAAGAGATGTGGAAACTGGTCGAAGCCGTCAAGGAGTAGCCAGACTCATGCCCATGCAGAGCAACAAGAGCCGGCGACAGGCTTGTGCCCTCTAGTCGTTACCATGGTTAGCATGGACAAAACCTCGTACAACAACATCGCCAGAGGATGGGAATTCGCCGAGGCAAGCGCTCTGAACGTCGAATCCGACAAGTTGCAGACCTTGCGAGACAAGGCTTCGGAGGCCGGATTCACCCAATGTTCCCGGTCGCAAGGCGCCTTCCTGCAGTTCCTGGCCGGCCGGAACGCTCCGGCATCCATCATCCTGGTGGGCAACGGCTCCGTGGTCGAAGCCCTGCGTCTGATGACGGGCCTGCATGGTCATGGTCAGTTCACCGCCGTCGACTCCACAGCCCAAGGCACCTCGCTGGTCAAAAAAATATTCGCGGGCATGGAGAAAGTCCATCCAGGCATGAGACTGCGGGCGGTCAACGCGGCTGCCCGAACCTACTTCCCCAGGCTCAACCCCAGCGACTACGACCTTATCGTCGTCTCAGGCAATGGGGACAACTACCAGCAGGTTATGGACCAGGCCCCGCGCCTGCTCAAGGACCGGGGGCAGCTGATCTTCACGGATGCCTTTGACCTGCTGGACGATCCAGACAAGGGCGGCGTGCTCAACCCGGCCAATAGATCCGCCAAAACGACCACCTTACGCACCATCATGGAGGCCATAGGCAAAGACACTGCCTGGGAATCCTGCCTTTTGCCCATCGGCACGGGCATGATCATGGCCACCCGCGCCCACTGACTGCCGCGCACCTATTATTCAGGCACGGTGACGCAGGATGGCTTCGACAGCCTCGTCAGGGTCATCAGTGCGGATGACCAGATCGGGGTCCAGCTCAGAAATCATGCCCCGCTGCTTCACCGTGTCCGAAATCCAATCAAAGAGCCCCTGCCAGTAAGCCCGGTCGAAGAGGACGATGGGCATGCTGGGTGCCTTATGGGTTTGGACCAGGGTCAGCACCTCGAACATCTCATCCAGGGTGCCGAACCCACCAGGGCAAACGATGATGCCCGAGGAGTATTTCATGAACATCATCTTGCGTACGAAGAAGTAGCGGAAGGTGATGCCCAGATTCACCCAGCGGTTCAGTCCCTGCTCCATGGGCAATTCGATGCCCAGGCCGACGGACTTGCCACCGACCTCAGCAGCGCCCTTGTTGGCCGCCTCCATGATGCCAGGCCCTCCCCCGGTAATGACTGCCATACCAGCCTTGGCCAAGTCGCCGCCCATCTTGCGCGCAGCAGCGTAGTTGGGATCCTCTCTGCCGGTCCGAGCCGAACCAAAGATGGCGGCTGCCGGCCCCAGTTCCGCCAATGCACCGAACCCGTCGACAAACTCGGCCTGGATGCGCAGCACCCGCCAAGGATCCATATGCAGCCAGTCCGTGTCACCGCCTGACGAAAGCAAACCAGCATTGGCGTCCGCCTCGGGAATCATGGGCCCGCGCATAATGACCGGACCGCTGTGGTAGGTCCTGCCCAGGTCCGGGCCTTCGTCGTCATTGTGATTGTCAACCATATCCGCCATGTACGCATTCCTTCATCGGGCCCCGATCCGAAGGACCCGCTCGATCCTGTTCCGGCTCTCATGATAGCGGCCCCCGCCGCCCGGCTGACAGCAAGGTAGCCATCGGCACTCGACTATTCAGAATGCTGTCTGCCTAGGCAGAGCTCACCCGGAATACGAACCATTGAGCCAAGTTTCTTGCTTCCGTGCTTTACGGTTCTGTTGGATAACTATCAAGGCAGATCTGAATATTTGGCTACATCTCAAACTTCATCTGCGCCGAACCAGTCATATCAACTTCCTTCAGTGAAGCTGTTTGCGCGAATTGGCTCAATTCCATCTCAGCATGAGCATAGGGAAATGAGACCCGCAACTGGCAGGTTCCCCTTTTAGTCCTAGCGCCGAAATGTGCGTACGATACGCCGCCTTCAGGCGGAACCTGGCGGTAATGGCGTGATGTCTGCAATACGGTGAGGCATCCCGCATATTCTCCGTCAAGCCAGACTTGGATTGTCGGCCAGCCTTTGTACTTACCTGTTTTGATGAATCCATGCAGCAATCTCACCCAGACCTCGTCACTGGTGGAGAATCGGTTAAACAGATCCTGATGCTTTGCCGCACCCGACACACCAACGGTCTGCCACTTATCTATACCCTCTACGATGCACTGACCATCGGGACGCTGATTGCATGGGCGATGCACACCCCTCCCCTTGAAACGCCGGGACTGCCTAGGCTGCTTCAATGCCGTAGAAGCACTGGCTGAAGAAGTTGACGCATTGAGAACAGTTGTGAACCCACCGCCTAGCCCGCTCATATACCGGCGCATCCATTCAAAGCACTCCTTAGTCTGCGCGGCATCAGACAATGCACGATGCTCCTCGTTCTCTGCGATGCCGAATCTGCGAATAAGATCCTGCAGCCTGTGGTGCTTCTCCTGGGGAAACAAAGCTCGGCTCATTTGCAAGGTATCCATGCACACTGGGCCGGGCATGGTGTACCCGACTCGTGCACTCTCAGCTTCGAAAAACCTCATATCGAAACGCAAATTATGACCTACAACAGGGTCGTCTCCTACCCAGGACCAGAACAAAGGCAACACATCGCCGATTTTCGGTTGACCCTCCAGCATGGCATCAGTAATGCCGGTCAATTCGACAATCCTGCTGTCCAAACTCCTGCCAGGATCGACCAGGGTATCGAAACTGTCGACAATGCTCCGGCCGCGAACCTTCACTGCCCCGATCTCGATGATCTGATCCATCTGTGCACGCAGACCCGTCGTCTCGGTATCAAGCACCACATAATCCGCAGGCAAGCCGTCATCGTTGTCGGCAGGTTTCGTATTATCGTTCAAATGAACCAGCTCGTCAGCAGGCCGTTTTGCGTGTTTTCCTCTCGGACCATGCCTTTTCTTAGCGGTTGGGCTTATATGCTCATTTCCGAGGTCTTGAGTCTGCTGTTTATGCGCCATCGCATACAGCACTGCCAACAGAACGATAACCGCAATAATGATTCCTGAGATCACCGGATGCATGATGATCACACCAAGCAACGCAAGAATGACAATACCCAGCAACGTGCCCTTGTCATTCTTCCTCTTCCTCACGCTTGATAAGCTACACCGCAGCCTGGAAACCCATCAACATTATTCGGATTCCCTCTATCAGTGCGTGTAAACATCAGCGGACACCATTACAGGGAACGAAGAGCATGACTCATGCAAGGTCCAGTGTGGATATATCGCTTTCTGCATAAGTTCGCTTACACACGACATGCCATAATCAAGTAACTCGGCAAGACGATACTGAACATCGACCGGCAGTAACTGATACGTCGCTTATATGTCTTTGCTATGACCGCTGAAAACAAACTTACCTTTGAAACAAATTCTTGAACATTCCCGTTGCTTCCCTGTCCGCTATAACTTCTGCAGCAGAAGATGTGGAGGGAAATATATAATGCGGCGTGACTCTGTATCAAACCTTAAACATACTGAATACAGTACTTTTCGTATATTCTGACCCAGTAAGCAGCAAGCGCCCTGAAACGCTAGGGCTTTAAGGTAAATAGGCTTAACCTTAATGTCACAGCAGACATATCAATCCTGCCACGCAAACACCTCTTTGATAAAAAAGACTCAATCTATCGTCTGATGACTTTCCCATTCAAGCATCTGATCAACAATATCGTCTGCTCTTCAAATAATTGACAGATTGACAGCACATTGGCTCTGCAAAAGTATTAGCACGAATCACGCTTAAACTTTCGAGCAAGGGGACCCTATTATGCAACTTATCAATCCAATCAAATACCTGTCCACAGGAGCTATCTACAAAAGCAACGCTAGCGAATTTTTCCAAACTTGGAGCCGTTTTCCACAGCATTCGATTAACATCGCGAACCCGTCATCTCTGTGACCAACAGGGGGCTGATATGAATGCCAACTTCAATCTCGCTTAAGCCTGCATGATATTCTATTGCCGTTCACTGAAGACGAGAGGAAGCGCAAATGCGTAAGGGCATCGCGACTACAGTTGCCGCAATAGTTATGTTGATGGGCTTGTCATCCTGCGGAGGAAATTCTTCAACAAGCTCGGATGCAGGAAAGCAAACGACCAGTTCACAAGAGAAACCCAGGAAAACGAACAAAGCCCCACAACCGGCCGATCTAACAGGGACATGGAAGCAGACAAACGGTTCCGATAAAGACCACTACCAGCAGGCAACGGTGACCGCTGATAGCATAGAAATCAATTGGGTGAGCCCCGACACCACTAGCCTATATTGGTCCGGCAGCTTCACCCCGCCGACCACCGCTGGCGGCTACTCTTGGACCAGCCAGGGAAACAAGGACAAAATGCCGCAGAGCTTGCTCGCCTCACAGGACGATACCAAAGATTTCAAGTATGAAAACGGTGAAATCATCTACAAGGCCAGCGCGATGGGCACCACAACCACAGTTCACCTCAAGAAGCAGTAAAAAATATCTGTATAGCCCCCCCCTCAACTTCTACCCAAGAAATGTCATACAAAAGCGTATTTCTGCGGTGCGATCTGCTTTTCCTATACAAGTCAGGTCATGCCAAAGATGTGAATCAGAATCCAGACGATACCTGCACCCAGAGAGAATCCAACGGCTGAAGTCACACAGAAATTGATGACCGGCCCCGCAATCGGATGGGACTTGAACGCCTGGCTGTAGTATTGATTTCCGGGCATGAGCCACTTTCGTTCAAAGCGGGTTCGTTTACTACGGTCCACTTCCTCGCCCGACAGAAAGGCCTTGATCTCCCGAAAGGTCTGCACATCATTGCGGGCTTTAATCTGCTCGATGTACGCGGCAGCTATGATACCCAAAATGCCCGTTATCAGAGCCAAGGCAAGCGTGGCATACAGAATCACATCTGACTTATTCAACTTCAAATAGAAAGTAAATCCGACGATAAGGGTCAAAAGCATGAAGACCGTGAGGATTCCACAGACCAAGCCGAGTCGGCGAAGGTTTTTGGTTTCCGAATCAATGCTCTTATCCATGATGTCGAGGTCTCCTTTGATCAGCTGGTCAATGGTCACATCGAAGAGGTTGGACAGGAGGAGCAGGTTCTGCACGTCCGGGTAGGTACGGTCGTTCTCCCAGTTGGATATGGTCTGGCGGGACACAAATATCTTCCCCGCAAGATCATCCTGGGACATTCCCCGCTCCGAGCGATACCGGCGAATCTGATTACCGAGTTCCATACCCTTGCCACTCTCTTCCCCTGACCATCGTCCGCTGACCGATGTTGGTTGATGGCTATGTGGTTGCATCATCGTGATCTGCGCTAGTCCGACCCCCTCACGCTATCAACCCAAACCCTCACCCAGCAAAAATTTCCTCGCCAAAAGTCTTTGACATCCTCATTTTTCAAGGACTATCAGCATGGCTCAACCATAATTCAAGTTGGACAAACGCCCCAGACGGGTTATCAGCGCAGCACCAATCACACTCGCCTCACGTTGCCGATTGCCAAGCCCTATGTATTGTCAAGCAATTAAGCCATCCAAAGATAAGAAGGTGTAGCCAGTGGGACAAGACCCGGTCATACTCCCCATGATCCACGAGCGGCATCAAAGGATTAAGTCAACTGATATGCTTCACGCTTGGAAGTCGGCCATCGCTTCCGCGGCAAGACTTGACGGATCCAGTCCGTAGATACTCATCGGCATGGATTCCAAGGGCCCTATCCTGAAATAAGAAGGCAGCTCGGGTAGGTAGCTTACATACCACGCCATGATACCGGCATCAGACAATACAATACATGAGTTCAGAACGGCCAGGAGCTGACCATGAGCAGACGGGGAATCAACAGCTTCTTCGTAATTAGTGGACAACCAGATGCTCAACACCATGGCGTCCGAATACAAGACCGAGATGCGGGAAGCGATGTCAGACCAATCAGAGTTGCCCCCCACATATCGAACGATGACTTGAAGACCACCTCAGTGCCCCTCCCACAAGCACTCCTGCAGACTATAGACATCGAAGCCAAGTCGATGCAAAAAACATAGTGACACGCCGACCAAGCCGCTAACACCCACGAGACTGCCGAGATGCTGGTGATACTGGTGAGCTCCCTGAACACTTGGAGAGCGCGGAAAATCGAACTGCCATACTTGCATATAGGACGACCGGCGGATACTGGCTCGAAAATGCGACGGTCAAATCAGCCGCAACACTATGCGGACAGGATGAGTCCGGAGATGAAACCTGCAGCAGCAGTGTGCGCGAATCCGAAAACAAGAATGATCTCAAAGCCATAAGGCATTGGAACCATTATCTTCTCGTGCGCCAGACAGGATTCGAACCTGCAACCTGCTGATCCGTAAATAGCAGTATTTTAAGAGCTGGCAAGGAAGCCGTTTTTAAGATTGACGAAATATCAACGGTTTTAGCACAACTCACAGTCGACTGATCCCCTACTAAGGGTCAGTTGTTTGTCACACAAATGTCACACAAAATTCGTAGTACAGACGCCGAAGCGCAAAAGAGCCGCTGGAGCCAGAGTGCCTTTCGAGTATACGGCCAGCTTGAAAAGCAAGGACAAAGACGGCAACACCGTCATCAAAAGCAAGGCGAGGTGGAAACAGCAGATCTGCGTCGGATACTATCCGGATGGGCGGAGACGTAAAAGGACTTTTACGGCGGACACCTCGGGAGCCGTCACCAAGAAGGCACAGGCCTGGCGGAAAGATATGAGGGGGAACGACGGGATTGAAGTGGACAAGAAAGCCACGCTGGGCGCCTACTCCCCCGTCTTCCTGGCGAGATGGTGGATCCCAGGTCTTACAGGATGTATACCGACATCCTGCAGAATCATCTCGCAGATTACCAGGACAAGCCTCTGGCGCAGTTCACGCCGTCCCCTATCACCTACATACTGGCCACGGCTAAGGCCCATGACCGAAAGGGACGCGTATTGGGCAATGCCGAGATCAGACTGAAAAAGCAGCTAAGATCAACTCTTGATTCCCTCTTTGAAGACACGAAAAAGATCGGATTATCTCGTCCAACCCCGCCGAGAAGCTGCCCATCCCTCAAAGCAAGGATGCCCAATATAAGGAGGTTGGTCGGGAGAGAACCGCCTTCAGCATGCCCGAGATGGAGTCGATGCTGCGAGCTGCTACCGCGATGCCCGACAAGGCAGAGGGAGCGCGCATGCGGTTCCGACTGCTGACCGGAATGCGCTAAGGGGAGATACTGGGTGCCCGCGAGCCGGATCTCCGCCTCTACATGGCCGAAACCGTATCATACGAGGACCATGAGGTGGAGAAGGATGCGAATACCTCGATGCTGACGGCAAACCACAGAAAAGCAACATCAAAGTCACAGAGCAAGTCCCCGTGGGAACAATGGCATTGGTCGGCAGCTATGAGGTCAACTGGAAGCTCGAGGAACTCCAAAAAGACCACGGATGCGGCAACACGTGCCCAAATGGCTGGCCGTGCCGAAAGAAACGAGGTGCCAACGATCCGGACAGCAAATGGCGGATCGGACGGGTTTGACATGCTCCACCTTTCGGGCCGTTGATACCTTACTCACCCCGAGAGCATGACAGGCCATAAAGTTCTCATTGTGCCAGTGCTTGCACAGGTGATGCAGCAGCATATAAAAGCCACGAGCAAGCAGCCGAATCCATATAATCTGTTATTCCATAAAGTTGATGTTTCCGTCATCGACCCCAAACAGAACGTGGCGAATTTTCGCACTCTAATCAAACTCGCGCACATCCCCAACTCGGAGTCTCACTCAAGCCATGAGACTAGGTACAGCGTGGTCCCCCTCCTAGCGTCCATGGGCGTTGACGCGCAGCTCATCAAAGAGATCGTCGGACACTCCTCTGATGCCCTGGTGGAGCACTATAATCACACCTATGACAGCGAGAGCTTCAAGGCCAGACCATGGATGAGAGCCTGGGTCTGAAGCAGATCGAGTTCGACTAAGCCTTGTTCTTACTGCACAGCCGTTTACGCACGGGGATTAATTGACATTCGAGATCCATGCAATCAGCGATAAACTGCTGCATTTCTTTCCGAGTGACAATGTGTTGCTTATCACTGTTGACAAGGTTCTTGTCATTGTGTTTTGTTTTCGTGTCCAGGACTTGCTCTTGGCTATCATCTTCTTTCTTGCCTATAGTGACCGGGAACCCGTGGACTATACGGTTTCTCTCATCGAGCAAGTGACCAAATTGGTCGGCTATGTTCGTGTTAAGTTCATGGTCAATATAATCTCTAATGTGCTTGACGTAACTGCGTTGCCCGGCGTCGATCAAGTGGTACCAGTCGAGTTCCTCCGTCAAACCCGTATAGCCAAGATTCTCGACGACAAAAGCGTTGATTCGGTCGAAAACAAATAGGCTTGCTCCCAACAGATATGTATAGTCGTCTTTGGGGAGTATATCTTTCGTATCGTCCGCTATCACTAAGTCAAAATTTACCTGTCTGTCCATAATTATAAGAGTAGTCGGCCTACCTGCTCTGGTATCTGTGCTCGATCTCTCTGACGGTCCGCTCTGTGACCCCTATTGGATGGCGGCGAGGCGCTCGCGGTCCTGCCGGCTGGCTTTGGCTTGGACTGCTGCTCTTGGTCGATGTTCTGGTCGAGCCGTTTGTGCAGGAGAATGGTCAACAGCTTCCGTTGGTTATCTGAGATGGGATCGCGAGGGGACTGCCGGGAATCCGCGAGACATCGTCAGGAATAGGGAAGGGTGCATTTCTGAGTGGCGCAAACAGATCGTTCTCCCGGCAAATGTCCGCAACCCTTGCCTCCCATGTTCATTCTGTAAACAGGATCTGCCTAAATCAAAAGCGATAGGATAGTTAATGTAAGGATATTGTACAAATATCGAAGAAAACGGAAAAAGAAAGGTAAGAAATACTATGTACATACAGATCGACATGAGGCAAACAAACGAAATCGAAGCCCTGCAGCATAGATACCATACGGCTGAAAACGCAGTTCTTGGCAAGCTCATGCCGTTGTGGTGGGGCGTTTCGGAAGATGATTTCTTTCTGGAGCCCTCATTAGCAGCGGCCAAGGGGGAGAATGAGATCTTTGCCATATACAAGAACGAACGAAGGGAGCTCTCCGTGCAGAGGAGATTGCTTTCAGCCCTTCGCATCTCATGGAAAGAATATGCTGCAGTTGCAAATGGCCTGGACTGCGACATTGCCAGCGAGACTGATGGTACATGGGACGCGTCGGCCTGCGGGTCGTTGAAAGATCGAGGACTTGGTCTGCGCTTCCTGCTGCAATACGCAGCATTGAACATCTGCTGGCAATGCGCAACCAACGATCGCGGCCCGCTGATCGTCCCCACTGAGCAAAGCCAGTGTCCTGATCCACTACCTGTATCCACGAATCGAATGATCGCTGAAAAAGTCAGCATCCTTACCGGCAGGAAGATTATAGAGTACAAGCCAGTTGAGGGCGTCCGTAAGGTCAGAACATTCCGAGGAGCTGTCATGGCTCCGCAACAGCCGCGCAAAGCCTGCAACGCTTGCATGAGCCCGTTAAGACAGCCCGGTTCGCTTTGCTGAGAACTTTTATCGTGAGCTCACCAGCATAGAGGGCTCGAAATGCTAGCCTGTGAACGATAAGGTCATGCCGCCCGCATACTTCAGGGGGAACCGGACGACATGACAGTTTCAGGCTACAGGAAACAGGATGGTTCTTATTGCCTGATTACCGAGATTGTGGATAAGTAGCGTAGTGGATAGCGCGGAATTTAGTCTAATCGCCTATGCTTCATAAACTCGGATTATATAATAACTCTGCCAAAAGGCGTTGAGGCCAAAATTAAGGAGATTACATTGTCGTCCGACAATCAATTGCTGATCCTTGGTAATGGGTTTGATCTTCAGTGTGGGCTGAAGTCTAGTTTTGATGATTTCATGAAAATCAGGAATACTATTTATAAAAAAATAAACCAATCAATAAACTATAGGTTACGAAACTCAAAGAGCTTCCCAGTTATTACAATCACTAACCCGTTTGGGAAAAAACAGTGCGGGAAGACATTACCCTATATGCTGTGGGATCAAGGTCTTACGGTTTGGGATTTCATACTTGATGAAGACAAGAAGCGAAGAAAATGGTTCAATATTGAGTCTTGCATAAAACGATGGGTGAATTACCGCCCAACGAAATATAAAGGTCGAGAAAACTGCTATAAGTCTAATGTAGATTGGATATGCGAACGCTATTCTAGAATCAATTGGAATAGCGAAACGTACTCTCATCTGCCTGTGGACGCAGAATCATGCATAATATCTTATGCGCATTTTTTCTACAAGTGGAACGGTAAGCCTCAAACACTTCTAAATCTTCTCTTAGATCAGCTGCATCGTTTCGAGCATGTATTTGCGGTATATTTGAAGGAGCAACTTAAAAAATCTCACACATACAAGCACGATTCTACGAATTTGATTCTGAACATAGCCAACGACGAAATCCCACATCGAATACCTGTCCTTAAAGCAGATACTGCCAAAAGTGAGTTTTTAGGGAAACCAAACACTATTAATATACTGGACTTCAACTTCACATATCCCATGATAGAATCATGGAAAAAACGGCCCTATTGTATCAATATTCATGGCCAAGCCGACGAAAATAATATTATTTTTGGCGTTGATGGCTTGAAATTAACCCGAGATCATGAAGACTATAAAAGCATGGTGCAGTTTACTAAAACCTATCGTCTCATGGCCCTAAGTGGCAAGCATCATCGTTCCTTAGTGTACCCGCATAGGGCCGGATCTCCGAACAAGGCAACAAGTATGATCAAATTTTTTGGCCACTCTTTGGACTTTGCAGACTACTCATACTTCCAAGCAATCTTTGATGAGGTAGATCTTTATGAAAGCGATACTCGTCTAATCTTCTACTACAACGGAAAACGCCGAAATGGTGAAAAGGGAAATAAAGGAGAAAAGAGGGGTGTCAAGGAAGAGATGTTCCGGGAGGTTAACCATCTCATCGCTGGGTACGGGGAGTCTTTGGATAACAAGGATCATGGCAGGAACCTACTTCACAAGCTGCTCTTGGAGGGCAGACTGACCATCAAACAGGCTCCCTTAGCCTATAACCCAGCTTATTATCAATAAGATTTAAAAAAATCATTATGCCCTCGCCCCGGTCTTCCGAAGCGAGGGCAATGCAACTAAGGAACTATTGAATGCAAGATCGGGTAACCTCTGGGATCAAAATTGGTCAATTGACAATTCCTGTAGGACTTTCGATATGTGAAACTCTTTTGCCCTCGTATACTGTCGTATTGTCGGCTGAGAAACTGCCGATCGCATAATAGTGCGTCCAAAGGGACCACAGCACTTTCCATTCTCTGCTGTCTAGATCCGGTCTCGTGACGGGGAGACCGCAACGCTTTGCGTTCTCATAAGAGAATACAGCTGAATGGTTCGTCGGCACATCAATCAGAGGCCCCTTTAATTGGCCGCTTAGGCGATTCACCCTATCTTTGCCTCATGTTGTAACTGCCTCTAGAGCCTCTTTCATCAATGTCCCAGAACGATCAATAGCTGATTTTGCCTGCTCATATGTCAGCATATTAACTTCAGACAATAATGACGAGTATAAGGCTACACTCCGGGGTTATCCCGCACTTTTGCCTCGGCATCCCCTACGGCACGCACCAGTTCCTTTGCGCTGACCATGAATCTTGACCGAAGGATTATTGGAGGGTCGATAGGACCCAGATCACCAGCCGGTCTTATCATTATCTCGTCAGCACCTAGGCAAAGCACAGTAGCAGCGCTTTTTGCCATATCAGGCACAATCACGCGCACGGCTCGGCATTTGTCCTGCATGGATTGCACTATGCGTAGCGCCATTTCTCTGCTCCCGCCGGGTGACGACAAGAGTACATCAAGCTCTTTATTGGGGTCGCAATCGCCTAGGAGCTCTTGGAATACAGCCATCTTTCCTTCGTATACCTGATCGACGACTGCAATCAGGTTTCTGCCAGTGATTTGCTCGTATCCCCTGATGAGCTTCTGGCGTTCATACCGTCCCGAATGCTCCGACGCATAAAGAGGGGTCCTGCTGTCTATAAGGAGATCTTCCCAATTGTTTTCTGGAAGCTTATCGGCTTTCCTTCGCGTAGTTTTGCTCCGAGAGCCCTTGCTTTTAACGCCATCGTTCTCTGCTCCTGCTGAAGTATCCACCTTCTTTTCAATGAGCGTAGAAAGCTCCTTTTCTCATCGACAGGCACCTCATCTACCAGAAACACTGCACCATCGTCCACGAACTCATCCACTGGCCGCACGCCGATGCCACTAGGGACGGCGTTATACGATCCGCGCCTGGCACGACGGGCACGACGAGAAACCACAATGAAACTCGTTAACCCACTCGAATATTAGACAGCAGAGGCCATTTACAAATGCGACCCTTACCAAATCGCCTGCGAACTCGACGTCACCTTCCAAATCATCCAGGACTACCAACGCATACTCGATTCAAGCCGCATGCACTGCAAAGCACGGAGCTAATCCCCACTAGCAAGATCACCGTACAGAACAACTGATAGCCTGCTGGTAGTCACAGACGACGAAAGGAATCGTATGGTCAAGAAATTGGCCTCGCTGCTCCTGGCAATATGCGCATCAGTCTCGCTCACTGCATGCGGAGAACAAGGCTCCGATGCAGTACAGCGGCTCAACGCCAAATGCAGCAAAGCATCCGATGCCATCCAGTACAACGAAAAAGAAAACAGCATAATGTACATGTCCGAATTGGACTCGGATACAAGCTCGGAGGCTTTGCCCGGTCTGTCGTGCATCACGAAAACCGTTGGCGTTACCGCTGATGAGCTGAATGACCAGGTGCAAGACGACGGCAGTGGGTATCTGGAGAAGAATGGATACAGCATAGGCATATCGTCAACCGAGCAAAATGTCACGCTTAATATAGAAGACCAAGATAAGTGACGGTCATGAAGTTCGGCATGCGTACCCCTAGCCCCAGGCGCTCGTTCAAGGCGCGGACCACGGGCAAGTGGAAGCGGCAGGCGAAGAAGGCCCTCATCCCCGGCTACGGGAAGAAAGGCATGGGGTGGATACGAAACCCCAGGAAAGCCATGTACAACAAGGCCTACCGGAAGACCACGTTCAGCCTCTGGGACCTGTGCAAGTAAGACAAAATATGAGCTCCGCTCCGGCGGTGCTTTTTCCATGCCCGCGAAGCAGCTTGCTGGTCGGCAGGTCAATAGCAGCTAAAGTAGCTATATGAGCAAGAGAGTTCTTGGTTTCATTATTTGCTGTGGCTTGATGGCAAGCCTTGCCAGTTGTGCACCTAAAAACACAACCGCAAAACCGAAACCATCAAGCGACTCCGCAGACTCCTTGTATGACCAGCGTCCCTTGTTCTTCTCATGCAGTGTAAAAGACGACAATGGCAACGACGTTAAAAACGATAAAGGCGAGACCAAGCTTATAACCATTAAAAATTACAAGGATTCATGGAAGTACCCGTCGCCGCTCGACTGTATGGCCCAGGGAGAAACACCAGGCCCCACCGAGGAGCAGAGAACAGCCTTGAGCAAGGTCCAAACAAAGGACGACGCCTCCGACGCGGACGATGGATTCACACGCGTGCTGGCAGAATGCGCCAGCACCACAGGATACCCAATCGACGGGCGCAGCGACACGAACAAGGATCCAGACAAGAACCCCTTCGCCAACGCAGAAGAAGCCAAGGACGGATACAAGGTCCTAGATTTCTGCCCAGACCACCCCCAAGCGGCAAGGATCAAACGAAACGCCGACCAAGCCTCATCCAATGATGCGCAGGGCAGCGCACAGCAGAAAGAAATCCCAGCCGAGTACCAATCCGCTCTATCGAAGGCTCAAGAGTATTCAAGCATAATGCACATGTCCAAGGAAGGTATCCGCGAACAGCTATCAAGCGAGAACGGAGAGAAATTCTCTCAGCAAGCCGCTCAATACGCCGTAGACAACCTCCAAGCTGATTACAACGCCAATGCCCTTGCCAAAGCCAAAGAATACCAGGAGACCATGCATATGAGCCCAGCAGCCATCCAGGAGCAGCTCACCAGCCAGTACGGAGAAAAGTTCACGCCGGAGGAAGCAGCTTACGCCGTGCAGCACCTCAACCAGTAGCCAACCGCTACATATCCGCCCCCGCTTCGGCGGGGCTTTTCTTTTTGCGGGAACTTTTGTCACACAGATGTCACACAAAATTGTGTTTTAGATGGATTCCCCGAATAATGAAAAAGCCCCGCAACCGTTGTGGCCATAGGGCTTCCGTGTGGTGCGCCAGACAGGATTCGAACCTGCAACCTGCTGATCCGTAGTCAGCTGCTCTAATCCGTTGGGCTACTGGCGCATGTCATCTTGACGAAGAACTCGTTTTTGACAACTCATTTATATTATCGCAACTGTGGATTCTGTCCAGTCTGGTGTGTCGCGAAGGAAGCGGGAAACCGCAGGCTTCAGGCCGACTGTGACCAAGACAGCCAGAGCAGATATTCTACGTTGCCATGGGCTCCGGTTATGGGCGATGGCGTGGTAGCTCGGACAAGAAATCCATGCTCACGCGCACAGGCCAAGACGCGCCCCAGAGCCTCCTGCCTGCGGTCCTCGTCCGTCACAATGCCATGGTGGCCCAGCAGGCTACGTCCGACCTCGAACTGGGGCTTGACCAGCAACAAGCAGTTAGCAGTAGGTGTCAGCAAGGCCGGGAGGACGGGAATGACATAGGTCAGCGAGATGAAGGACACATCAGAGACCACGTATTCCGGGCGATAAGGCAGGTCGCCCGGCTGGACTTCGCGTATGTTGACACCGCTCATGTCAATTACCCTAGGGTCAGCGGCAATCCGTTCAAGCAACTGCCCGTGGCCCACATCGAGGGCGATAACTCTCTTGGCACCATGCCTGAGCAGAACATCAGTGAAACCGCCCGTGGAGGCCCCGATATCGAGACAGAGCCTGTCACGCGGATCTGGCATCCCCTGCGCCGCAAAAGTCGTCAGGGCGCTCTCCAGCTTCAGCGCTCCACGGGAGGCATAGTCATCGCCCGGATCCAGAAGAATCACATCGCCTGGCTGGACACTCTGAGCAGGCTTTGATGCCGGATGATCGTTGACCGTAACCCGGCCCTGACGAATCAGCGCCTGGGCTCTGGCACGCGAATCCGTCAGCCCCTGTGTGGGCAGCATACGGTCAAGCCGGTCGCGGGTGTGGGCCACAGTCCTTCGACGACCGTCCCCAGCGCTGACGACTGTGTCCTCATCGTTCACTTGCCCTCCCGGTTCAGGTCCTGCTGGAGCCCGGTCAGCACCTTGCCGAGCAGCTCGACCTGTTGGGCATCATCCAGATCATCCAATTCAGCCAATTCAGGGAAACGTTCCAAAAGAGGTGCCATGGCCTGCTTATCCATGGGTTCTTCGGGTGCTGAGGCAGTCGTATCCTCGTCATCTGCCTGAGAGGACCGTCCAGAACGCTCAGATTCTACAGGCTGCCCGGTCTGGCCGGACTGCTCAGGTAGCCCGTAGTGATTGGATTCCTGGGATGGTCCACTCGCTCCCAGCTGTCCGGGCTTGACCTCTTCCGACATGGCCGCTATGCCCCTACGAAGAAGGCGGGCAGATTCAGCGCATCCATGTCTCCACCACGATCCTGGTACTCCCAGAGCGCACAGGCGCAGGCTCGCACAGCATCCAGATCGGACAGGGGATCGCCGCCACCCTCAAGAGCACGCAAAGTGACATGCCCGTCGTCATCCACCTTTGCGGTTTGGCCTCCGCAGTGCCAGGTCTGGTCGGCCTCCTTACTGGGCTGAGGTTGCGGCGCAGTGAGGCCACGCAGGTCTTCAGCCAGATAGGTTGGCCGCCATTTGGCCGGTGCAGTCAGAATGGCGGGTGTTCGGGCCACACCCGTCAGGACGAGCATTGAGTCGTACCCGCCCCGGTTGGCTGCCTCGATGTCGGTGTCCAGACGATCGCCCACAGGCAGGCATCGGTCAATGTCCAAGATCTTCTGGTCGCCGGCCAAGAGCTGCCGAGCCTCATCGTACATGGCCGATTCCGGCTTCCCGGCTGAGTCCTCCGGTTGCTTGCCAGTAGCCAGAATCACCGCTTGGAGCATGGCCCCATTCCCGGGCGCCATGCCACCTTCGCGGGGCAGGGTCTGATCCTTGTTGGTGGTGAAGTAGCGCGCACCGCCTTCGATGGCAAAGGCGGCCTGGGCCAGGTCCTGCCAGCTCAGCTCGGGATACCAGGCCTGAATGACGGCCTCCGGCTTATCTGCAGCCTTGCCTACCGGCACCATTTTGTTGAGGCGGATCTGATCACGTAGATGATCGGATCCGATGACCAGCACCCTAGCGCCCTCCTGCAGGTGTCGGCGCAGCATTCGTGCGGCGACAACGGCGGAGGTGATGACCTGGCCATCGTCCAGGGTCAGACCGAACCCGCGCAGCTGATCGGCCACTATATGGGGAAACCGGGATGCATTGTTGGTGGTGTAGGCCATGCGCATGCCGAGCGTCTGAGCGCGGTCGATGCCCTCGGCCGCATGCTCGACAGGATCAGCGCCCCGGTAGACCACTCCGTCCAGGTCCAGCAGGGCCAGACGGTAGGTCTTTGCCGGAGCGTCATCAGTTCCTTTGAGGAAGACGGTCACGATTCAGCCCTGTCTTCATCAGACGTATCGGACTCCTTGACCTGCTCATCCTTGTTCTGTTCGTTTTGATGATCGAAAGTGTCTGCCTCGGATCCTGCATTCAGGACAGCCGCGTCGCCGTTGTCAGCAGCGGATTTATCGGCGACAGCCGTGTCGGTTTCGTCACTGCTCTGGTCGCTTTGAGAGCCATCGTCCGAAGTTTGCCCATCAAGGCGAGAGGGCTCTTCCCCGTGTTGCTCCACAGCGTCTGACGATTTCTGCATTCCGGATTCCGGCATTTCGGATGAACCCGCTGAGTCGGACGAACCAGTTGAATCAACTGCGTCGGATGCATCAGCCGAATCAGATGAGTCAGTCGACTTAGATGAGCCACTTGTGCCAGCTGAGTCCGCTGAATCGTCCGAAGCTGCTGATTCAGGGGATTCCTCAACTAGGCTGTCATCGTCACCCTGATCGGATGCATCGGTGACATCAGACTCAGCGGCCTCAATCTCAGCTTCAGCCTCATCCGAGTCCTCCTCACCGCCATCCGGGTCGATGGAGAGGTCCTCCATCATGGCCGAATCCAGGTGCTCCAGGTCGTAGTCGATCAGGATTTCCTCGGATTGTCCGTCCTTCTGGCCATCCTCGTCCTCATCCTCGTCGGCATACTCCGCTTCCAGCCGATCCAGCAGGGGTTCCAGCTCCAGGGCCTCCTGGCTGCGACCAGCCTGTTCGAGGAAGTTCTGCTCGGCCTGCACGGCACGCATCCGGTAGTCGCCGCTGAGCCCACGAGCCTTGGCCAGGGCTTGAACGGTCTCGATGGCCTTGTCCCACAGGCCCAGATCGCCCAGCGCTCCGGCATAGACCAGGAACATCTCCGCCTTGGACTCGCCCTGGAGCTGGCTGCCTTCCTCAGAGGTAGCCTCCTCAATGGCCTTGCGGGGATTGCCCAGACCACGCTCGCAATCGGCGATGAAGGGCAGGTAATCGGAATAGCCGTTCATGCGGTGTGCAGTGCGGAACTCCTTCAAGGCCAACTTGTAGTCGCCCTGACGATAGGCCACCAGGGCCAGAGTCTCACGGGCAAGATCGATCCGCGAAGCCTGCCGGGCAGCCCACTTGGCATGAGCCAGGGCCCCCTGGGGATCGGTCTCCTCCAGCGCGTAGGCGGCCAGGATGTGCAAGCCGATGTTCTCCGCGTGCTCCTTGCTCAGCCCGCGCAGGCGCAGACGGTCATCCTTGGAGAGCATGGACCATTCAAGGCCCTTGGGCATCTTGGGCTCGCCAGGCCGGCGATCCGTGTAGGGGTTCTGCGAGGGATAGGAGATGGTCCCGTCTGAGTTGCGGCGACCGCGGTCATAACCATTCTGACGGTCACGCTGATAGGTCCCGCGGCGGTCGTCATGGCGACGGTCATCGCGGCCATGCTGGCCCTGGTAGCGGTCGCCCCGATAGCCGCCTTGACGACGGTCATCACGGGAACGGTCGCCGTAGGAGCGGTTGCCGTAGGGACGGTCCCCATGTGAACGGTCTTGACGTGGACGGTCATCACGCGAGCGGTTGTTCCATGGACGATCCCCGCCGGACCGCTCATCCTGCCGACGATCAAACCTCCGGTCGTCACCCCGACGGCGGTCTCCGTGGAAGCCCTGACCACGATCACGGTCACGGTCATGCCGCTGGTAGCCGCGACCGGAACGACGATCGCCATACCCCGACCTACTGCGGTCGTTGTCATGATCACGATGCCCGTATCCGCCATGCCCATTGGCATGGAAATCACGACGTGGACGATCGCCATCCTGTCGACGGCCGTGGCGGTCATCACGCCTGTCGAAATGGCGATCCTGGTCGGAATCCCTGCGGAAGCCGCCGTGGCCATCCTGACGGTCATGCCGGTATCCGCGATGGTCGCGGTCGAACCGATCGTGCCCGCGCCCGCGGAAGGGCCGCTGTCCATTCCTGCCCTCGGAACGACGCTCTTCGCCGCCCTCGCCGTCATGGTTGTGGAAGTTGCCGGAACGGTGACCTCCCGAACGGTAGCCTCCGGAGCGGTATCCGCCCGAATGCGAACCGCCCTTGTGGAAGCCCGAAGAGCGACGGCCGCCCGACCGGAAGCCTCCTGGGCGCGAACCGCCCCGGCCCCGTCCGCGATCGCCCCGGGAATGATTGTGTTCTTCTGCCATCAGTGTCCTTAATTCCTACGTTCCTACTTGCCGGCCCGACGCTCAAGTGCGCCCAGGGCCTTCTTTCCTCTGCGAACCAGGGCGAAGCGCCCATGCAGAAAGTCCTTGTTCTCCAAAACCTGATCCGGATCCTCGACCCGCTGGTTATTCAGGTAGAAACCGCCCGATGCCACAGTCTTGCGCGCCTCGGAGACCGAACGGAAGAGTCCGGCCGCAACACCGGCTTCCACCAGACGCTGGCCCTCGCTGGCTGCGGGCAGAGCTCGCCCGCCTTGTCCATCATCGACCTTGAGGCCGTCGAGTGCGGAATCCAGCACATCCTCGTCCAGCTCCTCCAGGGTCTTGCCACGACCGAAGAGGGCACCAGAGGCATCGATGGCCCCTTGGGCGGCATGCTCGCCATGCACATAGGAGGTCACCTGCCAGGCCAGAACCTTCTGGGCCTCGCGCGCGCCCGGATCCTGGGCGGTCCTCTCCTCCAGACGCTCAATCTCGGCCTTGGGCAGGAAGGTGAAGGTCTTCAGCAGCTTGACCACCTGGTCGTCAGGCTGGTTGAACCAGAACTGATAGAAGCGGTAGGGGCTGAACATGGTGGGATCCAGCCAGACCGCATTGCCTTCGGACTTGCCGAACTTCTTGCCCTGGGAGTCGGTGATCAATGGGCTGGTCATGACGTTGACGGAGGCATTGCGCACCTTGCGGATCAGGTCCAGGCCGCTGGTCAGGTTCCCCCACTGGTCGCTGCCGCCCAGCTGCAGACTGCATCCGTAGCGGTCAAAAAGCTCCAGGAAGTCGTTGCCCTGAAGCACCTGGTAGCTGAACTCGGTAAAGGAGATGCCCTCGTCGGAGTCCAGACGGCGGGCCACCGTGTCCTTGGCCAGCATGGTGCCCATGCGGAAGTTCTTGCCCACATCGCGCAGGAAGTCGATGGTGCTCATAGAGCCGGTCCACTCATAATTATTGACGAATCGGACGGGGTTGTCCCCTTTAGTGTCCAGGAAGCGTCCGATCTGGCCACGCAGGCGCTCGGTCCACTCGGCCACGGTCTGCTTGGGATTCAGGGTACGCTCCCCCGACTGCCGAGGATCACCGATCAGTCCGGTGGCCCCTCCTACAACGGCGATGGGATGCAGACCGGCCGCCTGCAGGTGGCGCATGTTGAGCAGCTGGACCAGATTGCCCACGTGCAGTGAGGGGGCCGTGGGGTCAAATCCGCAATAATAGGTCACCGAGGGGTCGGCCAGCACCTTCCTGAGCTCGGACTCGTCCGTGCACTGGGCAATGAGACCGCGCCACTTGAGTTCGTCGAAAAGCGAGTCGAAACCCGCCTGCCTGAAATCGGTGACCTGCGACATGAGAGGCTACTCCCTATCGAATATTTGATAAATGTATGCTAAACCCTACTATTCTTGCAACAGATACCGACACGGCAAGGCCCTGAGCCGCCGCGGACAAGGCTGCACCAAGCCGGAATTCCCGAGGAATGAAGGTGGGTCGATTATTCATTGCGAATCAGCCGCTGTCGATTGACTATTGATCACTGACTGTCTCGCTGAGGCAGGGCGACCAGAAGGAACCTTTCAGCGTAATCGCTGCATTCAAGTCAGGAATGCGCAGACACAGACAACTGATCGATCAAGTCTTGGGGAATGTGGTCGACCACGCAGGCGGCCATGCGCCGATATCCTTCAACCCCCGGATGGAAGTGGTCAATGCCCCAGAAGTCGGGCCGGTCAGTGCCAACGTCGTCGCGGGTGGCATCCACGAAAGGCACCGAGGCCTCTTGGCAGACCTGACGGCTGGTCTGCGTCTGACGGGCTATCCGACGCTCCACTTCGGCCCTGAGCGCCCGACCCAGGGCAGGATCCCGATAGAGCTGCCCAGAGCTCAGGACCAGCACCTGGCGGCCCTTGTCTTTAGCCAGCTCGATGCTGGCAGCCAGGTCATCCCGCCACTGCTCATCGGTGCGGTTGGCCATGATGTCGTTTGATCCTGCACACAGAACCAGCAGATCAGGATGGTCCTGCAAAGCGGGCAGGAATCGGTAGCGCACCCTGCGGATGGTGGCCCCCAGCCGACCCTGGGTCGACCAGGATACCGGGCGCCCCAACCGGGTGGCCAGGCAGGCGGCTATGTCAGGAACAAAGCCCTGGCTCTGGTCCTTCACCCCGCAGCCGACCGCCATGGAGTCGCCCACCACCAGCATGGTCAGCGGCTCCAGGTCGCGGCCTTGATCCGGTGGCGAGCACAACCCTTGGCGTGAGCCGGGCGGCTCCTTGGCCAGAGTGATGTGCTGTTTGGCCCACCAGGCCTGGACCAGTGCCACCGGATTCATGTTCGCCGCCGCCTTTCGCTCTTTGCCCTCCCTCTTGGGGATTGCCGTTGGGCATTCTAACGCGGCCACCCGCCTGGCGGAAACCGGAAAGTTCACCTGGGCGGACGGTAGGCGGGCCCATCAGACTGCGAGTCGGCGAAGGCCTTCAGCTCCTTCAGCGCATCTGCAGCCTGGTCCATTTGCTCCTTGACTCTCTCCGGTGCGGTGCCACCCTGGCCCCGGCGAGCGCGCACGGCTCCCCCAGCGGTCAGAACCGAACGGACCTTTGGAGCTTGATCGGCAGGCACCCAGTCAGCGAAGACCTTGATGAAATCGGCATCCCCCAGGTCAGCCAACTCGCAACCACGCCCCTCGGCCAGCTTGACGCAGGCTCCGGAGAGCTCGTGGGCATGCCGGAAGGGTACTCCTTGCCTGACCAGCCATTCGGCCAGGTCAGTAGCCAGAGCGAAGCCTGTGGGAGCCTGCTCCTCCAGCCGATCCTTGTTGAAGGTCAAGGTGGCGACCATACCGGCAAAGGCGGGCAGCAGGACCTCCAGAGTGTCCACCTGGTCGAAGACCGCTTCCTTGTCCTCCTGCAGGTCGCGCGCATAGGCTGTAGGCAGCCCTTTGAGAGTGGTCAGCAGGCCAGCCAGATCCCCGACCAGTCGACCGGCCTTGCCGCGAGCCAGCTCAGCCACGTCCGGATTCTTCTTCTGAGGCATGATGGAGGACCCAGTCGAATATCCGTCGTCCAGGCGAACGAAGGCGAACTCCTGGGTGTTCCAGATGATGATCTCCTCGGCCAGCCTAGATAGGTCCACGCCGATCATGGCGGCAACGAAGGCGAATTCGGCCACCACATCCCTGGCGGCTGTCCCGTCGATGGAGTTGGCGCAGACCCGGCTAAAGCCCAGATCCCGGGCCACTGGCAGGGGGTCCAGACCAAGGGTGGTGCCAGCCAGCGCACCCGATCCGTATGGGCTGGCATCAGCACGCTGGTCCCAGTCTCTCAGGCGCTCCAGGTCACGGATCAGGGGCCAGACATGGGCCATGAGCTGGTGGGCCAGGAGGACAGGCTGGGCATGCTGCATGTGGGTGCGGCCAGGCATAACCGTGGTCCCAGCCGCACGGGCCTGATCCATCAGAGCCTGGGCCGTGCGCAGCAAATCCTTGGCCAGCACCCGAGCGTGACGACGCAGCCAGATCCGAATCAGGGTGGCGATCTGATCGTTGCGCGAGCGCCCGGCCCGCAGCTTGCCGCCCAGCTGGTCCCCCGCAATGTCGATCAGGCCGCGTTCCAGCGCCGTGGCTTCGTCCTCATCGCCAGGCTCAGGGGCGAAGGCGCCGGAATCCACCTGGTCCTGGAGTTCATCGAGGGCTTGTTCCATACGTGCCAGCTCATCATCATCCAGCAGCCCAGCACGGTTGAGGGCCCGAGCGTGGGCCCGGGAACCGGCCAGATCGTCATCGGCCAGTCGCCAGTCGAACTGGGTGGACCGGCTGAGCTCAACCAGCGCCGGCGAGGGACCACCGCTGAAGCGCCCACCCCAGAGGGCCATGGGCTTGTCGCCGGTGCTCACTGCTCTTGTCCGTCCTGCGCGATGCCGTTACCGAAGCGCATGTCGCGTGCGGCAGCCACCTTGTCGGCCAGGCCGTAGATAGCGATAAACCCGTTGGAGGCGTTCTGGTCGAAGCTGTCGCCGGACTCGTAGGTAGCCAGGCTGTAGTCGTAGAGTGAGCTGTCGGAGTGCCGACCGGTGACCACGGCCCGCCCCCCGTGCATGACCATGCGGATGCGGCCGGAGACATAGCGCTGGGTCTCCTCGATGAAGGCGTTCAGGGAGCGGACGGCCGGCGAGTACCACTGGGCGTCGTAGACCAGCTCGCCCCAGCGCTTGTCGATGTCGCGCTTGATCCGGTGCTGTTCGCGCTCCAGGCAGCAGTTCTCCAACTCCTGGTGAGCGGTGATCAGGGCAATGGCCCCGGGTGCCTCGTAGAGCTCGCGGGACTTGATGCCCACCAGCCTGTCCTCGATCAGATCCACACGTCCGATCCCCTGGGCTCCGGCCCGGCGGTTCATCTCCTCAATGGCCTCCAGAGGCGTAACGGCCCTGCCGTCGATGCGCACGGGGATACCCTGCTCGAAGTCGATGGTCACCTCATCCTCGACCGGTGGGAAGGCCGGGTCGTCGGTGTAGGAGTAGACGTCCTTGGTGGGCCCGTTCCAGGGATCCTCCAGGTAGCCGGTCTCGATGGCCCGTCCCCAGACATTCTGATCGATGGAATAGGGGCTCTCCTCGGTCTGCTCGATGGGCAGGTGGTGCTCCTTGGCGTAGGCAATCTCCACATCCCTCATCAATCCCAGGTCACGGATGGGGCTGATGGCCTTCAGCGAGGGGTCGATGGACATGATGGAGACCTCGAAACGGACCTGATCGTTGCCCTTGCCGGTGCAGCCGTGGGCTATGGTGTCGGCACCGTACTGGTGGGCCGCCTGAACCAGATGCTTGGTAATCAGTGGCCTCGAGATGGCCGATACCAGCGGGTAGACCCCCTCGTACATGGCATTGGCCTTGAGCGCCAGCATGCAGTAATCCTTGGCAAACTCGTCCCGGGCATCCACCACGACGGACTCGACAGCCCCGCAGTCCAGAGCCCGCTGGCGGATGGTCTGCAGACGCTCGCCGCCCTGCCCCACATCCAGGGAGACGGCCACCACATCCTTGCCGGTGCGCTCCTTGAGGTAGGGAATGGACACCGAGGTGTCCAAGCCGCCTGAGTAGGCCAGCACGATGCGATTGTTTTCGGTCATGGCGATCCTCTTTCCTTCTAATTTCACACTTGTCAATATTCAGTTCGTGCTTTCGGCGATCATCGGACCCTGGCATCCTCCTGGCCGGAGACGATGGTCATGAGCCAGTCGGCCCGGGATGAAGCCGATTCATCGTCTGCAGCGATGATCAGTATCGTGTCGTCCCCGGCTATGGTGCCCAGGATTCCATTGATGGGCTGGCGGTCCAGGGCGGAAGCTGCATACTGGGCGGCGCCGGCCGGGGTTCTGACCACCAGCAGGTTGCGGGCCCGGGCCACCGAAGTGATCAGACCGGTCAGAATCTTGGCCAGGTAGGCATCGGTCTTGTTTTCCCCCTCGACCTCAGGCCCCTCGGCGGCAGCGGCTTCCATGGCCTGCTGATCGGTCGTGGCGGGAATCCAGTAGGCCATGCTGCCGTCTGCATACCGCAACTTGGTGGCGTGCAGGTCGTCCAGGTCCCGGCTCAGGGTGGCCTGGGTCACCTCGATGCCCTGCTCAGCCAGCAGGGCCGACAGCTGCTGCTGGGAGTTGACCCGATGTCGGCTCAGAGCCTGGCGGATGGCATCCAGCCGGGCCACCTTGGTCGTCGGGCGCATCAGCACACCCCCTGCAGGAGGGATTCGTCACCCCGGGAGCGGGCCACCAGCCAGGTCATCAGAGCCTTCTGGGCATGCAGCCGGTTTTCCGCCTCGTCCCAGACCACGGACTGGGGGCCGTCGATGACCTCAGCCGTAACCTCCCGGCCCCTATAGGCGGGCAGGCAGTGCTGGAAGAGGGCATCCGGACGGGCATGGGCCATAAGTTGGGCGTTGACCTGATAGGGCAGGAAGGGATGGAAGCGGATGGCGTACTGGTCCTCCTCGCCCATGGAGACCCAGGTGTCGGTGAAGACGCAGTCGGCATCCTCCACGGCCTGGACCGGATCCGTGGTGACCAGAATGGATCCGCCGTTTTCCGCGGCCAGGGTCCGCGCCTGTTCCACCAGGTTTGGATCGGGCAGGAAGCCGTTGGGTCCGGCAATCCGCACGTTCATGCCGGCTACTGCCCCTGCCAGCAGATAGGAGTTGGCCATGTTGTTGGCTGCATCACCCAGGTAGGCGATGGTCATGCCGGCCAGGGCGTCGACCCCGCCCCGGTGCTGTGCCAGGGTCAGGAAGTCCGCCAGAACCTGGCAGGGATGGAAGGAGTCGGTCAGGGCGTTGATGACGGGCACGGTGGCATGGGCAGCCATGGTCTCCAACCGATCCTGGCCAAAGGTGCGCCAGACTATGGTGGATGTCATCCGTGTCAGCACGTTGGAAGTGTCCGCCACGGGTTCGCCACGGCCCAGCTGCGAGCCAGAGCTATCGATGACCATGGGATAGCCGCCCAGCTGGGCCACACCCACGCAGAAGCTGGTTCTGGTGCGCGTGCTGGGCTTGTCGAAGATGATGGCCACGGCCTGAGGCCCCTTATAAGGCTGAGATAAATAGGGATTTGCCCTGAAAGCCATGCCCAGTCGAAGGACCTCCAACTGCTCCTCGTGGTTGAGGTCGTCGTCACGCAGCATGTGCCGCAAACCCTTGTTCATTTCTACCTCCCTATCACTTTGCTTATGCACGTCATCGATGGCTGATCTCACTGATCATCCTGCCGCAAGCCCTTGTCCGCGAGACTGGCCGGAGCCTTGGACAGAATGTCCACGGCCAGGTCGATCTGATCGGCGTGGATGATCAGGGGCGGGGCCAGACGCAGGGCATCGGGGGCCACAGCGTTGACGATCAGCCCATGATCCAGGGCCCAGGAGGCCAGATCCCCGGCACAGGGCGCGCTCAGCTGGACAGCATCCAACAGTCCCCTGCCTCTGACCTGGGTATAGAGGGGATTGCCGCAATCGGTAAGGCCGGCACGCAGCCTCTCCCCCATCTGCCGCGCCCGTTCCAGCAGGCCCTCCCGCTGGATGGTTTCCAAGGTGGTCAGTGCCAAAGCCGATCCCAGAGGATTGCCGCCGAAGGTGGATCCGTGCATACCCGGGGTCAGCAGACCTGACGGCCCGGGGCCGAAGGTGATCATCCCGCCCATGGGGAATCCGCCTGCCACCCCCTTGGCGAAGGTGAGCACGTCCGGGCAGGCTCCTCCGGACAGGCTCTGGTCTTGGAAGGCGAACCAGTGGCCGGTCCTGCCCATGCCGGTCTGCACCTCGTCCAGAATCATCAGGGCTCCATGCCGGCTACAGAGCTCACGCACCTGCCGAACGTAGTCAGGATTCAGCGGCAGCACTCCGGCCTCTCCCTGGATGAGCTCCAGAATGACGGCAGCCACCGGCTCTCCCGAGGTCTCCCCCTGTGCGAAGGCCTCTTCTATAGCCTCGCCGTCTTCTGCCGGCAGGAAGCCCATACCTGGGACCAGGGGCTGGAAGGGCTCACGGATGGCCGGCTTCCAGGTCAGACTCAAGGAGCCCATGCTGCGGCCGTGGAAACTATGAGTCAGCGCCAGGATCCGACCGGGATGCCCGCCCATGCGAGCGCCATGCAACCGAGCAAGCTTGATGGCCGCCTCATTGGCCTCGGTTCCCGAGTTGGCGAAGAAGACGCGTGATCCCTCCGGTGCCTGAGCCAGGTCCAGCAGCCGTTCGGCCAGCTCGATCTGAGGCTGGGAGGCGAAGAAGTTGCTGATGTGGGCCATCTTCCCGGCCTGCTCAGCCAGTGCCTTATTCCAGGCAGGATGGGCGTAACCCAGAGCATTGACCGCGATTCCGGCCATCATGTCCAGATAGCGGTTGCCGTCCAGGTCCCAAATCCAGGCCCCTCGACCATGGTCCATGACCCTGCCCGGCCGCCCGAAGACCTGCATGTGGACGCGGTCATAGCGGTCTGCCCATTGACTGCTCTGCGGCCCCTCGGGGGTTCTCATAGGTGCATCAGCCTTCGTCATGGCTCCTCCTCATGATCATGTCCTTGCCCGGTACGACCACCGTGCCGATGCCGTTGCGGGTGAAGATCTCGTTGAGCATGGAATGCGGTCGCCGTCCGTCGATGACGTGTGCCTCGCCCACCCCGGAGCGCACGGCCTGCAGGCAGGCCTCCATCTTGGGGCGCATCCCCTCATGCATGTCCTCCAACATATCCTCCAGCCGGTCCACGCCGATACTGGAGACCAGGGAGTCGGCCTGGGGCCAGTTGGCATACAGGCCCTCCACATCGGTGAGGATGACCAGTTTCCGAGCCCCCAGAGCTACTGCCAGAGCGGATGCGGCCGCGTCGGCATTCACGTTGAGCACCTGGGTGGGATCCTGCTCGTCAGGAGCCACGGAGGAGACGACGGGAATCCTCCCGGCATCGATCAGGTCTTCGACGGCCGAGGCATCCACGCCCACGACCTCGCCCACCAGGCCCAAATCTACCGGCTTGCCATCCGCCATGCCGGTACGGCGGGCTGCACTGAACAGGCCAGCATCCTCCCCTGACAGGCCTACAGCCATGGGACCGTGGGCATTGATGGCACCGACCAGATCCCTGCCCACCTGTCCGGTCAGCACCATGCGAACCACCTTCATGGTCTCCGGTGTGGTCACCCGCAGGCCGCCCCGGAAGACCGAGGGGATGCCCAGGGCCTGGAGCATGCTGGAGATTTGCGGGCCGCCGCCGTGCACCACCACCGGATGCATGCCCACCTGCCTCAGGAAGACCATGTCCTGGGCGAAGCACTGCCGAAGATGGTCGTCCACCATGGCATGGCCGCCGTATTTGACTACGATCCGCTGGCCGGCGAACTCCTCCAGCCAGGGCAGGGCCTCGATGAGCACCTGGGCCTTGCGGGCGTCGTCCAAGGCCTTTTCAGCTTCGGCTTCCTGCTCGTCATCCGCCATCCTCTTCCCCTTCCTTATGACTATCTTCCGATTGCTGCAGCTCTTGGCAGCGCGCCTGATCGGGCTTCCCATCAGGTGTGGTAGTCGGCATTGATGGTCACGTATTCGTGGGTCAGATCATCGGTCCATACCGTGGCCTGGCTGTCGCCCTGGCCAAGGTCGATGTCGATATGGACCTCTGGGACGTGCAGGTCGACCAGCTCCGGATCCTGGCCGGGACGGCCGCCCTGGCAAACCTTGATGCCGTTGAAGCTGACATCCACATGGGCCGGGTCATAGGCCGCCGTTGCAACCGGCACGGTGCCCAGGGAGGACACCACTCGACCCCAGTTGGGATCCTCGCCGGCCACCGCGCACTTGAGCAGTGTTGAGCCGGAGACCGCCCGGGCGCAGGCAAGGGCTGCATCCTCACTCTCGGCACCGTCCACCAGGATGCGGATCCGATGCCTACTGCCCTCGCCGTCGGCCACAATCCGATGGGCCAGATCCGCGCAGGCCTGACCGAGCTTCTCCTGGAACTGGTCGGGATCAGGCCGTACTCCTGAGGCCCCGGAGGCCATCAGCAGGACGGTGTCATTGGTGGACATGCACCCGTCCACGTCGATCCGGTTGAAACTGAGCTGGCAGGCCTCTGACAGGGCTTGACGTGCCTGTTCCGGCTCCAGAATGGCATCGGTGGTGATGACACAGATCATAGTGGCCAACTGCGGGGCGATCATCCCGGAACCCTTGACCATGCCGCCCAGCCGCCAGCCGGATCCGTCCACACCCACGGTCTTGGTGCAGGTGTCGGTGGTCAAGATGGCCTTGGCGGCCTCTTCGCCGGCCTCCTGACTGGCCGACATCTCCTGGGCAGCCTGGTCAATGCCGGTCAATATGGAATCCAGATGCAGCAGATGGCCGATGATCCCGGTGGAGCAGACAGCAACCCTCTTAGTCGGCAGGCCCAGTTGCTCTCCTGTCCGCTCGGCCATGGCCCTGGCCTGGTCCAGGCCCTCGGGACCAGTGCAGGCGTTGGCATTGCCGGAGTTGATGACCACGGCTCCAGCATGGCCTTCTTCAAGGATTCGGCTGGTCCAGATGACCGGAGCGGCCCGGAAACGATTGGGTGTAAAGACCCCCACAGCCGTGTCCATGGGTCCGCTGTTGACGACCAAGGCCAGGTTTCGGCGCTGTGAACCTCCCGGACGGTGGGCGATGGCGGTGCCGGTCCGGAAGCCTGCAGGGTAGGTGATGCTCATGGTGCCACTCCTATGGTTGTCAATCCGGTCTCCTCAGGCAGGCCCAGGGCCAGATTCACGGCCTGGAGGGCCTGGCCTGCGGTGCCCCGAGTCAGGTTGTCGATAGCGGCGAATGCGTAGAGGCGGTCGGCGCGCTGGTCCACAGCGACCTGGACCTGGGCCCGGTTGGAGCCGTACACGTCGGCCGTGGAGGGGAGCCTGCCCTCGGGGAGCAGATCGACGAACTGCTCCCCGGCATAGATCTCTTCCCAAACGGCACGAATATCAGCCATCCCCATGCTCCGTCCACGCTCGCTCAGCTTGGCCGAGACCACAGCCAGAATCCCCCTAGACATGGGGACCAGTATGGGGGTCAGCCCCAAACTGATGGGCTGTTTCCCAAGACCTCCGAGGTTCGGGTCCGCAGCTGCGGCCTTACGCAGGTTCTGCAGAATCTCAGGGATATGCCGGTGGGTGCCGCCGACCGAATAGGGATGGGCTGAATTGATGGCCTGGGCTGCCAGCAGATCCATTCTGCCGCTTGAGCGTCCGGCACCCGAATAGCCGACTGCCAGATCAGCAACCAGATCATCGGTCTGCACCAGTCCGGCGGCCAGGGCAGGCTGGAAGGCCAGGGTGACTGCCGTGACATTGCAGCCAGGTCCAGCGATCCGCCGAGTCTGTCCAAGCCGCTGACGCTGACGACCGCCACCAGGATTGAGCAGCTCAGGCATCCCGTAGGTCCACGGGCTTGAGAAAGGTCCGCCGTAATAGTCTTGCCAGTCCTCCGGATCCTCCAGCCGGTGATCAGCGCCCAGGTCGACCATCAGCGATTGTGGATCCAGCTGCTCGGCCAAGGGACCCGAAGCCCCGTGAGGCAGGGCCAGAACCACCAGATCATGGCCGGCCAAGATCTCCGGCTTCGTATCCTGAATCTGCAGCGAGACCAGCGACTCCGGAAGGTTGGGCGAGAACTCCCCCAACAGTCGGCCAGCGGAGCCGTGACCGGTGACCGTGCATACCTGAAAGGCTGGATGCGCTGCCAATAGACGGATCATTTCCGAGCCGGCATACCCCGAAGCTCCCGCTACAGCCACCGTGTATTGCCGCATGAGTGCTCCCTTCATCGGGCACCATCATACATACTCATGCAGTAAAACGCATATTTATACAGTTCGGCGTGTCGCTATGCACATGCTTTAGTTATGCGAAACTGTCACCTATGCGAAGGGGTCATAACCGGAGTCCCGGTTGCGGATGTATTCCATTTGCCTACTGGCCCTGTCCGCAGCCTCGGGCCCGCATGTGTCCTCCACAAAAGCCAGTGCCATGTCAATACCGGCCGAGATACCCGAAGAGGTACGAAACTTGCCATCGACCACCCAACGGGCATCCTTGACCCAGTTCACACGCTTCCCCGTGCTGACGACCCAGTCAAAGGCCAAGTCATTGGAGGTCGCACGCCAACCGTCGAGCACACCGGCGGCAGCCAAGAGAGCCGATCCTGTGCAGACCGTCATTACCTGGGGCGACTGGGCGGCCAGGCTTGCCAACTGCCCAATCCATCGGTCGTTTCCAACCAGAGTTCGCGTGCCGGACCCGCCAGGTATCAGCAAAACTCCCTTGGGATCGATCGCTTCGGGTCCTAGAGCTTCGACCCTGACACCGCCCTCCCCGACTTTCACTCCAGGGCCCTCCAAGGAGAAAAGTCGCACCCGGGCGCCATCAGCATTGATGAAAACCTCAAAGGGGCCGAAAACATCCAAGGGCTCAAACCCGTCGAATACGACAATATTGATATCCAAACCCATCTGAATGACCCCCTGCTTAGATCTCAGGCGCTGACACCGTCCCCGCCTGAGCCGCCGCCACCCGTCGAGGGCGACGGCACCATCTGTTGGTAGAAGTCGTTCAGGGAGACCCCGTTGACCAGAAGCCAGATCCAGGCCAAGGTAAAGAGCAGGTTGATGATCAGGGCAGCCATGGCCAGCCCGTAGCCCTTCATATGCAGTCGGCGGGTCCGATACATGGAAACGCCGCCGAGCAAAGCGGGAATCACAGGCATGGGCAGGAAGAGGGCCATAAGGAAGGCGATGATGGCGCAGGGATCCCAGTGGCCGTAGACCGGATTTTGGGAGGGGTCGTTCAGATCGGGCATGCCCTGGGGAAGCCATCCTGGCGCACCGGGACGGGCCTGAGGATTGCCAGGATTTCCGCCGCGGCCGGGACCCGACTGCCCCGCCATGGGCATGGGCCTATTGGCGGGGTTGCCCTGGGACGAATCGGATTCCTTGGCCTTGGGTTCGGGGTCTGGGCGACCGTAGATGTACGGATTCCATCCTGGATAACGATCGGCGCGCGCGCCGTACAAGGGCTGGTCGCCCCCATCATGATCCTGGCGGTCGGGTCCACCGGCTGTGCCCTGTTCTTGAGAATCCGTCATGTCCCTCGGTCCCCTTGATGCCCGGTCAGGCACGCAGCACGGCGCCCAGACCTGCAGTCTTGTCAACGATGGCCTGGCGCAGGGATTCGCTGTCCTCGGACGTCAAGGTGCGGTCCGGGGCGCGGAAGGTGACTGCGAAGGCCAGCGATTTTGCATGCTCACCGATCTGATCGCCAGTGAAAACGTCGAACAGCTCGATGGATTCAAGACTAGACCCAGCCGCTTCTCTGATGGCGGAAGTCAGGTCGGCTGCCGAGACCGTGTCCGGCACGGTGAAGGCCAGATCCTGACGGACCGGCGGGAAGGTCGACACGGGCTTGGCCTGCAGGGGGGTGTAGTCCAGGTGGTCCAGCACCATGTCCAGACTCAGCTCGAAGGCGGCCGAGTGGGCAGGGAAGCCCAGAGCCTGATCAACCCGAGGATGCAGCTCGCCCACCATGCCGACAAGCGTGCCGTCATCCAGAACCAGCCTGGCGGTACGACCCGGATGCCACTGGTCGGGCACCTGCTCAGCTGAGGGCTGCTCCAGCCGATAATGTGCTCCCAGCCTATCCAGGACACGACGAGCCGATTCGACTGCATCGGTCCAGTCCACATCCCTGCTGTCCTTGAGCCAGCCGTCCTCCTGGGCACGGCCGGTCAGCAAGGCCGCCACATGCAACCGTTGCTCTGGCAGACCCTGGTCCAGGCGGGCCAGATCCGCGTCGCTGGGCCGCACACCGCCTGGAAGGGTGGGCACCGCAGGAGCCTTGGGGTCGCGACGGAAGACATAGCCGATCTCGAAGAGACGCACATCCGTGTTGCCACGGCGCAGGTTGCGCTCCACGGTGTTGGCCAGCGGCAGCAGCAGGCTCTGCCGCAGGTAGGGCCTGTCAGCGGCCATGGGGTTGGCGAGTTCCACGCTGTTGACATGGACCTCATCAGGATCCATGCCGAAGGCCTTGAAATCAATGTCACCGACGAACGGGTAGTCAAGAACCTCGGTCAGTCCATACTCGGCCAGGGTGTCAGCCACCCAACGGCGACGCTGCTGGCGATCGGTCAGACCAACCGCTCCGGACACCTTGGGTGATGGCACGGTGACGGGGATGCGGTCATAGCCCACCAGGCGGGCCACCTCCTCGACCAGATCACAGCCCTCGCCTAGGTCGGGCCTCCAGGTTGGCGGAGTCACCGACAGCCGGTCTTGAGGATCGCCCTGGACCGTGCAGCCGATGTCTCGCAGAATGGCCACGATGCGCTGGGGCTCCACCTCCAGTCCGGTCAGACGTGCCACCTCGCTGACGGCAAAGTCGATGACCGGCATGGGCTTGGTCTGATCCATATCCAGCGGAGCATCCAGATCCTGCCCACCGGCAAGGCGATGCAGCAGGTCAGCGGCCATGGCTGCCGCGGCTGGCTGCATCTGCGGATCAACCCCGCGCTCAAAGCGCTTGGAGGCCTCCGAGGGCAGCTTGTGGCGACGGGCGGTCCGGGCGATGGTCACCTGGTCGAAGTGGGCGGACTCAATCAGAATGTTCTTCGTCTGATCGGTCACTTCTCCGTACAGACCGCCCATGACGCCGGCCAGTCCCAGGATGCGGGAACCCTCTTGGCCGTCGGGCGAGTCAGTGATGAGCAGATCCTCGGTGCTGAGCTCGCGATCCTTGCCATCAAGGGTGGTCAGGTGCTCGCCCTGCCTGGCCCTGCGCACCACGATGGGCCCGCTGAGCTTGTCCAGATCGTAGGCGTGCAGGGGCTGGCCCAGATCCAGCATGACGTAGTTGGTGATGTCCACCGGCAGGCTGATGGAGCGCATGCCGGCCCGAACCAGCCGACGACGCATCCAGCTGGGAGTCGGCGCCTTGGGGTCGCACCCGGTCAAGGCACGCAGGTAGTACCGATCACAACCTGGCTGACCGTGAATAGGGTTCTCATCCTGAACGCGCACGGCCAGCGGAGCCTGATCCTCCTGGGCTGCCGAGGCCGGCACCGTCTTGTTCAGTTCAATCACCGGATCCGTATATTTGGCGCCCGTGGAGTGGTGGTATTCGCGGGCAACCCCCCGGTAGGAGAAGGCATAGCCACGGTCAGGGGTGATGTTGATTTCAAGCACGGGCGTATTCAAATGCAGAAGGCTCATGGCATCGTCACCGGGCTTGAGCTGTTCGTACTGCTCGGGGGTGAACCCGTAGTTGCGCAGCAGGATGATGCCCTGGTGGTCCGAACCCAGCCCCAGCTCACGCTCGGAGGCGCACATGCCGTCCGAGATATGACCGTAGGTCTTGCGTGGTTCGATGCGTAAGTCACCGGGTAGGACGGCCCCTGGCAGGGTCACCACCACCTTCTCACCCGCAGCCATGTTGGGGGCCCCGCAGACGATGCCACGC
This sequence comes from Bifidobacterium sp. wkB344, assembly GCF_003688305.1. NCBI lineage: Bacteria > Bacillati > Actinomycetota > Actinomycetes > Bifidobacteriales > Bifidobacteriaceae > Bifidobacterium > Bifidobacterium sp. wkB344. The sequence goes on along the minus strand of NZ_NPOQ01000009.1, from coordinate 388,666 downwards.
GGCACCTTGCGACCCTGGTCGTCCACGGCGTTGTACTGCTCACCCACATCAACATGACACCAGTTGATGGTCTTGCCGTTCTTCTGAGGCTCAGGGTCGGCATCCACCACATAGCCGACTACGATTGGGCCGGTCACAGTGGACTGGTGGATGTCCTCTTCCTCCAGACCGACCCGGACCAGGTCCTTGGCCAGCTGTTCATAGGTCAGATCCTCAGGGACCTGCACATGCTCCTTGAGCCAGTCGATATCTACCATTGGCATCTGACGGTCACTCCCCCATCTCGAACTGCTGGCTGAACCGCACGTCGCCTTCGACCAGGTCGTGCATATCGTTGATGTCGTGGCGCAGGAGCAGGGTGCGCTCCATGCCCACACCGAAGGCGAAGCCTGAGTAGCGCTGCGGGTCCACGCCGGCCGACCTCAGAACGTTGGGGTTGACCATGCCGCAGCCTCCCCATTCGATCCATCCGGGGCCGCCCTTCTTGTCAGGGAACCAGAGATCCATCTCGGCGCTGGGCTCGGTGAAGGGGAAGTACGAGGGCCGTAGTCTGGTCCGGGCCTCGGGACCGAACATGGCCACAGCGAGCTTGTCCAGGGTGCCCTTGAGGTCGGCCATGGTCAGGTGTTCATCCACGGCGATGGCCTCGCACTGGTGGAAGACCGGGGTGTGGGTGGCATCAAGCTCGTCGGTGCGGAAGACCCTGCCCGTGCAGGCCACGTAGAGCGGTACGCCACGGGTTATCAGGGAACGGGCCTGATCCGGGGAGGTATGGGTGCGCATGACCATGTTGGAGCCGACGAAGCCGGCGGCGTCCCTGGCCTGGCTGCCCTTGACGTAGAAGGTGTCCTGCATCTGGCGGGCGGGATGGTCAGGGCCGAAGTTGAGGGCATCGAAGTTGTACCACTCGGCCTCCAGCTCGGGGCCCTGGGCGATACTCCAACCCATGGAGACGAAGAAATCCTCCACGTCCTCCATGAGCTTGGACAGCGGATGACGTGCGCCCTGAGGTTTACGCTCGACCGGAAGGGTCATATCCACCTGCTCGGCAGCAAGGCGGCGGGACTCCTCCTCCTGGCGCAGCTGTCGCTCCTTGAGCCCGTAGGCACGGCCGAAGTCAGCCTTGAGCTTGCCCGCTAAACGGCCGGCGGTCTTCTTCTGATCCGCTGGCAGCCTTCCGATGATCCGGCCGGATCCGGCCAGGGCTGAACCTGTCCCTGCATACTCGGCCTTGATCGCCTTGAGTTCTTCCAGATCGGAGGCTTCGCGAATCCTGCCGATGCCCTCGTTGACCTCGTCGGTCATCGCCGCGGGGTCGAATTCTTCCTGTGCCACCATGGACCTTTCCACTGTGGCCAATGCCGTGTCCGGGCCGCAAATCAGCGGAAATCCCGGTCGTTGACGCCTTCACATTCTTTCAATACGACTCGACATGGCCATGGCGTAAAGCAGCACCGCCGCCGAGGTGGCCAGATTGAGTGATTCAGCCCGCCCGTATATGGGTATGCGAACGATCTGATCCATGGACTGCAGCAACTCATTGGGCAGTCCACGTGCCTCATTGCCGAAAAGCAGGGCCATGGGTTGACCCGACGAGTCTGGCTTGGCCAGGGCACCGCTCGCCATCAAATTAGTCAGGGAACGGACGGGTTTGTCCGGCGTGCCATAGACATCCGCGGCCACTATGGACCGACCCTGTCGTCTGCACAGACCCAGGAAGTCCTCGGTGCTCATGGTCACCAGGGGGATGTGAAAGGCCGATCCGGCCGTAGAGCGAATGACCTTGGGATTGGTGAGTTCCACGCACTGGTCCACCAGGATGACCGCCCGGCAACCGGCGGCATCGGCGGTGCGAATGACGGTTCCGGCATTGCCTGGATCACGAATCTGCCAGAAGGCCGCCACCAGGTCGGTCCCCTCCCCCGTCAGGTGCTGGGAATCCTCAAGATCCGTCGGTTGGGCCAAAAATCCATCAGTGCGCGCCTGGGCCAGGATTCCCTGGGCATTGCCGCTGATGGCATGCATGACCCGGGCCGAGACGAAGTGTCCGTAGCAGTCAGGCAGCTCCCGTGCCTGATCCATGATGGCCCCTATGGTCTCGTTGAGCGGCTGCGGATGACCGCCCTGGGCTGCAGGAGAGGATTCATCCGCCTGAATATAAAGGTCGGTCAGCAGGTCGGGACGCCAGCGGATCGCCTCGCGCACGCTCTGCGGGCCCTCTATCAGGAAACGGCCATGACGCTGCCGAGCCCGCCGATCCTGCAGTTCAGCCAAGCGACGAATTCGTTGGGCACGGGGATTGTCAAGAAGGGATTCATCAAAGGGCATGGGCACAACTCTAGCCCCGGCAGCCGAGAGCACGGCTGACGGACCTTCATGAGCCCACATCTGTGGGAAAGTTCACTGAAAGAAAGGTCTGCACCCCTTGTGCTCGGCCAACAAGGGGCTAGGGTAAAAGAACCGGTCGGGTCGACCACGTCCATTGCTGGTATGGCGCAGACCGACCATCGCACATCTGGCTTGACCAGAATCATTGTGAGGAGACGATATGCCCGTATACACACTTCCCGATCTGCCCTACGACTACTCGGCACTGGAGCCGTACGTGTCCGGCAAGATCATGGAGCTGCACCATGATAAGCACCATCAGGCTTATGTGAACGGGGCCAACAAGGCCCTGGAGCAGATCCACGACGCGGCCGAGTCCGGCAACGTGGCTCAGTCCAACCTGCTGGAGAAGAACCTGGCCTTCAACCTGGCCGGGCACAAGAACCACTCCATCTTCTGGAAGAACATGGCCCCGGCCGACGGCCAGGAGCCTACTGGCGAACTTAAGGCCGCCATCGAAGACCAGTTCGGGTCCTTCCAGGGCTTCCAGACCTACTTCGAGTCTATGTGCGCAGGCATCCAGGGCTCCGGCTGGGCCGTCCTGGCTTGGGATACCCTGGGCGAGCGCCTGGTCACCCTGCAGATGTACGACCACCAGGGCAACCTGCCCGTCACCATCTTCCCGCTGGTCCTGCTGGACCTCTGGGAGCACGCCTACTACCTGGAGTACCTGAACGACCGGGCCAGCTACGTCAAGGCCTGGTGGCACATCGTCAACTGGGAGGATGCCTCCAAGCGCTTCGACGAGGTGCGCAACATCAACACCACTCTGGCCAGGTAAAAGACCAGCGCTTCCAACCACAGGCAAACCCTGGCCCTTTCCCCTCTCTGCGGGAGGTGGAAAGGGCCAGGGTTCCTCTATATCTGAAGCCTGCGAAAGACCCTGACGATCAGTTGCCGAAGAAGGCGATGGAGCCAGTCAATGCAGCCACGGTCAGGGAGATTGCGGGCACAGCCAGGCAGATAAGCAGGAAGCCCGCATCACGAGTTCTGACATGGGAAACCCTGGCATGGGTTCGTGGAGTGCTGCCGCCGAAACCGCGGGCCTCCATGGCCGTGGCCAAGGTCGTCGAACGCCTGATGGACAGGACCAGCAGCGCGAAGGCCTGGGGCATAAAGGCCTTGAAACGATTCTCATCGCCCAGTCCGCGACTGCGGCGCGAGGCCGTCAGGGCCGACCAGTCGTCCTTGAGAACAGTGAAAAGCCGCATGCCGGCCAACCCGCCGTAGACGAAGCGATCAGGCAGGTGGAGCACCTGGCTGAAGGCATCAGCCAGGTCAGTGGCGTCTATTCCCAGCACGGTGATGATGGCGGGGATCCCGATGGCCAGGATTCGCAGCGCAGTAGCCAGGGCCAGATCCAGCGACCGCTGGGTGATGTGGATCATCCCCCACTGCCAGAAGGTGGCGCCGCCGCTCTTGCCATAGAGGATGATTGCCAGAGCCGAACCCGGCGCCCCCAGGAAGATGGGCCAGGTGGACCTGACCACGCGCAGGGGCGTGAAGCCTGCCGCGCCCAGCAGCAGGAACTCCAGAATCAGGGCCGTCGTGGCCGAAACCGGGTCCAGGCTAATCAGCAAGGGCAGAGCCGCCAGAAAGGCCCCGATCAGACGAAAGGCTGGATTGATGGATGCTATGTATGGCGATCGGCTGGCTGGCTTGACCGGCTCATCCCGCTGATCCATGGGCGTGACGGTCAGTCTGGCTGCAACAGTCTTCTGGCGAGCCTGCATATCTGACTCGACTGCAGGCCAGACGGCCTTCCGGGCTCCTGGAGGCGTCATTTCCACCAGACGGGCATCCAGGGTCTGAACCAGTTCCCGGTCATGGGTGACCAGGATGATGCAGGCTCCCTGGTCGCGCAGGTCTGCAATCAGCTGGGCCATGCTGACCCAGGTGTTCCTGTCCTGGCCGAAGGTGGGCTCGTCAAGAATCAGCATCTGTGGTGCAGCGGCCAGGGCCGAAGCCACAGTGAGCCGCCGCTTCTCGCCACCGGAGAGCGTGTAAGGGTTGGCGCGGGCGTACTGTCTCAGACTGAAGCGCCCCAGCAGCTCCAGGGCGCGGGCCTGGGCCTGGTCCTCGGTCATGCCGGTGCGAATGGGGGCCAGCTTGACCTCTTCCAGGACCGTGCCCCGGGCAAACTGGTGCTCGGGATTCTGAAAGACATAGGCGATGCGCGCCGCCAGCTGGGATGAGGTCCACCGGATGGGTTCGGGATCTGCAGGCATCTGCCCTTGGGGTCCCCGAAGTAGGCGATCCTGGGCAAGCACCGAACCGGCCACGGGCTCCAGCAAACCAGCCAGGGTCATGGCCAGCGTGGACTTGCCGGCTCCGTTGGCTCCGACCAGGGCAGTGACCTGCCCGGCTCTGAATTCCAGATCGATGTGCTCGGCCACTGCCTTGCCCTGACGACCAACCGCCAGATCCCGGGCGGTCAACAAGACTTGATGGCCATCATGACCGTGGCCGGATTGCCCAGACCGAACCCGTCCAAGCTCAGGGAGCGAATCCTTGGCGCTCCTATAGGCCTCGGGAACCCAGATGCCCAGGGAGGCCAGATCCAATCCAGGATCAGTGAAGACTTCCTGGGGGCTGCCGTCGGCCATGATCACTGTCTTGCGATAGGCTGCAGCACCCGATCCGCCGGCGCTGTCTTCAACCTCGCCCAGCCCAAGCACGATGACCCGGTCGATCATATCCATCCAAGGCCCTGCCCGGTGCTCGACCAGAACCATGGTGGAGCCTTGCCGATCCAAGACCTTCCTGACGGCACCGACAATTTGCTCGACACCGACCGGGTCCAGGTTGGCCGTTGGCTCATCCAGTAGAAGCAACCCAGGCTGCATGGCCAGAGCGCCGGCCAGGGCCAGACGCTGCATCTGCCCCCCACTCAGATGCATGGTGGATCGGGTCAGCTGCAGGTCAGCCAGACCCACCTCGGCCATGGCCTTCCGCACCCGTGGCCAGATCTCCTCGCGGGGCAACCCCATGTTCTCAGGCCCGAAGGCCACATTGTCACCCAGCCGCTGAAAGATGGCCTGAGCATCCGGATCCTGCAGGACCAGACCCACACGCCCCCGGCTGGATACGGCGGGATTGCCGTCGATCAGGACCTGACCCTGGGTCACCCCGCCTTCGTCATCCTCGACCTGGTCCTGACCGCTCTGCGGGGCATGATCGCCCAGCAGTCCGGCCACACCCTCAAGGATGGTCGATTTGCCAATGCCGGAGGCTCCCAGCAGAAGCACCCGTTGACCTGCGGGAATACTCAGGGAAAGATCCCTGACAGCGAAGTGGTTCCGATAGGCATGGCGGTACCCCCAACCGCGCAGTTCCAAGGTCGCGGGTCGATAGGGATTGTCCTGGATGCTCTGGTCCACGCCCAGACCTCTACTTCCCGGCCGTCCGAATATCGCGGCCGGAGGCGAAGCGGTCCAGAGCCCCGGTGGCGGCAATGGCCTTATAGAGGTACCAGACCAGCACTCCGGCGATCAGCGCGCCCGAAATCAGGGTGGCTATCAGATAGATCACCCCATAGGGGCCGGTCAGGTTGATGGCCTGTAGGTGCGTGCAGAAGGAATACAGCCAGCAGCCGAAACCAGCGGCAGCGCCCGACAGTGCCACCGTGGACATGTTCCAACGCCGGTAACGCAGCAGCATGAAGACCAGTTCGGCCATGAAGCCCTGAAGTAGACCGATCAGTATGGTCTCCACAGGCACCCAGAGACTGCCCAGCAGCGACTCCAGGATGGCGGCGACCAACTCGGCATAGACGGCCGCCCCCGGCTTGCGCACGATGACCGATGCCAGGGGCCCGGCAAACAGGTAAAGCCCGTTGAGCACGCCGCCCAGACCGGGTACAACCCCGTCCAGGAATGACCAGGGAATGGTGGTCACCAGGGCGACCACCCAGTAGATGACTGCGGAGGCCACCCCGATGACCGAGGCGACGGCGATATCCACCACCCTCCACCGTCGGGAGGGGGTTCTGACTTGAGAGGGAGTCCGCTCAGACTCCGGCTCTGATCCAGAAACAGTATTGTTGCTGAAATGACCATTGGTCATGATCTTGTGCCTTTCCTCGGGGCGCTCCGTATGAGCGCCATCCCGTTCAGGCACGGGTCCAGTGACATCCGTGCGCCGGCATTACCCGGTAAACGTTCGTCCGGTTGAGGCTAAGCCTCCTCTCAGCCGCACGCCCTTAGGCATACGGCCCCCGTGTCACCAGCCATATTAGAACATACGATGGTCAAGGGAATCCAGCAGGAGGGCCTCGGTGATGATGTTGTCGATCAGCCCCTGCAGGGAGATGGACTCGTTCGGGCTGTGGGCGTTGGACTGGGGATCCTCGGGGCCGGTCACCAGGACCTGGGCCTCAGGGAAGAGGCGCTTGAGCTCGGGGATGAAGGGGATGGATCCGCCCTCGCCCTTGTTGACCGGGTCGCGTCCGAAGGCCTGCCGCATGGCCTCCTCGGCCTGCCGGACCACCGGGCTATCGGCATCCATGGCCCATCCCATGCCCATGTCGCTGGGGGTGACCTCCACCTTGGCCCCATGAGGGGCATGGGCGACCAGGAAATCAGCCAGAGCCTGCGCGGCCTGCTCAGGCCGTTGGGTGGGCGCAGTCCGCAGCGAAATGCGGAAACGGGTCTTGTCGGCCAGCACGTTGAAGGAGCCCTCCACCGGGTGCGCATCAAAGCCGATCACCGCCGCCGCCGGCTTGGTCCAGAGCCTGGAGGCCAGGGAGTCGGTTCCGGCCAGCCGGTAGGAGTCCACCACGCCGGCATCCGCACGCAGCTGAGCCTGGTCCAGGTCACGCTGCAGGCCTCCGATGGGCTGTTCACCCTCCAGGCCGGGCACCGCCAGCTGACCCTGGTCGTCATACATGGATGCAATCAGCATGGCAGCCAGGGTGTTGGCATCCAGGATGGGCCCGCCGAACTGCCCGGAATGGACCGGGTGCTCCAGGACTGTGACCGTGACATCCAGGTCCGCATTCCCTCTTAGTGAGGTGGTCAGGCTGGGGGTGTCCGCCGACCAGTTGCCCGAGTCGGCCACGATGATCAGGTCCGAGGCGAAGTCGTCCCGATGAGCTTGGAGGAAGGGGATGAAACTGCGCGAGCCCATCTCCTCCTCGCCTTCGATGAAGACCTTGACGTTGACGTGCAGGTCCTTGCCCAGGGCATGCAGGGCACCCGAGTGGATGGCGATGCCGCCACCGTCGTCGGCCGATCCGCGTCCGTAGAGCCGTCCCTCCTTCTCCACACCGGTAAAGGGGTCAGTGGACCACTGGGAGGGGTCGGGCACCGGCTGCACGTCGTGATGGGCGTAGAGCAGAACGGTCGGGGCCTCGTCGTCCACCTGCCGGGATCCGATGACCTCGAAAGCACCAGGGGTCCCGTCAGGATTGGTGGCCTGGACCACACGGGCATCTACACCCACCTGCCGCAGTTGCCCGGCCACATAGTCAGCCGATCGCCGCATGTGATCCCCGGTAATCCCCTTGGCCGAAACCGAAGCCAGGGCGATCTTGTCCTTGAGCAGATCGACGATCCGGCTCCTATCGTCCTGCACACGTGTGCGGATCGTCTCCAGCCCCAGCTCCGCCATCGTTACCTCCTCTGATTGCTTGTGAATCAATGCTTGCGAGTCTAGGCGTCACCGTAACCTGTTCGCATGACATGGAACCCCTTCTCACGCAAGGATCGACGGGACAAAGAGGCGGAGGCGGACCAGGCGGCCTCCACTGAAGAGGCACGAGGCAAGGGACGCCCCACCCCCAAACGCAAGCAGGCCGAGGCTAGGAACCTGCGACCGTTGGTCCCCAAGGATCGCAAGGCCTCACGCAAGGCCGCCAAGGCCCGGATCCGGGCCCGTGAGGATGCCCAGTACGAGGCCATGAGGACCGGCGACCTCGACCACATGCCCAAATCGGAGCGCCTGCCCTGGAGGATCTACATCCGCAACTATGTGGATGCCCGTTTCAATCTGCTGGAATGGATATTCCCGGCCATCATCCTTATGTTCGTCGCCACCCTGATGGGCATGTTCGTGGGTCCGCAGCATTATGCCACTTTCACCATGGTGGTGACCGTCCTGCTGTATGGCTACCTGATCATTGCCCTGATCGATACCTGGCTGATGTGGCGCAAGCTCAAGCGACTGCTGATCGACAAGTTCGGCGAGCGCTCGGTGGCCAAAGGTTCACGTTCGGCCTCCTACGCCTGGCAACGTGCCATGATGGTCCGGCGCTGGCGGGTTCCCAAGCCCAATCAGAGCAAGCGCGGGCACTGGCCCGACTGACAAGCGAATCGTCCTGACATACCGAACGATGGACTGGTAGCGCCGCCCGGTGCCCTTTGGGTTCCGGGCGGTCTTTGTACTCACTCCACATTGTGCGAATGCTCTTCATTCTCCCAGCCGGTACGGCTAGCATGGATTCTTATGCAGCAATCGATCAACCAACCCGGCACAGAGTCTCTTGACCCCTGGGATGCCGACAGCCGCCAGTACGACACCATCATTATCGGATCGGGCCCAGGCGGGTATGCCACTGCCCTGCGCACGGCAGAACTGGGCGGACGGGTGGCCCTGGTCGAGCAGGACCCTGTGGTTGGCGGCGTCTGCCTGAACCGCGGATGCATCCCTACCAAGGCCCTGCTAACAGCCACCCAGGTTTTGGAACAGGCTGACCTTGGAGCCGCCATGGGCATCAATATCGGGTCGGCCAGCATCGACTACCAGAAGCTTCAGGATTATCAGGACCGGATGGTGGACGCCATGACCGGCGGCCTGGCGAGCCTGCTCAAGCAGCGTGGCATCACCGTGGTGCACGGCCACGGCACCATCGTCGGCGACGGCTTGGTGGAGGTGACCGCTGCTGACGGCAATCGAACCCGACTGACCACCTGCGATACCATCCTGGCCACTGGGTCTCACGCCAGGCCCTTGGAGGAGCTCCCCTTCGATGATCTGGTCATCGACACGGACCGGGCGCTGACCCTCAAGCCCTTCCCCCGCAGGGCGCTGATTATCGGTTCAGGTGCGGTGGCCCTGGAATTCGCCACCATTTGGAACCAAGCCGGCTGCCAGGTGACCCTGATGGTCAGGCATGACCGGGTGCTCTCCCACTGGGGTCGGCGGACCGGCCAGATCATGACCCGGGAGTTGAAACGTCAGGGAATTCAGATCATTACCCATGCCCGCTGCTCGGGCGGACACCGTCTGCCCGCAGATGGGGGCATGCAGGTCGACTACCAGCCGACCGACGACAAGGGCCAGGCGGGAACGATCGAGACCGATCTGGTTCTGGTGGCCATTGGCAGGGACCCCAACACGAACCCCGAGCATATGAAGGAGCTGGGCATCGACCTGGACGGGCAGGGCCAGGTCCTGACCGACTCCCAGGGGCGCACCAGCCGTGACCGTGTCTGGGCCCTGGGCGACATCACCCCGGGTCACCATCTGGCCCACAGGGCCTTCCAGCAGGGCATCACCCTGGCCGATGCCGCCTCTGGTCTGGATCCTGAACCAGTCAACGAGGCCACCATCCCCCGCGTGGTCTTCTCCTCCCCCCAGGCCGCAGCTGTGGGTTTCAGCCGGCAGGAGGCCGAGGACGATCCATCGCTGAACCAGGTCAAGGAGACCATCTACCCCATGATGGCCAACTCGCGCATGCGCATGAGCGGCCTGCAGGGCACCCTCAGCCTGATCACCGCCTGCCAAGCCACCGATCTGGAGAAGCAGATAGTCGTCGGTCTGGAAATGGTCTCCCCCCAGGCCTCCGAGAACATCGCCGAGGCCCAGCAGCTGGTGGGCAACCAGATCCCGCTGCACCGGGCGGCCGGGCTCATCCATCCCCATCCCACCTTCTCGGAAGCCATTGGAGAGGCCCTGCTCAAGGCTGACGGCAGACCCCTGAACATGCAGTAGGCATGCGGTAGACTGGTCAACCAGTGAACGTTTCCGAGTGAGGATGGCATGGCTACAGAGGACACCAAGGGCAAAAAAGCAAAAAAGAAGAACAGCACGATCAGTCAGATCGTCAAGATCTACCAATTCACTTACGCAGAAGACAAGGCTCTTCCCTGGCTACTGGCCGCGGCCATTCTGGTGCCCACACTGATAACAGTGGTGATCTGCCTGCTGGCTCACTTTGGGTGGCTGTCCTGGATCCTGACCGTGCTTCTGGGCATCATGGTCGGCCTGCTTCTGGCCACCATGACCCTGACCAGGCGCTCCGACAAGGTCGGCTACGCCAAGATGGAGGGTCGTCCAGGCGCTGCCGCCGCCGTGCTGAGCAGCATCTCCAAGGCGGGCTTCTCCTTCCCCCAGGAACCCGTATGGATTGATGCCAAGACCAAGGACGCCGTCTGGAGGGGCACCGGCCGCACCGGGGTCTACCTGATAGCCGAGGGCGACTACAACCGCGTCAACAAGGCCATGAACCGCGAAGAGGAGAAGATCCGCCGCATCACCCGTGGGTCGGCCATCCCCATCTACCGGATCAGCGTGGGCCACGGTCCTGACCAGGTTCCACTCAACAAGCTCCAGCGCACCGTGATCAAGAAGAAGGTCAAGCTGACCGCCACCGAGCTGGAGACCCTGAACGACCGGCTGGTCACCCTGCAAAAGCGGCAGAACGCCCTGGGCATGCCCAAGGGCATTGATCCGACAAAGATACACGTCAGCCGCAAGGCCATGCGCGGGCGCTGATGTTTTGAAGGTCCCGGCATCTCCCCAGGGAGGCGCCGGGACCTTCGCATGAAACACCCCCGTAACCTCAGCGGTGCATTGCCGAAAAAACCGGTCCCCTAGACTGGGTGACCGTTACGGTTTCCACGAAAGGAGCAGTTCAGTGAGCGAACTTAAGTCAAAGGCCGATTGCGAAGCTCTGATAAACCAGGAGGGCGTGGAATATGTCTCAGTCAGGTTCACGGACCTGATCGGGGTCCAGCAGCACTTCACCGTCCCCGCCAGCGAATTCCTCAAAGACGCTTTCACGGACGGCATGGCCTTCGACGGCTCCTCCGTCCAAGGCTTCCAAGCCATCAACGAATCGGATATGAAGCTGATTCCCGATCCAGAGACTGCTTACATGGATCCCTTCCGCCGTCATCGCACCCTGAATGTGGCCTTCTCCATTGTTGACCCGGTGACCGACGAGCCCTACTCGCGCGACCCCCGGCAGATTGCCGCCAAGGCGGAGGCCTACCTGCGCTCCACCGGCATCGCCGATACGGCCTCTTTCGCCCCCGAGGCCGAGTTCTTCATCTTCGACAAGGTCCGCTTTGAGAACAGCATGCAGCGCTCTTTCTACGAGGTCGACTCCATTGAGGCTCCTTGGAACTCGGGCGTCGACGTCGAGGAGGATGGCTCCGACAACATTGGCTTCAAGAACCGGGTCAAGAAGGGCTACTTCCCTGTGCCCCCCATCGACCATTACCAGGATCTGCGCGACGACATGGTGGCCAACCTGCAGAAGGTGGGCCTGATTCTGGAGCGCTCCCATCATGAGGTGGGCGGCGCCGGCCAGCAGGAGATCAACTACCGTTTCAACACCCTGCTGCATGCGGGCGACGACCTGATGAAGTACAAGTACGTGGTCCACGAGACCGCCGCCCTGGCCGGCAAGGCGGCCACCTTCATGCCCAAGCCCATCGCCGGGGACAACGGGACCGGCATGCACTGCCACCAGTCCCTCTGGAAGGATGGCAAGCCCCTCTTCTACGACGAGAACGGCTATGGCGGACTTTCCGACATTGCCCGCTGGTATGTGGGCGGCCTGATCGAGCATGCCTCGTCTGTTCTGGCCTTCACCAACCCCTCCACCAACTCCTACAAGCGTCTGGTGCCCGGCTATGAGGCCCCTGTCAACCTGGTTTACTCGGCCCGGAACCGTTCGGCGGCCATCCGCATCCCCCTGGCCGGCACCTCGCCTGCCGCCAAGCGGATCGAGTTCCGCGCCCCCGACCCCTCCTGCAACCCCTTCCTGGCCTTCTCGGCCCAGCTGATGGCAGGACTGGACGGCATTCTCAACCACACCGAGCCCCCGGCCCCCATCGACAAGGACCTCTATGAGCTGCCTCCCGAAGAGCATGCCCAGATCAAGCAGGTGCCCGGCTCCCTGGAGGAGGCTCTGAACGCTTTGGAAGAGGACCACGACTTCCTGAGCGAGGGCGACGTCTTCACCGACGATCTGATCCAGACCTGGTTGGACTTGAAGCGCGGTGAACTGGACCAGACTCGTCTGGCCCCCACACCTCTGGAGTACGAGCTCTACTTCCACATCTGAGTTCGTATGACGACTGAGGCCGGCTGACCGGCCAGTTCACACATAGGGCCTGATCCTTCATGCCGAAGGGTCGGGCCTCTTTGCGTATCAGGACTATCGGCATCCGCCCATTGATGGCAACACGCCAGCCCCGGCATCCCGGCAGGCGGTCAGGCCAGAATGAGGAGAGGTACGAAAACAGATCCGATGGAGGTGGAAACCGATGCGCTGGCTGCGTGAGTTCATGGAGTTGCCCGTATATCTGCGAGCCATGCTCATCGTGGACCTCATGTGCAACTTCGGCATCGGTCTGGTTATGCCCATCGAGCTGCTCTTCGCCACCCATTCCCTGGGCGCCACCATGAGCGAGGCCGCCCTCCTGGTGACCATCAGCTCGGTAGGGTCGCTGATCTCCAACCCCATCATCGGCTGGGTCTCGGATCGTCGCTCCTCCTGGCTGGCCATGCACACGGCCATGATCTTCTCGGTCATCGGCCCCCTGATTTTCACCGTGGCCCACGACTACCGGGCAGCAGTGGCGGGAGCCTTCGTCTCGGGCTTGGGGATGGGCATGCAGACCTCCTGGGCCAGCATTCTGACGCAGATCTCCACCAGGGAGCAGCACCGGATCGTCTACGGCATCAATCAGGCCGAACTCAACCTCGGCATCGGCCTAGGAGCTGCTGTGGGCGGACTGCTGGCCGCAGGTGGTCAGGACTTTCTCTACCGCATTGGCTTCGGCGGCAGGGCCTTGGGATTCGCCCTGCTCAGCCTTTCCTTGCTAGTTATCGAACGACACTGGCAGCTGCGACGGTTGACGGCTGAGCTCAAGGCCAAGGCAGAGCGGGAGGTCGTCCAGGAATCCGCCGGGACAACCCATGCCCTAAAGGCCAGCCGGGCAGACAGCACAGAAAGCGTGACCGCCAACGACACCTTCGGCGGACGGACCAGCTCCCTGACCAGGGTGTTGGTCTCCATGGCGCTGCTGACCCTGGGCACCTTCTTCATGGACCTGTTCGGCTACTCCCAGTTCGACGCCGGTCTGGTCACCACCCTGATCTCAGATCCACACATCCCCCGCTGGTCCCTGTCGGTGGTGGACGTGGTCAACACCTTCTCGGTGGTCATCATGAATATCGTGTTGCTGCCCCGGCTCAAGGACGCCAACCATGTACGCCTGCTGCGTACCGTGCCGGTCTTTTGGGCTGCGGCCTGGGTGATCATCGTCCTGGGTCTGCGCCTGGATTCCACTCCCGGCGCTCTGAGCGTGGCCTCCCTGGGCATCACCATCTTCGGACTAGGCGAGGTCATGATGGGCATCTCCCAGCCGGTGGTGGCCGCTGAGCTGGCCGGGCCATCATTCAGCGGACGTATGTTCGGCCTGCTCAACACGGCCGCCTCCCTGGGCTACATCGTGGGACCCATGTTCGCCTCCTACATCCTGGCCGGACATGAGGCCATTCCCTTCCTGGCCATGTGCGCCATCGGCTTGGTCGTGCTGGCAGTCCCCTGGTTCCTGGCCATCCCTTCGCGGCAGATCACCAGCCAAAAGAGCCCGACCGCCGTCTAGCCTCAGGCAAGGTACGGCACCGGACTAATAACCTTGTTTTAGAGTCAGTCCTCACCGGCGGCCCGACGAGCATCGCCAGGCTCCGAACCTTCCATCAGGGTCTTGGCCAGATCCACGAATCGCTCGGTCAGCGGCGAATCATCCAGGGAGCCATCTGACCTTAAGACAGCCGGACGGCCGGACTCCCCCGACTCGCGCAGGTCGGTCTGTAGGGGCAACTGCTCCAGCAGAGGCACCTGATACCCCAGATCCCGGGTCAGCTGGTCGGCTACACGCTGGCCGCCTCCCTGACCGAAGATGCGCAGCCGCTCGCCATTGTGCTCGTACCAGGACATGTTCTCGATTACACCTTGGACCTTGGTAGGTAGCTGGAGAGCCACCAAACCTGAACGCACGGCCACCTGCGAGGCCGATGGCTGGGGGGTGGTGACCACGATCAGGCGACTGTTGGGCAGGGCCTGGGCCACGGACAGGGCCATGTCCCCGGTGCCTGGGGCCAGATCCAGCAGGAGCACATCAGGGTCACCCCACCAGACATCAGAGAGGAACTGCTCCAGCGAGCGCTGCAGGCGCGGACCCCTCCAGAGGATGGCCCGGTCCGATCCGGCGAACATACCAATGGATATCAGCTTGACACCCCATGCGGTGACCGGCATCAGCATGCCGTGCAGATTGGTGGGCCGACTGTGTACGCCAAAGAGCCCAGGCAGGGAGAATCCGTAGATGTCCGCATCAATGGCGGCCGTGTCATAGCCCAGGGCAGCCAGCGTGGCCGCCAGGTTGACCGTCACCGAGGACTTGCCCACGCCCCCCTTGCCCGAGGCGATGGCGAAGATGCGGGTACCCACGCCAGGCTTGGAGAAGGGGTTGCTGCGCCGGGCGGCCTTGAGATCGGCCACCAGGTTGTCCAGTTTCTCCCGGCTCATGGAGGAGACATCGATATGGGGGCGCAACCGGGCTCGCGGATAGGAAGTCACGGTCCCATTGATCTGGTTGGTGATGGTGGTCGATAGCGGACAACCCTTGATGGTCAGCTCCACCCGCACGGTCACCTCATAGTCGGCCTGGGCATCCCTGGCTGGCTCGACAATGATGTCGGTGATCATGCCCAGATCTGTGATGGACCGTCCCAGCTCTGGATCGATGACCCGGCTGAGCCGCTCATAGACCTCCCCCTTGATTCTTCGAGGCAGCTCCTCCAGATTCCGGGTCCCTTCCTTGCGATGCTCTACTTGTTCCATGCCGTCACCATATCGCGACCAGCCATCAGCTGCTAGGGCGCGGCTGGTCGGATATTGCGAATGTCACAATCAACCTTGGGCCGGGTTGGGGTCGCCGGTATCGAGCAAGCGGTGGAAAGCCGCTTCGTCCAGGATGGGCAGGCCCAGACTCTCAGCCTTGTCGGCCTTGGAGCCAGGGTTGGCGCCCACCACCACATAGGTGGTCTTCTTGCTGACGGACCCCGAGGCTTTGCCGCCGCGTTCCACGATGGCCTCCTTGGCTGAGTCCCTGGAGAAGTCCTCCAAGCTGCCGGTGACCACCACGGTCATGCCCTTCAGGGTCTGCGGCTTGGTGCTGCGTTCGACATGAGCGCCCACCCCAGCGGCCTGCCAGGCATCCAGGATGCGCCCACGCCAGTCACCTGGCTGCCTGGCGCCCTGGAACCAGTCGTGGATGGAGTGCGCAATCTCGGGGCCCACCCCGTCCAGCTCGGACAGGTCCTCCACACTGGCCTCCTCCACGGCCTGCAGTGACGGGAAGCGGGTAGCTATGGCCCGAGCCGAAGTCGGTCCCAGGTGCCGAATGGAAAGGGCCACCAGAACCCTCCACAGATCGGCATGCTTGGCCTTGTCAATCTCTTCAAGCATCTGCAGAGTGTTCCTGGAGGGTTGGGCGTCGGCACTGCCCAGGGCGGCCTCCTGGACCTGGGTCTCATGACTGTTCATGGCCCGCTCGCCCTGGCCCGCTTGAGCACTCTTGGGCAGATTATAGAAGGCTGGCACCCGGTACCAAAGACCGCTGCCACCAGTCCGGCGCTTGGTTGTTGTACGCCCCTGCCGGCCTTCGACCTCCACCTGTTCCATCAGGGGGACCTCACGCCAGACATAGACTTGGCGCAGGTCCTCCACCTTCAGGTCGAACAGGCCCGCCTCGCTGGTCAGGACCGGATCCTGCCGGGGCGGAAGCTTCAGATCCGGATCCGGCTGGTAGGGGGCTGCCTGACCGCCCTGGTCGACCAGGACCTCACGCAGACCAGGAGCGTAGACCTCCACGGAATCGGGCCGGTTCTCATCGGGGTTGGTCAGGGCTATGGCGCTCTGCTCCCCCAGATGCTCGATGTCCAGTGCCTTTCGCGAGGCCATATGGATGATCCGCTCGGTCAACTGGGCTGGACAGGACTCCACGTTGGGGCAGCGGATGTCCACGTCGCCCTCCTTGGCCGGGGCCAAGCGAGCGCCACAGCTGGGGCAGGTCTCGGGCATGACGAAGGGTTTCAGATCCTTCTCGCGCCCTTTCCTGGCTTCGATAACTGGTCCAACCAGCTCGGGGATTACGTCGCCCGCCTTGCGGACTACAACCGTGTCCCCGATCAGAATCCCCTTGCGCTTGACCTCGGAGGCGTTGTGGAGGGTTGTCCTGGAAACCGTGGACCCGGCCACGGTGACCGGGGTGAGAACAGCCACCGGGGTGATTCGCCCGGTCCGGCCCACCTGGACGGTGATGTCCAGAAGCCGAGTATTGACCTCCTCCGGCGGGTACTTGTAGGCCACGGCCCAGCGGGGGGCACGGGAGGTAGCGCCCAGCCTGCGTTGAAGATCCCTATCCTGAAGCTTGACCACGATGCCGTCCAAGGCGTGCTCGATGTCATTGCGGTGCTGGCCGTAATAGTCGATCATGTCCAGGATCTGGTCGAATGAGGTGACGACCCGGTTGTGGGGCGAGACCGGAATCCCCCACTGCTTGTAGAGGTCGTAGGCCTGGGACTGGTCAATGACCTCGTCGTGTGTCCCCTTGGGATGGGCCGGCCCCCACCTCAGTGATCCCAGGCCATGAGCGTAGAAGCTTAGACGCCGGCTGGCGGTGATGCGCGGATCCTTCTGCCTAAGGGATCCGGCGGCGGCGTTGCGGGGGTTGGCAAAGGGCGCCTTGCCCTCCCGCTCCTGCTGCTCGTTCAAGGCATTGAAGTCGTCAAACCGCATGAAGACCTCACCACGGACCTCCACGAACTCTGGGATGTCACGCGCCGGGCCCGACAGGTTCTGCGGAATGCTTGGGATGGTTCTGACGTTCAGGGTGATGTCCTCACCAGTCACCCCGTCTCCTCTGGTAAGGCCTTGCTCCAGGACTCCATTGCGGTAGAGAAGGTTCAGGGCCAGGCCATCGATCTTGACCTCGCTGGTCATGGGCAGGGCCTTGTCCTGCGGCCAGTCGAGCTCGCTGCGAAGCCCGTCATACCACTGGCGTAGCTCCGAAATGCTGAAGACATCATCCAGACTGGGCATCTGGGAGGGGTGACGGACGGAGGCAAAGTCGTTGGAGAAGGTCCCTCCGACCCGGTGCGTTGGCGACTGGGGGGTATCCAGGCTGGGGAAGCGGGACTCCAGCTCCTGCAGGCAGCGCATCCTGGCGTCATATGCCGCGTCGGAGGAGACTGGCGCGTCGTCTATGTAGTAGGCGACCTGGTCGGACTCCACCCAGGCGGCCAGCCTGGACCAGAGACGCTGGGCCTGCTGGGCTCCCAAGGAGTCAAGATCCAGTTCTTCGAGTCGCATGGCATCAGCATCGTCGGGCTGGAGGAATGCTATCCATCGGTCAGTGCCCGGCCTGGGCCTGGACTCGGCATCCCCACCCGCATCACCGGTTTGCTGAATATCTTCCTGAGCTGTTTTGTCATGCATTGAGCGACCTCATGAACTGTGCCTGTACCACATCAACACCTTCATTATCGTCGTCGTTCATCCTGGCGGCCGCCATTGACAGTGTTCGGGCCGGGACGAAGAGCCCGCCATCCACGCAGATGCGCGCGGCCTGGCGCACTATCGAAGCCACCTCGGTGTGAGGCCAGACCGGCAGGCCGTGTTCAGCCAGCACCCGTCGGGCCTGCCTGTGGTCTTCCGGCAGAACCACGCACTGGGATCGGGCCCTGGCTTGCAGCTCGGCCAGCTCGGTCTTGAGGGCTGGTATCCGGTCGGGACTGATATGCTCGCTCATCAGATAGGCCGCCGCAGCCACATCGAACTCGTCGCGCATCCATGAGGCATAGGCCAGACGGTAGTAGGCGAAGGAGGCATCGTCCCGGTCCAGAGCCACCCGCAGAGCGTTCAGTGTGGCAGCCCGGGCCGAATCCCAGTCCTCACGGTTGGCCAGCATGACCGCCAGCTTCAGGTGAGAGAGCGGGTAGGCAGGCGCATAGGCCACCATGGCGTTCAGATGCTTGAGGGCCGCCTGGTCCTCCTTGAGCTGGGCCAGCAGGTCGGCTATCTCCAGGTGGGCATAGAAGAGGTTGTCAGGAATGAGCAGGGTCCGCTCCCCCGGTGTGGCGAAGAGACGGTTATAGACCACCCGCTCGGCGTATGAGTTGAAGTAGCGGGGCACCTGGCCCTCGGCTGCAAAGACGGCATCCATATGGGCAATGGCATCCTGCTCAACCTGTATACCCTGGGCTGCGCCGCCGGAGAAGAGCAGGTCGCGGGCTTTGACGCGCTCCTTGTCCAGCTGTGAGGACAGTGAGAAGTCGAAGTCGGGAACAGGGGTACCGTCGATCATGGCGCTGGCAACCTGAGGGGCCAGCTGTTCCAGCTCCGGGTCACCGATGCTCTGGATGATGCCCGTGGCCGCCTGGGCCTTGGCCGCTGATGTCATGGTCCGATCCGAGGCCAGCTGATGGAAACCGCCTACAGCCCTCTGTAGCAGGTCGGCACGCTGGATGGACAGATCGACGGCCTTATGCGCGCCCAAGGCCTGGGCAGACTTGTCGGCGAAGGCCACCTCGGAAAACTCGGGCTCCTCCTGGCTGCCATGGGGGCTGAAGCGGTCATCGTGCATGTCGAAGACAGCCTCGGTGGGCTTGAGTCCGCCCTGGGGATCCACCTGCATGGCCGCGTCGAAGAAACGGTAGATGGCACGTGGATCCTTCAGCCCCTGTGAACGGATGCGGGAGAGGAAGAGTTCCCTGCTGAAGACCACCGAGACCAGGGTGCGGATGGTCGGATTGCTCTGCAGGGCGCTGAGCGGATTCTGGGATGCGTCGTCGTCAGTCTGATCTGCGGAGGCATCTTCATTCGGGACATCCTCCTTCGATGCATCCCCATTGGCTGACGAAGGCGGCGCAAAGGCGGCAGAGTCAAGGTCCACGCCCTGCATGAGATCCTTGAACTCGCGGTCCACGGATTCCTTTTCGCCCTGATCCTCGGCCTTGTCCTCCCCGTCTTCCTGTTGTTGCTCAGGAGCCATTCGGGAGGCAATGGGCTTGGTGGGATCGCCGTGCACGTCACCATCCTTGGGATCAGCCTTGGACCCTGTAGGGGCCACCTCGCCTGAACGCATGCGCTCAAAGGCCTCCAAGGCCTGTCCCATCATGGTCCTGATGGCCGAGTTCTGCTGGTCGACAGCCTCTTCCAGACCGATGGAGTCAATTTGCAGGCTGACCTCGCGCACGGACGGATCCGCCCCGAAGGCCAGTGCGGCCATCATCAGCCCGACGCGCAGGTTGTAGTCAGCGCTCATGGCGGAACGCTCGCCCTCGTCCAGGTCCCGCCAGGCCCGCGACTGGTCCTCATAGCGGCTGGAGGGCATCATGGTGCGCCCTGCCGCGGTGAAGGCCAAGGCTACCTGTCCTTGGGCAAGATTGGACCTAAACTCCACGTCGAAGCGGAAGGGCAACCGAAGGGATCGTATCAGCATGGCCATCGTCTGCCGGTAGACCCACTCGGATCGCACCGGCTCCTGGCCCTGGCCGTCCGCTCGCACGGGGAGCGCCTGGGGAGCCTGTTGACGGACCATGACAGCAGTGGCTGCAGCCTTGTCAACCATGGCATTGATAGCAGTCCGCCCGTCGTCCTCCAGGGGATCGAAGCGAATCGGATAGTCTCCCGGGCGCAGCAGGGCGACGATGGCAGGATCCTCCAATAGGGCCTGGTCCAGCCGGGTTGCCTGGACGCGATTGATCGAGTCCTCGGTGGGCAACATTCCAAGACGGGCATTGTGCTCCAACCAGGCGCTGACTGCGGCGAATCTGTTGAGGTTGCCCTCGATACGTAGGGCCGCAAGCGCGGCAGTGAACTCCAGTCCGTTGTCCCAGCTCAGGAAGTATGCGCCTGAGTAGGAGGAAGCATACAGATGCAGGGGCTCCGCCCCATGAACGGCCTCAAGGCCTGAGACGGGCGATAGAGCCCCGGCCTCACGCATCAGGTCGGCGAACAAATCCTCCAGTCCGGAGACCCGCTGTCCGTGGGAGCGTGCCTGGATCATGTCGCCCACGCTGCGTCGGATGGCTCCCATGGGCGCCTCCCGGTTGAGCCGGTAGAAGATGTTGCCCGAGCCGAACCCGGTGAAGGTTCCCTGGATGCGCGGCAATAGGTAAGCAGCGAAGAAGGCGATGGCCACAGCATCCCGATACTCCAGATCCAGGCGCATTTCAGGAGGCAGGAGGGGACGCAGCTGCTCCAGGCAATAACGACCATCGGCTCGCAGCCAGGAGGCCAGCCAACGCATGTGGCCGGCATCATCACGGCCTGCTACGGCACCCTGCAGGGCATGGACCGGGCCCGAATCCTGACCCGGATCGCGGCCCAACCGACGGCCGTCGACCAGGGTCACCTCCTCCTCACGACCCAGCAAGAAGGCAGGCTCCATGTTCTGCAGGTCCATCCGGCTCTGCTCGCCAATGAAGACCCGGCCATGGTCGTCGGCCAGGGCGATCTGGGCAAAGTGACGGTGATCGGTGAAAATCCCCAACGCGAAGCCCCGGCCCGGGGCATCGGGCCACTGGACCCAGCCCAGCGTCAGTCCCTCGGGCACGCCCTGCAGGCGTGGAAAGAGCCGACGCTTGACAGCGATACCCAGAACACGGCTGTGAGAAGCCAGGAATTCGCGCATCTGCCGATCATCCGGATGGCCTCCCGTCCGGTTGATTAGATCGACCATGTCGGCCACCGAAGAATCCAGGGGATGATCCCCACGACCCCCTCTGGTCGGCCGAGAGGAGCCCACCAATCCCTCCAGTACGGAAAGAATGGAACGGCCCAGGCCGGACAGATCACCGAAACCCCGGGACTTCTTCGCGTTCTTGGACATACCTTTGATTGTCCCAATCCAGCCAGACATGTCGCCGTTAGAATAAAACCGTGATGACTCTGCCAGCCCTGCGACGACCCACCCCGGCCAGGGGCACGACCATTCGCCTGCTGGTAGCGCTTGCTGCGGTGCTCATCCTCGAACTGGGAGTATTCAATCTGGCCCATTGGCAGTCGCTGATGGGCTCCACGTCAAACTCTCCGGCACAGACTACGGCCGATGCCCACTCCCCACTAGGTCGGCTGGGACCAGGGCTGTCCCCTCTGCCGGACGGGGGACTGAAAGTCACCGATCCGGCTGGCGCCTGGGTGGATGTCCCTGTCGTCGACGGACAGGCATCCTTTGTTCAGGCCCATATGGCAGAGGATGTCGAGGGTTCATTCCTGTCGCAGATCCATGTACGTCTGGACCTGCGCCCGGCCGGCGGCAAGGGATGGATCCAGGGCACCCGAGGGCTGATCTGCCCCGGTCAGGCCCGTAGCCACTACCTGCGCGTCCGCGGAAAACCCAGCGGCGCCCGGATACAGGCCATGCGCCTGTGGATACAGGAGCCCATCGGTTCCCGGCTGGAACTGACAGGAGTGACCCCAGCCAAGGTGGTCCCCCTGGACTTCAACTTGGCGCGGATACTGATGCTGACCTGTCTGTCGGTACTGATCCTGGGCTACCTGCCCGGCTCGATCCTCTGGCGGACCCGGTTGGATACAGGCTCGGTGAGCCAACGTCTGGTCCTGGCCCTGATTCTGGCCCCACTGGCAGCCTGGTCCTGCTGGAACATCCAGCATGATCTGTCCACCTTCACCCCCATGGCCTACCACCAGCCGCATGCCTACGTCTACGACTTCAACCAGTACGATCACGTGGCCCAGGCACTTCTTCATGGACGACCCTGGCTGGATCTGGGCCAGGCGCCGGGTCTGGCCAAGGCGGCCAACCCCTTTGACATACCCACCCGCAACGCACTTCTGGCCCAGGACCAACAACCCATATATTGGGACTACGTCTACCGGGACGGCCACTGGTACTCCTACTTCGGTGTCCTGCCGGTACTGCTGCTCTTCCTGCCCTATCGAGTGATAACCAGCCTGGTGCATCCAGGCGGCTATGCCCTGCCCACCAGTTCGGCTGCAGCCCTGCTGGTTGCGGCGGCCACTGTCATGACGACTCTGGCCACCATCCGCCTGCTGGCCCGCTGGTTCCCTCGGGTCAACTTGGCCGTGGTCGGCATGGCCCTTATGACCATGCTGGGAGGATCCGGCATAGTCTACCTCTGGTGCCGCCGGAACTTCTATACGATTCCCTTCGATGCCTCCTTACTGGCGGTTATGACTGGACTCTGGCTCTGGATGGGGGCCAGACGGGTCCAGCGACAGACTGTGGACGCTGCTGAACATCCGAGTCGTCGGTCAACACGTATGTGGACCATAGAAGACGGGAACCACTCCTGGCATCTGTCCCGAACCCGGCTCTTTTGGGGATCGCTGTCAGTGGCTGCCACCCTGGGTTGCCGACCCACCTTCCTGGCCGCCGGTCTATTGGCACTACCCCTATTTGCCCAGGAAATAAAGGCAGTGTTCAGTACTCTGTTCACGCGTGGAAGCCATCCTGAGGGCCTGTCCCGGGGGCGGGCGCTGTCCCTGCTGGTCTGCGGCCTCTTGCCGGTCCTCCTGGTGGCCGCCCCCCTGCTCTGGTACAACCGATGGCGCTTCGGATCCCTGTTGGACTTCGGCAACCGGTATCAGATGACCGTCCTGGACCTGACCAACTATCATCCCGGTACCCAAGGCCTACTTCAGATCTTTGG
This sequence comes from Bifidobacterium sp. wkB344, assembly GCF_003688305.1. NCBI lineage: Bacteria > Bacillati > Actinomycetota > Actinomycetes > Bifidobacteriales > Bifidobacteriaceae > Bifidobacterium > Bifidobacterium sp. wkB344. The sequence goes on along the minus strand of NZ_NPOQ01000009.1, from coordinate 365,335 downwards.
CTACTACCTGTTACAGCCATTGACTAGTCTGCCGATCTTCCCCTACCTGCAATTCTCCCCGGCTCCCATGCGGATCTGGCACTTCACCGAACCTGGCCTGGGAGGGCTCCTGGTCACCGCCCCGGTACTATTGCTGGCCATCGCCCTTATCGCCCTGCCCCGAGTGCGAAAAGACTTGCAGCGCCGGGGATGGATGCCCACCTTGATCCTGGCCCTGGCCCTGGCGGCTTTGGTCATGGCCGCAGACTCCTATATTGGCGGATTCTCAGTGCGCTACACCATCGATTTCGCCTGGCTGATCTGCCTGGCCGCCGTGGTGATTATGGCCACTGCATCCTCAATATACGAAGATGGCCACTCCACAGAGGGAGCGGCCATCATGAGCCTGCTGACACTGGCCTGTCTGGCTGGACTGGTTCTGACCTTGGCCAACGCCATGGTCCTGCTGGAACACTTCGACTCCAGTCAGGCCATGAATGTGGCTGTCTGGTTCCTAGGACCCTGAGCCCAACCTACTGCAGCATCAGGAGTCCAGACCCTGTTGCTTGAGGGCCTCGTGATACCGGTCGACCATGTCGGCCACGATGCCATTGCCATCGCCACCCGACAGGGTGATGACCGAGGCTAGAGGCATGGTGTCGAAAAGCTGGGCCGTATTGGGATCGTCAGGCAGCGGTATACCATCCTGCTCGATACGATCGCGCAGGATGGGCCCGCCGATCGAATTCTCGCGCCACTCAGCCATGGTCGATTCGGCATTCAACGGAATGAACCTGCCGTCGCCGTCCACCTGCAGATCCTGCTCCGCAACCAGATCACGGCTGGAAGTGCCTACCTGGATGCGGTAGGTGCCCGCCTCCACATGCCAGACATCCATGGTCGTGGACCAGTAGGCGAAGTCACGCTCAGTCAGGTCCAGGCTCACCCGTCGGGACTGCCCGGCCTTCAGGAAGACCTTGGCGAAGGCCTTAAGCTCGTGGCTGGGCCGATTCACCCGGCTGGCACAGGGGACCACATAGACCTGCACGGTCTGAGCGCCGTCCACCTGCGAGGTGTTGGTCACGGTCACCTCCACCCGCGCCGAGTTGGCTCCGGTCTTGGTCACCGTAACCTGGTCCAGTGCAAAGTCGGCATAGGACAGTCCGAAGCCGAAGGGGAAAGCCACCGGACGCTGGAAGGTGTCGTAATAGCGATATCCCACGTAGACGCCCTCGCCATAACGGGAGTGTCCTTCCTCGCCGGGGAAGGAGGTGATGGTGGGGTTGTCCTCCAGCCGGACCGGAATGGTTTCAGGCAGATGGCCCGAGGGGTTGGCGGCACCGGTCAGCACATCTACCACGGCGCGTCCACCCTCCTGACCCAGCAGCCAGGTCTCCAGCAGGCCCTTGGTCTTGTCCATCCAGTCGGCAACCGTCACCACGGCACCATTGGAGAGGACGACGACCACACGATCGTTGACCTCGGAGACAGCCTTGAGCAGAGCCACCTGCTTGTCGGGAAGATCCATGCTGGTGCGGTCAAAGCCTTCAGACTCGGCATCTTCAGGCAGTCCCAGGAAGAGCACCACAGTGTCGGCTCCGCGCGCAGCCTCAAGTGCCTGCTGGGTCAGAGCCGGATCCTGCTCCTTGTCGTCAAACGTGAACCCGGGCGCGAAGTCCACATTCATTCCAGCCTCTTTGAAGCCATCCAGAGCCGAGGAGACCTCGGTGGGCGTGATGTGCGAGGAGCCTCCGCCCTGGTAGCGCGGAGTCCGGGCGAATTCGCCGATAACGGCGACCTTCTTCTGGTGGTCGAGAGGAAGAATCCGATCTTCGTTGCGCAAGAGGACGATGGACTCCTGAGCCGCTCGACGAGCCATGTCGTTGTGCGCCTGAACATCGTAGCGATACCCCTGCTGCGACATGGCCGGACGGGCCTTGTCGATCAGGTCCAGGATCCCCTGGGCCATCCTATCCAGTTGCTTCTTGTCCAACTTGCCAGCCTGCACGGCCTGAACCACCTGGTCATCAGTGTGGGAGGGCGGCATCTCCAGATTGAGCCCGGCCTGCAGGGCATTGACCCTGTTGTGGACGGCCCCCCAGTCGGACATGACCATGCCCTGGTAGCCCCACTCGCCGCGCAGAACCTCCGTCAACAGCCAGCGGTTCTCCGAGCTGAAGACCCCGTTGAGCTTGTTGTAAGCACACATGATGGTCCAGGGCTTGGCATTCCTGACCACGTATTCAAAGGCCGGCAGATAGATCTCGCGCAAGGTGCGCTCGTCCACGTCAGAGCTGACCCTGAGCCTGTCGGTCTCCTGGTTGTTGGCTGCAAAGTGTTTCAGAGAGGTTCCCACACCCTTGGACTGGACCCCTTCGACCAGACCAGCGGCTTCATGCCCAGCCAGGACCGGGTCCTCCGAGTAAAACTCGAAGTTGCGGCCGCCCAGCGGACTACGCTTGATGTTGATGCCGGGGCCCAGAATCACGGCCACCCTCTCCTGGATGCACTCTTCACCCATGGCCTGGCCCACCTGGTAGGTCAGATCAGGATTCCATGAGGAGGCCAACCCAGCGGTCGGAGGGAAGCAGGTGGCCGGAACCGATCCGTAGACGTCGGAGCCAGTAGCCTTGCGCAGGCCGTAAGGGCCATCGGTGATCATATAGCCTTCATAGCCCTTGTCGGGAAGTCCCTGCAGGTGCCAGGAGTCGGATCCCGAGGTCAGCGAGGCCTCCTCTTGCAGATCCAAATCCTTGGCTTTGGTATGCGATTTTTCCGTCATGTCTATTTTCCTTTCGGATTCGATTGGCCGGGCCGCTGCTCAGCACAGGTCCGGATTACAGGTTTTCAGACTCACTTGACCTTGCGGATCATCATGATGAAGAAGGTCCCCGCCAGCAGGCAGACGATGGCAACGGGGAAGATCATCCTGTAGCCACCAAAGACACCGATGACCAGGGTGGTGCACCCGGGGGCGATCACCTGACCTATGGTATTGGCTAGGTTGAGGATGCCCAGGTCCTTGCCGGCCTCCTTGGCATTCGGCAGCACATCGACATTCAGCGCCTGGTCCACTGACATATAGCAACCGTTGCCGATTCCAGCCAAGGCGGCATAAATGTACATGCCCGTTGCGGTCGGCATCAGGAAGGGGAAAACCATCCCGAGAGCAATGATCAGACAGCTGATGGCCACAATCACCTTCCTCTTCTGCAGGAAGTCCGAGAGAGGGCCTGAGACCACAGCGGCCAGGATGGTGGTGATTACCGAGAGCAGAGCCATGATCTTGAGTGTGGATGCAGCCTGGTCGTCACTCAAACGGCAGTACTTCTGCAGAATGTAGAGTTGGTAGCCCTGGATCATGTAACATCCGACGATGAAAGTGAACCTGCCCAGCAGCGCCATGTAGAAGTCCCGGCTGTTCTTGGTGGGCGGTATGAAGGACCGGCCGACGTCAGCCCAAGTCCGCTCCACGACTGTGTTTGCAGCTGACTTCTCGCGCGGCCAGATCAGCACGGTGAGGATTCCGGAGAAGAGGAAGATGATCATGCCGACTATCAGGCCCGTGCGGATGTTGGCTATGAACGAGCTGCCGATGATGTTTCCCAGTTGCTGGCCGACCACCTGGCTGGCACCATACAGAGCCGAGTAGGTTCCCCTGGTCGATTCGGGAATCCTGTCTGAGAGGACCGCCACAGCCGGGGCTATCAGGCAGTTGATGCCCACCTGGACGATGCACCAGCCAAAGATGATCATGAAAAGGGTATGCGACTGGATGATCATCAGAAAACCGAGGGCACCGATAATACCGCCCAGCACGATCCAGGGGGTGCGTTTGCCGACGCGGAACCTGGACATATCCGAGAGAGCACCGAAAACAACGTTGGCCACCAAGGCGAATACGCAGCCAATCGAATTCATCGTCCCTAGGGCCGCTTCGGCGCTGACCCCGTGCAGGGTATTGAAGATCTGAGGCAGAAGAACCCCTGAACCCATGGAAAAGGGCGCGGCCCAGAGCAGAGATACCAGGGCGAACCCAATGGCGAAACGGACCTTCTCCTTGCTGTTGAGCTTTCTGCCAGTATCCGGAGCCAGGCTCGTATCCACGCCTTGGTCTGCGACGGCACCTCCGGTCTCATCTACAGAAACCATGGCTTTGATGTCCTCTCCGACTCGAGCACCAACCCCCTCGACCGGGTCTTCCCTTCGATCCTTGTTTCCGTTCCCCATCGTTACTGCTCCTTCGTGTGCAACATTGCAATCAGTGGCTCATCATTGAGCCCCACCAATCTCCCCCTTCCATGACGGGTGATTATTCCGCACTTATTATCGGAGCAAACCAGGCAAGAGGAGGGTTTTCATCACAACATTTCTTCAATAGCTGAGACGACTGAGTCCACATTTCGGCGGAATTCCAAGGTTTCCGGCAAGAGTGACAGGGCCAGATATCCGTTGCCTGGCATGTCGAAAAAGTATCCGGGCTGGCCAGTCAACCCGTAGGACCCAATCAGACGGAGAATCAGTTCCTCCTCGTCAATGACCTCGGGGAAGCGCAACAGAACGTTCCAGCCCCCCTCGGGTCTGAGCAGAGAGACACAGGACTCCTTTTGGCCCAATAGTTGTCTAAGGGTTTCAAGATTGCGCCTGACACGCTCCCCCACTCGGCTGGTCTGACTGGGAATACTTGCCAGCATGGATTCCATATCCTTGCTGATCAGCAGACTCATGGGCAGATAATCGTCGGCTATCAGGTCAAGATGGCGCTTCGCCTCGACAACCTGATCGGCTGGCCCGGAAACCTGGATCCAGCCCACCTTGGCGTGGGGAGCTGCCAGGCTCTTCGAGAACCCGTCCAAGGCGAAGGTCAGCACCCGATCCTCACCAGCCAACCGGGCACGACCCGGCAGAGGATCCAGAGGATAGTCGAAAAAGACCTCGTCCGCTATGATCGCCACCCCATGCCGTTGGCAGAGATCCAGCAGTGACTGACGTTCTTCAGGATGAATGTAGGAGCCCGTGGGATTGTTGGGGTTGATGAGAACCAGGGCACGAATACGGTCGCCATCCGGTCCCTCCAAGGCCTGCCTGACCGTGGCCAGGTCAAGGACCCAGGATCCGTCGTAAGACAGGCGGTATGGGATTGTCCGAACGCACTCCAGTCCGGCGATGGATTCTATGAGAGGATATCCAGGCCTGGGTTCCAGAATGGCGTCACCCGGATCGCAGAGAAGCTTCATCAGCCAGGAATAAGCCTGGGATGTGGAGGAGAGCAGGTAGAGGTCATCAGGATTGACCTCTGCAGCGCCCTCATTCTCGTCCAATTCTTGACGGCTGGTCAGAAACTCAGCCAGGGCCTGACGGGCCTTACGAGCCCCTCTGGGTTCAGCCTCATAGACTTGGGGTAGGAATGACGGGGCCAGACCGAAACGGGTGGGGTTTGAATCATTCAGCCTGCCCAGCTTGAGACCCTGGGAGCGTGCTTCCGACTCGGCCAGAGCAATGCGATTGGGGCGGTCAGACCCTGTACGGTGAGAAAAATGCACGGTTTCTCAGCTCCTCATCCGATCCAGCAGTGGCCAGAACGCCCCAAACAGGTCGGTCGCAGGAAAAGCCCTGCTTCACCCCAGGTGCTTTTGCCGAAGGTCAGCCAGATAGGCGGCACCCACAATGCCAGCCTGGTTGCGCAGCTTGGCAGCCACGATGGGGGTCTTGATGTCGATGTGAGGCAGGAACTTCTCGCTCATCCGACTGACACCGCCGCCGACGACGAAGAAATCGGGATTGAAGTAGTGCTCGAGCAGTCGATAGTACTTGGTCAGACGGTTGGCCCACTTCTTATAGCTCAGCTTCTTGCGGTCACGCACCGAAGAGGCTGCGTACTTCTCTGCGTCCTTGCCGTCCAGCGTCAGGTGGCCCAGCTCACTGTTGGGGATCAGAACGCCGTTGTATATCAGAGCCGTGCCGATGCCGGTGCCCAGTGTAGTGGCGATGACCAGACCCTTCTGTCCCTTGGCCGCCCCATACTGCACCTCGGCAAGGCCAGCTGCATCCGCGTCGTTGACAACGCTGACGGGCCTGCCGCAAGCCTTGGAAAGAACCTCCTGAACATTGGTGCCCACCCAGGCCTGGTCCAGGTTGGCCATGAAATCAAGCGGCTTATCAGGCTTGACGGGTGCTGGAAAGGCGATGCCTACAGGCACGTCCGAGGAAACCTCGAAGCGATCCAGGAGCTCTTTGACGACAACACCCACAGCCTCCGGCGTGGAGTGCTCCGGAGTGAGAATTTTCTTGCGAGGCTCGGCAAAATCACCGATTGTCAGGTCAACAGGGGCAGCCTTGATACCGGATCCACCTATATCCACTCCGAAAGCCTGCGCTGTTTCAATCATTGCTGCTCCTTAGCTGATCAAAGATGAGGGTCCGAACCGGCACGGTAGTGATTGTACCCCAAGGCATGCCTCTGCAGCCCTTGGGAGCGGTATAAGCCAGACCAAGCGCGGCCCTTCCACTTGGCTTGTGCCACTACCTGCAGGAAGAATAATTGGGTGGGATAATGAGATTATGACCGAACATACACAGCTTATTGACGCAGTCAACGTGCGCATCACCACCAGAGAATACGACCCCAAGCCCATCGATTCCGACCTGGCCAGGCAGCTGAGCAGCACCCTGAACGCTCTGAACACGTTGAGCGGTCTGGACATGCAGCTGGTTCTGGGCAAGCCCGATGCCTTTGCGGCCGACAACGCTTCCGGCCACCTGGCCAATGCGGCCAACTACCTGGCCCTGGTCGGACCCAAGGATGATCAGGAGAGCCTGGAGAAAGCCGGCTTTTACGGCGAGCGCATGGTTCTTGCCGCCACCCTGTACGGACTGGGGACAGGATGGGTGTCGGGCAGCTGGGACCGTCAGGCAGCCGAACGCCACTGCCGGATTACCCCCAGTCAGTCGCTCTATCTGGTGGTCACCATCGGCTATCCGGCCGACCAGATCGGCTACGGCAACCAGGACTTCGCCATGCTTTGCCAACGCCAAGCCGAACATCGAACATCCAAGAGCTATGAGGAACTGACCTCAGCCATGAGCGCGCAGGACCGCCAGGATGCACCGGAATGGTTCAAGTCCGGCGTTGCAGCTGCCGCCAAGGCACCTTCGGCCATGAACGGACAGCCCGTGGTTTTCGCCTGGGACAAGGACTCAGGCGATGCGATCGCCACTTTGGATCCCTCGGTCGCCTACGGATCCGCGGTCGATCTGGGCATAGCCAAAATGAACTTCCAGATTGGCGCCGGCGGCGGCACTTGGACCTGGGGCGACGGGGGCCGGTTCATCAGGTCCTGACCATGGATGTGCCCTAGTGCCCCGGCAAGGGGGCCGTGTAGGGTGATGAACTATGAACAATGGAGCATCATCATCACAATCCGCCGCTGAACCGAGCACTGAAGCAGGTTCGACAACCCTTTACCTGACCCGTCACGGCAGAACGACGGCCAATGTCATGCATCTGATGCAGGGCTGGTCCGATTTCCCCCTGACCAGGCAAGGCCGCGAGGACGTGCGCCAGTTCGGCCGGGGTCTGCGGCCCATTCGTTTCCGGGCGGCCTGGAGTGGCAATCTGAGCCGCCAATACGAAACGGCCCGCCTGGCCCTTGACATGTCAGGCAACGGGGACCTACCCGTGGGCGTGGATCCCGACCTGCGTGAAGACAATTTCGGCAGTTTCGAGGGCCGGGACGAGCGCACCACTCTGGACCAGGTCTGCGCCGCCATGGGTTTTAAGGACTTCGTTACGGCCAAGGCAACCTACGGCAGGAACATCTCCGTCCATATGCAGGACACCTTCCATCAGCTGGATGCCCAGGACGTCCTTTCCGCCGGACTTGAGGAACAGGATCGGGCTGAGACCACCGCCCAGGTCCGCAGCAGGATGATCGCGGTGTTGACGCGCATCGCCCAGTCTGCCATCGAAGAGGGTGGCGGACCTGTCCTGGTGGTTTCCTCGGGCATGTGCCTGCAACAGTTCCTGGTGGCCATCGATGACCATTGCCCCATCCCTGATATGGACAACACCGCTGTCACCAAGGTCGTCTACCAGGATGGCGGTTTCCATCTGGCAGGGCCTATCGGTTCCATGGAGCACTTCCAGGCAGGAAGTCAGGAAAAGTAGCAGGCAGAACTTTCAGGCGCCCTGTATTTTCCCGGCTGGTTGGCCCTTGAGGGGCTCCATGGGTCGCCAGTCGGGATCATGCAATATCTGGCGCGAATCCACCCATCCCTTCAGGATGGCAGGGATACCAGTCATGATGTGACTGCGATCAACAGCCAGAAGGCGGATGATTTCCTTGAGAGCTGTTGCCAGGGTTCCTAGAGCGAAAGCCAGAGGCCGATAGTCCCCATGGACCATGAAATACCTGGCCATAAAGCCCCGGTTGCGCATGATGTGGTAACGATTCATATCCGAGGTGGAATTGAGCTGGCGCACCCCGGCAATGTTCCAGTTGGCGATGTTGCGAGTCCGACGCATGACTACATCGGATACGACCACAGGCTGTGTGACCTTGGATGCCAAATACCCATAGATGGTGTCATCCCAATAGATGAAGAAGCGCGGGTCAGGCAGACCGATTTGCTCCACAACCTGCCGGGAGAAGAACCCTCCTTCAAAGCACATGGTGTTCATGGGCCGACAGCCCGATGGGCCGAACTCCCCCGGTGCTATCGGGTCTGGAATGCCCAAGGCGGTAAGAAAATGATACTGCCAGTAAAATGGTCCGCCATCATAATCCAGCCGGGAACCCTGCACCACCTGATAGCGGTCACTCCACTTAGCCAGCAGGTCAAGTCCTTCAGGTTCTACTGCAACATCATCATCCATGACCCAGAACCACTTGGCCCCCAGCTCGTATGCCTTGCGCACGCCAGCGGAGAAGCCTCCCGCGCCGCCGCCATTGTGGTCTTGTGGCAGATAAACGACACGCTCCTGATTGCCGGAGCCGTCGATGATGGTCCTGCCCCAACGTCCTGTCACACGTTCAGAAAACTGCTCGACCATGGTTCGCGTGTCTGCCGAATTCTCGTTATCCACCACCACGATCCGCCAGGGGGCCTGGGTGAGCTGGAGAATCGAATCGAACAGGCCTGTCAGCAATTCCTGACGCTTATAGGTTACGACGACCATGGCCGCCTTATTCAAGGTCTTTCCCATGCTCTCCATTGTGACACCGCCCCGCAACTTTGCTTACTGAAGCAAAATCCTCCTAGTAGGTTCAGCCTTCTTCCGCCTTCCTGGATCGCAGGCTGCACACCCAGGATGTGAACACCGCCACCAGCAGCAGAACCACAGTCACCAGAAGGAACCGGCCGACGGGCACGGGGGTCAGAGCCATAGACATGCCAGCCTGGACAAAACTCAAGGCAATACAGCCCTCGACAATGGCGATCCCCAGCAGCGCCATCACTGCACCGCCCGCCACATCGGTCAGTGTCTCCATCACTCCCGACCAGGCTAATGACCTCCAGGCCACCCCGATCTGATTGAGCCGCTGGTTCTGCCGCTTGCGCTCCCAAGCCGAAATGGCGATGGACTGCATCATGAAAATTAGGGCAAGAATGGTCCCGCCGACGATCATGACCGTCATGGCCGTCTGCCCGGACAGGCCTCGTTGAATGAAGTCATCTATATACTCCTGCCTGGTCCGCACCGCGAAATCGCCCTGAAGGCCACTCTTCAGACGGGAGGTAATCCCGTGCGCATCAGTTGGATTGACAGCCGATATGGGAATGATCGTATGTGCGTCTTCACCCAATTGAGGCAGGTCACCCTCCGCCGTCAGAAACAGAGGATAGTTATTGCCTGCAGATAGTTCTGGAATGCCCTCAGGCGACTGAACAAGGGCAACGACCCGCACCTGATGCAGTTGATCATGGCGATCAAGAAGACGAACGGTGTCGCCTATGGAATAGGAGGAATCCTGATTCACAGCGACGCGGTCTGAACCGAGATCAGACGAATTCCCCTGGACAAAGGAGAAATGAATGCTCGGCGAACTCTGAACTTTCTGACCCTGCAGTTGCTCGGCAGGTTCCCATACCACCGTTGCCGTCTGGCCCGCTGATCCTTCCATAGCCCATTGCTGAGTCTGGTAGGCAACAAAGTCTCGAACCTCAGGCATCCCACCGATCAGATCGGATGGGTTGCGGTTTTGGGCATCCGAATCAAGGGAAGTAGCCATAACATCGGCCTTCAGCGGATATAGGCTCAGAACCGCCCCTCCGATGGAGCCAGCCTGCATGGCGGCTACAAGGGAGATGATGATGGTCAGGATCATCATGGCTGGGAGGGCTATAGCGGTTGAGCCTGCGCTCTCCTTTCGAGCACGCTGCAGGGCCAGAAGACCTGGCCCCCCGGCAGCCTTCGCCGGGATCAGACCAATGACCGACACAGTCAGGACAACCAGGATCGGAGCCGCCAAATAGACCGTAGTGATGACAAGAATGACCTCGAGCATAATACGCAGGTCCTGGGTCATAGAAGGCAGTGGGGCGAACCCGACCACCAAGGTCAGGATCAGGAAGACCAAGGCTGCCGAAGAACGAATCCATCCGATCCGCTTGGTTTTGTCACTGGTCTCCGTCATGAGCTGGAGCGGAGCTGCCCCGCCCACCTTGCGCATAGCCATCCATACTCCTAACAGGCAGGCGACCATCATCATGATGAAGGTGACCACTGCAATGGAAGGTCGAATCCGCGGTGTGAAAACCATGCCACTGTCGCTGAACTCGGCAGAGCGCGCGTAAAACCGTCCAACTGGTATGGTCAGGAGAGATCCGACCAGGCAGCCAATGAGATTCGAGAGGGCCAGGGGGATCGAGAATTCCAAGATACCTATGATCAGGATCCTCCTGCGCGAGGCTCCGTTCAACCGCATCATTGCATACTCGCGTCGGCGTTCCTGAATCAGAAAAGTGACCGACGAGAGGACCAAAAAGACCGACACCAGCAGGCAGCAAGCCAGCGCCGGAATAGTGACCATGGAGAGATTTGAATAAGGTACCTTGGCTTGGAGACGCTGGTAGGTGTTCAACCTATTCAGATCGCCGATATTGTCAAATGACTTTCCCGCTTGGTAGACCTGCATGGTCGAAGAGGTCAGCAGGGATGCCAGGAAGGTGGATAGACCCATGACCGCGTACGATGCTCGATGCTTCCTGATCAGGGACAAGACCAAGGAGAACAGGGTCGGTCGACTGATTGAGGAGAATGCATGCAGGGAATCCCGTCCGGGAACTTCTCCTCTTCCTGCTTGGCCTTTACGCGCATGCATCATCGTCCTACCCCCTGGCCGACCTGAGTCATGCTGGTCAGGTGAGCGGACAGCTGCTCGGCCGTATATCCTTGGCATATCGAATGCACTGTGCCGTCCACCAAGAAGACCGTGCGCTGCGCCCAAGCCGCCACATTGGGGTCATGGGTCACCATGAGCACGGTCCGTCCGCTCTCCACCAAGGTCGAAAGGGCATCCAGAACCATTTCCGAGCTGCGCGTATCAAGTGCCCCGGTGGGCTCGTCCGCGAAAATCATATCTGGCTGGGCGACCAGCGCTCTGGCAATGGCCACGCGTTGCCTTTGACCGCCAGATATGTCAGACGGATATTGCTGCGCATACCCATCTAGATCCAAAATCTTCAAGGCCTGCAGCGATTGGGCGACACCAACTTTGGGACCGCCGAAGAGCTGGGGCAGCATGACGTTCTGCAAGCAGGTGAAGGCTTCGACCAGGTTGTAATCCTGAAAAACGAAACCGATATGGTCGCGGCGCATCCTGGTTAGGGCGGACTCCTTCATCCTGGCTATGTTCTGGCCGGCTATCTCGACCGATCCCTGCTGTACTGGCAAGAGCCCCGAGGCGCAATAAAGCAAGGTGGTTTTCCCCGCTCCGGAAGGACCCATAACTGCGGTCCAAGATCCTGCCGAGCATTCCAGGCTGATTTGATCTATTCCAGCTTCACCAGCCTTGTAGTGGAAGGACACCTCCTCCATTTTCAGTGGCAGTTCATTCATTGATCTTCCTTTCATTCAGGTCGCCTAGGCAACAAAGCCTTCTGGCCGACCACCAGCAAAGACAAAGGGTCAAAACCAACAGTCCCAGGATTAGGTAGAGCTCAATGCCGGGCAATGGCACAATCCGAGTCACCACACTGCCAATACAGCATGGATCCACGAGAAGCCAGACGACAAAGACATGAACGGCCAGCAACACCACCGGAACTGCAAGCAAGACCAAGCGCGTGTAGGTCCTGCAGTGCATGGAAATCCAGAGAACCAAGAGAAAAACAAGAAAGGCGGACCCCAGGCAGAGCAATACGAACACAGCCAGATACTCCCCCAAGGACCAGGTGAACCAAGGCAATGCATGTCCATCAAAAACCGGAAGATCCTGCAAACCCGCGATCTTGGGCACCCACATCAGGAATGATCCCGCTGCCACCATGAGCATCATCAGCAGGCCCGTACAGACCATGGCGAACACCTGCAGCCCAGGCAAGAAGCGTCCGGTCCGTGTCGTCAACTGCGTCTGCCGGACCCCATGGACCTGGTCTTTAACAAGGCGTGGGGCCACGACAACCAAGGCTGCCAGAAGCGGGACCAGATAGACTGAAAGTCTGAAGTTGCTCTGAGTGTAGTCCAGTAATTTAGGAGCGGCCAGGCCCATACCCGCCCTGCACTGTCCACTTAAGATGTCAAGCCGTTTCGTCACCGATTCGGGCAGTTCGATGCCATTACTACCGCCCTTATGCAACTGTTTCTCGGCTCTTGCAGTCAGGGCTTCCCGGTTGCATCCACGATAGGCATCCATGACATCATGGCAATGAGCAAGCCGACGATAGCTAGGCAAGGCATTGATGCGGCCGGTCAGTTTGCCCCGGTCTGTATTCAGTACTGAAGGATTTGTCCAGCGCGAGCCCTCGACCGAATCGACCAGGTCCCTGGCCAACTGATAATTCTTGACGCCCAGTTGAACAGCCTGAGGACCAAGTGCCATCAGATCTTTGGATACCACCGGTTCAAGTCTGTTAGCCTCACGCTTGAATCCAGCAATGGTGGACTGACTGACATACGGTCCGTAGCTAGCTAGGTCATGACGGGCTTCGTCAGTGGGAATTTGGTCATACATAGCTAGATTCATACAGAAAACGAATACAAGAGACAGACTGAGCACCACCCAAAAAGAGGTACCCAGAAGGTGCCGCATTTCGTTCCTGACCACCGTCCATCTCATTGAAGACATCCCTGGCAAGAAATAAGATTGCGAGCCCGATTCGGCGGAGTATGCTGCATCGCTACTCCTCGTCTCCGTAGATCACCAGGAAGGCATCCTCCAAGTTGGCAGGAACAGCCTGGCCCTGGGACGGCGACTCAGGTGAGTAAATTCTGAGCCGGGTCGCATCCCCGTCCAGCTCGTCCTCAAGGAGCAGCTGCCCCTGCCCTAAGCGATAATCCGCAGGAACCAGGAATATTTTGCCTTCCAGCCAGCGGCTTATCTGCCTTGGGGACTGGTTGCAGCAGATCTGTCCATCCTTAAGCATGATGACCCGGTCGGCGATGGTCTCCAGGTCAGAGACGATATGAGTGGATAGGATGACGATCCGGTCGCGCGAAAGGGCATGGACCAGGTTGCGGAAGCGGACACGTTCCCCAGGGTCCAAACCAGCGGTCGGCTCGTCCAAAATCATCAGTTCCGGGTCATTGATCATGGCCTGTGCCAGTCCCACGCGCTGAATCATGCCACCAGAGAGCGTCTTCATTTTCTGCTTGCCCTGGTTTTTAAGTCCCACGGTCTCCAGGAGATCTTTCACCAAGGGCTTGGCCCGTTTCCGGCCGATCCCCTGAAGGGCAGCTATGTAGGTCAAAAAATCCTCAGCGCTGTAGTCCGGGTAATAGCCGAATTTTTGGGGCAGATACCCTAGTAGTCCCCGATAGTCCTCGTCCATGACCATGATGTCTTGCCCGTTCCAGGTAATGCTTCCCGAATCCGGGCAAATCAGGGTGGCGATCATTTGGATCAGCGTGGTCTTGCCTGCTCCGTTAGGCGCGAGAAGCCCATGGACACCGGTTCCAATGGAGAGGCTCAGATCGTTGATAACCCGCTTGTTCCTGAAGCTCTTTGACACATGGTCCAAGTGCAGCACGAAACTCACCGTCCTTTCACACTAAACATGTAAGATTCCGCCCTCATGCCGTCGCCAGTCTTTTCATATGCCATGCTCGCTTTGACAGATGTGAGCCTACGCAGCGTCCATGCAGAACAAGCAGGAAGATCGTCAGAAGAACAAGGCCCGTCGCCAGGCTCAAGGCCGGCGGAATGGAGACAAGGATGGGGGCGGTGGCGAATCGAGTCAGATAAAGCATCATGCCGAGCACAATCCAAAATCCCAGAACCAGATAGACGGACAGTTCTCCACGCATATGCTCCTCTACCCAGATCTGCACCAGGGAAAAGAGAAAGAGGGAGGAGAAGCTGATCCCCAGAAGGGTCATGGTGGACAGCCCCGGATTGGTCGTCCACGCCAGCAAGACCGTAGCCAAGGATGAAATCATCATGCTGACCATGCCGAACAGAAGCATCCTGACTGCGGCTATCTGACGGAATGACCACCTGCAGGTTCTGATCAGATTCAGGGTATTCAGATTCCGTTCCTTGAGCACTACCAAAAGGTGCACCACCAGGAAAAGAGCAGGCGAGCAGACGAATATGGGGACAACCAGACCGAAGATTCTATCGACTCTGCTGGGCCAAGCAGTCTTCATGAAGGAGCCAAAGACGGTCGCCCAAACTGCCACAGTCAGAATCAAGCCGATAAAGACGCAGTCCCAGAGGCCAAAGAGCAGATTTCTCAGGCCTAGGGAACGGACCATGGCTACAAGGGTCCAGATCAGCCCAGGACGTCTTCCCATCCCTTTGCGGACAATCGTTTTTATGATTCGCTCGCGCATCCGGGAACTGCCGATCTGTGATTCAGCAAAATCATCGCGCTCAAGGTCGCTACCCTGAAGAGCCGCCAGAACGGGACGGATATCAGGTTCAGACCGATTCATGACCAAACTCCTTCCTCAAATTGTCCAAAAGTCGGTAATACCGAGCCTTGACCGTGTTTTCAGGCTCTCCGCAGGCCTCGGCAATCTGCGCGAACCCATAGCCGGCATACAGATGGAGACGCAAAACTGCCTGCGCCGGGACCGGGGCTTGTGAGATCTTGTCTTCAATCCGACCAACTAGGTCGTCCTTGAAGGTCTGGTCGGCGGGGTCGTCATGTTGATCGTGGCCGGATGCCACAAATACTTGTGCCTCCTGCCGCTGCCGCCTGCGACGGATCCGCCAGTAGTCAATAACCTTGTAGGTAGCGATGCGGTGGATCCAGGTACGGAAGCTGGACTTGTGCGAATCGTAGCTGCCCAAAGACCGCAGAATGGCAACAAAGGCATCCTGGGCAAGGTTCAGCGACTCCTCCTTATCGCCTACTTGAGCTCGGATGTAGGCCAGGATGTCGTCGTAGTACTTGCGAACTAGGTCATCGGCTGCGCGAAAGGATCTAGTTGTCAGTATGTTTCTGATCCATTCCAGGTCCTCTGCCTGGGATTGGCCACCATCAGCGTCTCCGTCACTGGTTTGTCTGACCAAGGCCGGATGCATAGCGTCATCCGCAGGCAGCAGATGGTCACCCATCCTCGCCATGCTCCAGCCTCCTTGCAGCATTGTGAACTTTCGACAACCTCATATTCGTTGTGCAGGCTGCAATAGTTGCATGGAAGGCGGTTTTATTTCCTTCCTGGCGTGTCTAGAAATGCACTAGCAGTGAGAAAGAATTGACCATTCCAAGGACCGCAGCTATATTGAAATCGTCAGTTTCAGGGAAGGTGAAAGTCCTTACTGGCGGTATCCGGCTGAATGCCGGGAGCCCGCGACCCGCGCAAGCGGTGGATATCGGTTCAAGTCCGAAGCCAACGGTTACAGTCCGGATGGAAGAAACGAGGCCCTCTATGAGCATGCCCAATTCTCATTCACATACCACTGCAAACAAGGACACGCGCTTCAACGATGTCCATTCCACAGGTGCAGGCGGTTCAGGACGCTGGTCGACCAAGCGGATCGCGGTTTACGCGCTCTTCGTAGCCCTGGCCATGGTTCTGAGCTTCTTCTCCTTCCCGATCTTTCCTGCCGCCCCGTGGCTCAAATACGACCCCTCAGGCATCGTCGTCCTGGTATGCGGCTTCGCATTCGGCCCAGCAGCTGCCGCCATCATCTCCATATTGGGATTCGTCCCACACCTGTTTACCAACCCCTTCGGCGCTCTAATCTCGATGATCGTGGCCCTGGCACTGAGCGTGCCGGCAGCCTTGGTCTACCGCAAGATGCACAGCCGTAAGGGAGCAGTCATCGGAATCGTCTCCGGCGCCATTCTGGGCGTGATCGCAGCCATCCTGTGCAACGTAGTGATCACACCCTTCTACGCGCACATGTCCATGGCCAAGGTAGTCGCCATGATCGTGCCCATCCTCCTGCCTTTCAACCTGATGAAGTTCGCCATCCACGGCGTGGTCACCTTCCTGATCTACAAGCCCATTTCCACGCTGATCAACAAGTAGGCCACGGCAGAACGTCATGGCAACATCCATGACCGAATCCACAGTCTCGGATTCTACGGCTTCAAAGGCAACGGTCGCCCGTCTCAGCCAGGTCTCCTTCTCCTATGATGGAGGACAGACCTGGGCCTTGGATCATCTGTCCATGGAAGTACATGCAGGTGAGCATCTGTGCATCCTAGGGGCGAATGGTTCCGGCAAATCCACCCTGGGAAGCATCCTCTCAGGTGCGACGGCACCCGACCACGGTCAGGTCGAGCTTATGGGCAGGGCAGTCTGTTCCGATAACCCGGATCAAGGCCGACAGATCGACGCTGAGGCCTACCGGCAGGCACGACGGAGCATCGGCATGGTCTTTCAAAACCCCGAAGACCAGATCGTGACCACCGTCGTCCAGGACGACGTGGCTTTCGGACCCGAGAATCTGGGCCTGCCCCGCCAAAAGATGCTCTCATGCGTGCCGGCGGCCCTGAAGCAAGTGGATCTGCAGGCGCGGATGAATGACGATCCCACTCGCATGTCTGGCGGACAGCAGCAACGACTGGCCCTAGCCGGCAGCCTTGCCATGAACCCAGGCATGATGGTACTGGACGAACCTGGAGCCATGCTCGATGCGGCCGGCCGACAGGAGATTCAATCGATCCTCTGCCGGCTGACAGCCCAGGGCACAGCTGTCGTCCATATCACCCATCTACTTGAACAGGCCAGACAGGCTGATCGAGTCCTCGTGCTTGACCATGGACGCATCGTGGCCTCCGGAAGACCCGATCAGATCCTGACCAGGCAGGATCTGCCTGCCCTTGTTGGCGAACCTGACCAAAATCGACCGACCCAAAACGGGGTATCAGATACGGACGCGAAGACCGCAGTCGATGACCACGCCGTTCCCATGGTCAAGTTGTCGGATGTCTCTTACAGTTTTCCGGATGCCGACAGCAAAGCCCTCAGCCAGGTGAATCTGGAGCTGGCGGCAGGACAGACCCTGGCCATTATCGGGCGCAACGGATCCGGCAAGTCCACCCTGGCCAGACTCATCTGTGCCCTGGCCGCTCCCGACAGCGGATCCATCCAGGTGGCCGGCCTTCCCCTGGCCGGGCCCGACAGACCCAAGGCCAAGCATCTGCGACGCCAGAATCTGAAGCTTCTGCGCCAAAGGGTCGGCTATGTCATGCAATACCCCGAACATCAGCTTTTTGCGGATACCGTAGCCCAGGACATCGCCTATGGTCCGCACAACCTAGGCTATGGACCCGAGCAGGTGCAGCAGCGGGTGGATGATGCCATGAAGCTTCTGGGCATCAGTGATCTGGCCGACCGCTCACCCTTCGAGCTCTCGGGGGGTCAGCGGCGCTTGGTAGCGATTGCCGGAGTCGTGGCCTGCAGCCCTCAACTGCTGGTTTTGGACGAGGCCACCGCCAGTCTCGATCCCCAGGCCTGCGCAGGCATCATACGGCTACTTCGAGTGCTCCACCAGCGTGGAGTCACTATCGTCATGAGCACTCACGCCGATCGGGAGGCCCTGGATCTGGCCGATCAGGCCCTGCTACTGGAGCATGGAAAAACGTTAGCCTATGGGCCTACTACTCAAGTCGTGGAGCGCTACCACCAACTGCTGGCAACAGACGCAACAGAGCAGGTAGCGGATCACACTCAAACCGACCAGAAACCCGTCTCCTTGCTGGCGAGGTTGGACCCGCGAGCCAAGATGGTCACTTTCCTCCTAGCCATGTTCACCGCTTTCGCCATCTCCACGCCAGCGCAACTTATTCTGGCTCTGGTGGTCACTGTCGGTCTCTTTGCCGCTGCCCGAGCTCCACTGCGTTCCATTTTGAACTCGGTCAAGGGTTTTCTGGCCCTCATGCTTCTGCTGGCCCTGTTCAATCTTTTGGTCACACAAACAGGCCGCAGACTGGCTGCCTGGGGTCCATTCGTGCTGACCACTGGCGGCATCTGGGTGGCTGTACTCTATGCCTGCCGCTTCATGCTGATCATCTTCCTGGGAGCGCTGTTGGTCGAGACCACCACCCCGACGCAGATGACCGATGCCTGTGAATCCCTCCTGAGTCCACTGTCCAGGCTGGGCATCCACACCAATGAGATCGCCCTGGTCCTCTCACTTGCTCTGCGTTTCATCCCCACACTGGGACGTGAGGTTCAGGCCATCGTGGAAGCCCAGGCCGCTCGCGGCGGATCCATCGAGTCTGGCTCGCTCTCACAACGCCTGCATGCAGCCATAGCCATCACGGTTCCCGTCTTCGCCGGAGCCCTTCGCCACGCTGACAACCTGAGCCGAGCCTTGGATGCCCGCTGCTATGAGGGCAGTCGCCAAGAGCGCACCCACTACCGCCTGCTGCAACTTGGCAGGATGGACATCCTGTTCATCGCTCTTATGGCTCTCTATCTCTTGGCCCTGCTGCTGCATCCCCTGTTCTGAGCAGCCAGGCCACATCAAGCGCTTACCCCGCTGTCCTTTCGGTTAACTAGGCCTTCTCCCATGCCTGGCCTAGGTGTTCCATCACGCAACTTCCTGAGTCGTCGTTTACTCGGCTACCCGAGTAAACGAGCCGTTGTGAATTGGAGGCTGACTCGGGAACGCTAGCGTCACTTACTGTCAATTTCACCGCAGACGTACGCTTGATATAAGAACATGATTAATCCCCTCGATGGACTCGTGAGGCAAAACGAATGCGGGGCTCACTCTGCCAATAGACGCCCTATATCCCAAACGATGCTTTAAGGACCATATTACAGAGATCACCATAAATTACTCTCGGCAGCACGAAATAAGAGGGGCTGGAGCACATGGACAGTGCTCCAGCCCCTCTTCAGTCAGCCGCGTCGGGCATTAACCCAGTGTCTCAGTCACTAGCAGGGGAACTCTGACCGGCCTGCTCAGAACCTTGACCATCCTGGCTCTGACTGTCGGTCTCACCTGCTGATGGCAGATCAGCGTCGGAAGCACCTACCGAAGCTCCGACCAGTTCGGACTTCTGGTCCTGCCCATCGGCAGAGCTGGCTGCATGACGAGGTCCCTCGAAGGGCTTGCCGGTAAAGGTGAACTCGCCGAGTATGCCCTCGCCTTCGGCGTCAACCTGAACGGATTCGTTGTCCGTAAGGTCGCCCATGAGGATCTTCTCGGAAACCGCATCCTCGATGTCCCGCTGGATGACGCGACGCAGAGGCCGGGCACCCAGGAGCGGATCGAACCCCTTCTCGGCCAGCAGGTCCTTGGCCTTGTCGGTCAGATCCAGGGACATATGACGCTCGAAGAGACGATCGTTGAGTTGCGCGATGTCCAGATCGACGATCTGACGGACCTGGGGCTCGGTCAGCTGCTGGAAGACAATGATGTCATCCAGGCGGTTCAGGAACTCAGGCCTGAACTGCTGCTTGAGCTCGCTGGTCACCTGATCCTTCATCCGCTGATAGGAGGTCTCGGTGTTGCCGCTCACGTTGAAGCCGGTGTTGGCCGCCTTGGCGATGTCGCGGGTTCCCAGGTTGGTGGTCAGGATGATGATGGTGTTCTTGAAGTCCACCATGCGACCCTGCCCATCAGTCAGATGGCCGTCGTCCAGCACCTGCAGAAGGGTGTTGAAGATGTCCGGGTGAGCCTTCTCGATCTCGTCGAAGAGGACCACCGAGAATGGCTTGCGCCTGACCTTCTCGGTCAACTCGCCGCCCTCTTCGTAACCCACGTACCCCGGAGGGGCGCCGAAGAGACGAGAGGTAGAGTACTTCTCCGAGAACTCGGACATATCCACCCGGATCAAGGCATCCTCATCGTCAAAGAGGAACTGGGCCAGAGCCTTGGCCAGCTCGGTCTTACCCACGCCGGTGGGACCGGCGAAGATGAAGGAACCTGCTGGACGCTTGGGGTCCTTGAGGCCCACACGGGTACGGCGGATGGAGCGGGACAGGGCGGAGACGGCCTCATCCTGGCCGATGATCCGCTTGTGCAGCTCCTTCTCCATACCCAGGAGCTTCTTGGACTCGGCCTGGGTCAGCTTGAAGACCGGGATGCCGGTGGTCGAGGAGACCACCTCGGCGATTACATCCTCGTCGACAACCATCTTGACGTCGGACTCGCCCTCGTGCCAGGCCTGCTCCTTCTCCTTGCGCTCGGCCTCCAGTTTCTCCTGGCTGTCGCGCAGCTGAGCGGCCTTCTCGAAGTCCTGATCCTTGATGGCCTGATCCTTCTGGGCGGAGATGCGATCCACCTTGGCGTCCAGCTCCTTGAGCTCCGGCGGAGCTGTCAGCCGCTTGATGCGCAGACGTGCGCCGGCCTCATCGATCAGATCAATAGCCTTGTCAGGCAGGTTCCTGTCCTGAATGTAGCGTGCAGAGAGCTCAGCGGCCGACTGCAGGGCCTTGTCAGTGATGGTGACGTGATGATGATGCTCGTAACGACCGCGCAGACCCTTGAGGATCTCGATGGTCTGGGCGATGGTGGGCTCGGAGACCTGAATGGGTTGGAAACGCCGCTCCAGAGCCGCATCCTTCTCAATGTACTTGCGGTACTCGTCGGTAGTGGTCGCTCCGATGGTCTGCAGCTCGCCGCGGGCCAGCAACGGCTTGAGCATGTCAGAGGCACCCAGAGCACCGTCGGCCGAACCCGCTCCAACGATGGTGTGAATCTCATCGATGAAGAGGATGATATCGCCCCGGGTCTTGATCTCCTTGAGCACCTTCTTCAGGCGCTCCTCGAAGTCGCCCCGGTAGCGTGAACCGGCCACCATGGAGCCCAGATCCAGCGAGTAGACCTGCTTGCCCTTGAGGGTCTCGGGAACATCGCCCTCATGAATCTTCTGCGCCAGGCCCTCGACCACGGCGGTCTTGCCCACGCCAGGTTCGCCGATCAGCACCGGGTTGTTCTTGGTCCTCCTGGAGAGGACGACCATGACCCGCTCGATCTCGTTGGCCCGGCCGATGACCGGATCCAGCTTGCCTTCAGCAGCCTCCTGGGTCAGGTTCCTGCCGAACTGGTCCAGGATGGCCGAACCGGTCTGTCCACCCTTGTTGGAAACGCCGCCGGCATTGGCCAGATCGCCCTTGCCAGCGTCGCCGCCCTCGTGGTTGCCGCGAATCATGTCAATAGTGGCGGTCCGCAGATCGCCCAAGTCCACACCCATCTTGATCAGCACCTGGGTGCCGACACCCTCACCCTCGCGGATGAGTCCCAGCAGGATGTGCTCGGTACCAATGTAAGAGTGACCCAACTGAAGCGCCTCGCGCAGTGACAGCTCCAGAACCTGACGGGCGTGCGGCGTAAATGGGATATGCCCATTGGGAACCGCATTGCCCTTACCGATCATCTCCTCAACCTGCTTGCGGGTGGCATCCAGTTCCACGCCCTTGGAGGCCAGGGCCTTGGCGGCAACACCGTCACCCTCCCTGATCAGGCCCAGGAGGAGGTGCTCGGTGCCGATATAATTGTGCTGCAGGGTGCGGGCCTCTTCCTGCGCCAGCACAATCACCCGCCGCGCACGGTCGGTAAACCGTTCGAACATACTTGTCCTTCCCTTTGATCCGTAATTCACTCTACAGATTTACGGTGACGTTTATTCTCGGCCCGCCGGCGATTGCGCTCTGAACGCAACGGGGCCTGGAATCAGTCCTCTGAGCCGTCTTCCGGCTGCATCTGCTCCATGAGTTCCACCTCAGGGCGCTCCTCGCGGGGCTTCTGCCTGACCACATCGATATGAAGATCGTCATAGGCCGGCTGGGACTGGACCCAGAGATGGGACTCCTCCTGGGGTTCGATCTCGGAATGCTCGCCGCAGCCATGATCCAGGGAGACCACGCGTCCGTCGTCCGGGCTCCAACGGTTGGCACATACACCAAACATGGTTCCAAGGTCACCTGCCAGCGGAATCATGAAGCCACAGGTCTCGCAGGCCTTGCCCTTGGCTGTACGGGTTGACAGGGACTTGGGGCCGTGCTGCCCCTCGTACCAGCGCTTGGCGGTGGCCGTCCTGGCCTCGGCGGTCATTACGTGTCGGCGGCTCAGAGCGAAGCGGTCGACAGCCTCATCCAAATCCGCGGAAGAGGTCTGTGCGCCGAGGGAAGCCTGATCCTCCGGTTCCTGCTCCTGAGCGTCTTTTTCTTCACCTGGGCGGCCTACCAGGTGAAAGACCACACCATCAGCATCAACCGAGGCTGGCTCCTTCTGGCCTTCTTCATTATCTTCAGGATTATTATCTTCAGGGTTCTGCTGTACTTCAGAATTCTGATGACCGGCTTGCGCAGGCTTGTATCCTGCTATCAGCCTGGGGTCGTCCGGCTCGGTTCCCATGACATCGGTCACGCTCAGATCCGAGGGTAGCAGGCGATCCTTCCAGGGAACCCATGCCGGGGGCTGCAGGGCCGCATCGGTAGGCACCAGAGAGGATTCATCCACAGTCCAGGTATCGGCATCCTCATCGCGGTAGAGGGTGACCGACCACTGCCAGCCCTCATAACCCTTGATGGCCGAGGCGAACCGGTAGTCCCAGACTCCGTCCCCAATCAAAGTGCGGCCGATCAGCCCACCGACCTCATCACTGTCGGCGGCCACGCTCAGAGCCACTCGCCTGGCCAGTTCCTCAGGATCCAGGTCCTCTTGAACCATCTATCACACCTTCATCATCAGTTGGACCGGATCAGGCCGATCCAGATCGGATTCTTCTCGCCGCCCACTCAGTCCGGCACGTCAAAGTCATCGGCCACAGCCCTCAGGAGGGTGGCCAGCTTGGAGGATTCAGCCCGACCTGGATAGTGGTGCCGGCGCAGGCCATTGCCCGCGGAGTCCAGCAGCTTGATCAGATCCTCCACGATGGCTGCCATATCGTCCGGATCGGGTCGCTTGGCACGCAGAATGGAGGGGGTCGGCCCCACCAGCTTCAGATCCAGGGCCTGGGGACCCTTGCGGCCCTCAGCCACCGAGAACTCCACCCGGGATCCCTTGCGTAAGGTAGATACCCCAGCAGGCAGGGCTGATGAAGGCAGGAAGACATCCCCACCTTGTTCATCCGTGATGAACCCGAACCCCCGCTTGGCGTCGTACCACCGTACTCTCCCGCTGGGCATGCTCTGCCACTTCCTTACATTACTTCTTGAACAGGTATATCCGGAATCAGTCTACCTGACCCGGGCGGGCAGGACGACCCATCTTGTCATAGGCGTACGGGACTGTTGGCGGCAGGATTGGTCTGGCCTTCAGTGCGCCCCTGATCCCGGTTGGCGCCCTGGGGTATGACGATGGTGAAGGTCAAGCCGCCCCCCGGAGTCTGCGAGGCACAGATGAACCCCTGGTGGGCCTTGACGATGGACTGGACAATGGCCAGTCCAAGCCCCGTGCCGCCTTTCTCCCGAGCCCTGGACGGGTCGGCCGTGTAGAAGCGCTCGAAGAGCCTGGACCTGGATTCCTCCGGGACACCAGGCCCGTGGTCGACCACTCGGATGATGGCGTAGTCGGTGCCCACATGGCTGTTCTCTGCCACCTGGATCGCCTCGGTCAGGTGTCCCAGCGAGGACTCAGTGGCCTCCAACCTGGTCAAATCGGCTGGAGCGATGGTCGCCTTGACCAGGCCCAGCCCCACCTGGACCGGCGAATCAGATGGGGTGTAGCGGTGGATATTGCCCACGATATTGGTAATCACCTGACGCAGGCGGCTGGGGTCGCCAGTCACCGGTACCGATGGCAGGGAACCCTCCTGGATGTCCAAGCTGACGGCTGGGCCAAGGTGGCCGCCCACGGTGATCTTTTCCTTGTTGCGCCCCTTGAGGCCTGGTAGACCCTTGTTGGGCGTGACCGGCATCTCTTGGGGGGCGGGTTGGTCTTCGGTGTGCAGGCAAACCTTTCCTGTAGCCACTTCTCTGCCCGGGTCCAAGGCATGCAGGTCGTCCACCCCGTCTCGCACCAGTCCAGTCAGATCGACCGGCAGGGTCGGATCGATCCCCCTACCCTCATCCAGGCGCGCAAGCGAGAGCAGATCCGTGACCAGGACCGTCATCCTAGTCGAAGAGTCCTCGATGTGCTGGATGGACTTGTCGGCCCGCTCCAAAGCCCCTGGATAGTCGCGCTGCATCCTGTAGAGCTCTGCATAGCCGTGGATGGCGGCCAGGGGAGTACGAAGCTCATGACTGGCATCCGAAACGAACTGCTTCATTTTCTCGGTGGTCTGGCGCTGCTCGTCGAAGGAACGCTCGATTCGCGCCAGCATGGCGTTCAAGGATGCTGCCAGGGAACCCACCTCGGTATTCTCCGGGAAGCTGGGAATGCGTTGGGAAAGGTCACCGGCCGCTATCTTTGCAGCGGTCTTTTCAATGCGTTTGAGGGGAACCAGGGTGGACTGGATCAGCAGGACCGATATGACTCCGCCCAGAAGGACCACAACAACGGAAATGATCATGCAGAAAGCCGTCAGATCATGCACGGCCTCGTCCTGGTCGCTCATGGACAGACCGATGAAGAGGACGCCGCTGATTTCGGAGCCGTCCAGTTCATTGCGCAGCTTCCACTGCATGGCCACCACCCGCCAGGAGGCCCGGGCTCGCTTCATGGTGTCCCGGTCTGGCGAAGCCTGTCGCGAGACGCGCACATAGGCCGGCACCGTGGTCGGCTTGCCCAGAGGTATCGAATCCAGGCTGCCGTCGGCGGGCAGACGCGGGCGGGATATGACACCGTTGACCTGCATGGGATTCAGATCGTCCGAAATAATGTGCAGCTTATCGTCGCGGATCTGCAGGAAGTAATCAGTGGGGCCAAGGCCATTCTTGCTCAGGTCCTCCTGGCGCAGAAGGGTGGCGTTGCGGATGCCCAGGTTGGCCTGGCGAATCAGCTGGGAGTCCGTGCGCTTCATCAGATAGTCGTCGGCCATCTGGCAGATGGCCACAGAGACACCCACCGTGCCCACGATGAGCAGGATGAGCATGCTGGCTACAAGTTTGGTGCTTAGGGGAATGGCAGCCAGCGGCGACCTGCGCATGGATCGCCCCCTCGATCTGCCGGAGCCGTTTCCCTTGTCAGAATCCGAACCCACAGTGGAGTTGGCCCTGTCAGCCGACCTCGGGTCGTGAGTAGCCGACGGTTCTGCCATAGGGGTCGAGCCCAAGGGACTAGTCGCCATCGCCGCCATCCGATGCGTTCTGCCTAGGGGCCCGAATCATGTAACCGATGCCCCGCTTGGTCTCGATCAGCGGGGTGACCTTGCGCTCCCCACCGTGTCCGTCGCTGATGGTGATGCCATCCACCTTCTTGCGCAGGTAGGAGATGTAGGACTCCACAATGGCCGCATCCCCACCCCAGTCGTACTGCCAGACATGGTCCAGAATCTGCGCCTTGCTGAGCACACGGCCCTCATTGTCCATCAGGTAGCGCAGCAGCTTGTATTCGGTCGGACTCAGGTCGATGGGTCGCCCGGCCCTGGTGACGTCGTGCGAATCCTCGTTGATCTCCAGGTCCCCTACGCGGATGATCGGATCGTCCTCCTGATGCTCGCGCGTCCTACGCAATATAGCTTTGATTCTGGCCACAACCTCCTCCAGGCTGAAAGGTTTGGTCACGTAGTCGTCGCCGCCCACAGTCAGCCCCATGACCTTATCCTGGGTATCATCCCTGGCCGTCAGGAAGAGCACCGGTGCCTCGATTCCCTCCTGACGGATGCGGGAGGTGACCGTGAATCCATCGATATCAGGCAACATGACATCCAGGACGATCAGATCGGGCTGGACGCGCTCAATGACCTGAATGGCCTCGGAGCCGGACGCCGCGGTCTCGACTGCAAAGCCTGCGAAGTGCAAGGAGGCCACCAGCAGATCCCTGATGGACGGTTCGTCGTCGACCACGACCAGTTGTGCTTGCGTCGGTTTGCTCATGGTTTCAGCTTGCCGCGTCTTTCTGGGTATTATCTGATAGTTTGCTGACCGTCTCTGCCGGGCGTGATTGTTTCTTCGCAGCGCCGGACTTGCGATGATGAGCCCCGGTTCGGCTACTACGACGCCACCAAATCGTAACGGCTACGCCCAGCACGATCAGGACGACAACCGTCGCCGAAAGAGCAATGATCATCACCCGGTGATGCCGGTGGTTTTGGTCAAGAGTCTCAACCTGGTCCATCATGGCCTTGGCCGAGCCCACCCAGTCGGGATTGCGGCCCTTGGTGACCGGCTCCAGAGCCGCCTGCGAGAGCTGATCCACGCTGGATTGGTCCTTGAGCCAGGCCTGCGAGTTGCTGGAGACCGCCACGACCAATTTGCCGTCCTGAGAGGCCACAGCCAGCAGGACCGTGTCGTGGGTGGGCTTCATCGATTCGAGCACCCTGGATGCCCAGGTCTCAGGCTTAACACCCTGATAGAAATGCGGAAGGTAGAGCAGTCGGACCGATACTCCTGTCTGCTGCGCAGTTTCCTCGATAGCATCCTTGACTGATCCCACGTCCGAACCCAGCAAATTCTGCGGATCGGTGATCGTGTCGGTCATGGTTCCGGCCCCAGTCTGAGGCTCATCGGCAAAAGCCCTGATCGGTTCTAGGACGCCGACCATCACAATCATCAGGAGCAGGAAAGCCAGCACCCGCCTTATGGGTGAAACGCCGACCGGATTCGTCTTGTGGAAGGGGACTCGTTCGACCACATGGGTCCTCGGACGGGGCAACTGCTTGAACACTGTCATAGTGTCCACAGTAGCGGTTGACGGCAGTGGACTCCCCCACCATCACCGCCATTCACGGAAAGGACAATCATGACACGGTTCCAAGTTGATTCGGATCAGATACAGACGGCCTCCGGCGCGGTCAGCGGCTCAATAGGAGCCATCAGAGATGCCGTGGCGGGAATGTACACCAATCTGGACAATCTGCAAAGCGTCTGGCAGGGCTCGGCGGCCAGCCAATTCGCCACGGTGGCCCAGCAGTGGCGCGCCTCGCAGGCCCAGATGGAACAGGCGCTTGAAGGTATCCAGGCAGCTCTGACACAAGCATCGTCGCTCTATGCGGACACCGAGGCCCAGGCCACCCGTCTATTCGCCGGAGCCTGACGCCTGGTTGATGCATGCAGGCAACCCGAAGCTATGTGATCGTGGCGGATCGGCACTAGACCTGGCAAGCATATGTGGAAAACGAAACAGACGGTCAACGAGTACAAGAACAGAGACAGGGGCATGCGCACCATTACCCGGTGCGCATGCCCCTGTCCTTGGCGATCAATCAGTTCAGCCGAAAAGACGGGCCGAACCTCATGGGATCAGTAGCCCATGTCGCCCTGAGGCTGAGCGGCAGCAGGTGCCGGAGGCTCAGGCTTGTTGGCCACGACGGCCTCGGTGGTCAGGAAGAGCCCGGCGATGGAGGCAGCGTTCTGCAGGGCAGAACGGGTCACCTTGACTGGGTCGGCCACGCCGGCCTCCAGCAGGTCCTGATACTCGTTGTTGGCGGCGTTGAAGCCCTGGCCAGCAGGCAGCGAACGAACCTTGTTGATGACCACGTCACCGGAGACGCCGCTGTTCTCGGCAATCTGCTTGATGGGGGCCTCGATGGCGCGGAAGACGATGGATGCGCCGGTGGACTCGTCGCCATCCAGCTTGACATCCTTCTCGGCCTTGGCAGCAGCCTGAACCAGAGCCACGCCACCTCCGGGCAGCAGGCCCTCCTCGATGGCGGCCTTGGCGTTGCGGACAGCATCTTCGATGCGGTGCTTGCGCTCCTTGGCCTCAACCTCGGTGGCTGCGCCGACCTTGATGACGGCCACGCCGCCGGCCAGCTTGGCCAGCCGCTCCTGCAGCTTCTCACGGTCGTAGTCGGAGTCGGTGTTCTCGATCTCGGTACGGATCTGGCCCACGCGAGCGGAGACCTCATCCTTGGAACCACCACCGGAGACGATGGTGGTCTCGTCCTTGGAGACGATGACCTTCTTGGCGGTGCCCAGCACGCTCATGTCGATGGAGTCCAGCTTGAGGCCAAGCTCATCGGAAACCACCTGTGCGCCGGTCAGAATGGCCATATCCTGCAGCATGGCCTTGCGGCGGTCGCCGAAGCCAGGGGCCTTGACGGCGCAGGAGTTGAAAGTGCCGCGGATCTTGTTGAGGATCAGGGTGGGCAGCGCCTCGCCGTCCACGTCCTCAGCGACGATCAGCAGCGGCTTGCCGGTCTTCATGACCAGCTCGGCGATGTGGACCACGTCCTGCTGGCTGGAGACCTTGCCCGAGGTAAGCAGAATGTATGGATCATCCAGAACGGCGGTCTGGTCGTCGTTGTTGGTGACGAAGTAGGGAGCGATGTAGCCCTTGTCGAAACGCATGCCCTCGGTGAACTCCAGGTCCAGGCCGAAGCGGTTGTTGTCCTCGACGGTGACCACGCCGTCCTGACCGACCTTGTCCAGAGCCTCGGCGATCTCATTGCCGATCTCGGGGTCGCCTGCAGAGATGGTGGCGGTGGCAGCGATCTGATCCTTGGTCTCGACTTCCTTGGACTGTGCCACGAGCTCCTTGACGATGGCATCGGCAGCCTTCTCGATGCCGCGACGCAGGGCTATGGGGTTGGACCCGGCAGCCACGTTCTTCAGACCCTCATGCACCAGGGACTGGGCCAGTACGGTGGCGGTGGTGGTGCCGTCTCCGGCTACGTCGTCAGTCTTCTTGGCGACTTCCTTGACCAGTTCGGCGCCGATACGCTCGTAAGGATCCTCCAGGTCGATCTCCTTGGCGATGGAGACGCCGTCGTTGGTGATGGTCGGCGCGCCGTAGGACTTGTCCAGCACCACATTGCGACCCTTGGGGCCCAGCGTGACCTTGACCGTGTCGGCCAGCTTGTCCAGGCCGGCAAGCATACCCTGACGAGCTTCCTCGTCATACTCGATGATTTTTGCCATTGTTGCTTCCTCCGTCATGGCTTGAGGTTTCATGACCCACCGTCGGAGTGGAACGGAACCCGACCGTCAGCTGTCGTGTTATCACTCCCACACCTCGAGTGCTAATTCAGCAGATTAGCACTCGGTGGGGCCGAGTGCCAACCTGAGGGGAAAATACGCTGCAGGCTGTATGTCATATCGGCCCTGAGCGATCGGCCGTGCCCACAGACGATCCGCACTCTGCTCTCAAACGAATGCTACAAAAAATGGACCCCGGAATGACCGGGATCCACCATGACGAATACAGAAGACGACAATCAGAGCTTGGTGACCTTGGTTGCCTGCAGACCCTTGGGGCCCTGCTCCACCTGATATTCGACCTTATCTCCCTCATCAAGGGTCTTGAACCCGTCGGACTGAATGGCTGAGTAGTGCACGAACACGTCCTCGCCGCCATCGTCGGGATTGATGAATCCGTAACCCTTGCCAGCGCTGAAGAATTTCACAGTGCCTTGTGCCATAACTAACTTCCTTAACATAGGTGCCGCGTCACAACAGATACGAGACTGACCGCATCTGCCTGGTCGGCAAGGTCAGTTTAGGCCCATTGATAGGGCAATTGCAAAACGCCGAGCCGAAATTCGGGAACTTTTGCCATCGAATTTCCTTGGTCGTCCGGTTGGTTGAACCTCACTGCATGAGGATGGCTTCCACCGGAGTGGAGGCCACGGAGGACTGCTCCACCTGGGTGATGCCCAACAGGTTAGCCACCTCCTGGGCAGTAGCCTTGTCAGCCTCGTCACGGTAACGGACCGTACTTACGCCAGGCAGAGCGCCCTGCGGGTTGGTTGCCGTGACCGCACTATAACCGGCATTGACCAGAACCTGACGCTTATTGCCTGCATAACCGGTGATCCTGGTTCCGTTGATGACCGCCACCTGTGTGCCCCTGTTGACCACAGGTGCCGGGCTGCTGCTGGATGCACTCGCCGAAGGCGATTGCGAGGACGGTTGTGAAGCCTGGCCCTGGGAGGATTCTTCAGCAGAGGTCTTGTTCTCTGAGGCAGAGGAGGATGCAGACCGCTTGGGCAGATGGCTGCTGATGACCCGGGAGGCATCGGTATGCGTCTGCTGCCATGGCAGGGAGCCACTGACTGCAGCCCATAAGCCAAGTCCGCACAACACGGCCAAGACCACCACCAGCAGGTAGGGCAGAACCCTGACCGACAGGGAACGAGGCCCCCGATGCACACCGACCGGCCCCTTGGGAGGGTTGTCGAACGCATCATGAACCTGGGGGCGCGCCTGCGTCCCATTGTCGCGCGTGCTAGCCATGAACTCTCCTCTGCTCCACCGGATCCTGAACCATTATAGGTAATGGGACGCCGGAGCAGCATCCCACTGACCATCCGACGTTCCCGCAAGCCTGGGAGAGCCATGACAACCCTGACCGGCTCATAGCACCAAGCGATATAGTGACCTTATGAACAGCAGCCAGCCTATTGCCGCAACCTCCCCCGCGCCGACGAACGGAACCGGTACCAACCCTCCGACCATAGCAGGAGGCCAGGGCCGACCCCATCGCAAACCTCTGAGTGCCCTGGTGGATCCCGGCTGGGCCAAGGCTCTCGCTCCTGTCGAACCCAACATTCACCGGATGGGCGACTTCCTTAGATCCGAGCTGGCCCAGGGCCACCGCTACCTGCCTGCCAGCAAGAACATCCTGCGTGCCTTTACCATCCCCTTCGACTCCATCAAGGTCCTGATCGTGGGCCAGGATCCCTATCCGACTCCCGGGCATCCGGTAGGCCTGAGCTTCTGCGTGGATCCTGCAGTCAGCCCCATCCCCGGCTCCCTGCGCAATATCTACGCCGAGCTGAGCGCTGACCTGGGCCTGCCCACGCCCTCCAACGGCGATCTGACACCTTGGACCCGGAGAGGGGTCATGCTGCTCAACCGCTGCCTGACTGTTCGAGTCGGCAAGCCGGCCAGCCACAGGAACAAGGGCTGGGAGGAAATCACCGACGCCGCCATCCGAGCTCTGAACGACAGGCGCGACCAGGAGGGCAAGATCCGGCCCCTGGTAGCCATTCTTTGGGGAAGGCAGGCCCAGAGCCTGGAGCCTCTGCTGACCAACGCGGCCATCATCAAATCCCCGCACCCCAGCCCCATGTCGGCCCGATACGGCTTCTTCGGGTCCCGTCCGTTCTCCAAGGCCAACCAAGCGCTGGAGGCCATGGGCGCCGAGCCGGTGGACTGGTCCCTGACCTGAGTTCGGCTGGCTGAATCGTCAGGAAATGCCGTTACCATGTCTGCTATGGCATTATTCCCACCACGACCCAGTCAGTCCCCATCTGTTCAGTCCGGTCAGAACCGGCAGGTTCCGCCAATCAGCCAGGACGACCTGCAACGTTGCCGTCAGTTGGCCGACCGGATCCGAACCCGCTTTTCTAGGACTCTGGTAGGCCAGGAGAACCTGCGCGAGGCCCTGATCCTGACGCTGGTGGCCTCAGGACACATCCTGATCGAATCCGTGCCCGGCCTGGCCAAGACCACCGCCGCCCAGACCCTGGCCACCTCGGTCTCCGGCAGCTTCAAGCGGATCCAGTGCACACCCGACCTGATGCCCTCGGATCTGGTAGGCACTCAGGTTTACGACTTCTCCACACAGCGCTTCTCGACGCAACTGGGCCCTATTCACGCCAACTTCGTTCTCCTGGACGAGATCAACCGCTCCAACGCCAAGACCCAGTCAGCCATGCTTGAGGCCATGGCCGAGGGCGCCACCACCATCGGTGGCGAGCGCATAGCCCTACCCCGGCCCTTCATGGTGATCGCCACCCAAAACCCCATTGAGGAGGAGGGTACCTACAACCTGCCCGAGGCCCAGATGGACCGGTTCATGCTCAAGGCCGTCATGACCTATCCTGATGCCGACCAGGAGACCCGAATGCTGCAGATGCTGACCAGCCGAGGCACCGATATGCCCGGCAAGGACGATCGGGACGCACTGACCATCGCTGATGTGGACTTCTTGAGGCAGAAGGCCCGACAGGTCCACGTGGCGGAGCCCATCATGCAATACGCAGTCGATCTGGCAGCCACCAGCAGGGGGGCTGGATCGCGGCCCATCCAAGGGTTGGCCGAACAGGTGAGACTGGGAGCCAGCCCGCGTGCCTCCATCGCCCTAGTGCGCATTGGCCAGGCCAGAGCCCTGCTGACTGGCAGGGATTACGTCATTCCCGAGGATCTGAAGGACTGGGCCCATTCAGTACTCCGCCACCGGATCCTGCTGACCTTCGAAGCCCAGGCCGACGGCATCAGCAGCGACGACATCATCGACCAGATCGTCGACACGGTGCCGGTGCCATGAGCCGTCGACGCTCGGATCGCGATCCGGTCCGCAGGCGGATCGAGTCCTTGGACTCCAGCTTGCGGCTTCCCACGGTGCGCAGGGCCCTTGGTCTGCTGGAGGGTGAGCACTCCTCTAGCCGACGCGGCGGTGGAGACGAACGTGCCGACCTGCGCGCCTATGAGTTCGGAGACGAAACCCGCATGATCGACTGGCACGCCAGCGCACGGATGGGTCGGCCCATGGTGGTGGAGCGCGAGCGCCTGGTTACCAGCAAGGTCTGGCTGTTGCTGGACGTTGGCCGCGAGATGTCCGGAACCTGCCCTGACGGGGAGCAGGCCATCCAGGTAGCCGCCAACGCCCTGTGCATGTTCGCCTCCCTAAGCCTGCGCCGCAGCGATGAGGTGGATCTGGTCCTGGTCGATTCATCCGCCATCCGCCGCATACCCTGCCAGGGCGGCTTCGCTCGATTCGAACAGACCCTGGACCGGGCTCTGGAGTCACCGCTGGATCAGCCGCGCAACCTTGAGGCCCTGCTGGGCTACGCCGCCGGCATCCAGGACCGGCAGGCCATGCTGGTTATCGCCACCGACCAGTCGGCATTGCACGTAGACCTGATGCCGACCATCCGACAGTTGGCAACCACCCACCCCCTGAATCTCATCGGAGTGGAGACCATGAATCCCCTGCGCCAGCAGCCCGCTATGGGCTCGGTAAAGGATGCGCCCAGCGGACGCAGGATCCCGGCCTTCCTGCGAACCGCGAACGGGACGCGAGCTGTGGACCTGCACAGACGCTATCAGATCGAGGCCTTTAGCCGGGAACTGTCCAGAATCGGGGCCTCCCTGATTCGGGCAGACTCCAGCACAGCCATGTTCAACAGATTCATCCACCTGCTTTCAGCCGGCAGACCGGGCATTCCCATGCGACGGACGGTGATGGCGGCATGAGTGGTGTCGTCCTGATCCGTCTTGCGTCCGATCATGGCCGAATCAAGGTCATGCCCACCATGACCCAGCCCACCTGGCTGTTGGCTCTGACAACGACCGCCATCATACTGGCCCTGGCCCTGGCCGGAGCGGCCATTCTTTTGCCTAGGTTCCGCCGTCAGCAGGAAGAGCACCCGATCCAGGCGAGCTCTGGCTCCCTCGATGCATGGCGTCGGCGGATTGATCAGGTGGTGGCCCAGTACAACAAGGGCCATCTGGACCGCGACCAGGCCATGACAGCACTGGCCACTATCGCTCGTGGATTTGCCTCCCACTCCTGGAACAGCGACATGAAATCCAAGACTTTGGCCGAAATCCAGGCTCAGCCCCGCACGCCAAGTACGCGGCAGGGTCTGGATCTGCTTCGACAGACCATAGATGCCCTCTACCCGCCCGAATTCGCCCTTCCACGGGACAGCGAGGGAACTGACGCCACGGTGAATCAGGCAGCCGACTGGGTACGGAATTTGATTGAACGGTGGCCGCGATGAGCATAGGCAATCTGTCCTGGCGGTGGCCCTGGCTGCCGGTTCTGGCTCTGGTCCTGGCCTTGGCATTGGGCCTGCTGACTCACCGTATGGCACGTCGTGGCCGGCCGGATCAGGAACCGGGAGCCCGGATCTGGACCTTGGACAACGACCTGGACACCGAGGAGGGCCACGAGGCCCTGCGGCGCTGGCGGCGATTGAACCGCTGCGCCGCAATCCTGCTCGCTCTGGCCCTGCTGATGGTTTTGAGCCTGGCTGCAAGGCCCGCCCGGGTCGATCGGACATTGGAGCAGGGTCATAACCGCGATATCGTCCTATGTCTGGATGTGTCCGGGTCCACCCTGCCCTACGACCGGCAGGTGATCGCCTCATACCTCGATCTGGTCCGCAACTTCCGGGGCGAACGCATGGCCCTGAGCATCTTCAATTCCACCTCGCGCACCGTCTTCCCCCTGACTGATGACTATGACATGATCACTGCCGAATTGGGCAAGGCTCGGCGGATCCTGGACGGGGTGCAGTCCCAAGACCGCATCGACGCCATGAGCGGACGACAGTACCAGGACATCAGCGATTGGCTGGAGGGCACGCAGAACCGTCGGGACACCACCTCACTGATCGGCGACGGGCTGGTGGGCTGCGCTGCGCTCCTACCGCAATTCGCTCCCAAGAACCAAACCCGACCGGCAAAGGCCGACCAACGTTCGAGCTCCTTGGTTCTGGCCACCGATAACGTGGTCTCCGGCAAACCCACGTACACCCTGGAAGAGGCGCTCAAGCTGACCTCGGCCGCAGGAATCGCGGTGGACGGGCTCTATTCGGGACCGGACCAAGGTACCGAGGATGAGACCACCAAGCAGATGCAGCGGCTGATCGAAGCCCGTGGCGGTATCTTCCTGCGACGGCAGGATGGGAACTCCATTAACGCGCTGGTCCGCCGGATCGAACGTCGCCATGGAGCCGACCCACGCCAACAGGAGCAGTCCAGCCTGGTGGATGCACCCGGCTGGTGGACCCTGGCCCTGACCCTGGCCCTGTCCGCATATCTGCTCCTGGCCTGGAGGCTGAAGCGATGAACATACTCAAGTCCCTGACCTTTGAGCCTGCCCTAGGCTGGGTGGCCGGCGGCCTTCTGGCAGGCCTGCTCTTGCTCCTGGCCATTGCGCTGGTCATCCATGGACTGCCTAAGGGGCAGGATACGGATGCCGATCGCTGGGCCCTGACCCGACGTACCGCCATGGTCCTGATCCTGGCCCTCATGGTCCTGACTCCCAGCACCGTCAGCAAAACCACCAACAAGGCCGTCAACGCCACTGATGTCTTCATTGCGGTTGACGTGACCGGATCCATGGCAGTCAAGGATGCCGGATATGGAACCCAGGACGGCATGAGCCGGTTGGAGGCGGCCAAAGCGGCCGTTCGAGACCTGGTCGACATCTATCCGGATGCATCCTTCTCGGCTCTGAGTTTCGGTGCCTCGGCCAGCGTCGATCTGCCCCTGACCCCCGACGTACGAGCTGTGGACAACTGGGCCCGTGGGCTGACCACAGAGCCCACCTCCCGTTCCTCGGGTTCAAGTCTGGACGCTCCTTTGGATCGGCTGACTCTGACATTGAAGCAGACCAAGGACCGACATCCCAACGACCTGATCCTGCTCTATCTGATCAGCGATGGGGAGCAGACCGGCAGGGACGAACGGCGATCCTTCAGCGTTCTTAGAGAAGGGTTGGACGAGGCTTTTGTCCTGGGAACCGGTTCAGCCAAGGGAGGCACGGTGCCGTTGACCTCCGATGTGGGCGGCAGCGATGCCGGAGGCTGGGTGAAGGATCCGCAGACCGGCCAGCCGGGCATCTCGGTCATGGACCCGAACACCCTGAAGGCCATGGCCGACGAGATGAGCGGCCACTATCAAGCCCTGGCCAAGGGGGTCACCGTCCGCGAGGGTGCTACGGCTTCGGTCTCCAAGCGCTACCGGGTGACCACGGTCGACCAGGTACGCCGACATGTCACTCCACTGGTCTGGCCCTTGGCACTGGTGGAGCTGGTCCTGATCCTGGTTGAGGCAGGGCAATGGATCCGTACTTCGAGGAGATTGCTATGAGCAGGAAGGTCCTTCGAACGCGTCTGGTTCTTATTGTTGTAGCCCTGATAGCAGCGCTGGCCGGGGCATGGGGCCTGATCAACGTCAGAGCCATCGCCACTTACAACGAGGCCACGCGCACACTGAACACCAGCATCCGGCAGGCCCGAAACCCCCAGGCAGACCCGGCAGCAATCAAGGCGCTGCAAGATCAGGCAGACCGCCTTTTCGCCCAAGCGGCGCGGCCGGGCCTCTTGCTTCTGCCGAAGACCAGGCAGGCCGCGCAGGCCAACCAAGCGACCAGCACTGCGCTGACCCAACGTACGGAACGGGTACTCAAAAAACAACAAGCAGACAAAACCAAAAATGGGCAGGATGGAAAGAGCGGATCAGGCAAGGGCTCATCCTCTGGGCTGACCAAGCAGCAGGAGGCTGAGGTGGAGGATCTGCTCAGGCGCAACCAACAACAGAGCGATCCCTCCTCCTCCCCCAACCCAACAGGCAATACGGGCGGCCACCAGGATCAGGAAAAGGGCGTCAAACCCTGGTGACCGGCCTTACCAGGCATTGCTCAATCATTTGCAAAGACCTGTCCCCATCAAAACGGGTCAGGCAACATTCGACCACATAGCCCAATCGACACCATACAAGCGTGACCGCGGTGATGAAGTAGACGCATGGACAAGTCATCACCATCGTCACTACCCACCTGGGGCTCCTTCCTCGAGCAGTCCTCATACCTGTCCGATCCTGAGGCGGCCGGAGCCTGCCCCTGCCACGCACGGGCAGCCCGTTGCCGGACCATGCTGGCCGATATGGCTCGGCAGTCGAGAACAACCCTGGTCCACCTGAGCGAATTAACCGGC
Organism: Bifidobacterium sp. wkB344; assembly: GCF_003688305.1. Lineage (NCBI taxonomy): Bacteria > Bacillati > Actinomycetota > Actinomycetes > Bifidobacteriales > Bifidobacteriaceae > Bifidobacterium > Bifidobacterium sp. wkB344. Next base: position 328,120 of record NZ_NPOQ01000009.1, on the reverse strand, counting down.
CAAGCTCTAAGGGTCGACTGGCAGGGAAAGGCCGCTCAGGCCTACCGGGCCCAGGTACGGGCCATGGATGCCCTCTGCCAGGATCAGCGTATCCAGGCAGGACGCACCCTGAACCTGATCGATCAAGAGAGCCAGCCATGAAGCGGACGATCACCGCCGCACCAGACGCCAACGGTTACACCAGCACCGAATTGGATCATCTGACCGGCATGGCGGACCGGCTCAACCAGGCAGGTGGTGCCCTGACCACCCTGCAGACACAATGGATTCTTACCGATCAGGCCATCCGCAGAACCATGTTAGGACTGCCGGCACTCCCCTGCGCCCAGGCTGCCGTGCCGCCACCAGGTCACGCCCGTCTGCCCCTGGACCTGATGGTGACCTTCTGCAGTGACCAAGCTCAGTCCTGCGAAGACCTACGCGCCAAACTCCAGTCTGTGGCCGATCGGCTGACCAAGGCCTACGGGTTGTACTCGCAGGCGGAATCATTCATGGAAAAGCTGATGGACTCCCTGATATCCACGGCCGTGACCCTCTTTCAGCCCATCGCCCCGTACATGTTGGGAACCATCGGTCTGAGCCTGGGAGCAGCTAAACTGACCGGCAACCTGGATGCCTCGCAATTCCAGGAATTTCTGGAAACTACAGCCGGCATCCATCAGCCTCTGCTGGCCGCAGTCGCGTCCGACCTGACTTCAGACCACCATGATCCTATTGGCAGATTGGTCACCGATCCAGGCCTGCTGGTGCCCTTCATACTCGCTCATCTTCAGGGTGACCGGCTCACGATGGATCCTGTCCAGCCACAGGGCAAGGGGTTGGGCGAGGCTCATGACATCGCCACTGCTCTGCAGAATCTGGAGGCCTTGGGATCCTGCCGGGACGGCATTCCTTACGCAACCATCGCTGTACAACGATATCGGGAGGCGGACGGCAAGGACCGTTGGCTGGTCTACATACCCGGCACCAGCTCCCATCTCGATTCCCCCATCGGATGGGGCCAAAACATCCAGCTCATGAGCGACAAGGCTTCAGTACGCGAAAGTGCGGCCTCCCTGCGTCTAGTGGACCAGGCCATGCGGGAGGCCGGGGTGCGTCCGGACGATCCGGTCAGCCTGGTTGGTCATTCCCAGGGCGGCATCGTGGCCGCCACCATGGCCTCGGATCTTTCCAACCGTTACCATTTCGATCACATCGTGACCGTCGGATCACCCATCGCTCATCGCAAGATAGGGTCAGACACCTGGGTCACCAGCGTGGAGATGCGCGAGGAGCTGGTCTCCAGTCTTGATGGAGCCGACAACCCCTCGCGGCCCAATCAGCTGACCGTCAGAGGAAGGGCAGGCGGACCTCCCCCTCCAGGCGACAACCAAAGTGGCCGGTCGGTGACCACTGCCGGCCCCGGCAAGGAATCCACCCATGGCATGGCCTACCAGCGGGCGGCCTGGGCTGATGCCCGCGATCAGAATTCACCAGCCGTACGACGTCAGGACGACCACTTCGCCCATGCCATCGAGGGCGATCTGCAGGAGACCCGCTACTACCGCGGCAGGCTGCAGCGATGAGCGGGACACGCGGACCCCCAAGAGCACTCATATCGATTCCTGCTGGTTGACCCGGTCGTCTAGGCTGGAGGCATGAACCTGAGCCGAATCACCCCAGTCATCCCCCTCAACCCCTTGGACGGACGTTACCGCAGGCAGACCGCCGATCTGGTGGACTATCTGAGTGAACCTGCCTTGAACCGCGAGCGTATGCGGGTCGAGGTCGAATGGATGATCATGCTGGCCAACGGCTACCAAGGCAACGGCCAGCACCCGGTCCTGCCGGGTGTAAAGCCTCTGACCGAGGCTGAGCAGGCTTATCTGCGGGCCATCCCCGAGGATTTCGATGCCGATGGCATCACCGAACTGGCAGGTATCGAAGCCCAGACCCACCACGATGTCAAAGCAGTGGAATACTTCATCGACCGCCGTCTGGAGGCTGCAGCCACAGCCCTTGGCCCCGAGTCCCAACTTCCCAAGCTGACTCCCCTGGTCCACTTCGCCTGCACCAGCGAGGACATCAACAACCTGGCCTATGCCCGTTGCATCCGAGGCGGGGTCGAACAGGTCTGGCTCCCCAAGGCCACCCGGATCGAGAACCATCTGGCCACCATGGCAGAGCAATACCGTGATCTGCCCATGCTTGCCCTGACCCACGGCCAGCCGGCCACACCCACCACCCTGGGCAAGGAGATGGCGGTCTACGTCCACCGGTTGCACCGGCAGCTGGACAGGATCCGCAATCAGGACTACATGGGCAAGATGAACGGTGCCACTGGAACCTTTGGGGCCCATATGGCCGCCCTGCCGCAATTGGATTGGATTGATCTGACCCGGACCTTCATCACCGAGCGGATGGGCCTGGTCTGGAACCCATTGACCACCCAGATCGAGTCCCACGACTGGCAGGCCGAGCTCTTTGGCAACATCGCCCACCTGGGCCGGATCCTGCACAACCTGGCCGTGGATGTCTGGATGTACATCTCCCGTGGCGTCTTTGCCCAGGAACCTGTCAAAGGCGCGACAGGGTCCAGCACCATGCCCCACAAGGTCAACCCCATACGCTTCGAGAACGCCGAAGCCAATCTGGAGATCTCAGGGGCCCTGCTGGACACCCTGGCCACCACCCTCACCGAAACCCGCTGGCAGCGGGACCTGACTGACTCCACCACCCAACGCAACATCGGTTCGGCCCTGGGCTACAGCCTGCTGGCTCTGGACAACCTGGACGGCGGCCTGCAGACCATCCACCCCGACAAGGCCCTGATGGCCCGCGAGCTGGACAGCAATTGGGAGGTTCTGGGCGAGCCCATACAGACGGCCATGCGGGCCGCTGGGCTGGCTGGACGCTCAGGCATGGATCACCCCTACGAGCAGGTCAAGGAACTCATGCGGGGCAAGAGGATCGGCCGGGAGGATGTCGAGCACTTCATCGATGGCTTGGACCTGGACCAGGACACGGCCAGTCGGCTCAAAGCCCTGACGCCGGCAACCTACACCGGCGCAGCCGGAACCTTGGTGGACTTCGATCGCGACTGACCATGACCCCGTCCCAGTCGACCACCACCCCCGAGGACACTGATTCCGCCCACCCTGGACAGGCAGACCAGGTCGTCATCAGAGATACCCCACCCCAGCGGGTCCATGATGCCGAAGACCTACTTCGAGCCCTGGCAGCCCTGATCCTGGGAATCCTGGTCACTCTGGCAGCTGTCTACCTGAAAGGAATAGCGGCCGGGGTCGAGTCTGACATGCGCCAGGCTGGCAATGCCATGGACTGGCTCATGGACGTACCCACCGCTTTCCTCCAGCAGGCGGTGACGGTGACCGTGGTCCTGGCCGTGATTATCCATCTGCTGGTCAACAGGGAATGGATCCAGGCCATCACCGCCCCCCTGGCCATGTTCCTGGGGTTTGGGCTGGTCATGCTGACCTCCAACCTCATCCTGAAGGCGGGCAACCCGACCCTGATCGCCTCATTCAGCTCCCAGAACGCCATAGGGTCGCCCGTCCTGCTGCCTGACTTCTATGCCGGTCTGGCTGCCTTCCTGAGCGCAGCAGGACCCCGTCGCCTGCGCAGCTCGGTCAAGTGGGGATGGAACGCTCTATACGTCGTGGCCATCATCATGGTCGCCATATCCTCCAATTCGGCCAGCGGGGTTCTGGTCTCGCTTATCCTTGGACGAATCATGGGCATGGTCGTCCGATACCTGGCGGGCACGCAGAACAAGGGCGCCTGGGGACAGGGGGTGGTGCAGGCCATAGCCTCCATCGGTATCCATGCCACGAGTCTGGAACGTCAGGATCCCAGTCTGGACTCCGATGGTCAGCCCCTGCCAGCCCTCGACGACGACCTCATTGAGGCCTCCCGCATCTACAGAGCCCGTGACGGGCAAGGCCGCAACTACACGGTGTCGGTCATGGACGGCCAGCTGCACACCATGGGCTATCTGATGCAGCTCTGGCAGTGGATCAAGCTGTCCGGAGTCTCCATGCGCCGGGACCGGTCAGTCAGAAACTCCATGCAACACCACATGGCCCTGCTGACTGAATTGCGGGATCTGGGGCTGCCCGCCCTGCACCCTTATGGTCTGACGGAGAGCGCCGAATCCTCAATTCTGGTACTGGAGGATGATGTCCATCTTGATCCCCTGGAACCTGAGAACCTGGATGCCGACAGGGCCAAGCAGCTGATGGACTACCTTCGTCGGGCCAACGAGCGCGGCTTCACACACCGCCGCATCCGCCCGGAGACTTTGGCCATGGACCAGTCGGGCTCCATGGTCATCGCCGGCTGGGAGAACGGCGACAGCGCCAGCTCCCAGGCCAACATCGCCCTGGACCGGATCCAGCTTCTGGCCTTGATCGCCACAATGATCGGGGTGGATCAAGCCATTGATGCCGCCCGTGCCTCCTGGGGGGTCAAGACCCTGGCGGGGCTATCGCCATTCTGCCAGATGGTGGCCATTCCCGCACAGACCCAAGCCCTGCCCGGCTGGGATCGACAAATTCTGACTGACCTGCGCAAACAGTTGCAGGCTCTGGCTCCCCCTGAGTCGGTGGCTGAGACCGGCCAGGTAACCCTCTCACGTTTCAGTCTGCGCAGCTTCGTGGCCCTGGCCCTCTTGGTAGTAGCTGTGGCAGTCATTGTCACCCAGTTCAACCTGCCTCAGGTCATCAGCGCCGTCCGCAATGCCAATCCTTGGATGGCTGGACTCTCCTTCCTGCTGGGATCACTGTCCTGGGTGGGCTGCGCCATCACCCTAGGAGTCTTCATCGATCCTGCCAAGCGCGATTTCAAAGGTATCTTCCTATCCCAGGTGGCCTCCTCCTTCACCTCGGTCTCCATGCCTGCCGGAGTGGGGCCGGCCTTCGTCAACCTACAGTTCCTGCGGCGGGACGGTTATGGCAACACCATGGCCACGGCCATCATGAGCGCCGTGGTGGCCGTCCAGTTCGCGACCACCTTCTGCCTGCTGATCGTCATCGGACTGTTCACCGGGCGCAACACCCTATCCGGGATGATCCCCACCAACACCCTGGTCATCGTCATCGGAACAGTGGCCATCATCGCAGCCCTGATCATGGCCGTGCCTTACACACGGCGACTGGTCATGGAACGCTTGATGCCCATTGTGGCCTCCTATGCCCGCCACCTTGTAGAGATATTGACTCAGCCCCGACAGCTGGTAGTGGCCGTACTTGGGGCCGTGCTGCAGTCGGCAGCCTTGGGCATGAGTTTCTGGGCCGCCCTGATGGCCTTCGGCTGCAGGACCAACGTTTTCGAGACCACTTTCGTCTTCCTTCTGGCCAACACGCTAGGTTCGGCTGTCCCCACCCCTGGCGGCCTAGGGGCCATAGAGGCTGTGCTCTTCTCCGCCTTCCGCCTGGCTGGCGTCCCCTCAGGCGTGGCTATCTCGGCCACTCTGGTCTTCCGTGTAGCCACCTACTGGCTGCGCATCCCCCTGGGAGCCCTTGCCATGCGCTGGCTGAGCAAGCACAATCGCATCTGAAGAGCCCTTTGGACACTTTCATTCCCAAGGACCTCAAAAATCGCTTGATGAAATGTCGGAAACCCCCGAAAAATGCGGTGTTTGGGCCTAATCTGCGGTAATATCAGTCATTGACCGTTGGGCTTTCCCCAAATCAAGCAATGGGAGGCCCCCGAAAGAAGGATGTTCTATGGCATACAACAAGTCTGATCTCGTGTCGAAGATCGCGCAGAAGTCCAACCTGACCAAGGCTCAGGCGGAAGCTGCTGTCAACGCCTTCCAGGATGTCTTCGTCGAGGCCATGAAGTCCGGTGAGGGTCTGAAGCTGACCGGTCTGTTTTCGGCCGAGCGTGTCAAGCGCGCCGCTCGCACCGGCCGCAACCCCCGCACCGGTGAGACCATCAAGATTCCGGCCAGCTACGGCGTGCGGATCTCCGCAGGCTCGCTGCTGAAGAAGGCCGTCACCAACAAGAAGTGAAACCAGCCTTTCTTTCTACAAGGGCCCCGGCATCCATCCACGGATGCTGGGGCCCTTCTTGGTTAGAGAAGACCTAATGGAAGTCCCGCGGTGCAAACTGAGCTTCTAGGCACGAGGTTCTGCGGCATTCTTGAGAAAGTCCATCAAGGAGTGGTATCGGGGTGGGCCCAGATGATCGAAGGGGTCAGGCAGGGCAACCTCTACTCGGTGAGAGCCGCCTAGGACCAGGTTGCTCCAGTCGCATGACCAGCTGCGTGTTCCCCGGTCTGCTGCACGGACGAAGTCGCCACGCAGACGGGCCCGGGTATCCTCCGGAGGTTGATCCATGGCGCGACGTATCTCCGAGTCGTCGACCGGCGAGCGCATGAGCCCATGCCTGATCAGGCCAGGGAAGGATCTTCCGGCGCTCAGATCGTGATAGTCCAGATCCAGAGCCTCGGCCAGATCCCGTCCGGTCCCTCGTCGACTCAGGCCCTGGATCAACCGCAACTTGGCGGCCCAATCCACCCAGTCAGCCAGATCCTGCCAACGCCCCGCATCGAGCGCATCCAGGGCAACCCTCCAAAGTCGCAGGGCCTGCAGAGCCTGAGACCGGTCGATACCTATATCCTCCTGCTGGTCAACAAAAGCCTTGCAGGCCGACCAATAGGCCTCTTGCAGACCCAGAGCGCTGATACTGCCAGTTTTCGTGGAAGCCTGCAGTTCCAGAGTGACCCGGCCGGTCCGATCCCGACTGACGGCTCGGACGGCTGCACGGGGCTCAGCCAGGGCCCAGTCCGCCAGGTCTGGTCGTCGGCGTTGACGGCAGGCTTGCTCGATCAGGTTCAGGACCAAGTGAGTGCTGGCCATCTTGAACCAAGTGACCAACGGCGACCGGTTGGTATCCCCTACGATCACATGCAGACGCCGCCATCGTTCGGGATCGGCCAGAGGCTCGTCACGGGTGTTGACCATGGGACGGGCGCGGGTGGTGGCCGAAGAAACCGCCTCGTCCAGAAAGTCGGCCCGCTGGCTGATCTGGAAGCCATCTGGGTCCAGACGACCCGCCCCGGTGATCAACTGCCGGGTGACCAAAAAGGGGACCAGGCAGGCTCCGATCATGTCCAAGGGGACTCCCCGATCCAGCAGGTAGTTCTCATGGCAACCGAAGGCATGACCCTGGGCATCCACATTGTTGGCAAAGACATGCACCTTCACGGGTCTGCCCATGTCCTCCGTCAGGCGTTTCCCAGCGCGCTCCGCAAGGTCGGTCATGATCCGCTCCCCGGCCAGCACCTGTTTCAGGGCCGTCAGCGGATCGCGGGCCTCCGCCGTGGCATACTCCGGGTGGGAGCCCACATCCAGGTAAAGCCGAGCGCCATTGGACAGATAGATGTTGGTTGACCCGTGCTTCTCGATCAGAGGACGGAACATGGCCATGGCCACCCTGCCAGCAGCGTAGGGGCCACTGGCGCCGGTCAGGCTCAGTCCATACTCGGTCTCGATGCCGAATATTCTGCGAAAGTCCGAGTCAGTCCCCTGCCCATCCGCCATGGATCACTGGCCGCCCTTCTGGACGAAGCCCTGCACATACTCCTTGGCGTTGGTCTCCAGGGTGGTCTCGATGTCATCCAAGACGGCATCAAGATCGGACTGAGCCGTCTGACCCTGTTCATGCGTCCCGGTCTGCGGCAAATCCTCTTCCTGCTCCTGCTGCTGCCCGGCTGCCATATGCCGTCCCTGCTGGGATGCCTCAGCCATGGTCGCTCTCCTTCCCTGTGCGAATCAGCGTCCGCTCAGATAGGTGTTCAAATCCTCGGCAATGAGCCCGTTGGTGGCTACCACGTCGTTGCTGCCCTCCCAGCGCACGTGTCCGCCGTCCCAGCGCCAGAGGGTGCCCTTGGCCTCCCGAACCACGACAGCCGCCGCAGAGACAGCGGGGATGTCCCAGGAGTGCAGGGCCGGCTCGAAGTAGGCGTCGTAGCTGCCGTCCGCCACCCGACACAGGTCCAGCGAGACCGGACCAACACGCTTGATATCGGCAGGCTTGCCGGCCATGCGTGAAACGATCTGCAGAACCTTTTCGGACTCGTTGGGGAAGTAGGACATACCGAAGCTGATCACTGACCCATTCAGGGTGGTCATCGTGGAGGGGATGATCTTCTCCCGCTTGTCGCCCACAATAGTCCGTCGGATCCTGATGGCGCCCTGGCCCTTGGCGGCCAGATAAGTCAGGCCCAGGACCGGTGCATGCACAATGCCCAGGACCGGTGAAGCGTGACCCTTCTCGTCCACGGCGAAGAGGGAGATGGTCAGCGTCCATTCGGCCATGTTGCGCACATAGTTGACCGGACCGTCAATGTGGCCCAGGCACCAGTAACGACCGCCTGGACGGCGGTTGCCGGCCTCCTCTTCCCAGAAGCCGTCCATGGGGTCCAGGGCAGCGATCTTGGTCCGGCAGTATCGGATCAGACGCGTGTCAATGCCCGGCGAGAACTGGGTGCCCTGGCCGATGGCTGAGGTGGAGCGGGGATCGTGGGGGTTGATCTGGTCCTGGAGGGCATGACGACCGGCCTCCACAGCAATGGTGGCGGCCTGCATGGCCAAATCGCGCAATTCCATACTTCTCTTCTCTTTCAAACGGGTGGTCGAGGCATTGCCGACCGTGGTCCACCGGTGGTCGTCCTGTCGGATATCGGACTATTTTCTGCGCTACCTGCAGTATATGTCGCGGCCATCCCGGTAGGAAGACCGTGTGTGACTCAGCGGATCGGACAGATCCACCACCCTGGTCCTAGGCTCCCCATCCGGCCCCTGTTCCTTAAGAATGACACGACTCCAGGAGACAGCCCTGACCGCATCAGGGCAGCGGTGTAGCAGCCGGGAACGGTACCAGGCGCGAGTCTGCTCCGGCCCCTGGTCCATGGCTATAGTAATCTGGTCGGGATCAGCCAGTTGCAGGGCGGATCCTCTCAGTCGCCAAGGCAGGTCACGGCCGGGATCCACCCGTGCCCAGGCCAAATCCAGGGCAGCCAAACGGGGATCCGACCAGTCGGATATGGAACGGCGACGACGCAGACACTCCAGGAGCTGCCATTTGAGCAGCCATTCCAACCTGCCAGCCTGGTCGTGCATAGCCAGACGGGCCTCCTCGTCGCCCGAACGCACTGCGGCCAGATCTTCGAGCACCTGATCCCAGAGGTTCAGAACCCGGTCGTCGGCACATCCAGGCCTGTCGACATCCCGTCTGGCCTGGCAGGCCACATCCAACAATGCCCTTTGGATGGTCAGCGCATCGGCAAATCCTCCGTTTGCCAAGGCCAGCGGTTTGCTCAGGGTGACATCTCGCGAAACCGTGTGCAGGGCCGACACCGGATCATCCAGCGTCCAGCGATCCAACAGCTCATCGATCTGACAGGCCGAATCGTCCTCGGATTCCAAGAGGCCCAGCAGTAAATCAGTGGTTCCCAGCTTGAGGACCAAGGGCGCATCCAGCCGGTTGGCATCGCCCACAATCACATGGAGACGGCGACTGCCCGCCCCGGCATGTGACTCGTCTCGGGTATTGATGATCGGCCGCCCGAAGGTGGTCTGCAGTCCAATGCGGCTGGTCAGATAGTCGGCGCGCTGGCTGAGCTGGAAGCCGGCCTCCTCGCTCCTGGGCCCCAGACCCACCCTGCCCGAGCCGGTGTAGATCTGCCGGGTGACGAAATGAATGGTCATCAGAGCCGCCACCCTGGCGAAGGGCACCGCCCTATCCATCAGATAGTTTTCATGGGATCCCCAAGCGGCACCCTTGCCGTCCACGTTGTTCTTGTAGAGAGCAAGACCTCCGGCCCTTTTTGCGGCCTGGGCCATCATCCGATCACCAGAACGGTCCTGGACCAGCGCGTCGAAGGCATTCACTGTTTCCGCCGAGGCATACTCCGGGTGGGCATGATCCACGTAAATGCGAGCGCCATTAGGAGCTGCCACATCAATCAGCCGGGCGCCGGGCGCATCAGTGAGCATGCTCGGAGCGGCGGCGGAACGCGGCAGCCGACCTCCCCTGGCATCATTGACCGGGTCCTCTTGCCCGTAGTCCCAGCGGATATGCGCCAAGGCCGGCTGGGCGGCGGCCCTTACCAGACGCAGGGCCAGGGTACGTGGATCGGCGCCGGGATCCTGGGGATCGGCTATGGCGTACTCCGTCTCGGTACCCATAACCCGCCCGGCATTCATGATCGCTCCCCTGGCCCGTCAACCGGGCGAACCTCCTGAACCTGCCCTGGGCGCAGTCCTGCCAGATCGGCCCAGCGGTCCGGATCCTGCCCACTGAGCTCCTCCAGCGTGTCCTCATACTGCCCACGGACCGCCCTCGCGCAGAAACCGCGGTCAAGACCCACCTGCCGACCCTGTTCGATGGAGGCCTTGACCGCCATGGTCTTGACCCGATCAACCAGGTTATGCAGCATGGCGCCGGAGACCACTGACTCTAGGTAGAGAGACTGCCAGCGACCCCTGGCATCCATGATTCTGCCCAGCAGGTGGTCATCATCCCGAGCGAAGAGTCCGTCGACCAGCACCTGGATCAGCTCCTCCGGCTCGGCATCATCCTCCATGGGCATATCGGAGCCCAGATATTTGCCCAGAATGGCAGCTGACCTGGTTCTATCGGGCCGATCGATGCGGATCTTGACATCCAGCCGTCCAGGGCGCAGAACCGCCGGGTCGATCATGTCAATGCGGTTGGAGGCGCCGATGACCATGACCTGGTCCAGGGATTCTACACCGTCCAGCTCGGTCAGGAACTGGGGGACGATGGTGGTCTCCACATCCGACGAGATACCAGAACCTCGGGTTCGCAACAGGGCATCCATCTCGTCGATGAAGACCACCACCGGTCCACCCTGGCCTGCCAGGTTGTGGGCCCGGGCGAAGAGACGGCGGATCAGCCGTTCGGACTCGCCCACGAACTTGTTGAGCACCTCAGGGCCCTTAACTGACAGAAAGACCCCATGACCGTCGCTCTCCTGGGCCAGGGCACGGGCCAGGGCCTTGGCGATCATGGTCTTGCCATTGCCGGGCGGACCGTAGAGCAGGACACCCTTGGGGGCCTGAAGCCCATAACGACGCATGAGATCAGCATGCTGGAAGGGCAGCTGGACTGCATCCCGGATCCGCCCGATCTGCCTGTCCAGACCGCCAATATCCGAGAAGTCCACGTCAGGAGTCTCCTCCAGGAGCATGTCGGCCTGATCCGACTCAGGCAGCACAGCCAGGGCCATCGAACAGCTTTCGTCCATGAGCAAGGCGCTGCCCGCCTCGATGGGCTGGTCCTGCAGAGAGCCCGCACGCGCGGCTACGCGGGTCTGACCGGAGGGGTCTTCCACCAACAGGGCACCGGATTCCAAGGTCTCCCGCAGCGTGCGGACCTGCCCGGTCACCGGCTGATCGCCCACACGCACCACCACCATATCGGCGTTTAGCAGAACCTCCTGACCGGCCCGGATCCGCTCGGCGTGGATATCAGGCGCCAGGGGGACGACCATCCGTCTGGAACCGTTCAGGATCAGCAGACGGGCCTGCTGCACCCCCTGGCTGTCATAGGCGACGGAATCCACGCCCAAGGCCAGGGCGACGGTCAAGGGAGGTTGGCCCAGCTGTGCCAACTGGCTCTTGGCCTTGGACAGTTCCTTGGCAGCCCTGGTCAGCGCGGCAGCCAAGGCCCGGTTGCGCCGTTCCCCGGCCTGATCCTGGTCATTGGCATCGTCAGCTTGCTCAACATCATCGGACTGCATGACTTCCCTTTCCCTCCATCGTTCGCCCTTGGAATCCCCGCACGGCTTGGACAGCCAGCCGGGGAGGTGCTCAGCTGCAGTGGGCCCCGTCTTCCAAACGAGCTCCACGGGCCCAGTCCATGGCCTTCATGGCGCGTTTGCCGGCAGCCTTGACCATCTGCAGCTCCAGGGGCAGGGTCTTGGTACCCACCCAGAGGTGATGACGGTCCATGGCCAGCCGACCCGGTTCCAGGTGCGCCGGAAGACCGGACTCATCCCCTCGGGCCGGCGCCGCCCTGAGCACGGTCAGTCCTGTCTGCTCGTCCTGCGGGCCATCGCCCCGCTGATACAGACACCAGGCTCCCGGTTCCGGACTGCAGGCGCGAACCTGCCGATCCAAGGCAAAGACGGGCACATCGAAACGCATGTGGGCATCCTGATGGGTGATTTTGGCCGCCACCTGATAGGCGCCCCGCGTCTGCTCCTTGGGTTGAATCCGACCCTCCGCAAGGGCCTCCAGACTGGCAGCCAGCAGGTGGGATCCGTCCTCAGCCAGGCGATTCAGTAGCTCGCCCGAGGTCTCGTGCGACCCGATCTCCACGGTGGACTGAGCCAGGATGGGCCCTTCATCCATGCCAGCCGTGAGCCGGAAGACCGTGGCGCCAGTGATGGTATCCCCGGCCCAGATGGCCCGCTGTACTGGGGCTGCTCCACGCCACTGCGGCAGCAGGGAAAAGTGTAGGTTGTACCAGCCACCCTCAAAGGCATCCAGGACCGGCTGGCGCAGGATCCGTCCGTAGGCCACGACAGCCGCACAGTTGGCACCCGTATCCTTCAGCCGCGCCGGAAAATCCGGATCGGATGGGTTGTCCTCAAGAACGGGAATCCCCAGCTTGATGGCCTCAGCCTTGACCGGACTGGGTTGCAGATGCCTTCCACGCCCCTGGGGTGCGTCGGGTCTGGTGAGCACGGCGGCAACCCGGAAATGCTCCTGGTCGGCCGCCAGCAATCTCAGGGAGGGCAAGGCGACCTGGGGTGTGCCCGCAAACAGCAATGTCATGACCATATCGTCTATCTCCTTTTCATCTGACGGCTTCGGAACTCTGCACGTTCAATGCACCTGAGGAATGTTCACCCCTGCCTCAATCAGAGCAGTGCGCAGCCCGTAGGGGTCGCTGAATCGCAGACTGCGGATACCGGCCTTGTTGGCACCTACTACATTCATACCCTTGTCATCCACGAAGAGGGTCCTGTCAGCCTGGATTCTGAACTGGTCCAGGGCGTACCGGTAGATGGCCGGGTCAGGCTTGCGCATGTGAATGGGCCCGGAGACCACCACACCGTCCAGCCTATGCAGGAAGGAGTCGCCATCCCAGGCGTGATGGAAGAGTTCAGCACCCCAGTTGGTCAGCCCCCAGACACCCAGGCCTGCCGCCTTGAGATCCTCCACCAGCATACGTGCCCCGGGTACAGGTCCGGTCAGTGAATCGACGAAATGATCACAGTAGTAGGCGAACATGGCATCCCAAGGAGCCCCGCAGTTGTCGGCCACCCAATCACGTGCCTGGGCGCAGGTGGCTCCGCCATCCATCATGTTGTTGGCACGATAGAAGCCGGAACGGCTGTCGTCCAGCATGGCTTCGATGCTCTTGCGCCCGTACCTGGCCACCATGGCCATCTCGGGCTGCCAACGAATCAAAACGTTGCCGAAGTCGAAGATGACCTGCTCGATGGGCTGACCCTGGGCCTGAGCCGCCGCCTGCTCAGCCTGGATCACATCTGCCTCAACCCGAATCTCGCCCGGCCATCCCTTCATGCCTCTCCGCCTTTCCTGAATTCGTTCATCTGCGCCTCTGCCTGCGCCCCCTCATGAAACCACGCCGCATAGACCCTGTAAGTTTCGCCTGGAGCGACAATCAGGTCAGGTCCTTGGGATCCATCCGGAAGCGCAACTCCCCTCGTCCGCGACCGGCCACGTACCTGGCCTGAGCCTGCTTGAGATCGTCAGCCAGCTTATCCCTGGAACTGGTGGGTACCCGAACCAGGGCTTGGACCCTATCCTGAGTTCCCTCCAGATAGCCGGCTTTCAGCGTGGAAGGCGCCGATATGGGCACGGGGCCAAGCAGAGCAGGGACCGGCTCAGGACCGGCATCTGTCATAGCCTCCTGCTCCGGCGTAATCCCAACGGCATCCAGCATCCAAGTGACGGCCTCCCTTTCGCCCCATATGGCAGCCATGCCGACCGCAGGGGGCATGGCAGTCAACCGACGGTCCGCCAGATCGGCAGCCGCCAACACCGGCCCCTGCCAGGTCATCAGCGCCTGGGCCAGCTGGGGATCGCACTCCCCCAACAGGAGCACCTGACCTCCCTGGGCCCGGGGGCGACAGAAGGAGGCCACGCGCATCCAGGCTCCCAGGGTGTCCATACGTGCATCGACGCCAGGGGCATACAGACTGGTCCAGGCATCCAGAATGGCCACGGCCCGGTATCCTCGCGACAGCCGGGGCAGGTCCGAATCACCTGTGTCTGTATTGTTGCCTTCAACACTCGAAGCGACCACTCTAGGCTCGGCACCCGGGGTGGCGATGACCAGGCTGGGACGATCCTGTATGCGTTCGACCACCCCGCGAGGCTGGCTGGGCGAAGAGATGACAATGGGCACATTTCTGAAGAGCATGCGCAGCTCCTGGGCCGTCCCGGCGGCACCTACCCTGACCACCCGAAGCCGCGAACCCCCGCAATCCGGACAGGACCAGTCCGTAGCCGCAGCCCCGCACCAGGCGCATCGAGGCGCACCAGGCCGCCTCGCCCGCAGGGGTCCGGTGCAACGCGGGCAACGAGCCTGATGATGGCAGCGAGCGCAACTCAGGCTTTCGAAGATGCCGTCCTGAGGGATGGACAGCAGAACCGGACCACGCTCCAAGGCTTTGTCAATAACCGCGACGGCGGTATGCGGAACCCGGGCACCCATGGTCGGGTCGGCCAGATGGCTCAGTTCCTCCCGGTTCAGCCAGCGGATCCAGGGCTGCAGGGTCGTCACCGTAGGCCGGTCAAGCGCCAAAGCGGTGCCTGGACCGGTCACACCGGAGTCCGCCTCGGCGGCCTCGGGCAGACTCTCCCAGTGGGAGCGCACGCTTCTGGCACGGGCCATGGCCAGGAATACGCCGCCGTGGGCACGCGCCCGCAACCTCAGCACTCCACGGGCATTGGCATAGGGCATCATCCCATCGGCGTACTGGTAGCTGGCATCGTCCATCAGGGCGAAGAGGGCGGGCCCCTCCACCGGGGCGTACATGGCAGCCCGCAGCCCGATGACGCAGCGGACCTGACCTGAAGCCAGGGCAAGGTAGGCCCTGTAGCGTTCGGCGGGAGCCATGCCGCTATCCAGAATGGCGAAATCACCGGACCAGCCGTGAGCCTCCTGTTGACCAGGACCGACGGCAACAGAGGGGCCAAAGGGACGCAACCCCAGCTGCTGGAGGACTGCGGACAGGTGGGCCACCTGACGGGTGCCAGGCAGCACCATAACCGCCGATCGGCCGGCCAGCAGGGCCCCTATCAGCACCCTGGCAGCCAGCAGGGCGGCCTGGTCCATACCGGGCAGAATATCGGTCAGATAGGACGTGAACGTATCCTCTTCCAGCGACTGGTCCAGTTTCTCCAGTCCCTGATAGCCCGGATCAAGCCTCTGTTTCAGATCCCTCTGCCGCTGGGCCAGCCCAGCCACCCAGGCGGGGTCAGACGCCAGCCGGGGCTGACCGGGAACCAGCTGCTGCTCCTTGTCGATGCGGGCCACACGAGGGGGCAGGGCCAGACGCAGAATATTGGCCTCAGTACCCCCATAGGCCCTGGCGATGGCAGTGATGTCCGCGCGCAGGGAAGATGAGATCAGGCTGCGATCCAGCACCACCCGCTCCAGGAAACGCAGGGAGGCACGGGGAACCTGGCTGTCTGCCGCGCGTTCCCAGATGATGCCGTTGACCCTGCGCGCCCCGAACCGGACGCGAACCAGACATCCCGGCTGTGCATGATCGTCCTGGTCCGCATCCACCAGATAATCAAAGGTCCCGCCCAGATGAGTGGCCTGCACATCCAGCACCACCCGTGCCACAGGGAGTTCATGGGCCGGTCGGCGCGGAGGTTTCTTTCGACTACTGCTCGAACGACGGCGTGGGGCAAGACCATCCAGGGCTGGCTGACTGACGTCCTGCGAATCCATGGCTTCTCCCCTCGCTTTCACAATTAAGAGAGCCACGGCGGATTCCCCAGTCGATGACCTAGGAACCCGCCGTGGCTCTTGATGAACAGCTACTACCTGGTCATGCCGATGGCGGCCTTGAGCTCGCCCACCTTGTCCACCTGCTCCCAGGTGAAGTCGGGATCCTCCCGGCCGAAGTGCCCGTAGGCTGCAGTCTTGGCGTAAATGGGCCTCAACAGATCCAGCTCATCAATGATGGCTGCCGGCCGCAGGTCGAAGACCTCGCGCACAGCCTCCTGAATCTGTTCCCGGGTGACTCCCTGCTCGGTGCCGTAGGTCTCTACGTTGACGCTGACCGGATCGGCCACACCAATGGCATAGGCCACCTGGACCTCGACCTTGTGTGCCAGACCAGCGGCCACAATGTTCTTGGCCACCCAACGCGCGGCGTAGGCAGCAGACCGGTCGACCTTGCTGGGATCCTTGCCGGAGAAGGCGCCGCCTCCGTGATGGGCCGCACCGCCATAGGTGTCCACGATGATCTTGCGACCGGTCAGTCCTGCGTCAGCCGCAGGACCGCCCAGGACAAAGGAACCGGTAGGATTGACCAGCACCCGGTAGCCCTGGTGTTCGACGGCCTTGCCGCAGACGCGATCCAGGACGGGCGTGATGACATGCTCCATCAACTGCTCCTGCAGCCAGTCATGCCCCACCTCGGGATCGTGCTGGGTGGAGATGAGGACCGTATCCACCCGGCGGGGGCGGTCATCCTGATCATATTCGATGGTGACCTGGGTCTTGCCGTCGGGCCGCAGGTGTGGGATGATCCCCTCCTTGCGCACCTGTGCCAGTCGAAAGGCCAGCTGGTGGGCCAGATAGATGGGCAGGGGCATGAGCGTGTCGGTCTCATCACAGGCGTACCCGAACATGACTCCCTGGTCGCCGGCCCCCTGGGACTGGTAACGCTCCTCACGGGTGGCAGCGCTCTCCTGGCTGGCCGACAGCCGTTCCACGCCCTGGTTGATTTCCTTGCTCTGCTCACTCAGCGCCACGGTCACGCCGCAGGAATCCGCGTCCAGTCCGATATCGGATGAGGTGTAGCCGATCCTGCGCAGCACCGACCGAACTTGGGACTGAATATCCGTGTAACCCTGGGATGAAACCTCTCCGAAGACGAAGAAGAGGCCGGTGGCCGCCGAGGTCTCCACGGCCACATGCGAGTGCGGATCCTGGGCGATCAAATCGTCCAGGATGGCATCGGAAATCTGGTCGCAGACCTTGTCTGGATGGCCCTCGGTCACTGATTCAGCCGAAATCAGCTGTCGCTCTGTCATTTCATTCACCTTTGTCTAGAAACCGTCACCGTCCGAGAACCCTGCACTGAGAGTCGAAGGCTCAGTTGCCTTCGCTCAGATCATCCTCGCCCAGGGTCTCTTCAAGCAGGCCCTCGTTGATCTCACGGAAGGCGATGGACAGGGGCTTCTCCTGGTTCTGGTACTCAACCAGCGGGCCGACGTTCTGCAGCAGGCCCTCATTGAGCTGTGTGAAATAGGAATTGATCTGACGGGCCCGCTTGGCCGCGAAGATAGAGAGCGCATACTTCGAATCGGCGTGCTTCATGAGGTCGTCGATGGGAGGATTCGCAAATCCCTGCGGATGGGGCTCGGTACCGAATGCCATAAGATGTTTCTCCAATTCAACTGGATGAACCATTCATTCAATCTGAATGATTTTACCGCCCGGGCTCGATTTTAGCCTCGAATGCTTCTCTGCCGGGGAAAGCGGAGCGAGAACCTCGGAAATTCCAACATGTGGTCATGTTCAAACCGTTGATGCCTGCGATCACTTGAATAAAACTATGCAGATGCGATCAGCCAAATTAATGAAGGAACGAGAGTTCGCGGGCGCCCGTGCTCTCTATCGTGCCGCTGGCGTCAAGGGTGAGGACTTCGGCAAGCCCATCGTGGCCATCGCCAACTCCTTCTCCGAATTCGTGCCCGGCCACGTCCACCTGAACAAGGTGGGGCGTCTGGTCTCCAAGGCCGTCAAGGAAGCGGGCGGCATCCCCCGCGAATTCAATACCATCGCCGTGGACGACGGCATCGCCATGGGCCATACGGGCATGCTCTACTCTCTGCCCAGCCGTGACCTGATCGCGGACGCCGTGGAGTACTCGGTCAACGCCCACTGCGCCGATGCCCTGATCTGCATTTCCAACTGCGACAAGATCACCCCTGGCATGCTCATGGCCGCTCTGCGTCTGAACATTCCCACAGTCTTCGTCTCCGGCGGCCCCATGGAGGCCGGGCGCACGGTCATGCCCGACGGGACAGTCCAGGAGAGCACAGACCTTATCGACGTCATGTACGCCTCGGCTGACGACAGCATCGACGATGCGGGTCTGCTGGCACTGGAGAAGACGGTCTGCCCCACCTGCGGTTCCTGCGCCGGCATGTTCACCGCCAACTCCATGAACTGCCTGACCGAGGCCATGGGTCTGGCCCTGCCCGGCAACGGCACCACCCTGGCCTCGCACACAGCCCGGAAGATGCTCTTCGAACGGGCCGGCAAGCTGGTCGTCGAGATTGCCAACCGGTACTACCAGGATGACGACGACTCGGTCCTGCCACGGTCCATCGCCACCAAGAAGGCCTTCGAAAACGCTATGACCATGGATGTGGCCATGGGCGGGTCTACCAACACCGTCCTGCACATTCTGGCCGCTGCACAGTCGGCGGATGTGGACTTCACCCTGGACGACATCGAGCGCATCTCCCACACAGTCCCCTGCATCTGCAAGGCCTCTCCCTCCGGAGACTGGGAGATATCCGACGTCCACCGCGCTGGCGGCATCTGCGGCATCCTGGGCGAGCTGGACCGTGGCGGAGTGCTGCACAAGGACACGCATTCCATCGACTATCCGGATCTGGAGTCCAAACTCAACGACTGGGACATCATGCGCCCCACCTGCCTGGACCAGGCCAAGGAGCTCTACCACGCAGCGCCCGGACACATCACTTCCCCCGAGCCCTTCAACCAGTCCAAGGAGTGGGAGGACCTGGACACCGACCGTGTCAACGGCGCCATCCATGACCTGGATCATCCTGCCGTCTCCGAAGGCGGTCTGGCCATACTGCGCGGCAATCTGGCCCCCGATGGCTGCGTGGTCAAGACCGCCGGTGTGCCCAAGGAAATCTGGAACTTCCGCGGACCGGCCCTGGTGGTCGAATCGCAGGAACAGGCCGTGGAGGTCATTCTCAACGGCACCCTGCACAAGGGTCAGGCCCTGGTCATCCGTTACGAGGGACCCAAGGGCGGCCCCGGCATGCAGGAGATGCTCTACCCCACCTCATTCGTCAAGGGCAAGGGCATCGGCAAGGACGTGGCCCTGCTGACCGACGGTCGCTATTCCGGCGGCTCATCCGGCCTGGCCATCGGCCATATCGCTCCTGAAGCAGCCAACAAGGGCCCCATCGCCCTGATCCGCAACGGCGACATGATCCGCATCGACATCCCCAACCGGCGCGTAGACGTCGAGCTGAGCGATGAGGAACTCGCCCAGCGTCGCGCAGAACTCGAAGCCGGCGAGGGCTATGTGGCCCACAGGGACCGCAAGGTTTCCCTGGCGCTGAAAGCCTATGCCGCTTTCGCCCGCTCTGCAGACAAGGGCGCCACCCGCGACCCTGACCTGATCAACCGACTGTCAGGCTTGGACTGATAGACTAAAATCCTTCAATCGGGCTCTCACTCGATTGGAGGATTTTTTAACTCTTCCGCAGCTAGGGCAGGCGTTCAGAGACCGTACTCTTTGGCGATTACCGCCCAGAGCGCCTGGGCGGCTTTATCCACGTTGTCGTTGACTATGACCTGGTCGAACTGACCCTCGGAGGCCAGCTCCACCTTGGCGGTTTCCAGCCTTCGTGCCCGCTGCTGCTCATTCTCGGTTCCCCGCATGTTCAGTCGGGTAACCAGATCCTGGAATGACGGCGGCGCCAGGAAGACGTAAAACACTTCCAGGCCCAGCTCTCCCGCCCTTTGACGAACACGGTGCGCCCCCTGCAGGTCGATCTCCAGAATTGTGGGCACCCCTGCTGCCAGATGTTCAAGGACCGGCTGCAGCGGGGTGCCATAGTGGGACAAGCCATGGACCAGAGCGGTCTCCAGAAAATCTCCGGCGGCCTCCCTGCGGGCAAACTCCTGCTCATCCATGAACCAGTAGGTGATGCCATCCTTTTCGCCCGGACGCGGTGCGCGGGTGGTGGCCGAGACGGAGACCCAGACCTCCGGGTGGGCACGACGCAGAGCTGCCTCCACAGTACCCTTGCCAACAGCCGTGGGCCCCGTCAACACGATCAGCCGGCCGCCCGTCTTCCCCGGCCCCCCGGTCTGTACTCCCGAAGAGTCCTGACTTGACATGTCGGCACCGTTGATCGTTGACACGGCCACTTCCTTTCCTAAAGGTCACCCTCCGGCCTATCTGGACCGGAACATGGATCAATCATATAGCGTACCTACTTGGCCTTTTCCAGCTCCAGCAGCCGGGCCGCGTGTTCCTGGATGCTCATGACCTCATAGTCGTCCTTTTTGACCACGTCAATGGCCATCAGTGCGGCTGAGAATTCGGTGATGGTGGTGAATTGCGGCAGATCGGCGGCTATGGCAGCCACCCGGATCAAATATCCGTCAGAACGAGAACCCCTGGAGCTGGGCGTGTTGAGGATCATGTCGATGGTCCCATCCTCAATAAGCTGGACGGGATTCCGACCCATATGCCTCACTCCGTCAGAATCAGTAAAAGCCTGACCCTGCTCCTCACCATCGCTGATCTTGTCGACAACGGCCACATCGAAGCCGTACCGGCGCAGGACAGAGGCCGTGCCACTGGTGGCGCAGATGCTGAAGCCCTGCTCCAACAGGCGGGCTGCCAGCATGGGCAGCTGGCGCTTGTCTGCGTCATTGACCGACAGGAAGACAACACCGCTGGTGGGCAGACCTCCTTGGTAGGCGGCCAGCTGGCTCTTGGCGAAGGCGTGGGGGAAGTCCCGATCGAAGCCCATGACCTCTCCTGTGGAACGCATCTCCGGGCCCAGCAAAATGTCCACGGTCCGGCCAACCGGAGTGCGGAAGCGCTTGAAGGGCAGGACAGACTCCTTTACCGCCACAGGCTGGCCGACACGAACCATGCCGCCGTCGCCGACAGGCAAGAGCAGACCATTGGCTCGTTGCTGGGCGATGGACTCCCCCACCATGATCCGCGCCGCAGCCTTGGCCAGCGCCGTACCCGTAGCCTTGGAAGCGAAGGGAACGGTCCGGGATGCGCGCGGATTGGCCTCGATCACATAGAGGGTGTTGGCCATGAATGCATACTGAACATTGATCAGCCCCTGGACCCCGCAACCTTGGGCTATTGCCAGGGTGGCCTGCCGCAACCGGTTGATCTGGTCGTCAAAGAGAGTCGAAGGCGGCAGGGTGCAGGCGGCATCACCGGAGTGGACTCCGGCCTCCTCCACATGCTCCATGATTCCGCCGATGTAGAGCTCCTGCCCGTCATAGAGGGCATCCACATCGATCTCGATGGCATCCTGAAGGAACTTGTCAATCAGCAGGGGTGAGGGCAGACGGCCGGAGACCACCGTATCGGCCTTGGCCTCATCCAGGGCACGATCCACGTAGGTGGCCAACTGCTGGTCGTCGTAGACGATCTCCATGCCTCGTCCGCCCAACACGTAGGAGGGCCTGACCAGAACCGGGTAACCGATGGCGTGGGCTGCTTCCTTGGCCTCATCCAAGGAAAGAGCAGTGCCGTACCGTGGAGCGTTTAAATGCTCCTTGCTGAGCACCTGCCCGAATAGCTCGCGGTTCTCGGCCAGATCGATGGACTCGGGACTGGTTCCCAGAATGGGCACCCCGGCCGCCTTGAGCCTGGCCGCCAGAGACAAGGGCGTCTGTCCGCCCAGCTGGACGATGACCCCCTTGACAGGTCCCATGGCCTTCTCAGCCCGGTAGATCTCCAGAACATCCTCGAAGGTCAGCGGCTCGAAATAGAGCCTGTCCGACATGTCATAGTCGGTGGAGACCGTCTCGGGATTGCAGTTGACCATGATGGTGTCATAGTCCTTGCCTAGCTCCTGGACGGCGTGCACGCAGGTGTAATCGAACTCGACCCCCTGACCGATTCGGTTGGGCCCCGAGCCCAGGATGATGACCGCTTCGCGCTGACGGGGTCGCAGCTCGGACTCGTCGGCGTAGCAGGAGTAGTAGTAGGGCGTGACCGCATCGAACTCAGCTGCACAGGTGTCCACAGTCTTGTAGACAGGATGAAGACCGAAAGCCCAGCGAAGTTCCCTGACGACTGCCTCGCCCTGGTCACCCATGCCACGCAGGTGGGCAATCTGCAGGTCGCTCAGCCCCGATTGCTTGGCCCGGCGCAACAGATCCTCGTCCAGGACCTCGGACTGGCGCACTTGGAGGGCCAGGTCATTGATCATGCTGATCTGCTCCAGGAACCAGGGATCGATCCTAGTGGCCTGGTGGACCTGCTCAACAGTGGCTCCGCCCCAGAAGGCCCGCTGAATCTGCAGGTAGCGGTGCTCTGTGGGAGTGTGCATGGCTTCCAGCAACTGGTTGGTCTCGGCCTGGTCGGGCCTGGGGCCATCCCAGGAGAAGGTCATATGCCGCTTGTCGATGGAGCGCATGGCCTTGCCCAGGGACTCGCGGAAGTTGCCGGCCAGGGCCATTGCCTCGCCCACGGACTTCATCGAAGTGGTCAGGGTCGTATCCGCCCCGGGGAACTTCTCGAAAGTGAAGCGCGGAATCTTGGTGACCACGTAGTCGATGGTCGGCTCGAAGGAGGCAGGGGTTGAGCGGGTGATGTCGTTCTCTATCTCGTCCAAGGTGTATCCCAGGGCCAGCTTGACTGCGATCTTGGCGATGGGGAAGCCGGTGGCCTTGGAAGCCAGAGCCGAAGACCGTGAAACACGCGGATTCATTTCGATGACGATGATCCGGCCGTTCTTGGGGTTAACTGCGAACTGGATGTTGCAGCCGCCCGTATCCACCCCCACGCCGCGGATGATGGCGATGCCGATGTCGCGCATGCGCTGATACTCCCTGTCGGTCAAGGTGAAGACCGGGGCCACGGTGGTGGAGTCGCCGGTGTGCACGCCTACCGGATCCACATTCTCGATGGGGCAGACCACAACCACATTGTCCAGGCGGTCGCGCATGAGCTCCAGCTCATACTCCTTCCACCCCTCGATGCCCTCCTCCAGGAGGATCTCATCGGTGGGCGAATAGTGGATGCCAGCACCGGCGATCCGCCTCAGCTCCTCGCGATCGTGGGCGATGCCCGAGCCCAAGCCGCCCATGGTAAAGGAGGGACGAACCACCAGGGGGTAGCCCAGTTCGGCAGCAACTGCCTCGGCCTCATCCAGACTGTGGGCGATGCGGGACTTGGCTGACTCGGCGCCGGCCTGGTCCACCACCTGCTTGAAGAGCTCCCGGTCCTCTCCCCTATCGATGGCCTCCAGCGAAGCGCCGATCAGCTCCACCCCGTAGCGCTCCAGCACGCCGGCCTTGCCCAGCTCCACGGCAGCGTTCAGAGCGGTCTGGCCGCCTAGGGTGGGCAGCAGCGCATCTGGCCGCTCCTTGGCAATGATCCGCTCCAAGAAGGGCAGGGCAATGGGCTCGATGTAGGTGGCATCGGCCATCTCGGGGTCCGTCATGATGGTGGCGGGATTGGAATTGACCAGGATGACGCGAATCCCCTCTTCGCGCAGCACCCGGCAGGCCTGTGTCCCCGAATAATCGAACTCGGCCGCTTGCCCGATGACGATGGGCCCAGAGCCGATGACCATGACCGAATGGATGTCCTGCCGCTTAGGCATGTGCCTTCCCTTCCTTGGCGTCCTGCATCAACGTGACGAACCTGTCAAACAGGTAGGAGGCATCGTGCGGGCCAGCCGCCGCCTCCGGATGGTATTGAACAGAGAAGGCCGGAATATCCAGGCACTCCAGACCCTCGACCACGCCGTCGTTGAGATCGACGTGAGAGACCCGGACACGACCATATCGGCCTTCACCATAGGGTGAGGGCACTGGGTCCCCCTTGGGCGCCTTGACTGCGAATCCGTGATTATGAGCAGTGATCTCAACCTTGCCGGTGCTGAGGTCCATGACCGGCTGGTTGATGCCACGATGACCGAATTTGAGCTTGTATGTATCGAATCCCAGAGCTCGCCCCAGGAGCTGGTTGCCCAGGCAGATGCCGAAGAAGGGCAGCCCGGCATCCAGGACCTGTCTGAGGAGCGACACCTCTTCGTTTGCAGTCGATGGGTCGCCTGGACCGTTGGAAAAGAAAACCCCGTCAGGCCCCAGGGCCTGTATCTGCTCGATGGTGGTGTCTACGGGAAGTACGTGGACCCTGCACCCGCGCTCAGCCAGCCTGTGAGGGGTCATGGACTTGATTCCCAAATCTACCGCTGCCACTGTGCAGACAGGCTCTTTCCCCTGATGGTCTCCAGCTGGTTCGACAATATAGGACCTGTCGGTGCTGACCTCGCCGGTCAAATGGGATCCACTCATCTTGGGAGCCGAACGGACCTGGTCAAGGAGTTCCTGCATGGTTCTGGGCATGCCGCCATCATTAAGCATTATGTCCGGGCCTGAAAAAATACCGGCCCGCATGACACCTGCAGAACGCAAGTGCCGCACGAGCCGGCGAGTGTCTATGTGACTGATACCGACAATGCCCTGATCGACCAGCTGGTCGTGGAGACTGCCCCGGGCCCGCCAGTTGCTAAAATCGGGGCTGGGTTCCCGGACTACGTACCCTGCCACCCAGATCCTGTCCGACTCCCCGTCCTGGTCATTGACACCGGTATCACCGATGTGGGGGAAGGTCTGCACAACGATTTGCCGAGCATAGCTGGGATCCGTCAGGGTTTCCTGATATCCCGTCATTCCGGTAGAGAAAACAATTTCACCTATGGTAGTGCCCACCGCTCCGAAGGCTCTCCCCAGATATACTTCCCCATCCTCAAGGATGAGCAAGGCCCGATTGGAGAAACGGCTATCGGAGGTGATAGTGTTGGTGTCTTTCAGGTTCACCGAACCCCCTTGATTACCGCGGATATTCGCACCCATATTAATGACCCCCATGGATTATGCCGGTCGAATCACCCAAAAAATGGTTGGTCAAATCTTCCTGGATAGACTGCAGGTCAACCAGTCCGAATAGGGCAAAAGGCCGACCTGATGCCCTGATAGTTAGCGGGCATCGGTCGGCCTTTATCCGAATCATTGCTCAGTTGTCCAAAGGACGATCCGCATCGGGGGTCAGTTCCTCCGGCAGGGTCAGTTTCAGCTGGTCCAAGCTGGGGGCCGACTGATCGACAGTATGGTCAGGAACCTGATCGGAGTCCCCTCTTTCAGATCCACTCGCTGCTGGTTCCGAATCGCTGTCAGCATGGGCATCCTCGGAGGAAACGGACTCGGAGGCTACGACCGCCGCTTTTGCCTTATCGGATTCATCATCTGAAACATCTGCATCGGCCTCGGCATCAGCCAGGGCAGCGATTTGATCGGCTTGCTCACGACGAGCTTGGTGCTCATCCTTCTCCTGTTCCAGGGCACTCAGAACGCCGTGGATGAAGGAGGGAGCATCGGCATCCGAAAGTGTCTTGGCCAAGGACAGGGCCTCATCGATGGCCACCTTGTCAGGAACCTCGGGGTTGTAGAGCATCTCCCAGGCGGCGATACGCAGAATGTTGCGATCGATGGCGTGCATACGGCTCAGCGGCCACCGGGTGGAATGGGTTTGCAGCGCCTCATCGATATCTCGACGGTGCTCTGCCACACCCTCAACAACGGTCACCGCATAAGCAGGCAGAGGTGTCTGCGCCCCCGGCCGAGCCTTGCGCTCCTCCAGCAGGGAGAGGAAATCCTGGCTCTTCTCATCGGCCTCATACAGGGTGTTCAAGGCCCGCTTACGGGCTGTGGAACGTGCCATGGATGTGTGGTTTCCGCCTTGCTCAGTTCTCGCGGCCCAGGTAGGAGCCGTCGCGGGTATCCACCTTGACCTTCTCGCCCTCGCCCACGAAGAGGGGCACCTGGATCTCAGCCCCGGTCTCCACAGTGGCGGGCTTGGTGCCGGCGTTGGAGCGGTTGCCCTGCACGCCGGGCTCGGTTGCAGTCACGGTCAGCACCACGGATGCAGGCAGCTCCACGGACAGGGGGTTGCCATCATGGAAGCTGATGATGCAGTCGGTGCCCTCAAGCAGGAAGCGCTCCTGATCGCCGACCAGGGCCTCGGGGATGTTGACCTGCTCGTAGGTGTTCATATCCATGAAGACGAAGGAGTCGCCGTCCCGGTAGGAGTACTGCATGGTCCGGTTGTCGACGGTCTCGAAGTCCATCTTCATGCCCGCATTGAAAGTGCGATCCACGATCTTGCCCGAAAGGACGTCCTTGATGGTCGTGCGCACAAAGGCCGGCCCCTTGCCCGGCTTGACGTGCTGGAACTTGATGACGGTCCAAAGCTTGCCGTCCAGGTTGATGACCGATCCGTTCTTGATGTCGTTGGAAGTCTGTGCCACCTTGATACCACCTCATTCTGATGAACGTTCCTTCGGAGGGCTCCTGGCCATCTGCCGAAAGCACCGGGCCACACAGGATCCGGCCCGCTCGCGATAAATCCTCGCCTATTATGCCACGGCGCATGAACACCGCGGCTGGTCCGGCGACAAAGCCTGCCGGATATGGGCGGGGCCCGGAATCACAGAAAGGATTCCGGGCCCCGTCATTGGATCGCGTCGACAAGCGACAGGCAATCCTACTCGATGATCTTGGTGACTCGACCTGAGCCGACCGTGTGGCCGCCTTCACGAACAGCGAAGGTCAGACCTTCCTCCATGGCGACGGGCTGAATCAGCTCGACGGAGAAGGTGGCGTGATCGCCGGGCTGAACCATCTCCACGCCCTCGGGCAGGGTGATGACGCCGGTGACGTCGGTGGTCCGGAAGTAGAACTGCGGACGGTAGTTGGAGAAGAACGGCGAGTGGCGTCCACCCTCGTCCTTGGTCAGCACGTAGACCTCGCCCTCGAACTTGTGGTGAGGAGTCACGGTGCCGGGAGCAGCCACAACCTGGCCGCGCTCAACGTCCTCACGGCCAATGCCGCGCAGCAGCAGACCGGTGTTGTCGCCAGCCTCGGCCTCGTCCATCTGCTTGTGGAAGGTCTCGATGGAGGTGACGGTGGTGGACTGGGTGTCACGCAGGCCGACGATCTCCACGTTGGTGTTCACGGGCAGCTTGCCGCGCTCGACACGGCCGGTCACCACGGTGCCACGGCCGGAGATGGTGAAGACATCCTCGATGGGCATCAGGAAGGGCTTGTCCAGGTCGTGGACAGGAGTGGGGATGTAGTCGTCGACGGCATCCATGAGGTCCTTGATGGTCTGGACCCACTTGTCATGGTCAGGTGCATCGTCATGCAGGGCGCCGTAGGCGGAGGTGCGGATGACGGGGCAGTCGCGGTCGAAGCCATTCTCGTCCAGCAGATCGCGGACTTCCTCCTCGACCAGCTCGATCAGCTCTTCGTCGTCGACCATGTCGCACTTGTTCAGAGCGACCAGGATCTTCGGCACGCCGACCTGGCGGGCCAGCAGCACGTGCTCGCGAGTCTGAGCCATGGGGCCGTCAGTGGCGGCGACCACCAGGATGGCGCCATCCATCTGGGCAGCGCCGGTGATCATGTTCTTGACGAAGTCGGCGTGTCCGGGGCAGTCCACGTGGGCGTAATGGCGCTTGGCGGTCTGGTACTCGATGTGCGCGATGTTGATGGTGATGCCGCGCTCCTTCTCCTCAGGAGCAGCGTCAATCTGAGCGAAATCGTACTCGGGGTTGACGTCCGGGTACTCCTCATGCAGCACCTTGGAGATGGCCGCGGTCAGGGTGGTCTTGCCGTGATCGACGTGGCCGATGGTGCCAATGTTAACGTGCGGCTTGTTCCGCTCGTACTTTTCCTTTGCCATTGTGTTTTGTCCTCCTGGACGTCTCGTAGGTTGCCTGCACGAACCACGCACAGAGCACTCGCTACATATTACTGGGTTATCGGGTTCTTTGCCACTTTTGCCCTCCGCCCAGTCAGCGCTACAAGAGTGTAACGCCGACTTGTGACAGAAGAGCCTTGTTGCGGCGGCCCGCCGTGGCGGCGGACCGGACCGGCATTACTCGCCCCGCTGGGCCTTGATGATCTCGTCGCTGACGGCCTTGGGGACCTCAGCGTAGGAGTCCATCTGCATGGTGAACATGGCGCGCCCCTGAGTCTTGGACCTGAGGTCACCGATGTAACCGAACATCTCCGACAGGGGCACCTTGGCGTCGATGACCTTGACACCGGTGGCATCGGTCATGGACTGGATGGAGCCACGACGGGAGTTGATGTCACCCATGACGTCGCCCATGTACTCCTCGGGAGTACGGACCTCGACAGCCATGATGGGCTCGAGGATGACGGGCTTGGCCTTGGGAGCAGCCTCCTTGAAGCACATGGAGCCAGCGATCTTGAAGGCCATCTCCGAGGAGTCGACCTCGTGGATCTGACCATCGGTCAGAGTCGCCTTGACACCCACGACCGGGAAGCCTGCCAGCACGCCGGACTCCATGGCCTCCTGCACACCCGCATCGACCGAGGGGATGAACTCCTTGGTGATGTGGCCGCCGGTGACCTTGTTCTCGAAGATGTAGGACTCGCCCTCGGAAGTGTCCAGGGGCTCGAAGTTCATGAGCACCTTGGCGAACTGGCCGGAGCCACCGGTCTGCTTCTTGTGGGTGTATTCCTGGTTCATGACGGGCTTGCGGATGGTCTCGCGGTAAGCCACCTGGGGCTTGCCCACGTTGCACTCCACATGGAACTCGCGGCGCATGCGATCCACCAGGATGTCCAGCTGGAGCTCGCCCATGCCGGAGATCAGGGTCTGACCGGACTCCTCGTCCGTCTTAACCTGGAAGGTGGGGTCCTCCTCGGAGAGCTTCTGCAGGGCGATGCCCATCTTCTCCTGGTCGGCTTTGGTCTTGGGCTCCACGGCCACCTCGATCACAGGATCGGGGAAGGTCATGGATTCCAGCACCAGCGGCGCCTTCTCGTCGCAGAGGGTGTCACCGGTGGTGACGTTCTTGAGCCCGACGAAGGCGTAGATATTGCCGGCGATGGCCTCGTCGACCGGATTCTCCTTGTTGGAGTGCATCTGGAAGAGCTTGCCGACGCGCTCCTTCTTGTCCTTGGTGGAGTCCAGAACAGTTTCGCCCTGGGCCACCTTACCGGAGTAGACACGCACGTAGATCAGCTTGCCGTAGAAGGGGTGGGTGGCCACCTTGAAGGCCAGGGCCGAGAAGGGCTCGTCCACGGTGGGCTTGCGGTCGATCTCGACAGACTCGTCGCCGATCTTGTAGCCCTTGATTGCCGGCACATCCTCGGGGCTGGGCAGGTAATCCACGACCGCATCCAGCATGGGCTGCACGCCCTTGTCCTTGAAGGCGGATCCGCAGAAGACCGGGAAGGCCGACTGCTCGATGGTCATCTTGCGCACAGCGGTGCGGATCTCCTGCTGGGAGATCTCCTCGCCGCCCAGGTACTTCTCGAGCAGGTCCTCGTCGGACTCGGCAACAGCCTCAAGCAGTTCGGTGTGGTACTGCTCGGCCTTGTCCTTGAGATCATCGGGAATGTCAATGGTGTCGTACTTGGCGCCCAGGTCAGCCTCGTCCTTCCAGTAGTAGGCGACCATGCGAACCAGGTCGACCACGCCGTGGAAGTCGCTCTCAGCGCCGATGGGCAGCTGCATGACCAGCGGCTTGACGCCCAGCTTGTCCTTGATGGTGTCCACCGAGTAGTAGAAGTCGGCGCCCAGCTTGTCCATCTTGTTGATGAAGCAGATACGGGGCACGCCATACTTGTCGGCCTGACGCCAGACGGTCTCGGACTGGGGCTCCACGCCCTCCTTGCCGTCGAACACTGCCACAGCGCCATCGAGCACACGCAGGGAGCGCTCCACCTCAGCGGTGAAGTCCACGTGGCCGGGGGTGTCGATGATGTTGATCTGGTAGCGATCCTCAGGATCGTGGGACTGGCGGTTCCAGAAGGCTGTAATGGCGGCGGAGGTAATCGTGATGCCACGTTCCTTCTCCTGGTCCATCCAGTCCATGGTGGAGGCGCCATCGTGGGTCTCGCCGATCTTGTAGTTGACGCCGGTGTAGTAGAGGATACGCTCGGTCGTCGTTGTCTTGCCGGCATCGATGTGGGCCATGATGCCGATGTTGCGAACCTTGGTCAGGTCCGTGAGCACGTCTTGTGCCATAATTCCTTGTTCTCGCTCTCTTGGGATTACCAGCGATAGTGGGCGAACGCCTTGTTGGCCTCGGCCATCTTGTGGGTGTCCTCGCGGCGCTTGACCGCGGCACCCAGGCCGTTGGAGGCATCAAGGATCTCGTTGGCCAGCCGCTCCGACATGGTCTTCTCACGACGGGCGCGGCTGTAATCGGTCAGCCACCGCAACGAGAGCGTATTGGCGCGGTTCGGCTTGACCTCGACGGGAACCTGGTAGGTGGCGCCGCCGACACGACGGCTGCGGACCTCCAGGCTGGGACGAATGTTGTCCAGGGCGCGCTTGAGTACGGCCACGGGCTCTTGGTCGGTCTTCTCCTTGACCTGCTCCAGAGCGGTATAGACGATGTTCTCGGCGATGGACTTCTTGCCATCCAGCAGGATCTTGTTGATCAGCTGGGCCACCACGGTGGAACCGTAGATGGGATCGGGCAGGAGCTGGTGCTTTTTAGCTGGTCCTTTGCGTGACATGTGTTACTTGGCCTTCTTTGCTCCGTACAGGGAACGGCCCTGCTTGCGATCCTTGACTCCCTGGGTATCCAGTGCACCGCGCACGATGTGGTAACGCACGCCGGGCAGATCCTTGACACGACCGCCGCGCACCAGCACGATGGAGTGCTCCTGCAGGTTGTGGCCCTCTCCGGGGATGTAGGCGGAAACCTCGATGCCGGAGCTCAGACGGACACGCGCAACCTTCCGCAGAGCCGAATTCGGCTTCTTGGGGGTGGTGGTGTAGACACGGGTGCACACGCCGCGACGCAACGGGCTGCCCTTGAGTGCCAAAGTCTTTGACTTACGAGGCTTGGCCTTGCGCCCTTTGCGGACGAGCTGTTCAATTGTTGGCAACTGACTCTCTCCGATTCCTTCGATGAACTTGTCTTCGTTTGCACTGCGAGACCGCCGCACCGCAGCCGCAGTCGCTCCCGGGAGGAGAGATCAGCCACTGTCCACCGGCCCGATGGCCCCTGACCCTCCTGCCGAGCATTGCTGCCTGCATTCTTCGGATTTGGGGATATCCCGACAAGCCCACCTGTGACATAAGGCGTGCTGTCGGCACACACGATGAAAAGTATATCACCGGGGCAGACATGACAATGCCTGGCACTTGGAAGTATGCTCTGGGCTTTGCTCACTGTGAAGCCGTACCGGAACCGTTTACAGGAAGGCCCCTGCAACGGACCTTATATTTACCGATACCTATAACGGAGTCCTACATACATAGATATATAGATAGATATCAGAAATACGTATTTGGATCAGTAAATAGAGATGCCGGAAACAACAATGCCGGCGTCTACTTACCTTCCTTTTCCAGAGCCTGGCGAATGTAGTCGCGCAGAATGAGGGCATGGTTGACAGCGGGATCCTTGGCCGCATAGACCAGTGTTGTCCGATCGTGTTCGCGCACGATGCTCAGCAGATCCTCCAAGGCGGGATTGTCGTCCAACTCAGTGCGGTAGCGGCGCGCAAAGTCCTCAAAGCGTTCAGGATCATGGTGCCACCAGCGCCGCAGGTCCGGACTGGGTGCGACTTCCTTGAGCCAGCCGGACAGGGCTGCCCGCTCCTTGCTGACACCGCGCGGCCAGAGCCTATCGACCAGGATGCGGACCCCGTCCTCGTCAGCGGCCTGCTCGTATACGCGCTTGATATCCACCTGACCCATCATCTGCCTCCTGAAACCAGGAACCTGTATGATTCACGACTCCTTCAACCATGATATTGACCGAATCGGCGTTACGGAAGAGGCCGTGACAGCCGCACCGGGGCGTAGGCTGTGAGTATGCTTACAGACGCAGACAGAGGCAAGGCCGCCAGGTCAAAGGGCAGCAGACCAAGCCCTCAAGCCCGCAAATCAGCAAAATCGACCGGAGCAGGATCCAAGGGGCGTCAGTGGCGGCGGCTATGGATACCCGACCAGATAGGCGGCTGGGCCATGGCCTTGATGCCGGGACTGGCCGGTCTGCTGATTGGAGGCCCGACCTGGAGGAATCTGCTGCTCATGGTCGCCTGGGCCTTCTGCTACTGCTTTGAGTTCACTGGCTCGCGGTGGATGGTCTCGCACCGAGCTGCCAGATTCGCACCGCCAGCTTTGGGATACGCCCTGCTCACGGCCGTTACCGGACTAATCCTATTGGTCGGTACCCCTGGGCTCCTACGATGGGCCCCGCTCTACCTGGTGCTGGGTGTGCTGAACTTTGCCGCCGCCTGGATGCGTACGGAACGCTCCTGGTGGAACGACACCGTAGCCGTGATTGCGGCCTGCACGCTTTGTCTAATAGCCGTCTCACTAGGGTCACGATTCCAAAAGCCCGGACCAGGACTGGAAAGTGCCAACTCTGGCTTCTTCGGATGCCAACCGAATCCTGCTGTGGACTGCTTCGCCAGTGGATTCCTACCAAGCGCCGCCCTGCCGTCGGTTGGGGTGATCAGTGCAGCTGTCTTCGCTGTGACCCAGTTCGGTTCGGTCATCTTCGTCAAGACCATGATCCGCGAACGCGGCAAGACCTGGTGCTACCTGCTTTCGCTGGCTTGGAACCTGGCCCTTTGCCTGATTGGGGTCGCCATGGTACGCACAGCAGGATGGTGGCCTTTGTTGACCGCCCTGGTTCTGCTGGTACGTGCGGCCTTGTTGCCTGCAATCGCCCGTCAGCGCCGCATTCCCATTCTGTATGTGGGCCTGGTCGAATGCGCAACCAGCCTGCTGGTCTTCATTCTGGTGATCGCCCAAGCTGGCGTGATGACTACGGCTCTGACTGGCCTGCTTGGCGCATGACTGCAGGTTCGGCCACGCATGTCACCCATGGGTTCGGGCCTGTTTGGGATGAACGGTCCCGTGTACTGATCCTTGGATCCATACCCAGCCCGAGTTCGCGCGAGGCTGGCTTCTACTACATGTTTCCGCGCAACCGCTTCTGGCCCGTGCTGGCCGCACTCTTCGACCAGCCTGTTCCAGAGCCTGATCCGGCTGTCCGCGCTAGGTTTGCCCTCAATCATTACATAGCACTCTGGGATGTCATCCAGGAATGCGACATCCACGGTGCCTCCGACGCTTCAATAACCAATGTCGTGCCGACCGACATCGCTGGCTTGCTGGACCGTGTGCCCATCGGCACCATATTCACCACAGGACGCAAGGCCGGCCAGCTTTACCGTCGATACTGCCTGCCGATCCTGCAGGAGAAAGGGTATCGACCGACGATGATCAATCTGCCATCCACCAGCCCCGCCAATGCCGCTATGAGCCTGGCCGATCTGATCAAGGCCTACCAACCCATAAGGAAGGCGCTCGACGACAAAGAGGCTAAGTCTGATAGGCAAGACAATCACAACGACTATGACAAATAAGCAAATACCAGCGGTCAAAGCCCAAGATGTTGCGAATCTTCCCAAGGATGAATTCGCCTTCCCTGGTCCAGAACGTGATTGCCTGGTGGAAGCAATCCTGGAGGGGCGCAAAACCGCTACGACCAGCCTGATGGCAGAGTTCATCCATGATCATGAGACACTCCCATCCTCCGGCCGACGAACGCTTCTGTTGAACTCAGATGACCAGCCAATTGCCATCCTCAGATATGCCTCAGTGAGCGTGACCCGACTCGGCCTGGTCACGCTGCAGCATGTTCTGAATGAGGGAGAAGACTATAAAAACCTTCCTGAGTGGCGCGAGGCTCATGAGTCTTTCTGGACATCAGAAAATATGCGACAGGCACTGGATGATCCGGACTTCACCGTCGATGATCAGACCCTGGTGGTGCTGGAGACTTTTTATGTAGAGGCCATGGTCGTGAACTGAAGGTCCAAAGACAAAGCACGGTCTTTAGGCATGGGTCACACTTCACCGGCGTGCCATGTCATGCCATCGTGTATAGTTTCATCTGTTGCATTGATCCGCGATGCGGGTTGATTCACCATGGTGGCTATAGCTCAGTTGGTAGAGCACCTGATTGTGGTTCAGGAGGTCGCGCGTTCGAGCCGCGTTAGCCACCCCGTTTTCTCTCCAAAACGAAGACATTACAAACAAGAAGTCCAATTATTTCAACCTTGTGCTGTATACGGTAGGTCATCATAACAGCACACCCATGCGGACTTCCACTGCATCGGCTGCGTCATCTAACAACTTCAGCTATAGAGTCGCGTAGATACTCAGGTTTTTCATGGCCGTGGGCTTTATAATTTTGCAGGGTTTTGACATCAGTAACGTTAAAGATAGGCGCACAGGAATGAAGTACTCTATAAAGAGTTATTTCGGAGCCCACCATGAAGGATAATCTGCCAAGCCAAAAGTACTATACCCAGTTGCGCCAATTACTCTCCGCCATGGTTCCACCTTTGTTTGCTTGGAAATGTAATTCTCTGCCTTCTTGATCCGCTTCTCTAGGTTGTCTTAAGAAAGGAAACGATGACATTGGTATAGCTGGAATGCGATTCAGATAGGACTAATATGAGCTTGTCATCACTATCCCCGGTTTAAATTTAACGAACCTTTACGCTCTTGATGTACAGACCCTGATTGAAGAGGCTCAGCCTCAAAGTCTGCACGCTCACAACTCCCTAAGGCCTGTTACCTGAGTATCGACGCATCAGCGGACCGAGCGACCATCCCGCAGGCGTCACCTAACGGATTCACCTCATCGGTGGGGGGGGGGGGGGCGATACCGCTCATCCATGTTCAGGACCTTGATTGTCACGACCCACCTGATAATATTGTCCGCGATTGACTAGTTTCTAGCGACCAGGTCACACAACCTAGACATAAGCCATTTTCACAATGTTGGGAATGCTACTGCCTTCTACTACGTAGAAGAACAACATTACATTAAAGCAACCTAGAAATCTATATTCTGCAAATCCGTGACAGAGTGTTGGAGCTCTTTCGACGCCAACCCCGCCACGGGGGTAGATCCTTAGGGACTCATCTAAACCTCGACCTCACGCTCATAGCGGTCCAATGTTCCGGATGAATATCCAGCTTCGTCCCCAACCACTCCTCGACAATACCTGATTACAGCCGCGGCGCCAGACAGAGATCATGATATCTTCTGCGGCTGATATCGTTCACGTCTAACATCAAACTCGTCCAATCAGCCAACAATCAGAGCAGTTTACACTTCGACTAGTTGCCCTTGTACGTGTTCTTCATATATCAATTAAATTATACTGCATTCACGTCATATAGCTGCAAATTAGACATTTTCTGAAAATCATGCCTTAAATAGGTCCTGGTGTGGGCCGCACTATGGTTGGCCTCAGCATAGAGTTCAGTTCTTCGTTCGCTATCTTCTACTATCTATTACTGACGAGAACTCTTGCCATTATTGTTATGGGGGAGGGGGCACTCTTATCAGAATAAGAAGTGCTTTCGTAATCACCTAGTTTACAGCTCATCGCAAATTCCCTGCATCAGTTACTACTGACATAGGCTTTCCTTTTCACATTGTGACTTGTTTCCTTAATCTTCTTAAACTTTAAAAACACCACTAACCAGTCCATGGATGCAATATTGAATTCACGCCTGATCGCAGACTCGTCACAGTGTATTCTGCCTAAGCTCGAATGTCAAAAATTCCCCGACCAATTATCCTCTTTCTGTCTTGCCTACTTCTTCTGTAGTTAATATTTTCAGAGCCGCTAATACTTTATGGGAACCCTTATTAGAATCACACAACTGCTCTCAGTTCTTCTGTGCCTCAATTAACGTTAGTCCATTCATACAAAACTAATCACCGACTGTTTGTTGAAGCAATTTTCTGTCTATTGTCAGCTCTTCCCAGTAGCCGTTATAAGACAAAATCTCAAGTCTTCTACCTGATATCTAAACTCCGTAACAATCACCTTATTATGGAGCATAATTTGCCACATTGCCTTATGCAATAAACAATTTTAAAAACTGATATTCCTAGATTAAATCATTTTAACTCAAATAACACCTGATATATGTTTTTTCTATGGATTCGAAGGTTATATAAGAAAGCATGAATGAACAAAGCCGTATTTATCTTAGCTGAGGATTTATAGTAATGGTATACGAAGAGCTTCAATCAGGAGCCAAACTTATATGAACGAATTTTCTATTCTTAGAGTAAGATTCCATCGGAATTCAAGACTCCTATAATTCTTGTACTTGCACAAAATCGGTAACATCATGAAGAGTCTTGATCTAACGTTGTCTACCATGTTAAGAAAAGATCGTTCCAACAGGGCCGACATTACAAACCGGAGTTTGGTAATCGCAGTTGGAAACAACAACACTGCTTTCAACCATTTACGAGTCTTTCAAACCTATGAGAGCCCCCATGTGTCCACAAAGCTCTCAACATGATTTTACCAGCATCTTTGCCAAATCTAAACAATGTTGTTGACGAAGGAGTCATCTTCAACATAGTGACCATTACCTAACCATTGAAATGAATAATCAATGCCGTTAGACTACCTTCATTTTCTCTGTACGTGCATTCATTTTCTCATTATGTAGATTACGGCCCTTCCAGTACAAAGAAGAGGTTGCCTAATGAAACTGATCAGCCACACCCTGAAGCAGAAAGTCAAGCAGCTTGTCTGAATCAGACTCATGTATTAGAAGGCAAACGCAGAAATCGCTTGGACCGGAAATATGGTTTATGAATGACTAAGACTTTTCAGTCATCAAGTTCTATTTTACTTAAAAAAACGGAACGTGGACTTAGGAGTGTTCTTCTTTGCGGCTCTG
The DNA here is from genome assembly GCF_003688305.1 of Bifidobacterium sp. wkB344. NCBI lineage: Bacteria > Bacillati > Actinomycetota > Actinomycetes > Bifidobacteriales > Bifidobacteriaceae > Bifidobacterium > Bifidobacterium sp. wkB344. Next base: position 291,084 of record NZ_NPOQ01000009.1, on the reverse strand, counting down.
ACCGTATATCTGGGTCAAGCTAGCTTATCCTTTTACTTTTTTTAACTTTCACCGTGCTGCCATCAGGAAGGAATGCAAACCTTACACGGAGATCAATTCTGCTGTTTCGGTGCACTCCGTATTGTGTTGTCCAACCTATTAGCGCTGTGCAATGAATAGATTTAAATTTTGTCTCTCTTTCTTTAGACGCTTGTGCCAGTAAGTTTGTGACCAACTTGTCGAATCTCGGGCTTTTGCATTCTATTTGATAAGCGGCTTTCACTGCCTCGTAGTGAACGGTCCATGGTCGCCCGCCTAGATGCACGAAAAAAAGCAATACTACATCCCTGGCAACTGATGTAGTTTCGTTACATAGCACAAAAGATTTATTTTTGAAACCAAATTTAAGAACCCACTTGTATTCAATTTGATCAGATGCGATTGACAAGGACTGAATGCTGAGCTTATTGGCTTCTACGGCCAATTTGTTGGCGTTACCGGATCTCACATTGGCTATTCTGGCTATTTCGTTGGAAGACCTGACGGCTTCGTTAGATTCTTTAGACAGGCTGTTCGCTTTTTCAGACAGGCTGTTCGCTTTTTCAGACAGGCTGTTCGCTTTTTCCGCAATTTTCCCTGAGTGACGCGTCTGAAGCAACGCTATGATACCGGTCAATCCTCCAATGATACCGGTTAATCCTCCGTAACCACCGATATGTTGAACTATATGATTGAGGAAATCGAGAATTGCCGAGAACATATTAGCAATTTTAACCCACAATCCAGGAGTTGCATAATGAAAACTGCTGACAGTAAGGCAGTATAATCAGAAATTCTCCGACTTTTATATTCGAATCTTAGACTAAAGAGAGAGTTCAGCCTGCATATGCAAACAGATAGGCGCGCAGAGTTACCAACTGCTTCTTCGGTGTTTGCCATCCTGCTCCGTAAGAAGTGATGCTTATTCACCGAGCAGACAATCCTCCTCGCGAAAGTGGTGGGATCATGACTGTCATTCTTCTCAGCACATACGAAAAAATCTGTTCTTGCCTGTGCCGGGATGGCAAATAAAACGTTTGCTATACAACCGTCCATAGGAAAACTAGCCGCTAACGTCAACATCAAGCCAAATTAGCTGTTTTATGCACTCTCTTCGGAAGCAGTCTTTGTGTGTACGATTTCACCAATAAAAAGAAACCTTTTCGTTACAAAGCAACCCGGTATCGAATTAGTCGAGTTCCTCTACTGCCCCAACCATAATTGTAATTACTCCTCCCGCTATTCAAAATGACACTGTAAACGGTCCAAAACATGGTCTATCGTCTGAACGAATATGATGCATAGTATCGGCGTTTTGTGCGGACTTCAGAAGGCCACTGGTTTAGGTACTTCAAAGTTCTCTAAACTGCACAACCGAAGACCAGCATTCATTCGGCATGTTCGTCGCGCTCAAAGACAAGCCGCAATTGTTAGATTGCGAGTTTACCTTATTATTGCATGAGGAGATGGTACGGGTAATCTGCCAGAACTTGCGAAACGTCGTAGAGCAGTATGGGCGATGTTGCCTAAGAGCGGGATTTACTGTTCAGGCACAACAGAGAACGGACAACCTCGCTATCCTAAACCACGGTTAAAGTTTGCAAACACTGATTTACATATTCAAAAATGGCTAGGCGAGTTGTGACTTGAAGAAGAACAAATGGAACCAAACTTATATCTAGCTTCGCTTATGTCCTGCATCGGTGGGAGCCGCAATAACTTCTATATTTGTATCTTAGTAACGCTGAAGCAAAACAGGCCCAATCGCTGTACTCTATAACTCCCATAGTGAATTATTCGATTTATCAACATAACTTAATAAAAGGTATTTACATGAGGAGAGTATCAACCTGCTCCCCTCATTAAAAGATCGATGACTCCGCTCTCGTAATTAATCAAATAATGGTTAACCCTATGCCGGTGATAAAACCAGCTACCCGTCCTGCAGACAGGGTTCTCTGCATGCTCATAATTCCCGCAATGCCAACAGGTACACCAAAAACCAGTCCAAGAGCCAGACCCGTCAGCAAGCTGATCATTATTACTCCTAATAAGCAGCGGGTTCTGACACAATTACCGCGTGTTCAAAGTCGCAGAATTTTCTTCAATGACGGTTCTCTCAGGCTCGACTCGCTCAGGATTCAAGGTAACATCGCCAAATCCATCCGTCCGAATGGTTCCTGACTGCGGATTGAGTATGCTGTCTACATAACCCTTGGCTTCCACATCCACACTTGAATACTTGAAAGCCAGGGTTGTGTTGATCAGACGGCAGTTGCGCAGAACAAGGTTATCTATGTAGCACATGCCCTGCAAACTTTCGATCTGACAATTCTCAAAAGTCAGGTTTGTAGAGTTCCAACCTAGGTATTCCACCGAGATGGTTGAATTCTGCACTGTTACATTCTCCGTGTTCCAAAAAGCATCCTTGGACAGTATTCGAGCATGGTCAATATTTATGTCACTGACACCATCAAAGGAATAGTTGCCATCCAAACTGAAATCGCCTGCATTGATACCATGGCTGTTCATTGCAAAATAATCGCCTTGTGCGCTGACGCGCTCCATATCGATGTCGCTGCAATTCCATAGCGTCTCATCCGCATTAGGCATCGTTACGTTCCTCATTGCTATGCCACTGGAGCGCCTAAAAGTTTTTGGGGCCTGAATAGTGGTGTCCTCAAGGCTTATGTTTTGCGTATACCAGATTCCAGCTCTGGCCATGGTGAACAGCGTGCAATCCTTCAAGGAAATATCTTTGCAATACCATAGCGGATACTTCCACTGAAAGCCGCTCTGGCTAAGACGTATATCACTGGCGTGCTTGAGCGGAGATTCCCCATCCGCAAAGGTGACCGAGTCGAAATCATGATGTTTGCAGAAGAAAGCCGCGCGTTCACCCGTCAATCGCCTTTGCACGGTTTTAGGACGCGGGCCGGGTTCTGCTTCCACTTCATTTGACTCTCTCACCCCAGAGACCTGCGACTTCCCCCCAATTTGAACTCCAGATTCAGATCTATTTGTATTGATTTGAAATGAACTGGAAGTCATTAACTGTTCCTTTCGTCAAAGCAGCAAGCAATTAGATGGAATTCACTAGAGCGATGACGCCCATGTGCTGAAACTAAAAACAGTAAACATCAATGGTTGATTCATATCAAATACCTATATTTAATGTATAGTCATGCTTAATAGATATGATGAAATAAGGGATCTGACCTTTAAGATGCCCATGAATGTCAGATTGACATAGGCAGAATCATCATGCAAAGAATCAAGCCTTTGATCATGATCTCGTCAAAAGTGAACCACTTGGAGGCTTAGATTGAATTTACGGGTGCTGAGGTATTTCCTGGCCATCGTCGAAGAGGGAAGCATCACTGGGGCAGCTGAGTACCTGAGCATATCCCAACCATCCCTGTCCAGGCAGATAAAAGATCTGGAAGATCACCTAGGACACAAGCTCTTTGACCGCGGAAGCCGTACAATTACGCTGACTCCAGCAGGAGAACTGCTGCGTGACCGGGCACGCGAGATCGTGCTCATGGCTGACCGTGCTGAAGCTGAGCTCACAAGCATGGACAAGCCAATCAACGGCAATGTCTACATCGGCGCAGGTGAAACAGAAGCCGTGCGCTTCCTGGCAAGGGCCGCAGAGTGCATGCTGCAGCAATATCCTCAGGTAAAGTTCCACATTTTCAGCGGCAATGGTCAGGCCGTAACAGATCAATTGGAATCAGGGCTTCTGGATTTTGGCCTACTTTTTGAGCCCTCGGACAACACCAAATACTCCTATATCAGCTTGCCTACAGCCGACAGATGGGGGTTGCTCATACGCAAGGACTCCACGTTGGCCAGCCATGATGGCATACGCCAGCAAGATCTTGGCCAGATACCCCTTCTGCTCTCACGGCAGGTCAGGTTCGACAGCAATTCAGCGGATGGAGTTCCTTTCCCGAGCACGAGCTGCATGTTGTAGGAACCTACAATCTGCTCTTCAACGCGTCACTATTCGTCAGCGAAGGATGTGGTTACGCGCTCTGCCTGGACCGGATCATCAATCTGACCGAAGACTCAAATCTGATCTTCAAACCTCTGGTGCCTGAACTGAGAACAAGAGTGAACCTGGTCTGGAAGAACGATAGGCATTTTTCTTCGGCTGCAAGTCATTATTTGGAAATATTACGAAGGCAGATTGGAGCAGAAAACGACTGCAAATCTGCAGAGACCAGGAAAACGCTATGATGCAACTCGAAATGTAAGCAGAACCACAGAACCCAGCCTGCACTAATTGAACTACCGGCTCATAGAGTTAAGCTGGGAGGGTGCATGTGCTGACGTATCCGGTCCATATTCCATATCAGTCCTGGTCGTATCTGGAAAGCTCGATCAGGTTCTCATCGGGGTCCCTGACGTACACCGAGGTGATGGCCCCATGCGCGCCAGTCCGGCTGACCGGACCCATATAGTCAACACGATGCTCATGAAGCGCGGAAACCACATCATCCAGCGAATCCTCCACAAGCAGACACAAGTCAGCCGAACCGGGCGTAGGCCTATCTGCCTTGGGATCAATCTCATGGCCGACCTGATGAATGTTGATCTTCTGCTGGCCGAATTTCAGCGCCAAACGCCCATCGCCGAACGTCTGTACCTGCATGCCCAGCACATCGTGGTAAAACGCGCAGGTCGCATCGACATCCCGCGCTGTGATGACCAGATGATCCAAACCAGTGATTCTCATGAACTCAACTCCCATCGCCTAGTAACCCAAAAGACAGCCTAAGCGGGCGCATTCGAAAACTGGCATTGGTGCCAGCAGTGAAGGCGACCCATAGTCACAACAGACAAGACTCCTGCCAGAGTCAAGAAGAAACCAATCGGATGAAAGCTCGGCAACGCACCCATGCAAAAAACGAATACCAACATATAAGCAAACGGCATTATACATACCGTTTCGAGGGCCATAAACTGTTGCCGTTCACATCCAAGACGGCAGCGAACCTGTGTCTTGGGAGATCATACGGTCAGCGAGGAAGGGAACATCATGGCCACAAAGCAAACAGCAGGAAGAGAGCAGTTGGGCGAATTCGCGCCTCAGTTCGCCGCTCAGAATGACGATGTTCTATTAGGCAAAGTCTGGACTGATGAACAAGCACTGTCTGCGCACGACAGAAGCATGATCACCATAGCCGCATTGATTGCCATGGGCAGCACAGAACAGCTCGACGCTCACCTGAACATGGGAAAAAAGAACGGCATCGCCAAGGACGAGATAGCAGCAGAAATTACCCATCTGGCTTTCTACGCAGGCTGGCCGAAGGCCTGGTCGGCTTTCAACCGCGCCAAGCAAATCTGGCAAAATGATGACTGAAGGAGAATAAGGCATGGAGCAAAACGCCAAGACGGCAGTCCTGGTCTTCCATCCCCATATGGAAGCCTCACGGGTCAACGCCCGCCTGATGCGGGAAGCCAAGGGGCATGAAGGATGAGGGTATCCTGGTCCGGGACGAATATGCTGCCTTGCGCTCCAATCAGATCGACATCCCTAGTGAGCAAGCATTCGTCGAAGGCTGCGACCGTCTGGTATGGCAGTTTCCCATGTATTGGTACAGCTGTCCTCCGCTGCTCAAGGAGTGGGAAGACCTGGTGCTCACCTACGGATGGGCCTATGGTACCCATGGCGATGCCCTGAAAGGCAAGGAACTCATGCTCGCCGTCTCTGTCGGCTCTCCTGGAGAGAACTATCACCATGAGGGTGAATTCGGCTACACGGTGGACGAGCTCCTGGCTCCGTTCAAAGCTACCAGCAATCTCATCGGAACCGTCTATTGAAAGCCCTTTATTCTGACCGGCGTTAGCTCAGGTATGAGCGATCAGAGCCTGGAAAAGGCAGCCAAGGATTATTTGAGCTGTCTGCAAGGCGACTGGCCGGCACAGTAAGCCTCAACAGGAATCCCTAATATCAAGACGAGGGCTCCCACACTGTAATCTTCAAGTGCGGGAGCCCTCGTCTTATCAGCTCAGCGGACCTCAGTCACTGTGTATAAGATAACCCATGCAGACGTATGGCCTCCTCAGGCGTATCCACATTAAGAAATAGGCGGCCTCCCGTATCCATGGCTCTGATGTCATGCATATCGTCATCATCAAGACTGAAATCTGCAATATTGTGGTTCTCGCGAATCCGTTCCTCATGCGCGGATTTCGGGATGGCGCATATCCCCTGCTGGGTCAGCCAGCGCAATATTATCTGGGCCGGTGACTTGCCATAGCGCTGGCCGATACGCATGAGGACAGGATTGTCGAAAATTCCCCGACGACCTTTAGCCAGAGGCGCCCAGGCCATGGGTGCAATCCCTTGCTCGTCCATGACCTTTCGAAGTGCGATCTGCTGAGTGAAGGGATGCAGCTCAATCTGATTGACCATGGGCGCGATTCTGCTGGAAAGTATCAAATCAATTAGCCGGTCAGGCAGGAAATTGCAGACTCCGATGGCACGAACACGGCCTTGGTCATACAGGTCTTCCATAGCTCTCCACGACCCCTGATAATCGCCATAAGGCATATGGATAAGGTACAGATCCAGGTAGTCCGTCTGCAGGTTGATCAGGGTCTTTTCAAAGGACTGCATCGTCCCCTCGTAACCATTTTGCTGAATCCAGACCTTTGAGGAAAGGCTCACTTCCTCTCGAGGAATAGCAGATTCCCTCAGCGCATCCCCCACTGCTCTCTCGTTGCCATAGAAGGCAGCTGTATCGATAAGGCGGTAGTCCCAATCGAGGGCCGATGCCACCCCACGTCTGCATTCATCCAGATCACCTATCTGGTAGACTCCGAATCCCAATATGGGAAGCTCGAAGCCATTGCTCAGCTGCAGTTTTTCCATGCGCTATCGTCTCCTTGGTGATCCCTCCTGCAATCTAACAAAGCATAGGAAGACAGTATTGCCTGCCACTTTTGGCTATATATTCATCCTCTGCTTATGGGGATGCACACCGGACCTTCGACCCCTGCCAGTAATGCTACAGTATCTTTCGGAAGCATTCCTTCCCCGGACGAGACGCGCCGTACCCGGATCGACGACGACGCTCAACAGGTCACTCGTGGAAGGACGTGGTTGGTTTGTTCCTAATGACTCAGCTTATTGGATTTCTGCTGCTCCTCATGGCCTTTGCTTCGATGATGCTGCTAGGCCTGCCCAGCGGCAGCCGGGTCAACCTTGTTTTGAACCTTATCGGCGCATGTTTGCTGGCCGTCGATGCTCTGGCTAACCGGAGGTGGGCCTTTTTTGCCCTTGAATGCGTATGGGCCATAGTTGCGCTATACGCCATCATCAGATCATATTTAAAAAGCGATTCATTCACGACCAAGAATTGCAGCTCAGCGACAAGGCAAGGGCAGGGTATCTGCATCCGACCCATAGAAGCGGAACTGACTGTCTGCAAAGTTGCTGATTATACAGAGATTGATCTGAACTCACCTTTTGTTTTTACAGGACGAACCGACCAAGAGGCTTCATTGGTCTGTCCAGCCGACATGGTTCCCAGCCAGACCCTGGAGCGCAGTGACGGCTGGCGAGCCTTCCGCATCCAAGGCATTCTCGATTTTTCGCTCATCGGCATCCTGGCTCCGATCGCCACCATTCTGGCAAACAAGGGCATAGGCATTTTCGCTGTCTCGACCTACAACACGGATTATGTCCTTACCAAGGCCGAGGACTTCCCTGCCGCCCTGAATGCCCTCGACAAGTCAGGATATACGATCATCTGATTGACCAACAGCAACATTAATCATGACCGCCGATGCTGCCCATATATAAACAAACACCCTTCGTCGTTGAATATATTGCAACGAATTCGGCGCTTTTGCAGGCCCTTCCTTTCGTCTAACTCCCTGTGCTTCACCTGTACTTGGTCAATATCGAAAAGATGCAGACCTAGTGCCAGTCAATGCCACTTTTACGAGAAAATGACACATACACTGGCCTCAACAAAGGTTGCTTCCTGAAAATAGGCGGGCTGCCAGATGACCTGCCACAAGTGACGAGAAGTACAAGCCTGGAGGATCAGATGAGCAACAATCGAAATGAACGTGCGAATAAGAACCAAGGCAGGCATGAGGGAAACTCCTCGCGGAGCGACAACACACGTGAAAGTTCCCAACAAACAACCATGAACGACAAGAACTACATGCCAAAACCAGTGGAGAACGCGAACGCCAGAAAAGAAAGCCAGGCAGTAAATGCCCCCAAGCCGAAGCCTGTACCAGAACAAACAGGCGAGAAAGAAGGCAGGGATTCATCCAAGAAGGACGCCGATCAAAGCAGACCTGAAGTACGAAATAAACAGGAACAGGCCGGTCACGTAGACAGAGAGCATGATGGTCCCTCTCATGACGACAAGCCGAGCCAACCCAATAAGACTGCCGCAAAGGATGCGCCTGTATCTGTCGGCAAACCATCTCAACCAAGTGTTCCCAGCTTACCCAAACCACGGAAGGCGAAGAACCATGACTCCTTCTATCTGGGCCTTGCCTCGGCAGTCCTAGTCGCAGCTCTAGGCCTCAGCCTGAGCACCATGCCGATTTTCTTCTCCCTGCCTCTTGCCGCAGTCTTATTCGGAATTGGCATCTGGCTCCTCTCCTATGCCAGCTTCAAGTCTCCCGGCAAGCCGGAGGGAGAGGGAACGGAGACGGACAGGCATACCAGGACGGTAGTCGTGGCGACGGTCCTTCTGGTGCTGCAAACCTTCATCATGGATGTCTTCATCTTCACCCGAATGGGAACAGTCGGCAAACACCAGAACGCCATCGTGATCACCTGGATCATCGCCAGCATGATCGAGACCCTGGCTGCCTTCGCCCTTATCTACCATCACAATCCCCTGCAGTCCAAGCCCAAGGAATCCGCGGCAAACGACAAGCATGAGGGAAAGGAATAAGGCGCCACAGCGCACATAAATCAGAAGCGACGCACAAGTCCAGAAAGGCGGACTGACCGTCAATGTGAGATCGCCACAGCAGACGAACAAATAAGCTCGCCAAGTCGTTCTGTCGCCAAGGTCTCGTGCCCACTGAGATTTTGCGTCTCAGGGTGCCGCGTATCATTCTTGAAGACGCGCGGCACCCTTGCATGATCAACCCACATACCGCAGCTGGTCATAGCTGGAAAGTGTCGGATGGACAGGGCTACGATGCCATGCGCTATGCCGACCGGCTCCCAAAAAATTCGGCAACAAAACCGTGAGCCCACTCCTCGGACGTTACAACTCTTCAGACATTGCATAGGTTGCGCGGGTGCAACTATGCGGGCACAGCTTCATGTCCCTTCTATTTCTCGCCCACTTTCGGAAAATACCTTGAGCTCGGTCCCTTCTCGACTGATACTTATAAAGCGCAAGCACATACAGGCTGCACTAACCTCCCAACAGCAAGGTGCAGCAACTAGAATCAATGGTGAAATTGCTCACACATAGCTGTGCTTGAAAAAGGAAAGACATGAGTGGACCAGAACAATCCCACATAACCTTCGGGGTCCTCAAAGAGACTGACGATCATGAGTCCCGTGTGGCCCTAACCCCTGACATCGTGACCCGACTGACCAGACAAGGCGTTACCTGCCTATTGGAGTCCGGAGCCGGAGCGCGAGCCGGCTTCCGGGATGAGGACTACCAACAGACGGGGGCCACAGTCACCGACAGGAATAGCGTCCTATCCAAATCAGAAGTCCTGGGTTTCGTCAACAGACCGGATAGCTCATTGCTGAAGCAGATTCCAGCCGGAACATGGATCATCGGCATGCTGGGGTCTTTGAGTGACAGTGACTACATCACATCCTTGGAGGCCGCCGGACTTACCGGAATCGCTATGGAGCGCCTCCCCCGACAGCTCAGCTCGGCCCAGTCCATGGATGAGATGACCTCACAAAACTCGGTCATGGGATACAAGGCGGCCCTGGTGGCTGCCGATGCCTATGGATCCTTCTTCCCCATGATGACCACTGCAGCAGGAACCATTCGACCAGCCAAGGTCCTGGTCCTGGGTGCAGGGATTGCAGGCTTGCAGGCCATCGGGACCGCAAAACGTCTGGGAGCCGTGGTCACCGCCTATGATGTCAGGCCCGCTTCCAGACAGGAGGTGGAATCCCTGGGAGCCAAGTTCCTCGACCTGGGACTGGACTTCTCCAAAGGACAGGGCCAGGGCGGCTATGCGCGGCAACTGACCGATCAGGAGCAGGCCCAGCAGCAGGCCGCGGTGGATGCCAAAGCGGCAGGCTTCGATGTGGTCATCACCACGGCCAAGGTTCCAGGTGGAAAGCCTCCCCGCCTCCTGAGCGCCAAGGGTGTGGACAACCTGCATCCCGGAGCCGTGGTCGTGGATTGCGCCGCCAGCGACCTGGGCGGCAACGTCGAGGGATCACAGGTGGGAACCAGGACCACCGACAAGGGAGTCATCATGATCGGGGCACCATACCTGGCCAGCGGTGTAGCCACGACGGCCTCCAACCTCCTGTCCAGAAATGTAGCGGACGTACTAGTGCACTTCCTTCGTGATGGCGCGCTTAGCATCAAAGCAGACGACGAGATCGATCAAGCACTGGTTGTATCTAATGCATCCGATTCCGGCGCGCGAGGAAGCGCTGATACCCCAGATGCCGAAGAGACCGAAGAGAAAGGTCAAGAGCAATGAATTCTGTGGTCATAGCAATTACGCTCTTCATTCTGGCGCTACTGATCGGCGTGGAGGTGATTGGCAAGGTTCCGGCCACACTTCACACGCCGCTCATGTCGGGCGCCAACTCCATTCATGGCATTGTGATCGTGGGAGTAGTCATCATCGCGGCAGAGGCTCACTCCCCGCTTTCCTACGTACTTATTTTCCTGGCTGCCGTCCTTGGCGCCATGAATGTGGTGGGCGGCTACGTGGTGACCGACAGGATGCTGGAGATGTTCAAGTCCTCCAAACCCGACAAGGAAAAGGATAAGGCAGGCCAGGACGAACAGGCTTCGTCCGCCACGACCGAGACCACTAAGAACGAGGGAGCCGACAAGTGAACACCCTGGACATCATCACCTGGTTTGTCTACCTCCTTTCCTCAGTCATGTTCGTCATGGGCCTGCACTACATGAATTCCCCCAAGACGGCCCGTACAGGTAACCGGATTTCGGCAGCAGGCATGGTCATCGCCGTGGCCATGGCCTTCATCCACCTGTTCGCCACCGGTTTCACCTCCTCCCTGGCCATCATTCTGCTAGTGCTCGGTATCCTGATCGGATCCGCAGCAGGGGTCTACTCGGCCAAGAAGGTCAAAATGACGGACATGCCTCAGCTGGTTTCTGTCTTCAACACGGTCGGCGGCGGCGCAGCTGCCTTGGTTGCCCTGAATGACATATTGACTTCTGAGAGCACCCCGACTCTGGTGGTGCTGATCACCGCCGGCCTGGGCGTGGTCATCGGTTCCATCACTTTCACCGGCTCACTGATAGCTGCCGGCAAGCTCCAGGGCATCGGCCTGATCAAAAACCTGAAGTTGCCAGCAAAGGCCGTCTGGAACGTGCTTTTCGCCCTGTTGACGGTCCTCAGCCTGGTCATGCTCTGCCTGAATCCCGACAATCGAACCCTATGGGCCATCCTCACAGCCATCTTTGCCCTGGGCTATGGACTGGTCTTCGTCATCCCCATTGGCGGCGCCGACATGCCCGTGGTCATCTCCGTCTTGAACGCCTGCACCGGCACAGCTGTGGCCATGAACGGCCTGGCCATCGACAACGTGGCTCTGATCGTGGCAGGCGCTTTGGTTGGTGCAGCAGGTGCGACTCTGTCCGTCCTGATGGCCCAGGCCATGAACAGGCCGCTCCTGAGCGTCCTAGCCGGAGGGTTCGGCGGTTCCTCTGTCAGCGCCAGCCAGGATCAAGGTGCCCAGGGGACTATGAAGGAGACCACACCCGACGATGTGGCCGTCCAGCTGGTCTATGCCGACAAGGTCATCTTCGTCCCCGGCTTCGGACTGGCACAGGCCCAGGCCCAGCGCGAACTGGCCGACCTGGGCGAGCTGCTCAAGGGCCGAGGCGTGGAGGTCTCCTATGCCATCCATCCTGTGGCCGGCCGTATGCCCGGACACATGAACGTCCTCTTGGCCGAGGCCAACGTCCCTTATGAGGAATTGATTGACCTTGATGACATCAACCCCCAGTTCCCCTCAGCCAACGTCGCCTTGGTAGTGGGCGCCAATGACGTGACCAACCCGGCCGCACGCCGACCAGGGACCGCAGTCTCCGGCATGCCCATCCTGGACGTCGACAAGGCCCAGCACGTTGTCGTCCTCAAGAGGGGCAGAGGTAAGGGGTACGCCGGCATCGAAAATGAGCTCTACTTCAACCCGAACACACAGATGCTCTTCAACGACGCCAAGGTCAGCCTCCAGGCGATCATTGCATCCGTCAAGGAGCTCATAGCCTGAGCATATGCTGTAGTCTGAGCCATGGCTCCGGATCGGCTTGGCTGGTCCGGAGCCAATTATCGTCGAACAGGAAGGACCCACATGCTGTCATTTGTCAACGACTATTCCGAGGGCGCCCACCCCGCAGTCCTGCAGCGGCTGATCGACACCAACATGGAGCACCTTCCCGGCTATGGCAAGGATCGGTACTGCCTCTCCGCCGCTCAGAAGATCGCCCAGGCCTGCGACTGCCCCCAGGCTCAGGTCTATTTCATGGCCGGAGGGACCCAGACCAACCAGGTTGTCACCTCCTGCCTGCTGAAGTCCTACCAGGGAGTAGTCGCTGCAGATACGGGCCATGTCAACGTCCACGAGGCCGGTGCCATTGAAGCCGTAGGCCATAAGGTCCTGACCATTCCCGGCGAACAAGGCAAGATTCGTGCCGAGGACCTTAAGGCTTTCCTGGAAGGCTTCTACGCCGACGAAAACCACGAGCAGATGGTCTTCCCCGGCATGGTCTACATCTCCCACCCCACCGAGTATGGAACCCTCTACACCCGTCAGGAGCTGGAAGACCTCTCGCAGATCTGCCGGGAACACAAGATCCCGCTCTACCTGGATGGGGCCAGGCTGGGGTACGGACTGGTGGCCCCCGGAACCGACGTTGATCTGACGGACATAGCCCGTCTCTGCGATGTCTTCTACATCGGCGGAACCAAGGTGGGCGCACTCTGCGGCGAGGCGGTAGTCTTCCCCAAGGGTAATGCTCCCGAGCATTTCAGCACCATGATCAAAAGAAGGGGAGCACTTCTGGCCAAGGGAAGGCTCCTGGGGGTACAGTTCGATGCCCTCTTTACCGATGACCTCTACCTGCGCATCAGCCGCAACGCCATCCAGACAGCAACGATGGTCAAGAAGGCCCTGCGCGAGAAGGGGTATCAGATTGTCATGGACTCCCCCACCAATCAGACCTTCGTCCGCCTGGACAATGAGCGCATGGATGAGCTTTCCGAGCAGGTTGCCTTCGACTTCTGGGAACGTAGCGATGCCACCCACACCGTGATTCGACTGGCCACGTCCTGGGCGACGACGGTCGAGGACACCCAGACTCTGATCAATCTGCTGTAAAAGCCGTCCAAGCTTAACCAAGGCAAACCAAGGACATCCTGCCACCCCTCCCCTGCTGATCTTCCTTAGGGGAGGGGTATTCGTATATACACGTGAACTTTCATCCGCATGTAGACACGGCCAACCCCACACTGTTGGACATATCACACTCTTCCGAGGTGAGTGCAAAGCTGTCGTTCAGTAAGATTTTTATTGCAACGATGCTGATGCACACATCCCCGCCCTAAGGATAGTGGGCGGAATGCTTCAACGATGAAAGGAAGCTTATGAAAGCCGTTGTTTTCGAACAATTCAACACCTTCCCCACTCTCAAGGAAGTGCCGGAGCCGACCCCTGGAAGCGGCGAAGTTCTGCTCAAGGTCGCCGGAGCAGGTTGCTGCCATTCCGACGTCTCCGTCTTCCAGGACTACACCCCAGAAACCGGGAGCCACACCAAGCCGCCATTCATTCTGGGGCACGAGACCACTGGTTGGGTCGAAGAGGTAGGACCCGATGTCACGGGCTTCAAGAAGGGTGATGCCTACATCGTCTATGGGCCCACCGGATGCGGTCACTGCCCTCACTGCGTGGCCGGCCAGGAGAACTACTGCTCCAGCGCCGCGACCAATAAGTCACTGGCCCTGGGTTTGGGTCGCGACGGCGGCATGGCTGAGTACATGACTGTCCCTGCCCGCAACCTGGTACCCCTGGGCGATGCGGATCCAATCGGTGCTGCACCCCTGGCTGATGCGGCTCTGACTCCCTACCACGCCATCCGGGCTGCCATGCCCCACCTGAACGGCGGCGGAAAGTACGCTCTGGTCATTGGCCTGGGCGGACTGGGCCAGATCGCCATTCAGATTCTGCACGCTTTGACCGGCGCCACCGTGATCGCCACCGATACCAAGCCGGAGGCTCTAGCCAAGGCTGAGGCCAAGGGTGCCATTCCCGTTATGAGCGACGAGCACCAGGTGGAGAACATCAGGAAGATCACCCATGGCGAGGGCGTGGATGCTGCCTTCGATTTCGTGGGTGTGGCCCCGACCATTGCTGCCGCGCAGGCTTCGGGCGGCCCGGGATCCCGGGTGACCGTGGTCGGCATCGCCGGCGGCAAGGCGGAATACGACTGGTACTCCAAGCCCTGGGAGCAGGAGCTACTTGGCGTTTACTGGGGCTCCATCCCTGAGCTCTATGATGTGGCCAACATGTATCGCAACGGCCAGATCGAGACCGAGATCGAAACCTACTCGCTGGACAATGCCCTCGATGCCTACCACAAGCTGGTCGACAACAAGCTCTCGGCCAGGGCTGTTGTAGTCCCCCACACCAAGGCTTGATTTTCCCTTGAATGTAGACGAAGAAACGGTTTATCCGTTGACCGGATTTAAGCACAATCAGATTCATGTGCTGACACCGTTCTTCGCCTACACGCGCTGATGGTCGGTCATGGTCTCGTCATGAAGACCGTGACCGACCACAGCATCTCACCAAGTTCCCCCAAGCCTGCGTTATTTACAGTGCGTTCGATTGCGGAGCATCGCTCAGTAGCAAGTGGACCAAGAACATACCGTTTGTGGATTCCAAGCTCATGGAACCGCCCAGCGAATCCACCAGGGAGTCAACAATACTGAGACCCAGACCTGTGCTTCTGATCTTGGTCCGTGATTGGTCATCTGTCTGGAACCGTTCCATGAGTCTGTCCACATCGACGGCTCCGCCCTTGGTTTTGTTGCCGAAGTCCAGATGAATAATCCCGTCTTCACCCTTGTGCAGGTCCACCCAGGCTGATTCCTCCGCATACTTGAGCCAGTTGCCGATCAGGTTCTGAATTATTCGACTCACCATGGTCTGGTCCGTCGTAATTTCCACACCAGTTTGGATTCTGGGTTCCACCGCAACCGACCGCGCAGTCAAAGAATCGAAAGCGTTGAAGAGCTCCTGTTGAATCAGTTCCGATAGGTTCACCCTGGTCAGATCCAGGCTCACGCTTTTCTCCTGTATCAGATTGAAATCCATCAGGTAATGAAGATAGTGATCCACCGACTGCAGGTTGTTGAGGATCTTGCCCAATTTCTCCTGATCAGCCGATCCCTCCTTGAGCAGCTGGGCGTATCCCCTGGCCACGGTCAAAGGGGTCTTGATGTCATGAGTTAGGTTGGTCAGCATCTGCCGGACTTGCTTGTTCTGCCCAGCCTGGGTGATCTGCAGTCGTCTGGTCTTGTTCAGAACGGCGTTGATCCTATCTGCCAGAGTGCGGATGAGCCCGATATTGGACCCGGTGGTTACCAAGGCATTGGTGTCGGCATGGTTGATGAAATCCAGATCATCACTGATCCGTTTGAGGTCGACAATCAGCATTATCAGGCCAATCGCCAAGGCGAGGGCGACAAGACCCAGAACAAGTGCAATCACCTTCACGGATTCACCTCCGACGACCCCTTATTCATCGTTCTTCTTTCCGAGCGAATTTAAACCAGGCGAACCCCGATGCCCCAGACCGACACGATGTAGCGCTGGCTGTCGGCATACTTGTTCAGGCTGGTCCGCAAGGTGCTCAGGTGCACATTGAGAGTGTTCTCGGCATTGATGTAGGGCTGGTTCCAAACCTGCCTGTAGAGATCCTCCTTCTCGAAAACCCGATGTGGATGGTCCATCAGAAGCTCAAGAATGGCAAATTCCTTGCGGGCCAGATCGACCCGGTGCCCATCAACGCTTACCGTGTGCTCCATCCGGTCCAGCTCGATCCCCTCGAAACAAGTCTTGGCGGCGGATTCACCTGCTGCATCCGTATCCGCTTTCAGTGCCCCGGATTGACGCAGCTGGACCTGGACGCGAGCGCGGAGCTCGTCGATGTCAAATGGCTTGGTCACATAATCATTGGCACCCTGTTCCAGGAGGCTGACGGTCCTGGTCTTGTCCTGGATGGCCGTGAGGATGATGACCGGCACCGATGACATACGCCGAATGGCCTTGAGAACGCTGTCCCCGGTGACTACAGGGAGCATCAGATCCAGAAGGATCAGGTCGGGTTCCTCCTGCTGAAAGCGAGCCAAGGCCTGGGCGCCCGTCGTCGCCTGGATAATCCTGTAGGTCTCGCCCAGCACATCCTTGAGCAGGGACTGGATGTCCTCCTGATCCTCCACGACCAGAATCGTCGGCATACTGTCTTCCTTTCGCAGGTCACTCTCATGCTACTGGAGCCGCCTAACGAGGCCAGTATCGCCCAAGCGAATTTATGCAATTCTTAATGATTTCTTGGCCAAGCACTTAAGAAAGGCATTTTAGATTCTCTGATAGCGACACAGAGAAAGGAACTCCATGGACGATGCCATTCTGGATATTAGCCATGTCAGCAAACGGTTCGGCCGCTTCCAAGCACTGGACGATCTCAGCCTCTCCATAAACAAGGGCGAGATCTACGGGCTGATCGGCGAGAACGGCGCCGGCAAAACCACCCTGATGCGTCTGATCACCGGACTGTCCCCCATACAAAAGGGGAGCATAAGGCTGATGGGGCACACAATTGGCAAGAACAGCCGGATACTAAGCAGGATAGGCTCGATCATTGAGGCCCCGGCTGCCTTCAAAAAACTCACCGTCAGCCAGAACATGAAACTGACAGCCATCCAGCATGGGCTGACCGACGACAAGGCCATCGATCAGACCATCGACTTCGTCGGCCTGAGCGAAAAGGCCAAGACTCGGGCCGGTCACCTCTCTCTGGGCCAGCGTCAGCGCTTGGGTCTGGCCATGGCCATCCTCACCCGACCCGATTTCCTGATTCTGGACGAGCCCATCAACGGCCTGGACCCGGCAGGAATCATGGAATTCAGAACACTCCTGGACAGGCTCAACAAGGAGCGCCAGACGACCATTCTCATCTCCAGTCACATTCTGAGCGAACTCTATCTGGTCTCCTCCCGGTTCGGATTCATTAGCCACGGCCGCCTGATCAAGGAAGTAAACAAGGATGAACTGGACCGGATCAATCAAAATGGACTTTTAATCGACGTGGACCAGAGCTCCAGGGCCGCCATGATCCTGGATCGCCAGGGAATCGGCCCCTTCCAAGTCCTTGACGACCATCAGATTCTGATCAAGCAGGGGAATCTGGAACCGGGCCCCATCAACAGACTTCTGGTTCAGGAAGGCATCCTGGTCAATCAAATCAACCAGCAGAAGGGATCGCTAGAGGAATATTTCGCGGATCTGCTGAACAAGGACTCTCAAGAGTCGAGGAGACAACAATGATTAACCAGATCAGGGCCGACTTTTACAGGCAGCGACGCTCCATCGGCATGTTGATTCTGCTGATTGCCACTGTGGCCCTCGGCATAGTGGCCACATGGTGCAAGACGACCATAGGAATTAGCACTGGTGGCGAAGAATACGATCATAAACTGATGGAAATCGAAGGCCAAAGCTGGACCATCAGGACTGGCCTGCAAGTGGGTGTCGCCTCCGCCTCGTCTCTAATTTACTTTTACATCGCGGTCTTTGTTATCGTCATTGGTGCGGAATACAGCCAGCACACCTTGAAGAACACGCTGACATCGGGCATCTCGCGGATACAGTTCATCCTGGGCAAGTACGTGACCATCCTTACTGACATCATCCTTCTGACCCTGTGCTATTTCATCACTATTCTGCTGACCGGACTGGCCCTGGGAAGGAAGCCTGGGGCCGGCTGGGGCATTTTGTGCAAGGATGTCGCTGTCATGACCCTATCAGTCAGCTTCTGCATTTCCGTCATCATCAGCCTGGGCATTATCCTCTTGATTATTACCAAATCCCTGGTCATCCCAGCGGTGGTGATCGTGATATGGCCCGTGCTGATCGGCCTCGTGGAGTTCACTGCGAAATGGAAATGGCTGAAATACTTCGACTTCGTCGGGTTCGGCGAACAGATTGTCTTGAACACTCTGAAGGCCAATCAGGTCTGGATCTATGCCGGAGTATCCGTGGGCGTGATCCTGGTGGCTATCTTCGGGTCGGCTCTGATCATATCCAAGCAGGAGATCTAAGCGGGGTTAGATTGCACCTGGTCCGGCTCTTGATCGCTGACGGCCTGCAAGGCCATATGGGCAAAGGCCCTGACGGAGGTATCCAGGGAGTAGTGTTCCTTGGTATGTTCGGCATAGCGTCTGGACCAGACTGCAAGGACATCAGGATGGTCTATCCACCAGTCAATTTGCTCAGCCAGGGATCGGGCCCTGCCAACCGGGAAGAGCGAGTGCTGCGTCAGGGCGAAGTGTCCTGCGGCGCTCAGATCAGACTGGGCGATGATCGGGACTGCGCCGCAGGCCATCCCCTCCAGGACGCTGACGGATTCCAGATCCGCGATGGACGGGTGGACCAGCAGGTCGGCCTGCCTGAGCAGATCAGGCATGGTCGCGTTCTGATGGAATCCAATCGAAACCTGCATGCCGGCCAGCTGCCGGGCGGCTTCCGTTCTCAGCCGGCGCTCCATGGGACCTGTACCTGCTATGGTCAAGCGGATCCTGTATTTGTTTCTGCATAAGGCCAGGGCACGGATCAGGGTCAGATGATCCTTTTCCCGAGCCAGCCTGCCAGAAGCCACGACCTGGATCAACCGGCCGGATCGCTGCCGCTCGTATCGGTCACCAGGGTTGAACCTGGGCTGGTATCCGTTGGATATGACGTGCAGACGGGCCTTGTACCCATGCGAGCGCAGCAGGTCGGCCGTCAGCTGGGTGGGAACGTGGATGTGCCCGACATGGTCGTAGAGCCAGAACCGAAAGAGCCGGTAGATGGCCGCATCCACCCCGGGCAGCCAGCGCAATGGGCCTGCGGAATAAGTGATGTTCTCAGGCTGAATGTGAAACCCTGCGGTCACCGGTATTCCCATGGACCTGGCCTGTGCCAGGGCGGCCCGGCCGAAGGCGAAGGGCTCATAAATATGGACCAGGTCAACACCGGTAAAGGCCCTTCGGAAAAGTTCCGGATCGGCACGAGCGAAGCTCATCTGCTGCCTGGCCGCCACACGGGAGACCAGAGGAATTCGATGCACTCGCGCCGGATACTCGGTCGATCCCACCCCCACCAAGCGGACCCTATGCCCCAGCGCTTCCAGACCCTGGGCGTATTGGATGGCGGAGTTGGAAGTCCCGTTGCCCCTGTTGCCAAAGGAGTCCAGAACCAGGGCCAGCGTCAGGCGCTTAGGATCCCTCATCAGCCTTCCCCCTGCTGTTTATCATTAGCAGCTTTGGGCCGGACCAAAAAGGGCGACGACCCGATTGCACCCACTATTAGTAGGAGAAGGCCGGGACGGCCGCCCCACGGTAGTAGCGGTTGATGGCATCAGCCACATATTGGCTGTGATAGGCGGAGACCAGGGCCTTGTATGCGGAGTCGTTTCTGTCGGCCTGCCTGGCCACGATGATGTTGACATAGGGGTGATTGGCTGGTGATTTCAGATCGCCGGGCACCTGGTAGATGGCATCCTGGATCTTCATGCCAGCGTCCAGGATGAAATTGGTGTTGGTAATGCCGGCCGCATAGTCGGGCAGGACTTTGACGATTCCCGGTGGATCGACCTGGTCCAGAACCAGCCCGCGCGGATTGTCAACGATGTCTTCGGGAACCGGCGTGGTGGCCTTGGGGTCGCGCAACCCGATCAGCCCGGCGCTGGCAAGCACCTTCAGGGAGCGGCCCAGGTCGATGGGATCGCTGGGAATGGCCAGCCGCTCGCCATGCCCTATCTGGTCAACACTCCGGTACTTCTTTGAGTAGAGGTTGAGCGGTGAAATGTAGGTGTCGCCGATGGCGGCAAAACGGTACCCGTGCTGCTTGGACTCCTGCTCCAGAAAGGCATAGTGCTGGAAGGCATTCAGATCGATCTCCCCGTTGGACAGCGCCTGATTGGCGTAACGCCCATATTGGAAGGAACGAAGCTTGATTTTTATGCCGGCCCTGCGCTGGTCCAACTCGTGCTGAACAGCCTTCCAGATTTCCTCATCGGCATCGCCCACCAGGCCGATGCTGATCTCCCGCTGGCCGCGCTCGGGCTGGTTGACCTTGACATAGGCCACGCCCATCAGGACGGCGACCACCAGGATGACGACCGAAACAGCCGCCAACTCTCGCTTGGCCCTGGTTCTTCTGGTGCTCATATCCGTCCTCCTTCATTGCTGGAACCTACCGCATCAGGAAACCTTGAAGGCCGGCAGGCAGGCACCCTTGTAGACCCGAACGATGGTGTCGGCCACGGGCTTGGAATGATAGGCGCGCACCACTGTGGCGTAGGTGGGGTTGTCCCGCTGATCCTTGGTGGTGACGATGATGTTGATGTAAGGCTTGTTGGCCGGGTTTTGCAGATCGTAGGGAACCTCGTGGATGGCATCATGCACGCTGCGACCCGCATCGACCACGAAGTTGGCATTGGTGACCCCGCCTGCATAGTCGGGCAGCAGATTGAGGATGCCGGCCGGATCCACCTGCTCGATACTCAGATGCTTGGGGTTGTCCACCACATCCTCGGGCAGTGGGTTGGTGGCCTTGGGGTCGCGCAGACCGATCAGTTTGGCATCGGCCAGGACCTTCAGGGCACGGCCCATGTTGGTGGCGTTGTTGGGGATGGCCACCCGGTCCCCGTCCTGGAACTGCGATGGCTTGGCATAGCGCTGCGAGTAGAGGTTCATGGGCGAGATGTAGGTATTGCCAAGCACGGCCAGCTGGTAATGGTTGGTCTTTACATCGTCCTCCAGGTAGGCATAGTGCTGGGCTGCGTTGAAATCCACCTCGCGGTTGGACGTGGCCTGGTTGACGTAGATGGCATCCTGGAAGGGCTTGAGCTCGATCCTGATGTGCTCGCCCCGCCGATCCAGCTCTGCCTGGACGGCCTTCCAGATCTGATCGTCAGAACTGCCGATGACGCCGACCTTGACCACCTTGACATCAGCACCCACCTGATTCAGATGGACATCGGTACCGACCACCAGCGCCAGCAGGAGGACGATAACCAGGCTGAGCGCCGCCAGCTGGACCTTGGCTTTGTTCTTTTTGCCGACGCGACTACGACCGACCACGATAATCTGACCTTTCCCGGGTTGCTCAGTGTTCGACGACCTCGGCCAGAAGCCGGCCGAACAGTTCGATCAGGGCGATGAAGATGACCAGCACAATGATGGTGGCAATGGTCACGTCGTTCATGGACCGCTGGTAGCCCAGACGGATGGCGAAGTCACCCAGCCCGCCGCCGCCCACGATGCCCACGGTAGCGGTCTCGCCCACCAGGCTGACGATGGTGATGGTGGTCACCCGGATGATGGAGGGGATGCCCTCACGCAGGTAGACATGCCAGATGATCTGCCAGGTGGTCATGCCCATGGACTCCGCCGCCTCGACGTACCCAGGATCCAGACCGGCAAGAGCCGACTCGATCTGCCGGGAGAAGAAAGGGGTGATGCCCACGACCAGCGGGAAGATTGCCCCCTTGGGCCCGATGGCCGTGCCCATGAGCATCCTGGTCACCGGCACCAGGGCTGCCGCCAGGATGATGAAGGGGATGGAGCGGAAGAGGTCGATCAGCTTGTCCAGAATGGTGAAGACCAGGCCGTTGCGACGGATGCCGTCACGTCGGCTGATGATCAGTCCCACCCCGATGACCAGAGCCAGCAGGAAGGAGATCACCCCGGAGACGCCGACCATGACCAGGGTCTGAACCATGCTGCTGAAGAACTCCGGCAGGCGGCTCATGACGTTGGGGAACCAGGTGGTAAGCAGGGACGTCATGACTTGAGAACCTCGATTCCGATGTTGCGCGAGCGCAGGTATTCTATGGCCTGGCGGATATTTTCAGCGTCGCCGCCCATCCTGACCACCAGTCCCCCCAGAGGCGCCCCCTCCACCACATCGATGTCGCCGAAGATGATGTTGACGTCCAGGTTGTAGCGACGGCTGATGGTGGAGACCAGGGCGTCGGAGACCTCCTTGGAGACATAGGACATGCGCATGAGGATCTGCCCGGGCTCCAGGGCCACCAGGGGCGAATCGGCGGCCATCAGATCCTTGACCTTGTCCAGGTTGGAGGTGGTGGCCACGAAGGATTTGGTCAGCTGGGCCTTGGGGTCTGCGAAGACGTCGAAGACCCTGCCCTGCTCCACGATGACACCCTGGTCGATGACTGCCACCCGGTTGCAGATCTGCCTGATGACCGACATCTCGTGAGTAATCATGACCACAGTGATGCCCAGCTGGTCGTGCAGGTCACGCAGCAGTTGAAGAATGGAGCGTGTGGTGGTCGGGTCCAGTGCGCTGGTGGCCTCGTCGCTGAGCAGGATATCCGGCTCGTTGGCCAGGGCTCGAGCGATGGCCACCCGCTGCTGCTGGCCGCCGGAGAGCTCGGCCGGATAATGGTCGGCCAGCTCGGTCAGTCCCACCAATTCCAGAAGCTCGGACACCCGGGCCCGTCGAGACGCACGGTCGCGGCCGCTCCCTCGCAAAGGAAGGCCCACATTGTCGGCCACCGTCCTGGAGGGCATGAGGTTGAAGTGCTGGAAGATCATGCCGGTACGACGCCTCAAGTCCCTCAACTCGGCTGGAGCCAGATCCTTGACCTCGCGGCCGCGGACCTTGACGCTACCCGAGTCATAATCCTCCAGCCCGTTGATGCAGCGGACCAGTGTGGACTTGCCCGCCCCGCTCAGGCCAATAATGCCAAAAATATCCCCAGTTTCGACGGTCAGATTGATGTCGGCCAGTGCCGTTTTGTCTTCGTCGTCGTCGCTGTGATAGGTCTTGGTCAGGTGCTCCATCCGCACCGCCGGTGTCCGCTCGCTCACGTTCCCGCCTTCCCTGGTCGACTGCCTGACATGGTAATCGTCCCGGCGGTCAGTGGACAAGAAGGCCTTTATAGATGTCGTTTATAGGCATGTATCGATAACTGGCCTGCCTGGTCGATGGGTCGGTGGCAGAATATGGGTATGAGCGCATCCGGTCAGCAGCGGATTATCAACACCATCAATCCCGGGGAGCGACCGTTCGGCTCTCCCCTGGGGCCAAGACCCACACGAGTCCTTCTCCTAGGTGCCGGCGAACTCGGCCGCGAGATTGCCATCAGCCTGATGCGGCTGGGTGCCTGGGTAGGTGCGGCGGACTCCTACCCTGGCGCACCGGCCACCCAGGTGGCCCATGCCGGCTACCAGGTGAAGATGAGCGATCCGAAGGCTCTGGAGGACCTGATCGGAGAGGTCCAGCCCGATTTGATTGTGCCTGAAGTCGAGGCCATTTCCACTGAGCGCCTGATCAAGGCCGCGGCACAGGGCATCCAGGTAGTGCCTGCCGCCCCCCTGGCGGCCATGTGCATGGATCGCCGGGCCCTACGTGTCTTCGCCCACGAGCAGGTGGGCCTGCCCACTACCCCCTACCGATTCGCCGACTCTCCCGAAGAGCTGGCCAGCGCGGCGGACCAGGTGGGTTACCCCTGCATGGTCAAACCCCTGATGAGCTCCTCCGGTCACGGACAGACCCTGGTACGGAGCAAGGAGGGCTTGTCTCAAGCCTGGAATTCGGCTCTGACCCAGGGCCGGGCAGCCACCAAGCACCAGGGCAAGGCCGAGGTCATCGTGGAGGCCCTGGCCCCCCTGGCCCACGAGCTGACTGTTCTGACCGTGGCCTCCTCTGCCGGCGTGGCCACCTGCACGCCCATCGGCCAGCGTCAGGAGGACGGGGACTACCGGCTCTCCTGGCAACCGGCGGCGCTGAATCCCGACATCTTGCAGCAGGCACGGAGTATGGCCACCCGGCTGGTTGAGGCCATGACTTCCCTGGCACGCCAGAGTGGGGAGACCGGTTGGGGGATCTACGGAGTGGAGATCTTCGTCCTGCGCGACGGCTCGCTGCTCTTCAATGAGGTGGCCCCGCGCCCCCATGACACCGGCATGGTGACCATGATCTCCCAACGCCTGACCGAGTTCGACCTTCACGCCCGGGCCATCCTGGGCATTCCCGTCCATCAGGAGGATCTGGCCCTGAATCTGCCGGAGGGCACCTGCGCGGTCAGCCGACCCATCCTGGTCAGAGGCCAGGGACCGGTCAGCTTCCAGGGCCTGCCGCAGGCCCTGGACCACCCTGGCACCGACCTGCGCATCTTCTCCAAGCCCGAGGTGCATGGTCTACGCCGTATGGGCGTGGCCCTGGCCTTGGGGCCAGATTTGCAGACAGCCACCGAACGTGCCGAAGCGGTGGTCCGCGATTTGAAACCCCGGGTGGGCACAGGGATGTAACCCGGGCTTGCTATGGTGGTCGTGTCCCAAGCAGTGCAGAAGTTTCCAATTCGCAACAAACTCGAGGAAGGCGAACAGTGGAAAAGTTGGGAATGCGCTATCAAGGCAAGGCCAAGAAACTGTACGAGACGGATGATCCGGACATACTCTGGGTTGAGTACACTGACCAGGCCACCGCGGGGAACGGGGCCAAGAAGGCCAATATCGAAGGCAAGGCCAGACTGAACAACAGGATCACCACGGTGATATTCTCCCTGCTGGCCCGCCGGGGTATCCCCAGCCACTTCGTACGCAGCATCTCGGATACCGAACAGCTCAACCGCCGGCTGGATATGTTCCCGCTGGAGATCGTCATGCGCAACCGGGCCGCAGGCTCCTTCGCCCAGCGGTACGGGGTTGCGGAAGGTACGGCCTTGAAGCAGCCGGTGCTGGAGTTCTTCTACAAGTCCGATCCCCTGGATGATCCGTTTATCAACCGGGACGACATTCTGGCCCTGGGACTGGCCACTGAGCAGGATCTGGACATTATCGCAGCAAAGACCCGGGAGATCAACGGGGCCCTGACCAGCATCTTCCGCGCCATCAACGTGGAGCTGGTGGATTTCAAGATCGAAATGGGCAAGACCGGATCGGGCATCATCCTTCTCGGCGACGAGATCACCCCCGACACCTGCCGGCTCTGGGCGATTGGCAACAATAATGACGGCCAGGTCACCCACCTGGACAAGGACATCTTCCGCAGGGACCTGGGCAGCATCATTCCGGCTTATCAAACCATTCTGGATGGGCTGACCGAATTGGAGGAGCGCGAAAGCCAATCGAACAGCTGAATCGGTGGACCCGGAAGCGAGCATATCGCCTCCGGGTTTTTCATTGGTCCCCAACCAGTCCATCGCGAAAGGATCCATTGTGCTCTTCCGTGTCTATACCGAGAAAAAGCGGAGCTTCGACCAGGCCGCCGAGAGGCTTGCCGAACAGCTGCGCACCCTGCCAGGCGTTCAAGGGCTGACCGGCCTGCGCATGTTCAACCGCTACGATCTGGAAGGCATCGACGAAGACCTCTTCAAACGTTGCCTGCCCACGGTCTTTGCCCAGCCCCAGACCGATCTGGTGGCCACCCGACTGGAGGAAGCCCTGCGCATGAAGGGCGACGGTGACCTGCCGCCACTGGACTCCCCCATGCTCTTCGCCGTGGCCCCTCTGCCGGGTCAGTTCGATCAGCGAGCCGACTCCGCAGCCCAGTGTGTCCAGTTGGTAGGCCAGGGCGCCCGACCCTTGGTGGCCACAGCTACTGTTTATCTGCTCCAGGGCGACCTGAATGCCGGGCAGATTGAAGCCATCCGCAATTACCTGGTCAACCCGGTGGACTCACGGGTGGTAGGGCTGGAGCAGCCCAAGACCCTGGCCATGCCTGATGACAATCCGGATCCAGTGCCGGTATTGGACGGGTTCCGCAATCTGGATGATCCTGAACTTGAAGCGCTGATTGACAAGCTGGACCTGGCCATGGATCTGCCGGATATCCGCTTCTGCCGGGACCACTACCGTCAGGAGAAGCGCGACCCCACCCTGACCGAGCTCAAGGTGATCGACACCTACTGGTCCGACCACTGCCGGCACACCACCTTCAACACCAGGCTGGAGCGGATCGAGGCGGACAACCCCCGGGCTCGCGCCACGCTGGAGCATTACCGGGCCATTCGCGCAGAGTTGGGCCGTCAGGACCGGCCGGAATGTCTGATGGACATGGGCACCATCGGAGCCAAGTACCTGCAAAAGCGCGGCATCCTGAACGACATGGACCAGTCCGAAGAGGTCAACGCCTGCACTATCCGAACCAAGGTCGACGTGGACGGCCAGGATCAAGACTGGCTCTTTCTGTTCAAAAATGAAACGCATAACCATCCCACCGAGATCGAGCCCTTCGGTGGTGCCGCCACCTGCATCGGTGGAGCCATCCGTGATCCCCTGTCCGGAAGGGGCTACGTCTACCAGGCCATGAGGGTCAGTGGGGCAGCGGATCCCCGTCAGCCTCTGGATCAGACCCTGCCGGGCAAGCTGCCTCAGAGCCGGATCGTCCGCCAGGCAGCCGATGGCTACTCCTCCTATGGCAACCAGATCGGGCTGGCCACCGGGCAGGTTCGGGAGATCTACCACCCCGGCTATGCGGCCAAGCGGATGGAGGTGGGCGCTGTAGTGGCCGCCACCCCGGCCGACCATGTGATCCGCCGTCGGCCCGCACCCGGCGATCTGATCATCCTGGTGGGCGGAAGGACCGGCCGCGATGGAATCGGCGGCGCGACCGGAGCCTCCAAGTCCCAGAACGAAGAAAGTCTGGAACGCTGCGGAGCCGAGGTGCAGAAGGGTGATGCCCCTGAGGAGCGCAAGCTCCAGCGCCTCTTCCGTCGCCCGGAGGCAGCCAGGCTGATTGAGCGTTGCAATGACTTCGGAGCCGGCGGCGTTGCTGTGGCCGTAGGCGAGCTGGCGGACGGACTGAACGTGAACCTGGATCGGGTGCCGCTCAAGTACCAGGGGCTGGACGGGACTGAAATCGCCATTTCCGAGAGCCAGGAGCGTATGGCCGTGGCCCTGGCTGCCGAAGATGCGCCCGCCTTCATCGACTACGCCCGGCAAGAGGACCTTGAGGCCACCGTCATCGCCGAGGTCACCAAGGAACCCCGGCTGCGGATGACCTGGCGGTCAGACACCATCGTGAATATCCCCCGATCCTTCCTGTCCTCCAACGGCGCCCCTCACAAGGCCGATGCCCAGGTGGCGGTTCCCGCTCCCTACCATGCCCCATTCGAGGTCCAAGGCAGCCTGGATGCACGTATGAGGGCCCTGCTTGCGGACATCAATGTCTGCTCCCAGCAGGGTCTGGCTGAGCAGTTCGACTCCACCATCGGTGCAGGCACCGTCCTCATGCCCTTTGGCGGAGCCCGACAGCTGACACCGGCCCAGGCCATGGTGGCCAAGCTGCCTGTGGATGGGCACACAACCACCGCCTCGGCCATGGCCTGGGGATTCAACCCCTGGATCAGCAGCCAGGACCCTTACACCGGAGCCTACCTGGCCGTGGTCGAGAGCCTGGCCAAGCTGGTCGCCTCTGGCTTCAGCCGTTCCCGGGCCCACCTGAGCCTGCAGGAGTACTATCCCAAGCCCGGCGACGACTCCCGGCGCTGGGGCCTGCCGGTGGCCGGCGTCCTGGGAGCCCTCCAGGCCCAGCTGGATCTTTCCGTGGGTGCCATAGGTGGCAAGGACTCCATGTCCGGCAGCTTCGAGGACCTGGATGTGCCGCCCACCCTGATCAGCTTCGCCGTGGCCTTGGGACAGGCCAAGGATGCTATCTCCCCCGAATTCAAGGCAGCGGACCGCCAGGTCTATCTCTTGGCGCCCGATTACCAGGAGGACGGATTGCTGCCCGATCCGGAGAGCCTGCGGACCGTCATGGATCAGGTGGAGACGCTGACCAGCCAGGGCCTGGTGGATGCGGCAGCCACTCCAGGCTACGGATGCGTCGCCCAATCCCTGATGGAGATGTGCCTGGGCAACAAGATCGGGTTGGATATGGCAGCGAACACTGCTATATCGGCGCTCTTCCGTCCTGCCTATGGAAGCTTCATCCTGGAGGCCTCTGGTCCCGAGCCCCTATTTATTCAGGATTCCGGCCTGCATTTGCACCTTCTGGGGCACACCCGTGAGGATTACCGTCTGCGCTGCGGCAGCGAGGATCTGGACCTGGCCGAGCTCGAGGAGATCCGTGCCAAGGGTCTGGAATCAATCTTCCCATACCGAGGCCATGGCGACCCGGTGCCGACCATTGGCCGCACCGACCGTGAGCCCGGCAGGCCTGCTGCGCGCAGATCCAAGGGGACTTCCAAGACCGCACACCCCAGGGTGGTCATGCCCGTCTTCCCGGGAACCAACTGCGAGTTCGACTCCGCCCGGGCCTTCCGGGACGCTGGAGCTCAGGTGGATACCGTGGTCATCCGCAATCTGAATGCCGAGGACGTGACCGAGAGCTCCCGTCGTCTGGCCCAGGCCATCCACAGTAGCCAGATACTGATGCTGCCCGGAGGCTTCTCCGGCGGCGATGAGCCCGATGGTTCGGCCAAACTGGTGGCATCCTTCCTGCGTTCGAACCAGGTTGCCGATGCCCTCCAGGAGCTTTTGCAGGACCGGGACGGGCTGGTTCTGGGTGTCTGCAACGGCTTCCAGGCGCTGATCAAGCTGGGCCTGGTTCCCTACGGCAAAATCGTCACCGGCTCGCCTGAGGATCCCACCCTGGCTGTCAACGCCATCGGCCGCCATCAGAGCCGTCTGGTCCACACCCGGATCAGCTCCACACGCTCCCCCTGGCTGAGCGCCTGCCGGGTGGGTGAGATACACACCATGCCCATCAGCCACGGGGAAGGGCGGTTCGTGGCCGAGCCCGGCCTCCTGCGCACCCTGATCGACCGAGGACAGGTGGCCGCCCAGTACGTGGACGAGCAGGGTCGTCCCTCCATGGATCCACTGGTCAACCCCAATGGATCCGACATGGCCGTCGAGGCCATCACCAGCCCGGACGGCCGGGTATTGGGCAAGATGGGCCACACGGAGCGCAGCGGCCCCGACCTGTATCTCAACGTGCCCGGAAAACATACACAGCCGCTCTTCCAGTCAGGAGTGGACTACTTTGCCGCCTAGGGGAAAGGACGTAGACCATGTCGTTGGAGCTTGAAGGCATCCACGAGGAATGCGGGATCTTCGGGGTCTGGGGCCACCCCGACGCCGCCCGGCTGACCTACTTCGGCCTGCACGCCCTGCAGCACCGCGGCCAGGAAGGTGCCGGCATCGTTTCCAACGACCATGGGCATCTGATCGGGCGGCGAGGTCTGGGTCTGCTGACTCAGGTCTTCCCGGACGAGTCCAGCCTGACACCCCTGACCGGGAACCGGGCCGTCGGCCATGTCCGCTACGCCACGACCGGCTCAGGGTCCATCGAGAACATCCAACCCTTCGTTTTCCGCTTCCATGACGGGGACATAGCCCTGGCCCACAACGGTAATCTGACCAACTGCAACAGCCTCAAGGCGCAGCTGGAGGATCAGGGGGCCATCTTCCATTCCAACTCCGACACCGAGGTGCTCATGCACCTGATCCGGCGCAGCCCTGAAAAGGACTTCATGGCGGCACTTAAGCAGGCCCTGCGCCAGGTCCATGGCGGCTTCGCCTACCTGCTCATGACCGAGGATGCCATGATCGGAGCCATGGATCCCAACGGCTTCCGCCCCCTCTCCCTGGGCCAGTTGCCGGGAGGGGCCTATGTCCTTGCCTCTGAGACCTGCGCCCTGGACCTGGTCGGCGCCACGCTGGTGCGGGACATCGGCCCTGGCGAGATCGTCCGGGTGGACGACTCGGGCTACAGCATCGAGCGCTATACCGATCAGACCTGTCTATCCATCTGCTCCATGGAGTTCATCTACTTCGCCAGGCCCGACTCCAATATTTATGGTGTCAACGTCCATTCGGCCCGCAAACGGATGGGGGCCAGACTGGCCCGCGAAGCTCCGGTGGATGCCGATATGGTCATCGGAGTGCCCAACTCCTCCCTGTCCGCCGCTTCAGGATATGCCGAGGCGGCCGGGCTGCCCAACGAGATGGGGCTGATCAAGAACCAGTATGTGGCACGCACGTTCATCCAGCCCAGCCAGGCCATGCGTGAACAGGGCGTCAGGATGAAACTGGCGGCTGTACGCGGCGTTGTAGCCGGCAAACGGGTGGTGGTCATCGACGATTCCATCGTCAGAGGCACCACTTCGCGCAGAATCGTCCGCCTGCTCCGGGAGGCCGGGGCCAGCGAGGTGCACATGCGCATCGCCTCCCCGCCCCTGCGCTACCCCTGCTACTACGGCATCGACATCCAACGGACCTCCGAGCTGATCGCCGCCAAGAAGTCCGTGGAGGAGATCAGAGAAGCCATTGGAGCCGATTCCCTGGCCTATCTGAGCCTCGACGGTCTGGTGGAATCCATCGGCCTGGGCCGTGATGCGCCCTATCAAGGGCTCTGCGTGGCCTACTTCAACGGAGACTACCCAACGCGGCTTGACGACTACGAGCAGGGCTTCCTGGCCTCGCTGACCCAAGAGGACCGGGCCCGGCTGGAAGCTTCCAAGGGATCCTACGGACTTGACATGCCTGCAGGCTCGAGGCAGGGAGCCGACCAATCCATTGAGCACTAGCCAAGAACAGAACAGACAGGGCATAGAAAGGGGCAGCCATGCCGAAGGCATATGAGCAGGCTGGGGTATCGGTAGAGGCCGGATACGAACTGATCGACAGGATCCGCTCCCACACGGCCAGAACGCGTAGGCCGGGCGCCGGCGATATCGGCGGCTTCGGCGGCGACTTCGACCTGTCTGCGCTCAATTATCGACATCCAGTCCTGGTTTCAGGCACTGACGGCGTGGGCACCAAGCTGATGGTGGCCCGGGAAGCCGGCCGTCATGACACCATCGGTCAGGACTGCGTGGCCATGTGCGTCAATGACATCATCGCCCAGGGGGCCGAGCCGCTGATCTTTCTGGACTACATCGCCTGCGGGCACAACGATCCGGCTCTGCTGGAGCAGGTGGTCAAGGGCGTGGCCGACGGCTGTGTCCAGGCTGGAGCCGCCCTGGTAGGCGGGGAGACCGCCGAGATGCCCGACATGTACCAGCCCGACGAATACGATCTGGCCGGATTCACCGTGGGTGTGGTCGAACGGGAGTCCCTGGTGGACGGTTCGGCCATCAAGGAAGGCGACCAGCTGATCGGTCTGCCCTCCTCTGGCGTCCACTCCAACGGCTTCTCCCTGATCCGTCAGGTCCTGCTGGACCAGGGGGGCATGAAGCTGGACGATCGGCCCTACCAGCTTGACGGACGAACCCTGGGAGAGGAACTGCTGACCCCCACCCGTATCTACGTCAAGGCCCTACGCCCGCTCTTCGCCTCGGGCCTGCTCAGGGGCGCAGCACACATCACCGGCGGCGGCTTTGTGGAGAAGGTGCCGCGAATCCTGCCCGAGGGGCTGGCCGCCAGCTTCGACCTGAATGCCTGGAAGGTGCCGCCCATCTTCACCATGATCGAAGAGATGGGCAGGGTCGACCATCTGGAGATGTACAACATCTTCAACATGGGCATTGGGATGGTTCTGGTGGTTTCTCCTGACCAGCTGGACCAGGCCCGTGCAGTCCTGGATGAGGAGCAGGAACCCTACGCTCTGATCGGACAGGTGACAGATGCTCAAAACGGCCAGCAGGTCATCCTTAACGACAGCGGTCGTCAGTAATAGCGAGAGGAGCCCATCATGGCGGACAAGGTACTGGTCATCGGGTCGGGAGCCAGGGAGCACGTTATCGCCACCACCCTGCTGTCCGGACCAGGAGTGGATCGGGTCTGGTGCGCCCCGGGCAACCCGGGTATGGAGCCGGACGGGATCAGCCTGCTGCAAGAAGATTCCTCGCAGCCAGAAAAACTGATCGCTGCAATACGCGAGCTGGGAATCGACTGGGTCTTCGTTGGACCTGAGGCTCCTTTGACGGCTGGATTGGTCGACGAACTACAGGCTGCCGGCATTCCAGCCTTTGGACCTACCAAGGCTGCGGCCCGCATCGAGGGATCCAAGGGCTTTGCCAAGGACCTGATGCGCAGGCATGGGATTCCTACCGCTGACTATGCGGTCTTTCATGACTTGGACAGGGCCAAGTCCTATGTGCATTCGCACGGCGCCCCGGTCGTCATTAAAGCTGACGGGCTGGCAGCCGGCAAGGGTGTGACGGTGGCCGCCGACCTTGACCAGGCCATACAGGCCCTGGATGACATCTTCATCGATCATAAGTTCGGACAGGCAGGTGCCCAGGTGGTCATCGAGGATCGGCTGGTGGGTCAGGAGTGCTCGCTCATGTGTTTCGTCAGGGGCGAGCAGTTCTGGCCCATGCCCCTGTCACAAGACCACAAGCCCGCCTATGACGGGGATCGGGGTCCCAACACCGGCGGCATGGGGGCTTACTCCCCTCTGCCGCAGTTCGGTCCAGAACTGACCCAAAAGGCCTTGGACACCATCGTGGCCCCCACCGTCCGGGCCCTGGCCCAGGAAGGCAGTCCCTTCACCGGTGTCCTGTACACAGGGCTGATGGTCACTGACAAGGGTCCTGAAGTCGTCGAATTCAATGCGCGACTGGGCGACCCAGAGACCGAAGTGGTGTTGCCCGCCCTGACCAGCGACCTGGGCACAGCCATCCGCGCGCTGATGGAGGGCGGAGAGCCGCAATTCACCTGGGATGAATCCCACAGCCGTTTGGGGGTGGTCCTAGCAGCCCAGGGCTATCCCGGCAATCCCAAGACCGGTGTGCCCGTGCCCTTGATCGCCCCAGAACAGGACCTCAGAGCCTACTATGCCGGAGTGTCCGGCTCAGCCTCAACCGGTCTGACGTCCTCCTCGGGAAGGACCGCACTGGTGGTGGCCCGAGGCGACAACCTATCCCAGGCAGCCCACCGGGTCTATGACCGGCTGGACGGATTGTCGATGCCAGGCCTCTTCTATCGGCACGACATCGGCCACCGCGGTCTGAAAGCCTAATTAGCCGAGCTGGTCGTGCTCTCGCTGTCCTTATCCTGGGTTTTCTCCTCGAGGCGGGCTTGCTTCTTGGCCTCTTCCTTGGCCTGACGCTCCATTTCGGCCTTCTGACGGGCGGCATCGGAGCGGCGGGTAGGCGTGGTGTTGAAGCCAGTCCCCTGCAGGTAGTGCTTGCCGGCCATGATGTCGTACTGGATCAGCTTGTAGTCGTTCAGGAGCTGTCGAGTGGCCTTGTCGAAATCTCGGGCATTCATGGGCTGGCCCTGGGCATTCAGATAGTTGGTCTGCCCTGCCGGTATTCTGTTCCAGTCCTGGATCTGGTTGGCCACCGGAGGCTCGATGGCGCTGATCTTGTCGTGTAGCTCGGTCAGGAAGGCCGTAAAGGGCGAGACCTTGGCATCCATGTGCTCGGCCGCCTGGGCCTGGAAGAAGTTGGGCGAGGAATAGGCACTGTTGCTTACCTGCGTTCCCGAAGCATTCGAAGCTTTGTTAGACCAGATAAAGTAATCGGTCAGATGCAGGGCCAAAGAGTTGCGCTCGTCCCAGCTCGCCGTGCCATAGATGCCAGGCAGGTGATCCCCGTAAAAGACCACGGTGACCGGCTTGCTCTGGGAGTCCAGGCTGTTCAGAAAATCGGCGGTAGCCTGATCGCTCAGGCTGACCCCCTTAGCGTAGGTACGTATGGATTGCATCTCATCGTCGCCCAAGGGTCTGTTGGGGTCGGATGAACTGACCGAGAAGCCGTTGTTGTCATACCAGTCGTTGTAGGGCATGTGATTCTGCATGGTGATGACCTCGACGAACTGGTTGCCCCTGTCGTCGCCCATCTGCTCCAAGGCGGATTCGTAGGCGGAGCGATCCCCCACATACTGACTGCGGTCGATGCGGTCCTGGTGGGCTATCTGGTCAGGACCAGTCAGCGAGTAGAAGTGCGAGAAGCCGAACTTCTTGTAGTTCTCGGCCCTGGAATACATGGATGACTCGTAGGGGTGGAAGGCCAGGGACCTGGATGGCGTCCCCCAAGCCTGATTGACCGTAGGTATCCAGTTCAGGTGAGGGATGACCTGCTGATAGGGGGAGGTCAGCGAGGGATCGAAGTTGGCCATGGACAGGCCGGTCATGGCCTGGAACTCCAGATTGGCCGTTCCCCCGCCATAACCGGAGGAGAGCATGAGCCCGCTGGTGGTCCCCTCCTTGATGGATCTGATATGAGGCATGGGGTCCTGGTTGAGCGCGACGCCCGGCACCCGTGTGGGGTCCGAGAACGACTCGGAGAGAATGTAGACCAGGCTCGACTCATTCATATAGGACTTGCGGTCGTGGTTGATGCGATCTGCGGAAAGCTGGTAACGGTGGGCCAGAGACTGCATGGTGGCGCGGCTGTATCCTGCGGGCTGGTCCATGACCTTGGGGCGCAGCTGCCGGGAGAAAGATACAAAAACGCCGTTGCGCTGGGCGTCATAGACCGAGTCCCACATGGAGGGTTTGTCGCCCATGAACTGTGAGAAACGGTAGGCGGGACTGCCGTAGGTGCCCACAGTGGACATGAACACCGCCACCACCAGAACCGGCACCAGAACACCCGCCGTACGGAGTCCCGCGCCCATGGGCTTGTTGCCGGTGGCTACCGGACGACCACGACGGGCATCCATCCGTGTCACCACCCAGCAGAGCACGCCGAGAACGATCAGGGCCACGACACCCAGCCCGATCATGATCAGGGACCGGGCCGGCAGGAAGGAGACTAGGTTGGCCGCATCAGCATGGAGGAAATCCAGATCCGAGGGCAGAATGGCCTCGTAGCGGGCGCGCACCTTGAAGCGCTCGATGATCGCAATGACCGCGCAGATGGCCAGGATCAGCCCTGATGCCGCCCAGAAGCGATTGGTCAAGTAGGCCAACGCCAGGTAGACCAGACCCACAGCCAGCATGTTGAGCACCAGGACAAACCGACGCTGGGTCCACATGGCCGAGATGAAGCCCCAGAATCCGATCAGCGGGTTGGACAGCTCTACGCGGGAGCTGTTCAGGGAGACCCCCCATTGCAGGATGCCCACTGAAAGGAAGTCAATCAGGATGAAGGCAAGCAGGTAGACCCACCCGCGTACCTGAAGACGTCCGGTCATGTTCTGCATCCAGGATGTCCACCGGCCGGGCTGACGCTTACGATCCTTCACCGCATACTCCTGACTTTGGCGACTAGGCCCACCGGGCCTTTACCGATACCTGTGCCATTGTTCCCATCAAGGACGACAAGCCCCATGAGAACACCCTTTAGCGAACAAAGAGAACCAATGACATCATCAGGCCTTGGCCCCCGGCACCTGTTGGACCAGGGCACTGATCCAATCCTCCAGGTTCCGGTACTTATCAGGACGCTGCTCGCTGATCTCGAAGACCGGCAGATGCGACTTGCGAGCCTCAGCAGCCAGCTCCTTGGAGGTTCGATTGACTTCTTGGGTGTTAAGGACCAGCATGTCCAAGCGTCCGGATGTCAGCAAATGACGGAAGGCCACCAGGTCCTCAGGTGAGGGCTCGCTCTCGTTGGCGGCCGCCCGCAGGTACCCCTCGGGGGTCAGATCCTCCATGCCCAGATCATGGCAAAGATAGTAGGCTGCCGATTCCGTGGCCGCATAGTGCCGTCCCTGGGTCTGTTTGCGCGTATCGGCAATCAGATTGTCCAGCCGGGCCTGCCGATCTTGCCAGTCCTGGTAGGCCTTATCAAAATCTGCATCGCGGCCTGGGCGCAGCTGCCGGTATGCCTCATGCACGGCCTTGGCCGCTGCCCTCCTGTCTTGGGAGGAGAACCAGAGATGGGGGTTGTCGCCGGTCCTGCGCCCTGACGCCTTGGATACGTCCACCAGCTTGGCCTGCCCGGTTTCCGCGGCCTTGGCAGCCCAGTCGTCGATGCCAGCCCCGTTGACGATGACCAGGTCTGCACGACTGATTCGGGCGATGTCCGCCGTCGTCGGCTCATAGTCATGGGCATCAGTCGAGGTGTTGCTCAGAATGGTATCCACCCGTGCCTGGTCGCCGCCCAGATCCACGGCCAGGGACTGCCATTGATTGATGCTGGCCACCACCTGCAGAGGGCCGGATCCTTTGGACGACGAGGACGATTCGCTCTTTCCACAACCTGCCAGACAGGTCAGCAGGGTCAGTCCGGCCAGAAGGGCGGCGACCAAGGTACGAGTCCGGCGGAGGCGTAGGCTGCTGGCTTGCATGAATAGGGAGTTCCTTTCTGGCGACGGCACGGGACGGACCTGCCGCCAGGCCCACCGACCGTTACTGAGATTGATTATCAATAAATCTACCATAGACGAACCCATGACCGGAATCTGAAGATGCGGTCTTGGCGAGAATGCGAGAATGAATGACTGTTCAAATGGCAGCCGTGCGACCGGACACTCCCTATACTGAACTGCGGATGTATTTTGGTTGGAAGGAACGGCATGGGTGCATGGCTGGCAAGGGTTCATCTGACCCAGGGGTGGCTACCTGCGTCAATATTTTCGCTGACAGCCCTGGCCCTGATCGTGCTGGCGCTGACCGGACTGACGCACGGACGCTGGCGGACCCTGCTGCGTCAAGTGGCCATTGCCCTAGGCATAGGAGCCTTGGGACTGTTGGCCACCTGGCTGATCTCCGACGTCTTTATGCTCTTCGGCGTCTCCCTGGGCGGGATGGTCATCATCAGCGTGGCCTTGGGATTTCTCGCAGTGGGGTTTGCTGTCTGCATCCTGATCACTGCACGTGGCTGGCGCCGGATTCTGGCCGCCCTGACCGTCCTGCTCTGCCTGCTGTCCACCGGGCTTCGAGTGGATATCATCTACGGGGAATTCACCACTCTGGGATCCCTGTTCAGCGTCTCCCTCTATCCCGACTACAGCGGCCATAAGGCAGCCAGACCGGCTATGAGCGTAGCCCAGTGGCGATCCTTGGCCTCACGGGGCGAGCTGCCCTCGCACCCCAGCGTCGGCCGCTCCTACAGCATGCGCATCCCCAACAGCCGCTCCCGATTCGCAGCACGGCCGGCTGATATCTACCTGCCGCCCGCCGCCTTGAGCGACAAACCGCCCGCGCTGCCTGTGTTCGTTCTTCTGGCCGGTCAGCCCGGAAGCCCCGACCGTCTCTTCACTGCCGGAGCCATTCCAGCCATGATGGATGCCTACGCCGCCCAGCACGACGGCCTGGCACCAGTGGTGGTCTCCCCCGACCAGAACGGTTCATCCTCTCACAACAGCCTTTGCGTGGACTCACCCGTCTATGGGAAGGCCGAAACCTACCTGAGCAGTGATGTTCCCGCCTGGATCCGCGCTGAACTGCCCGTCGCCAACCAACCCCAGCAATGGGCCATTGGCGGATTCTCCCAGGGCGGGACCTGTTCCACACAGCTTGGGGCACGGCATCCCAAAGTCTACGGCAACATGCTCCCCGCAGACGGTGAGCTGGAACCGACCCAGGGTCGGCAGGAGCAGATGATCCGCGACTACTTCGACGGCGACAGGAAGCGCTTCCTGGCCCAGGTACCGGCCAGGGCCATACTGGAGCGGGCACCATCCCGCCAGCTTCTGTTTACCGCGGCCGGGTCCAATGATAAGGAGTCCCAGCACAACATGATGGTCATCGCCAAGGCCGCCAACCGGGCAGGCATGAAGGTGCGGGCCGTCATCACCCAAGGGTCGGGCCATGACTGGCATACCGTCAAGACCGCTTGGAAACCCGGACTGGAGTGGGTGGGCGAAGCCATGGGACTAGGGCCCATGTCCCGACCAATTGAAGATTTTCCGAACATTATCGAAACACACATCGGTTGAACCGCCGACATGTCAGAGCGTCCAAACCGATAAGCAGAAAGAGCCGCCACAATCATGGAGACAACACATAAGGGATCCGGACTGATGGAGCCTTCGGCCAAGACCGTGCTTCTGCGGGACCTGACCCGGTGGGTCAGACGTCACGCTCTTGCACTGGCTTTCAGCCTTGCACTGGTCCTGCTCAACCTGATTAGCTGGCTGCTGATCTGGCTGCTGCGCATCCCCGGCAGGACACGGCTGGGCATGCCGCTGTCCGACCTGATCATTCACCAGGTTCCTCATCCGGTCCACAGCCAGGGTCGTCCCTCGTTACTGGTTCAGTTCGCACGGCTACTGGTATCCTTGGTCATCACCCCTGGCCCCTTGCAACTGGTCATAGATGTGGCCCTGGTCCTGGTCATGCTGTGCATCGCCGAGACCCGGCTGGGCCGCAGGCGCACCGTGCTGGCGGCGGTCATCAGCGCCATAGGCGGCGCGGCTGTCGGGCTGATCATCTGCACCCTGATCAATGCCCTCCAGGACCACTGGGGCTGGTTCATCCGAGTGCCTATGACGCTCAGCCCCATCATCCTGGTGGTCGGATCCCTGATGGCCTCCATCCCCTTCAGCGACTTCCTCTGGCGGCGCAGGATCGCCACCATAGGCTACACGGCCTTGATATTGATAGTGCTGTATACCGGTAACCCTGGCTACTATTGCGCCCTGGCGGCAGCACTGATCGGCCACTTGACCGGTCACCTCTGGCACGGACCGGTCCAGGACGCCAACCCGCACGGCCATAGCGGCTCCTATGAGACCCGCCACTTACTGGGAGCCATTTCCACGGTTCTGGCTCTTGGCCCCCTGGTCACCGTCTCCTCCAGGATCCGCGCTGGATTCTTCACCCCGCTGGGCATGTTTCTGGGTTCGGACCCTGGCGGTAGTGCCGCACTGTCCCGCTGCCTGGCTGAGAACAACCAGGCCAGCTGCTATGCCCAGTATGGTCTGGTCGCCGGCCGAGCACCCACCGGCGTCTCGTCCCTGATCATGCCCACCCTGGTACTGCTGGTGGTGGCTTGGGGTATCTACCATGGCCGCCGGGTTGCCGCTGTCACGGGTCTGGTCCTCAACACCCTGACCATCGTCCTGGCCGTGCTCTATTTCTTGGTCTTCCCCCTGACCATCGGCGATGGCCTGTCGCGAGTCATCCACCACGGAGCCCTACCCTCCCTGCTGATCATCACCCTGCCGCCGCTGATTCTCAACTGGTTCCTGGCACGCAACCTGCGCATCTTCATAGTGCGAACCAAGACCTCGCGTCTACAGGTGGGCTGGGCAGCCATTGTCCTGGCCTTCCTGGCCACGGCCATGGGTTATCTGGCCTTCACTGCCGCAAGCCCCAGATCCTTCCACCCCTGGCCCACCACCGGCAGGGCACTCTCCCAGCTGCCCGAACTCTACCTGCCCAATGGAGTGGCCTCACGCTTCCGCCCAGCCCTGACACCGCGCACGCCCACCGGGATCATCGTCAGCCACGGGGTTGGACTGATCTTCTGGCTGGTGGTCCTGGTGGTTCTGCTCTCTTGGATGCGCAACTCGGTCATCCAGAACGGCAACGAGCGCCAGGAGGCCGATCGGCTGGTCGAGTACGGGGGCGAGAGCATGTCCTTCATGACCACCTGGGAGGGCAACAGCTACTGGTTCTCTGACAGCGGCCGCTCAGCCATTGCCTACCGGCTCCTGCACGGCATAGCCCTGACCACCACTGGCCCATTCGGCGACCCTGACGAGTATGCGGACGATCTGGACGAATTCACCCGTTTCTGCAACGCCCATTCCTGGTCGCCGGTCTTCTACAGCGTCCACAAGCCTCAGCGCGATCTGCTTGCCTCCCATGGTTGGTCTACCCTGACAGTCGGCTCGGAGATGGTGGTTACGCCCAGTCTTTGGCAGACCAAGGGCAAGAAGTGGCAGGACATTCGCACAGCCATCAACAAGGCCAAACGCGACAAGATCACCGACGTGCTGACCACCTTCAACGATGCCTCCTGGGATGTCCAGTCGCAGATCGTGGACATCTCCGAGCAGTGGGCCGAACTCAAGGCCCTGCCCGAGATGAAGTTCACCCTGGGCGGCCTGGATGAGCTGAGGGACCCACGTATGGCCATCCTCTATGCCGTGGACGACCAAGGCAAGGTGTTGGCCGTGACCAGCTGGATGCCCACCTACCGCCAGGGTCAGGTGATCGGCTGGACCCTGGACTTCATGCGACACAGGACCGACAGTCCCAATGGGATCATGGAGTTCCTGATAGCGCGGATGGCCGAGCGGCTGCGCGACCAGGGCACGGCGGAATTCATGAGCCTGTCAGCCGCTCCCCTGGCCGGCATGGACAGCAGCGA
This sequence comes from Bifidobacterium sp. wkB344, assembly GCF_003688305.1. Lineage (NCBI taxonomy): Bacteria > Bacillati > Actinomycetota > Actinomycetes > Bifidobacteriales > Bifidobacteriaceae > Bifidobacterium > Bifidobacterium sp. wkB344. The sequence continues at coordinate 250,477 of NZ_NPOQ01000009.1, read as the reverse complement.
AGACGATGACGATGATCAGAGCGAAGATCGGACTGCCTTCCTGCAGCACGCCCTGCATCTGGTGGCCGACCTGATGGAGCCAGCCTATGGCTTCCGCTCGCTCTTCTTCTTCAAGAAGAAGTTCCAGCCCAGCGAACACCCGGTCTATATCTGCTATCCCGACCCGGCCCAGCTGGCCCAGATCGGACTGGCTGTAGTCCAGGCCTACCTGCCCAATCTCAAGGCTTCGCAGGCCTGGGATGCCATCAAGACCATCATGCCCAAGGGCCGGGAGGATCACTGACATCCGCCTGATCGGATCGATCACGACAGCTGCTGCACAGCCCGTAGACCTCCAAGGTGTGCGAGGAGACTGTAAAGCCATGTTCAGCCGCCACGGCCTTCAGCCAGCCATCATCGGGCGGGCTGATTTCGACGGTCCTGCCGCAGCGTTCACAGACCAGATGATGGTGGTGCCTACGCTGGGCCAGGCAGACCCGGTAGAGGCGGATGCCTCCATGCTCAATGCAGTCCAGGCTGCCGGACATATGCAGGGAGCCCAGCTGACGATAGACCGTGGCCAAGCCGATTCGCTGGCCCGAATCCCGAAGAAGCCTGTGCAGCTCCTTGGCTGAGACGAAGTCGTTCTGGGCCTGAAGAACCCTCCAGATGGCGTTCTTCTGCCGCGTCTGGCGGCCGACGGATGAGCCAGCGTTCATGATTAGACACACTCCTTGGGCTCCACCAAGCCTACATCCGGATTGCCGGGACGGATGTGAGGATTCGGTTCAGTCCAGGTCGGACCAGCAGCCTGTGGCCTCCAGGTCCTGGGCTGTCTGCTCCGGATCGTCGGTCAGCACCGTCAGGTGCCCCATCTTGCGGTCGGTGCGCACTTCGGCCTTGCCGTAATCATGCAGGAACCATTCGGGATGCTCACCCAGCAGCTTCCTGACCGGAGTCACATGCTGGCCAAGAACATTGACCATGACTGCCGGGCTGAGCAGGCGAGGATTGGGCAGGGGCCACCCGGCGATGCCCCGAACATGGGCATCAAACTGGTCCATGGAGCAGGCCTCGATGGTGTAGTGACCGGAGTTATGGGGGCGCGGGGCCAACTCGTTGACCACCAGACCGCCATCGGGCATGACAAAGAGCTCAAGGGCCAAGGTCCCGGCCAGCTTGAAGCCGTCAGCCAGGGTCAGGGCCATGTCACGCGCCCGGTCGGCCATTTCAGGGTCGACCTTTGCCGGTGCCAGAGTCATGTGGAGGATGTTGTGACGGTGCTCGTTGCGGACCATAGGGAAGGTCACGTAATCCTTCCCGTCGCCTGAGACCAGTATGGAGGCCTCGAAGGCAAAATCCACGAACCCCTCCAGCACGGAGGGCGGGAAGTCCCGACCCTTCATCCGCGCCTGCAAGGCCTGCAGATCATCCTTTGTGCGCAGGACCGCCTGACCATGGCCGTCATAGCCGCCGGTTCGCGTCTTGAGCACAGCGGGCATTCCCAGCTCCTTCAGGGCTGCGTCAAGCTGATCAAGGCTGTCAACCTGCCTCCAAGGGGCCGTATCGATGCCATGGCGGTTGATGAAGGTCTTCTCGTGAACGCGGTCCTGGGTGACCCTGAGCAGGTCGGTCCCCTGGGGGATGGCCACACGGTCCCTCACCTGATCCAGTGCGTCGGCATCCACGTTCTCGAATTCGTAGGTGAGTACATCGCTGCGTTCGGCAAGCCGCTTGAGGGCCTCGAGGTCGCCATAGTCGGCCGTCTCCTGAAAATCGGCGACCTGGGCCGCAGGAGCATCGGGCGTGGGATCCAGCACACCGATGCGGAATCCGTGGTAGCGGGCGCTCAGAGCCATCATCCGTCCCAGCTGGCCGCCGCCCACGATCCCGATGACGGATCCCGGCTCCAAGTGATCGATTCTTCCCTTGGTTTCCTCAGACAAGCTTGGCATTGGAAGCCTCCACGGATCGAGCCAGCTCAGCGCGGTAGTCATCCAGAGCCTGAGCCAGCCTTGGATCATTGATGGAGAGGATCGAAGCCGCCAACAGACCGGCATTGGTGGCTCCTGATGCGCCTATGGCCGTGGTCGCCACAGGAATGCCGGCAGGCATCTGCACGATGGACAGGAGTGAATCAACCCCGCTCAGTGCATGGGACTTTACTGGCACCCCGATGACCGGCAGCGTGGTCTGGGCCGCCACCATCCCAGGCAGATGGGCTGCTCCTCCAGCCCCGGCAATGATGACCCCTATTCCCTGGCTCCGGGCCTGATGCGCGAACTCCGCCATGCGCCCGGGTGTGCGATGGGCGGAGATGACCTCCTTGGTGTAGACGATAGCGAACCGGTCCAGCATCCGACAGGCTTCCTTCATCGTCTCCCAGTCGCTTGATGATCCCATGATCACTGCGACGCGTGCCCCTTCATGTGTATTGTCAGCCATCGGCCCTCCAATGTTCATGCACGTCCGATACTACGCAAGGCCGGGGAGAAGCCGACCAATCGTGACGGTCCTATGGATGTAAGGGCCGGGCCTGGTGAACATCGCGCTTTCAGCGGCTCCAAACCGCTGTCTCAGATTTAGAATCATTGGATTGCATTACGAAAACAGACAGGAGGGTTATGGGCAAGCTTCTGGACAGCATCGACTCCCCAAAGGATCTGAAGGTTCTCTCCTTGGAAGAGCTGGATCGATTGGCCGACGAGATCCGTCAGCTGCTGATCAGCTTCTGTCGACGTCACGGCGGCCACCTGGGCTCGAACCTGGCTACCATCGAGCCCATCATCGCCCTGCACTACGTCTTCAATATGCCTCATGACCATCTGATCTTCGACGTCTCCCATCAGGCATACACCCACAAGATCCTGACCGGTCGGCGCCGGGCCTACACGGACCCGGAGTCCCAGGAGGATCTTTCCGGATTCACCTCGCCCAAGGAGAGCCCATACGACGACTTTATGCTGGGACATACCGGCACCTCCATCGGCTTGGCCTGCGGGATGGCTGCCCAGCGGGATGCGACCGGAGGCAGGGCCAACATCATCGCCTTCATCGGGGACGGCTCCCTGAGCAGCGGGCCGGCATTCGAGGGGCTGGACTGGGCTGCAGAACAGGGCGGCAACCTGATCATCGTGGTCAATGACAACGAAATGTCCATCGCCGAAAACCACGGGGGGCTCTACAAGAGCCTGGCGGCCCTGCGTGCCAGTGCGGGACGCAGCCCGGACAATCCCTTCCGCGCTCTTGGACTGGACTACCGATACGTGGAGGAGGGCAACCGAATTGAGGATCTGATCGAGGCCTTCCGTCAGGTCAAAGACACTGACCATCCGGTGGTGGTTCACATCCACACCCGCAAGGGCCTGGGGCTGGGCCAGGGCAGCCAGGGGAAAATCGGTCCAACTTCCCTGCCTGATTTGCCAGCTGAAGGTCCTGTGGAGGCCAACCACTGGCAGGACGGCCTGGACTCTCTGAACCGTCTGCCCAACTCACGGAAGACCTACGGAAGAATGGCCATGCAGGCCCTGGAGGCCAGGTTCCCGCAGGAGCCGGGCCTGACAGTCATCTCCCCCGCTACGCCGCTGTCCAATGGCATTGATCCCGACTTCCGCCAACGGGCCGGAAACCACTACCGGGACGTGGGCATCGCCGAATCCCATGCGATAGCCTATGCCGCGGGCATCGCCAAGGCCGGAAGCACGCCTGTAGTTGCCACCTCAGCCACCTTCTTCCAGAGGGCCTACGACCAGATCGAACAGGAGATGGCCTTGAACGGCAGTGCGGTGACCCTGCTGGTCTTCTCCACCGGCGTTGCCAAAACCGACGCTACACATTCCGGCACAGCCGACATGGTCATGATGCGAGGCATCCCCGGACTGACCTGCCTGGCTCCGACCAGCGGGGCCGAGTTTTTGGACATGCTGGCCTGGGCCACGGGTCCGGCCCGGCAGCCGGTGGTCATCAGGGTACCCGGCGAGCGCACGTTGGCGACGGAACGCGCAGGCAAGCCGATAGCGCCGGTAAATTCCGATCACGCGGCCGGAGGCCAACCTTGGGACCATTACCGCATCCTGCAACATGGTAGGACAGTCGCCCTGCTGGCTCTCGGCGATGCCCTGCCCCTGGGCCGCGACCTGGCTGATTCCTTGGAGGCATCCATGGGACTGAAGCCCACACTGGTGGACCCACATCGCTATGACCGCTTGGATGAGCAGACCCTGGATGCCCTGGCCAGCACTCATTCCTTGGTGGCTACCATCGAGGACGGCCAGTTGGACGGTGGCTGGGGCCAAGCCGTGGCTGCATACTACGGACCTAGTCAGGTCCGCACCCTGGCCTTTGGAGCGGCCAAGGAGTTCAACGACCGGGTCCCCAAAGCCACCCTGTTGGAAAGATATGGTATGACCGTTCCTGCAATGACCCAAGCCATATCGGATGCCCTTGTCGACCGGGCTTCATAGATCTGACCCGCCGGTGGACGCAGGCGGGTACAATGAAAGGGTTTGGCCCCGTAGCTCAGCTGGATAGAGCAACTGACTTCTAATCTGTAGGTCGAGAGTTCGAATCTCTCCGGGGTCACCAGTCGAACCAGTCCCGTAGCCTGGCAAAAATCCGGCTGCAAGCATCGCACATTCGCTTGTTTACCTCACGACACCCGTAGGATGCCGTGAGCGCCCTTTTCAGCCAGGCTCATCACGTGGTTGACTATGGAATAGTCGCCAGGCTGATCGACCTTGAGCTCTACAAAGCCGCCTTGGGCCGGCAGCAGGGGTAGGACCTGGGCTCCGGCTGATGAGGATGAGGCAGCGTCGGAATTCCCTCGAGAACCTCCACCGATCAGATAGCGGCCCTCAGTCCAGACCGTATCGAACTGGGTCCCCACAATGTGGAAGGACAGCGGCTGATTTGGGCCAGCATCCAGAACCCAGATGCGGACCCTTTGCCCCTTCCCCAGCTTGAGCGGGTGAGCGTCATATTGAAAGGCCCGTCCGTTGAAGGACATAATGTCCGGACTCATGGCCGCCACCTTTTCGGGATCGGCAGTCCCTCCATTGGATCCCAGATAAATTTCAGACTGAACCAGAACATACTCCGCAGCCACTGGCGGTAGGGTGCCGTCATCCACGACCACCGCCCCATACATGCCGTTGGCTATGTGGTTTGACATGGGATCGCTGCTGCAGTGGTACATCCAAATGCCGGCCCGATCAGCAGTGAAGGTGTACAAGAGCTCCTTGCCCGGCTCTATGTTGCGCATCATGGTCTGGGGAACGGCCGGGCCGGCATGAAAGTCGATGGAATGGCTCATGCTTCCCTTGTTTCTGATGGTCACTTCAAAGGTGTCTCCCACCCGACCTCTGAGCACCGGACCCTGAGCCAGTGGCCGCGATCCCCTATCCCTTGGATCGCTCGCGTCATCGAAGCTCCAGACCGTACGCTCGAGCCCTGCCGCCACCTGCTCCTTGCGCTCTTTGACCTCCAACGTGTACTTTCTTGTTCCCGCCTTCCCTTGATCATCCAGGGGTGGAAGAGCCGCCTTGGCAGGGTCGTTCTTCTCGGCCTGCGACTTGAGCTTGGCGGCCGACGGGACATGGCCCAGGGCTGTCTTCCCAGCGGAGGACTGACCTTGCTCGGCAACAATTCCACCCTTGGTCTTGACCTTGAGCTCCATGCCCATCTGGCGATGCCCTGCCAACGAGCACCAACCCAGTGTGTCGCCCCCCAGGACCCCCACGTCAACCGAGGCGCTCTGGCCTACAGGGACGGATCCCGTGCTCTTGCCGTTGGCGAAAACCAGGTCGTGCCGCTGATCCCCGGTGTTTTGAAAATCCACAACCAGCCGGTCGCCTGCCTTGATGGTGATGGCATCCGGCACAAAAGCCATCCCCTTTACCCTGATTGAGGCTCTGCTGGTGTGACCAGTCGGCTGAACGCCCTTCGACGATGCCTCCCGAACGCCCCCGACACTGGGCGCTGCCCCGACCGAAACAGCCAGCGTCGGCCGCAGGACCATCACAATCACGGCGGCCACTAGGACCAGCACAGTAGCCGAGGTGGCAATCAGGTCCGTCCTCAGTGCCAGGGTCCCCGCGCGTTCGTTTTGCGAGCCCTCGGGCTGGCGCCGACGGTAACGCTTGGATGCCAGAACCTGCTTGCCACGAGCAGCCAGATACACCACGGTCAGCATCATGGAGAGAATTCCCAGAACATTCAGGAGGTTTCCCGCCTTCCATAGGGGCGTGTAGAGCCGGATGGCCCCAAGGAGCCTGACCAGCAAACCAACCTGCATAAGTCCCCAGGCACCCCAGAGAAGGGGGTGGAAGGGCAGGGGCCTGCGAATGACCGAGGGGACAATCATGCAGACATGGGCGATAACCATGGTCATGATGAATCCCACAGCCAGCGCGTGCAGCGCCATATCGCCCCAGTAGGTGCTGGAGTCCAGGGGCGCCACCATCCAGATGAGTGCAGCCAGCAGTCCCCAGGCATAGGCCGACAACATGCAGGTGCCCATGAATCCCGGCAGGCCGCCATGGCGGAAGGTCCCCTTGGCCACGTCGTGACTGGCCATGACCAGGAGGAGCAGACCCAGCGACAACCCCAGAAGCGGATAACCGACCGCAGGCGCCATGGCTTGGATCGGCAGCATCAGGACTGTCAGGAGACTGAGACCCAGGATCCCCGATTCAAGACGGATATCCGAAAAGACCGCCCGGGCCAGCTCCACCCGCTCCCCGACGATGGTCAGAATCAGAAAGAAGAGCCAGGTTGGGGCCAGGACCGAGGCGTCCAATCCCGCAACCCAGCCAGCGGCCCCGACCAGACCCACCAGGGATCCGAGAACCTGTATGAGCACCTCTGCAGAAGGCTGCCGACGCCAGATGGCCAAGTACATGGCCGTCAGAACCAACATGGACAAAGTCCATGGAATGCCGCCCAAAAGCTCCACCCTGACCCATGTCGGGACAGGACTGCGGCTTGAAACCAGCAATGACAACAGGCAGAGCAGAGACCCCAGCAGCCCCAAGGCAGGAGCCAAGAATCCCCACGTAGGTTTGCTGGATCCGCCGCTGCGGTAGGCCACTGCCCTCTCCAGGCCAATGGCAGCGCCCAAAAACCCATATACCATGAGCCCGCCGTGCAGATCAGCCAGTGGCACCCTACCTGAGGGGTGAATCAGATCCGCGCGAATCAGCGCCGCTACAAGACCGAGCAGTGCAGCCAGACCTGCCCCTATGAGAAGGGCCATCCTGGACATGGGCACCGCCATTCTGCCGCCGGACTTACGCATCTTCCGGTCATCCTGCATGAGTCTATCCGCCTTGTCCTGGGTTGATAATTGATTTGATAGGTATACAATTTAATCGATGAGTCAGGAAATTCAAGTACCTAAGCAACAGGTTCGAACCTCCCACAAGCGCAGACGCGGGGAGGAGATCCGCTCTGCAATCTTGGATTACCTGCATACGGCGGCCGAAGAGACCGGTATAGGCGTAACCGCACAGCAGGTAGGAGCAGCCTTCGGCATCCATCCGACGACCGCTCGTTTCCATCTTGAACGTCTGGTCGAACAGGGCGAAGCAGTCCGTCAGAGAACAGACAGCGACGATCAATCAGCCGTGCGAGGCAGACCGGCTGTCATCTACTCCCCCACATCCATGAACCGAGCCAGGGAGGATATGATCTCCTCGCTCTGCCTGGCACTGGAAACCGCCTGTCCCGATACAAGGAGCAGGAATGAGGCCGCCTTGAAAGCGGGGCAGGCATGGGGTCGTACTCTGGCTCGGCAGGACAAGATCAATGCAGGAAAAAGCGTGTCATCGAGCATGACACAGACACTGCTGGATGCTCTGACCACCTTAGGTTTTGCACCGGTGAGAGCGCGGCCGGATTCGGCAAGTCTGTATCTGACCGCATGCCCCTTTCTGGAAAGCGTCAGCAACCATCCCATTATCTGCAAGATTCATCTAGGAATGATCCAAGGGCTGGCGGACGGCAGCAATAAGGAGGCCGGCGACAAAAAAGCCAATGTAGTGTTGAAACCCCTGTCATCGCCAAAAGGATGCTTCCTGAAAGTAGCCAAAGCAGACAGTCGATCAAAAAGGAGAGTAAAGCAATGACCTACGTGATTGCCCAGCCCTGCGTGGACGTCAAGGACAAGGCCTGCGTGGACGAATGCCCGGTGGACTGCATCTACGAGGGCCCCAGGAACCTATACATCAACCCCAACGAATGCATCGACTGCGGTGCCTGCGAGCCCGTCTGCCCTGTGGAGGCCATCTTCTACGAGGAGGATCTGCCGGAGGAATGGACCTGGTTCAAGGATGCCTCCGAAGACTTCTTCGCTCAAGTCGGTGATGCCGGCGGCGCCCAGGCCCAGGGACCCTACGATCACGACCATCCACAGGTCGCCGCCCTGCCCCACCAGGATAATTTCGTCTGTGTCCAGCCGGAATCGCGCGGCCAGCGCGCGGTCTGGGTCCGCAAGGACCAAATGGAATGAAGGCCGGTTCAAGCCAGGACGATCACCTGGTCTTCCCAGACTTTCTGGACCGCCCTGTGGAGGAAGCCGCCCGTCTGCTTTTGGGCTGCCTGATCATTCGGGACTACGAATCGGAGGGCGAACAGGCCCGAGTTCGGATCGTGGAAACCGAGGCCTACGATCAAAACGATCCGGCCAGCCATGCCTACCATGGACAATCGGCTCGCAATGCCGCCCTCTTCGGCCCCAGCGGACACATGTATGTCTACTTCACCTATGGAATGCACTACTGCCTGAACATCTCCTGCCAGCAGGACGGGTTCGGCGCCGGTGTGCTGATTCGGGCCTGCCAGCCAGTGCAGGGTCTGGACCTTCTGCGCATCCACAGGCACGGCCGTCACCCGGACCGGGATCTGACCAACGGTCCCGCCAAGCTCTGCCAGGCATTGGACATTGACAAGCGCTACTACGGCCATGACCTTAGAAAACCGCCCATCCGTCTGGCAGCTGGAGGACTGGCCCAGGACGAAACCATCACGGCAACGCCACGAATAGGCATATCCCACGCCAAGGAGACTCTGCGAAGGTTCGTCATCACAGGCAATCCCTACCTGTCTCGATAAGTGAGCGACAATGCTTCACTTTTGGCTCGCACTGTCTAAAAGAGTGGCTTATCGCTCAATGAAGCGTGACTCGACACAGCTCTGGAAGCGGACAAGCGAGAGAATGACTGCAGCCAGCAGAGCGATGATCAGCATGCCCATGAAACTGCCGGTCACCGGATCCAGGCCAAACACTGTTGAGAAAGCCTTGAAGACCCAGGTGGATGCCGTAAAACCAAGGCTGGTGGTGGCTGAAAAGACCCCCATGACCAGCGGATAGCGCTTGTGCTCAGTCAGATTGGACAGATAGTAGGGGCAGGTGGCCATATTGATGGCACTGCCCGACCCAATCAGAAATGCCGATAAACAAACCAGCGGGAACGAGCGAGTGGTCAGGAAGAGCAGGGCGCCCAGGGCCATCAAAAGGAAGGCAACCGGAATGGTCCATTGCCGGCATACCCGCTTGATGCCGTTGATGCTAAGCCCGATCACGACTGAGGAACCCGTGTTGAACATCAGGGCCACCCCGGCTGCACTGGTGCCGCCCAAACCATACTTGGCTATGTAGACCGCGAGCTTGTTGTACAGGACGGCGACCAGGAAAATGCTCAGAAACCCAATGAGAATGCAGGAAATGGTAGCCCACCAGCATTGTCCACTTTTTCGGGAGGACAGTGCCTCAGATCTTACGGCCTTTTCCGACTCCTCTTCGACGGCGCCGACCCCAGGAACCATGAAGATGACCAAGACCAGGGCGGGCAAGGCCAGAAAATAGAGCCAATAGTTGTGTAGCCACCCTCCCTTGGCCAGAAAACCGCCCAGAGCAAGAACCAACATGGAAGAGCCATCCTGAACAGCCAGGACCAATCCCATCAGCGCCGCCAACTGTTCTCCACGGAAGAACCTGGCCGACAGGCTGGGTAGAACCGTAGTGGCGATGCCCACGCCAAACCCGACAACCAAGGCAAACAAGAGCAGCTGGTTTACGCTGTCGTGCACAACAAGGGGCATCAAGCCACCCAGAGCGACACACAGACAGCTGATGCAGGCAGCGGTTCTGAAACTCATTCTGGTCAAGAGCTGACCAAACAGAAGAGCTGAAACTATGGCAGCCGAGGAGCCGATGGAAACCACCGACTCGACAGTGGAAGGATCGGCGCGAGGAAAGGATGCCTGAATGGCCGCCACGGAAGGAGAGATGATGGAGTCAAACCGCGACATGATGGCCAAGGCCATGATTCCGACCAGAACCCCAAGGTTCCGTCTGGTCAATATCCCTGTGTTCTTAGGCTTAGACGCGCACGGGTCCGGTTCCACCGTTGCTGCCTCCCTCTCAATATCAGCGGCACCATTCCTGGTTGATGGGGGTAGTCTACTCCAGCAGCAGGGCCATGCCAACCAACACGACGAGGAAGAGCAGATTAAAAGCGGTATAGATTTTCAGGTAATCGCCTTTCTTGCCCGGATACTGCTTGACCACAGCCTTGTAGGAAATCAGTGAGGCCATTGAAGCGACCAGGGTGCCGAGCCCACCTAGATTGGTGCCCAGAATGATCGGGCGCCAGGCTGTCGAAAAACCTGAGACCAGCAGGGCTGTGGGCACATTGCTGATGACCTGGCTGCACAGGACCGAGGTAATCAAAGGGTGGATATTGACCAGGCCACTGACCAGGTTGTAGAACTGGGGGATCCGTCTGGCATTGCCTATAAAGATGAAGAAAGCCACGAAGGTCAGGAGCAGTCCCCAATCCACATGCAGAAAGACCCGCCTGTCGCAGATCAGAAAAGTCACCGCCACCACCAGAACCATGGCCCACTGGGGAATCAGCTTGGCCACTCCGAGCAGGCAGACAAGAAAGAGCAGGAGGTAGACGGTGATGCGCCATCCGCTGGACTGCTGCATCTCCTTAACCTGAGGCTGTATCCCCTCCTCCCTGGGAGCTAGTATGCTGCGGCGGATCTCTTGCGCATCCATGCCCTCAAACTTGTTCAGATGCTGATTCCTGAAGACGAACCAGCAGCACAGGAAGAGCATCAGGGCTGCAGCCAGGGCATAAGGGGCCATGAGGAGGAGGAACTCCCCGACAGGCATCTCGGAGCGGGCCTTGAGGTATAAGTTATGAGCATTGCCGATGGGCGTCAGCATGCTGCCAACATTGGCACCCAGAGTCATCAGAGTGACGATCAGCAGAGCATGGTTTTCCAGGCCGGCCATGATGAGAACAGCAATGGCGAAGGGCACGAAAGTAACTAGAGCTACATCATTCGTGATGAACATGCTGGAGAAGAAAGGCAGGGAAACCAGTACCAAGGCCAGGCCCCGCACCGAGCGGACACGACTCAGCAGGCTGGCCCCAATGGTATGGAAGACCCCGATGCGCTGAAATCCACAGACCACCATCATCAGGGATCCCAGCTGGGTAAGGGTATTGACGTGGATGTAGCCAAGATACTGCCGGTCGGGAGGAATGAGGATGCAGGATACGAGAGCGATGACTGCCGCGACGACCAGGACGGTCTCGTTTTTCAGCAGTCCGATCACCCGATGTTGCATGGTCACCTCCGGCGAACGAATTCCTCACTTAGTTTACGCGCCCGCCCACGGCTTACAGTGCCTCTCCTGGCGCTATTTTCCGCCCCTAAGACCAAGGTCGGGACACTCGGCGCTACTGGTTGCTGGCCTGCCTAGTCCCGACTTTTGATCCTTGTCGGATACGCATAGAGTCGGATCCTTATAAGGCGTGGAAAGGGGTCCTGCGAATCAGTGCATTCGCGGGACCCCTGTCAGTCGGCAATATTACTTGTCATTCATTCGTTCCGGATCGGGAATCAGATAGGACAGAGCCAGGGCGATCAGCACCAGCACGCCGCCGCCGATCATAGCCGCAATATATCCAGTACGGGCTCCCCCGGACGCCGCCAAGCCGCTCATGCATGCATAGAGGACCGCATAGCTCAGGCCTGAACCCAGGTTGAAGGCTCCGGCGTTGAGCCCCGGCAGATAGCCAGTGTTGTCCGCAGGAGACAGGACCACGCCCAGACCATTGAGCATGATGTTGGCTGTCCCCGCATAGGAGACGCCCAGGATCAGAGAGAGGGTCACCAGGCTCCAGATGCTGGGGGCAAGGCAGACGTAGATGCCAAAGACCAGTCCCAGCACGCTGACCAATTGACCGACTCTCAGAACCTTGAGATAGCCGAAACGCGAGGCGAGCATCCCGGCCACTGGGCCAAAGACCAGACCGACCAGGGCATATGGGGTCAGTGTCGCGAAGGAGACGATGCTGGCCTTCAAGCCGATGCCGACCTCGCCATCCTGAGCCAGGGCCGGAACGATCCCGTTCATAATGGCGAAGACACCGACCATGGTGGTAAGAGTCGTCAGCAGTAGGCCCCAAGTGCGCCGCTGCTTGAGGTAGGTGGTGGTGACCATGGGTGCCGACGTAGTGCTTTCGACTTTCCAGAAGATCATGAAGAAAACCGCAGCTACCAGTATCTCGACGACCACCAGGATCCAGCGCGCCTGAGCCAACTTCTCGACCTCGTTGATAGCCAGGTAGGCCGCCAGGAAGGCGATGCACAGGAAGACCACGCCGGCCCAGTCCATACGGGGGCGATCATCTGCATAGCTCTCACGAGCGAAAAGGGCCACCAAGAGTACGGCAATCACCGCAATGGCCACCATGAACCAAAAGACCGAGCGGAAGCCGAAAGTACCGGCCAACCAACCGCCTAGGATGGCATCCACACCGCCGATGCCGCCGTTGACTGCCGTCAGGACAGACATGAGCCTGGCATAGCGGGCCTCATCGGTCACCTCGGCGTGCAGCATGATCAGGGTCATGGGCACGACCGGACCGGCCACCCCCTGAATGACGCGGCCAATCATCAGTACCGTCACATTGGGCGCCAGAGCGGAAATCACGCATCCCAGGGCCGTCAGGCTCAGCATGCCCAGCAGCACCTTCTTGCGACCGGCTAGATCTCCCAACCGAGGAAGGAAGAGGGAGAAGACCGCACAGGAGGTGAAGAACACCGTCTGAGTCAGGCCGATGCTGGAGCTGCTGGTATTGAGCTCGGTCCCCATGGTCGTCAGAGCCGGCGAGAGCATGGAGGCGTTGAGCTGGAAGGCGAAGACAGCAGCCATGAGGGCCGTCATCAAGGCAACGATAGAAGCGCCAGAGCCGTCAGCGGTCGTAGTAACGGGCTTGCCTGTCTTCGATGCGTCTGTGTTCGAAGTCTTCATTGATCTCATCCAATCGCGGTGATGGCCTTGACCACCAGATCCCAGAATCCCTGGAAGTCCAGCTTGACGGCCACCTGGGTGTGGCAGTCCTCGGCAGAAGGCTCCGGACCGCGTAGATCAGCCACGGTCATTCCGCAGGTCAGGTCCCCGCGCAGTTCCACATCAACCGGACAACGACGAGTGCTCACAATGGACGGGTCGATCAGATAGGCCACAGTGCAGGGATCATGCACAGGCGGATCGACGAAGTCCTGGTTGTCCTGGTAGGACTTGCGGAAGAAGTCCATCAGCCCGCTGACAAAGTGGGCCAGATCGGTGCCGATGCCTTCGATGCGCTGCTGAACCTCCGGCGTGCACAGGGCTTGATGAGTCAGATCCAACCCCACCATGGTGACCGGCCAAGGCTCATTGAAGACGATATGCGCAGCCTCAGGATCCACCTTGATATTGAATTCAGCGACGGCACTCCAGTTGCCCACATGGTAGCCACCACCCATGAGCACGACCTCACGGACACGGTCGACAATGCGGGGTTCCTTGCGAACAGCCATAGCGATGTTAGTCAGAGGTCCTGTGGGAACCAGGGTCACCGTGCCCGGCTCCTCGCGCATGATGGTCTCAATGATCCAATCGACGGCGTGGCCAGGATCCAGCGGCCGGGTAGGCTCGGGAAGCTCGACCCCGTCCAGACCGGTCTGGCCATGGATAGAGGCGGCGACCTCCTGAGGACGCACCAGGGGCCTATCACATCCAGCGTGGACCGGCACCTGGCGCGCATGAGCCTTTTCCAAGACGGCCCTGGCATTGTAGGTAACCTTGTCCAGACTTTGGTTGCCGCCAACCGTAGTCACTCCGATCAGGTCGATCCGCGGATTGCCTACTGCCAGAAGGATAGCCACCGCATCGTCATGACCTGGATCACAGTCCAGGATGATCTTGCGCGTCGTCATATACTCGCCTACACCTTTCTCATGAATATGTCCTGGGCCATATGCTTATGGCCCAGGACATGATACCCCTGATTAGCATTCAATCGATGTAAGCGAGACAGGCTGGTCAGTATCGAATGTGAGTGATCCCACCCACTGCCCAGGCCAGTCGATCCTGAAGCTCAGGATCGACTGCGAATAGTCCCAATCCATGCACCCCTCGTTTGAGCAACACATTAAACTCATGCCGAAGGTTGTCCACAGGATTCATCTCCGGCTCCGACCGCTTATTGGTCGCCAGTGTGTTGCAACTGAGCTTCGGCTCGAATTCAATCTTTCCATTCCTATAAATGACTGATGGTCCAATGATGACCCCTGCGTAGTTGAGGTCAAAACCTTGGATGGTGAAGATTGACCCCACCTCATCGATGGTGAAAGGCAACTCGGCCCAGGCAATCCGGTGATTAGCAGTAGAGTTTCCCTGCTCCTCATATAGTTCGTAATTCCATGGCATGGCGAATTCACCATCCCCGTCTTGACCCTCCTCAGCCCACACCCACTGGCCTGAATCCCCTTGGCGTAGTACAACCTGCCAGTGACGGGAGGAATTCTGTGGATCCGGGTGTTTCTTGTTACTGTAAGGCCAGTCATAGGTGGCTAGGAGTCGGCAAAGGCCCAAAGACCCCTCTCCCCTTTGCTCCTTGTCTTTATAACGAATGAACTCCCTTAAATCCTTAGGCGAATCAAAAACCTTGATCTCATAAGGGTGCTCCGAAGGGTCCGGATGCAGTAATTCAATGACACCATCCTTGGCTGTCATCCGATCCAGCCAGGCACATGTTGCAGGGTCAGCCTGAATACGCATCTGTTGATCCAAACGAACATGACTGACCTGGAAGGTATCCTCGTGCGGATGCTGACCGTCCCTTGACTTTTCGCGGATGAGCATAGGTTGCAAGAAGGTCTTGCCATGCTCAGAACCAGTCAATCCCAGAAGCCGCCTTTCCTGGGCGTCCACGAACTGGGATCCACGCAAGACCTGTTCGGGATCGAAGACCACGATGGCTACTTTTGCCCGCCGCAAAATGTCGTAGAGCTGGTTGCTTCCGGAGTAGCTCTGCGACCCTTGCGTCAGCAGCAGGTGCGCCTCGTCAATCAGCACCACATCTGCCTTGGCATCGACGCTATTCATGGGGTCAGCTGCCCTGCCTGTGGACCGGCCATTTCGATTGGTATGCTTGCTGAACCGGTTAATGAACTGGACAGCCCCAACCACGCACTGGCCGCGTTTCTTTTGCAATCCCAGTTTCAGAGCCATCTGGTTATAGACATTAGCCTGCTCGGCCTGATTGACAATGATGTAGGAACGCTGCCTGGCCTTTGACGAATGGTTATCGTCCTTGCCGTTCAAGTTTCCATAGATGCCATATCGTGCACATATTTGATAGAAGAGATGGCTGAGCAAAACGGTCTTGCCAGTCCCTGACATACCCTGAACGACAATGACCTGGGTATCAGCGTCACCATCAATCTGCACCGGGCCCGTCGACTCCGTCATCGAGTGGAAACCTTCGCCAGGGTTTTGAATAATCACCGACTCCAACACATGCAGAACTGCCTCTTCAGCCCGCCGTTGTTCGTCGGTAAGTTTGCGGAAGGGCGAGGCCTTGAACAGGGCAGAGTCCAGGATCGCCTTCTCTTCCGGGAACAGATCGGGCTCCATTTCGTGCAGAGTCTGCCAAGCCTTGGAAAAGATGCTGTCGAATTCGTCGCTGGTGTAGTACATGTCCTGAGCATTAGTTCTACGGTTCATAACCAGCTTGACCGCGTCGACGCTCTGCATATACCCCATCAACCGATTTTCCATATCCAGAGTCAAGGACTTATTGAAATGGCGATCACCGATGATGTACTGGCTGACTCTGTCCTGATGATTGCGCATGAATTGCACCAGGCGTTCCCAATCCGTCCGAGTCCGTGGATCCAGCTCAATGTGCTGTCTGGTTCGAGAACGAATGTCGTTGGTTTCCCCGACGTAAACCACATAAGGAGGTCCACCGCCATGCTTTTTGCTGCTGTCCCTTTCATCGGCAGAGACAATATATACAGTGGGATAGCGTAGGAACAGCTCCTCAAGCAGCCTCCCCTCCACCTTACTGCCCTGACTGCCAACAGCTTTCGCCTGCTTGTACTCTGCAATAGCCTTGGAAAAATCCTCATCACTGAAATCGCCATAGGGCAGCGTCATCACCACGGGCTGCGGCGCGCTTGATGAATCCATGGTTTTCACTATGCCACGAACCCACACCAATCTCATGGCAGGAGGGCCGACTGATAGGCTCGAAATCATGATCAGCAAAGAAACAGAAACAGCAGTGATGAACTTTGTGCACGAGCGCGACTGGGATCAATTCCACACGCCTGCCAACCTAGCCAAATCAATCTGCATCGAAGCTGCCGAGCTCTTGGAGTGCTATCAATGGGGGGATGATCCCAGGGACGGAGATGAAGGCCACGTGACCGACGAACTGGCAGATGTGCTCACCTATTGCATCCAGCTGGCGGATCGGCTGAATCTGAACATGGATCGGATCATCATGGACAAACTGCACAGGACGGCCGACAGGTATCCAGTGGCCACTTCGCGCGGATCCAGCCGAAAATATCGGCCCCTGCAGTAGACAGATTGATTCAGCAGGTCTGCGCAGCCGGTGACCCCGATTGTTCGAGTCGCTTGGCGATCAATGCTGACAGATCATCCAAGGTGACTCCAACATAGCTATTCATGGAAGCGAACTGGGGACCTGAAGAGGTGTCGACCGGGTTGGTGCCGGTATAGGCCACAGTGGTGGCCCCCGATGCCACAGCAGAAGTGATACCAGTCAGGGTGTCTTCGAAAGCCAAGCAAGAGACCATTTGATCAGGACTTGTGATGCCCAGCAGACCCGCCGCATGCAGATAGGGGGCGGGGTCAGGCTTTTGCGCCAGTCCGTCATCCCCACACACATAGTCGGCAAAAGCCCCGTCAGGAGCCTTGGCGACCACAGCCTGAGCCATGCGGCGTGGCGAAGTAGTGACCAGAATGGAGGGGATGCCAGCCTCAACTAGGTCTGCCAAGATGTCACGGACCCCTTCAATCCATGGCATGTGACGCTCCTCCATAGCAATCACCCCGTCAATCAGCAGATCCGGAATCTGATCCTCTGGAAGGTCAAGACCCCGCTCGCGCATCACCCTTGCTACTTTGGGCAGGGGTTTGCCGGAAACCTGCCAACCCATGTCAGTATTCCAGTCTCCTCCATGCTTGCGCGCTAGATCTACCTCCGCCTGATGCCAGTAAGGCTCTGAGTCGATCAGGGTTCCGTCCATATCCCAGAAGACAGCAAGCGGTCGGCGGTCTTCAACAGACCGGGCTTTGTCAGCCGAACCGGCACGACTTTCTCTCTTTTGATGCTCCTTGTTCATGCATTCACCCTATCGGCAGGGCTTGTCTTGAGGATGGCTCCACCCCCGCACTACTTAGCATGAAGATCTGGCCATGGAGCAGGCAATAACTCATCCAGGCTCACATTAAGCACTTGAGCAACTGCCATTATGTTGATCAAACTGGGATTGGCTGGACTCCCAGGCCGTGACTGGCCATGCTCCAACTGTTGATATGCAAACCGAGAAAGGTTGGCATTATAGGCGACGAACTCTTGGCTGTAATGTAAAGCCGTTCTTCGGCGTTGTATGTTCAAGCCTAATACCACGGCGTATTCCGCCCATCCACTCGGTACTTGAGAATGTGCCACAAGGCCAAGCTATTCATAAAAAACAGATTGTCATGCCTTACCGGTAATACTATATCAGTAAGGCATCACCTGTTTTCTGAAAGGGGTCCATTACTGTGCTCTGTCTTGCACCAAAACTGGGTCTGTCGTAGTCGTTGCTGGTTTCGGCACCCATATATCCGATGAACAAAGAGGATCATCAATGAAAGAAACAATCCTGGACGACTACGCAAACATCTTGAAAAGGATGAATCCATGAGAAAATCCAACATTATTCATAATCCGGCCATCGGTCTGGCCATTTCCCTAATTCTCTGTCTGGCGTGTGGACTTATGTCCAATCTGGCTCAAACCGATGGGGGACGCGTTACCAAGGAAACACTACAGATTGAATCGCCCTCAGGCCACCGATTAAGCATGGATATGCTCCAGCCAAAATCGGCTTCTCCTAAGCACCCGGCACCTGCCATTGTCTTTGCTCACGGAGGCAACACCAACAAGGAGAAAAGCGACGATTTCCAGATTGAGTGGGCTCGCAGAGGTTTCGTCGTGGTATCTTTCGACCTTTATGGCCATGGCGAGTCCGAAATTCTCAATGACCAGGAATGGCTTGTGAACGGACGCGGATTGTATGACACGGTGGAATACCTCACCTCTCTCCCCTTTGTCGATGCTGATCGGATAGGGGTTTCAGGGCATTCAAGAGGCGGAAACACCATCCATGAATCCATCCTGATCGACAACAAGCGCCAGCATCCACTGATCAAGACCGTGCTCTATGTCAGCCGAGACCCTGTCTATAAGGACAACGAGACGGCAGCCTTCGGGTATGTTCCCGGCAAGACGAACGTCGTCGAAGCAGCCAAGAAGAACACCAACGGTAAGTATTTCAACTACTACCGCGAGCGCACCGTAGGAGTACTCGCCGGCAAATACGACGACTACTCTTTCAAGGAAAAAGATACGTCAACTGGCAAAATTAAGCCCAACCCGCAGTACCTCAAATCAAATAACGCACGGTCCTTCCTCAACTTCGGCATCACGCCCACTGACCATACACCTGCAGGGATCAGCGGCCGGTGGTAC
This sequence comes from Bifidobacterium sp. wkB344, assembly GCF_003688305.1. NCBI lineage: Bacteria > Bacillati > Actinomycetota > Actinomycetes > Bifidobacteriales > Bifidobacteriaceae > Bifidobacterium > Bifidobacterium sp. wkB344. Next base: position 231,377 of record NZ_NPOQ01000009.1, on the reverse strand, counting down.
CGCAAGCAGATCAATGGCCATCAAGCCTCACACGTCATTTATATGGAGAACGGGACGCACGGAACAGTGCTCTTCCTATCCCAACCATGCACCGATGCTGTTCAATTCATGGTTAGGGCTTTCAACATGAAAACCGACCTTGCCGACAGCAATCATATCTATCCTGTCAAAATGATCGGAGGGCTTCTTGGACTGATCGGCCTCATGCTCTTCATGGTCTATGGAACACTCTGTCTGGTCAGAACCAGCCTCTTCAAAAAGGCCGGCTCAGAGGAACCGGCACGCATGCGTCAAGCTGATGCCTATAAGGGAGGTTCAGTATGGCTTTGGGTCTGCCTGCTGTCGGCCACCGCCTTCTCAGTTGCCAGCGCCTTGACGTTGTTCGGGCTGAAAGTCGACAAGCATATCGGCAACTACTTTCGGCAAGGTATGCCCTTGTTCTACGGTGTGTGGGGCTGTCTGAATGCCATATTCATGATCGCGTTGACAATTCTGTGGTACCGCTTGTATGCGCGAAAGAGGGGGACTAAAGTCTCGGATCTTGATCTGCCCATCGGTGGAGGAAGACTTTGGCAGACAATAACGCTTGCACTGACAGTCAGTCTTCTGGCTATATTGCTGATCTTCACATGCAAGTTCCTCTTCAACTCCGATTTCCGGTTCTGGTACTGGGCCGCCAGACCATTTACCGCCGACAAGATTCCTGAGATGCTCAAGCTACTGCCCTTCTTCCTTGTAGCCTACGAAACCACATCGGTCTTCATCAATAGCCTGAATTACTCCACCTCATTCGGGAGGAACTCAACGGCCAACATAGGTCTGCTGGCATTCTTCAACATGCTGCCGGCTCTGCTTATAGCAGTGGTTGGATACGGGTATTTCTTCGTCACTGGAGTCAACGGCCTGTTCGGTAACAACACACAGATACCAGACTGGATGCTGACACCCTTGGTCCCGCTGGCTGTCATGCCTCTGGTGACCCGGGCGATCTACCGTCACACCAGAAATCCCTATCTGGGTGGCATCATTACCGCGATCATTGTTACTGTGATGACCTGCATCAACTCACAGATATCCTTCCCCGCCTAACGGGGAGACCACACCAACCCCAGGTCCTCTCCGTCCCTGTCTACAAGGAAAACTTCGACAAGGACAGGGAGGACCAACTTACATGACCACCAGTTCACTCGGTGTTGCCGAAGACCTGGTTGCGCAAGTTGTTACGCTGGGTCTCGTATTGAGTGAGTTGGCCAAGAAGATCGAACTTCTCCTGACCGTCGGGCAACTGATTCATCTGATGCTTGACCGAGGCAATCAGCCGCATGTAGGTGGCATCCAACAGCCTTGCCAACAGCTCTGAGGCATACTGACGCTCCTCCGGGCTAGGCTGCCTCAACTGAACATCCGCTTCTTTGGAGCCCTCGCCCCGGTCTTCTTTCTTATTGCCTCTCTTGGAGCCCGGTCCCGAGTCCCGCTGCTTATCCTCCTGCTTATCCAGATTCAGCGGCAGGGGCATGACGGCCAGCTCATTGATGGCCGACTCTAGCATGGGCCCGCCAGCCTTGGTCAAATTATGCATCCACAGCCCCTGGGGCGTCTTCCTGTCGGGCAGCCCTCCGGCGGCCTGCACAGCCCGATAGAGTGAGCGGAAAATCGGAACCTCGAAACTGTCTGGGCTCAGCTGGGTGAAGGCATCCGATCCGACTGCCCTAGGAATCTGGATGAGCACCCCCATGAACTGCTGCTCACAAATGAAGACAGCATCATCGATGTGATGATAGCCCTGTCGGAGGGCATCATCACGTTGTATCCTGCGACGTTGCATGGCATCATCACTGCCCTGGCCCGCACGACCCTCCGTTTCACCCGCGCCGCGGTGAGGAGTGCGGACCGCATAGGCATCCTGGTCCTTCACATGCAGCTTGCGACGAGCCCTGTTGACCTCCTGGCGCAGCAGATCCAGATCCACGCCGATTTTTCTGGCGGTCTTGCGGGTATAGGCCCCCACCAGGGAGCGATCCCTGATCTGGGCCAGAATGGGTGCTACGGCCTTAACCGCCCCCATCTGCCCGGTAGTGTACTGGGTATCAAACATGGCCACGGCGGTGTCGATGACAAAGTCATACAGCGGTCGGGCGTGCTCGACCAGGGAACGCACGGCCTCATCGCCGTAGCGGATGCGCAGATCGCAGGGGTCCAGATTCTCCCGGGCCACCGCCACGAAGGTCTGCGTCAGAAAGCTCCCGTCAAGGCCAAAGGCATGCAGAGCGGCCTTCTGCCCGGCAGCATCACCGTCGAAGGTGAAAACCACCCGGGAGCCCTGGACCGGCCCCACCAGCTGAATGGCACCAAGGGCATCGTCGGAGATGAGCCGGCGGACGATCTTGGCATGGTCTTCACCGAAGGCAGTACCGCAGGTGGCTACAGCTGTGTCGACACCGGCAAGGTGGCAGGCCATGACATCGGTATAGCCCTCCACGATAACCACCTGTCGCTTTTTGACGATGGCGTCCTTGGCCAGATCAATGCCGTAGAGCACCTGGTTCTTGCGGTAAAGCTGGGTGTCCGGCGTGTTGATGTACTTGGCGTTGATGCCGTCATCCTCGTAGAGCTTGCGAGCGCCGAAACCCAGGGTGCGGCCCGTGGAATCCCTGATAGGCCAGGTGACCCTGCCCCGGAAGTAGTCATAGACCCCCCGCTGCCCTTTTCTGGCCAGCCCTGCATCCAGCATCTCCTGCTGGGTGAAACCCTTGGTGGACAGATGGCGCACCAGGTTGTCCCATCCGCGTGGGGCGTATCCGCAGCCGAAATGCGCGCTGTCTGCCTGGGAGAAGGTTCTGCCCGCCAAGAGCTTGCGCGCCGCCAGCGCCTCCTTGCTCATAATCTGCGAAACGAAGAAACGCTGGGCCTCCTCGTTGGCCTCCAGCAGCCGGGAACGTTTGGACCCGCGACGCTTGTCCTGACGGGAGTTTTCGTAATGCAGCTCAATCTGGTACTTGTCTGCCAGAATCTCGACGGCATCGCCGAACTCGACGTTCTCCTCCTGCTCCACGTAGGTAAAGACATCGCCGCCCAGGCCGCAGCCGAAGCAGTGCCAGACCCCCATGGAGGGACGCACCGAAAAAGAAGGAGACTTCTCGTCGTGGAAGGGGCATAAGCCCATGTATGTGCCGGAACCGGAAGGCTTCAGAGTCACGCTTTCAGAGACGATCTCATACAGATCGGCCTTGGCTCTGACCTTCTCGATGTCTTCCTTCTTGATCATTCCGGACATGACACCCAGCCTACCGGCCCAGGCCGATGTGTTGCGCCCGGCATAAATACCGCAGGCCTAGGGGCAGACCAGGGAATGCAGGGCCAACGCCGAGCCGTCGGTAAGAGAGGCCACCTGGTCGATGGCCACCCGCAATCGCTCCCCGTCCGAACCTGCCTGGCGCCAATCCTCCAGGAAGACATCCTCCAAGGCATCAGAAGGTGCAGGCGAGTCGGCCATCATCACCTCAACCAGATCGGTCACAATCTTCAACTGCTCCTCGTGGAAGGGTTCCTTCTCCCGTGGCGCCATGACGAAGTAGACAGCAATCCCCTTCAATGCCACAATCTCATAGGAGGTTCTGGGAGGAATGACCAGTCCCGCCGAGTACCTGGTCAAGGGGCCTTGGCCGTGACGGCTTCGCGTGGCCGCCTCCACGGAGTCGGCAAAGCGACCGATCAGGTAGCTGGTGGTGTTCTTCAACGTAGCCAGGGCCCGGCGTGAACCGTCAAAGCCCGTCGGCAGCATGCTACGGACGGCCTCCAAGGCTTGGACCAGCTGGTCGGCATCCCATCGGTCGCCATACCAGGATCGGGCGGCCCGGACCACACCATCAATAATCCTGGGCTCAGCCAGCCGCTCAGGCGCGAAGGACCCGACCACGATGGCATCCTCCACATCGTGGACGCTGTAGGCGATGTCATCAGCCAAGTCCATGACCTGGCACTCCATAGGCGTGCTGGCCGGCGGCGCCCCCTGCTTAAGCCAATGGAAGACCTCTTGGTCGTCAGGATAGACGCAGAACTTGGCGGTCCTCTCCCCCTTGGGATGGGCCGAGGCCTCGGCCAGGGTCCAAGGATATTTGACCGCAGCATCCAGAGCGGCCCTGGTCAGATTGACTCCTGCTGAACGTCCATCCGGATGGAAGACCTTGGGCTCCAGCCTGGTCAGCAGTCGAAGGGTCTGTGCATTGCCCTCGAATCCCCCAATATCCGAGGCCAGCGAAGACAGGGCGCGTTCGCCGTTGTGGCCGAAGGGCGGATGACCCAGGTCATGGGCCAAGCAGGCACAGTCCACTACGTCGGGATCGCAGCCCAGCATGGTGCCAATCTGCCGGCCGATCTGGGCCACCTCCAAGGTGTGGGTCAGCCGTGTACGGGCAAAATCGTCAGTGCCGGCGACCAGAATCTGTGTCTTAGCCCCCAACCGACGCAAGGCTGAAGAATGGACCAGACGTGCCCTATCGCGTTCAAAGGCGGTCCTGCTGCTGGTCTTTGGGGGCTCTGGCGCCCACCGTTCCTGATCCTGGGCGGAGTAGCCCTCGGCCAGCAGGCGGGATCCGCCCTCCTCGTCAGTGCCCATCAGGCGCGCCCGCTCCGTTCAGTCCAGATTATCCACGACCACCACTTCAGTGGGCACATTGCCCGCCGTTGCCTTTGAATAGGGGCAGAGCTCCTGAGTGCGTTCCACCAGACGGGTGGCCAGATCACGATCAACTCCGGGCAGGCAGACCTCAATCAGCGCCTTGATGCCGAAGGACTCGCCCTGGTCACCAAGGGAGATATGAGTGCGCACCTTGCTCTGGGCCAGCTTGGTGGCTGGCACACGCAACTCCTTGCCGGCCAGTCCCATGGCTCCCTGGAAGCAGGCGCCCCAGCCGATGGCGAAAAGCTGCTCGGGGTTGGTACCCTGGCCCTTGCCCCCCATGGCCTTGGGTGTGTCCAGATCCAGGGAGAGATCGGGCTCATGGCTGTCCGCATGGCCCTCGCGGCCACCGGTAATGTCAGCTACGGCTGTGTATGAGATGTTGCTTGGTTCATTTCCTGTGTATGTAGTCATAACCTCATCTCACCACTTATATTGCCCCTTGACAAGGCCTCAAGCCTAGGTTCTACCTGTGATAGTGGTCTCAAAGGATGGATTCAGGGGCAATCAGGTGCAGATCGTCGGGGCCGACTACCTCACGTACGCCCAGATAGAGCCGTGGAATCCGATTACTCAGACAAGTGAAAATCTCATAGCTAATGGTGTCAGCGGCACGGGCCCAATCATCAGCGGTTGGCTCGGCCTGATCCTCCCCCCGACCTGGCCCGAAAAGAACAACGGTATCGCCTTCGCTAACTCCCAAGTCGGAAGCCATGCCTTTGAGATCAAGAACGCACTGGTCCATGCAGACCCTGCCAGCGACGCGAACCAACTTGGGTCCTTGGCAAGTCATCAGACGGACGGGGCCACCCAGGCGCTCTCGGCCCATGGCGCCCTGGCGGTCGAAGCCTGAGGCAGACCGGTGAATCCCGTCGCCGTATCCCAGGGGCATGATGGCCGTGCTGGTGGGCTTCTCAGTCAGATAGGTGCGACCATAGGAGATGCCGTGACCGGCCGGCATATCCTTGACAGTGCCCAGCTGGGCCTGAAGGGTCATTGCTGGACGCAGACCATAATCGGCCGAAACCCCCATGGAGGGATCAGGCTCGTATCCGTACAGGCCGATGCCCGGACGGGTCAGGTCATAACGTATCCCGGGACGGGTGAGCGTTGCGGCAGTGTTGGCCAGATGCCGGATTTCAGGTTTCATGCCAGCGGCCGTCATCCTGTCAGAGAATTCCTCAAAGAGGGCGATTTGCTCGTCAGTGGACGACATAAACTCCTCCACGCCAGGCATGTCGGCCACTGCTAGATGGCTGAAAAGCCCGACGGGCTCCAACAGCCCCTTGGCAGCCAGGCGGGAGAGCTCGCGCAGGGCATCCCCGAAGGTTTCGGGAGTAAAGCCGTTGCGCCCGAAGCCGGTGTCCACCTTGATATGGACGCGTGCAGGCCTGCCGACCTGATCTGCCGCCTGCGCCGCCATGTCCATGGTCTTTAGGGAACCGACGCCCAGGTCGATGTCAGCCTGGATCAATTGATCAAAGGGGGCGCGATCCCCATTGAACATCCAGGACAGAATCCGGCAGCGGTCGGAACCGATACCCGCCCGACGCAGGCGCAAGGCCTCGCTGGCCTGGGCCGTGCCGAGCCAGGTGGCCCCGCCGGACAAGGCCGCCAGGGCGGCAGGAATGAGCCCGTGTCCGTAGGCATCGGCCTTGACCACACCCATGACCGCAGCACCAGGATTCGTGGAATGAACCAGATTCACCAGAGTGGCCATATTGGCCTTCAAGGTCCGCAAGTCCACGATAATCTGCCCAGGGTAGGCCCGAAGAGCTTGCTCGTAATGCCGCTGGCCCTCGGGCCCGGAGAACCGCCATGCCGGTGCTGCACTCAATGTCATGGCTCCATTGTGCGACGGCGCTGCGACGGTCGGCCTCCGCCCTCAGACGGCGACCAAGCGCTTGGCAGCCCTTTCACGCTCCGCCATGTCAAGGGGGCGGTCGTGCCGCTGATAGGCCACCCGCACGTTCTCGATCTCCTTGTTCTCAGGCATGATGATGTTGCCGCAGCGCGTGAAGCCATGAGTCTCCAGGATGTGCTGCATGGCGTAGTTCTTCAATCCCGTGTCGGCGCGAATGTTCTCGTACCTGCGCATGCTCCAGTCAAGCAGGTCCCCGGCCGCGTGACGCCCCAGTCCCGAGGCAGCCACCCGATGAATGGTGGTATAGGGCCGGTCGTCCAGCCAGCTGCCATCGATGACCCGATAATCGGGTTCCGGGTCATGGAAGAGAGCGAAAACGCCGATGATGCGCTCGTGGCTGCCCTTGTGCTCGTCCAACTCAGGTTCAGGGTAGGCGGGATCCTCGGGAATTTGATCCATACTAGCTGCATCGTCAACCAAGAGCATAGTGTGGCCCCCGGCGATGTCCTCGCGGATGCGTTCAGGCAGGGGGTACTTGTCCCCCCACTGGCGCGGGTTGCCGGTCTCGGCCATCCGCTTTCTGGCGTAGGCGTAGACAGGCATGATCGCCTCAAAGTCGTCCATGGTGGCATGACGGATCCAACGTGCAGTTTCCATCGTGTAGCTGCTCACTGTGGCTACCTCTTTCTCGACCGGTGCGGCAGGGACGAAACCCGCCCCCGCGATTGCCGAAGTACGAGTGTATCCATCAGCAGGCAGTCACGAAGTGAGTACGCATTGAGCGAATCGGGGAATAGTTTGGGCTATTCTGCGCTCTCCTGAACCCGGCCTTCCGAGCGCAGACGACGGGCACGGGTCAGGTTGACCACGCTATGCCGACTGACCAGACGGGTTGGCATGACCACATGCCGCTGGAACTCCTTACCCTGGCGCGCATCGAGGATCATTCCCACCGCCATCCTGGCCATCAGATCAAATGGCTGGTCCACCGTGGTAAGGGCAGGCATCAGATAAGAGGACGGATAGACGTTGTCGAATCCGACCACGGACAGATCCTGCCCGGGCTCCAGCCCACGTTCGCGAGCCGCCCTATAGATATTGACAGCTGTCAAGTCGTTGCAGGCCAGAATCGCAGTCGGACGCTGATCGCGGTCCAGCAGATCGCAGGCGGCTTGGTATCCCCTGTCAGGCAAATAGTCCCCCTGCTGAACCATGCTCGACGGCAGGCTGGCACCAATGGCTGCTAATGCTGCCCGGTATCCAGCCAGTCTGGCTTGCGCGGATTGCACATTCGCCGGTCCGGCGATAACGCCAATGCTCCGGTGCCCAGCATCAAGAAGGCATTTGGCCGCTTGGTATCCTCCAGTCCAATTGTCTAGCGTTATGCTCATATCCTCGTCGCTGACCAAATCCACCGGATCGACCGCCACCAGGGGAATGCCTCTTGCTTTGAGCACATTCTTGCCCTCCTGGTCTATGGAGGACATCTGGGTGATCACCCCCAGCGGGTTACGATCAATGATCCCCCTCAGACATTCCTCAGCACGTCGCTGGTGATCAGTCTGTGTCACCGTCAAAGCCAGACCGGCATCCAAGGCCCATTTCGAGGCATAACGTATCATCTCGATGGTGCCATTGTTGGCAATATAATCCACAACCAGCTCAATTGTCTGAGCAATTTTCGTGCTGACAAGCGGATGCGCATAGCCCTCGTCTGCCAAAGCTTTTTCGACCCTTCGACGGGTTTTTGCCGCCACGCCCGGTCGACCGTTGATCACCTTGGAGACGGTCGAAGCAGAGATGCCGAGCTGCTCGGCTATGGCGCCAACGTGGGGATTGCCTGGTTCCTGTCTGGCCATGTGCGTCCTTTCCATTACCCACCAATCGTAACCAACGAAGCACCAAAAGCATCCATGTCGGATTTAGAATTTTTACATCTCTAATTTTCAAATTTCTATTTCTACGCCTATACTGAGGTATACGTTCACAAGATTGGCAAAGGAGCCACGATGAGTACTATCACTGCGGTGAAAACGTATGACTTTCGTTTTCCCACTTCTCTGACCCTGTCAGGGTCGGATGCCATGAACAAGGACCCCGACTATTCAGCCGCCTATGTGGAAATACACACCTCGGCTGACGACGGCATCAAAGGTTGTGGCCTGGTCTTCACCATCGGACGAGGCAACGATGTTGTTTGCAGAGCTATAGATTCCATAGGAGAGACTCTGCGTGGCCTGGAGGTTGAACGTCTGCTGGACAGCATGGGCCTGGCCTGGGACCTATTGGTCCATGACTCACAGCTGCGCTGGTTGGGGCCCGAAAAGGGAGTCGAACACATGGCCATTGGCGCACTGCTGAGCGCCCTGTGGGACATGAAAGCCAAAAGGGAGAGAAAACCTTTGTGGTTGCTGCTGGCTGAAATGGATCCTGAGGATCTTGTCAGCACATTGGACTTTAGATACCTATCCGATGCTCTGCGCCCCGAGGAAGCCATAGATATCCTCAAGGATGGGCAATCCGGCAAAAAGGAGCGCATCGAGGACATTCGCCAGCACGGATACCCCGGTTATTCGACAGCACCAGGCTGGCTTGGCTACAGCGACGAAAAGATGGTGGAGATCGCCAAACGAGAGACTCAGGAAAAGGGCTTTAAGCAAATCAAGCTCAAGGTAGGCCAGAACCTCGATGATGACATACGCCGTCTGGGACTGGCCAGGGATGCCATCGGCCCTGACGTCCGCCTGGCCGTCGACGCCAATCAGGTCTGGGATGTCCCTCAAGCCATTGATTGGATCAACCACTTCCATGACTTCGACCTGGCATGGGTCGAAGAGCCTACCAGCCCCGACGACATCATCGGCCACGCAACCATTGCCAGAGCCATTAATCCCATACCCGTGGCAACCGGAGAACAGATGCAGAACCGCATCATGTTCAAGCAGTTCCTGCAGGCTAACGCCTTCGGCATCATGCAGATCGACGCCACCAGAGTGGCGGGCCCCCAGGAGATAGTTCTGGAATACCTGCTGGCTCGCAAGTTCCACAAGACAGTCTGCCCCCACGCCGGCGGGGTCGGATTGTGCGAGATGGTCTGCCACTTCGCCATGTTCGACTACGCAGCCGTCTCCTGCACCACAGAGGGCCGAATGATCGAGTACGTAGACAACCAGCACGAATATTTCGTGAACCCCGTGCATATCAGCCAAGGCATGTATCAGGCACCGACCGCTCCCGGCAATGGAGCCGAAATGACCGTGGAAACCGCACAGCGCTACCTGCACCAGGAGTGAGAGCGGCCCACCTCAATCAAAATCCGGTCCAATCACTGGACCTCTAACAAATCATCCATCCATATAGACAAAGGAGTTCTCATGGATCTGCATCTCAAGAACAAGGTATTCATCATCACCGGCGGCTTCAAGGGCATCGGCAGGGGCATCACTCTACAACTGGCCCAGGAGGGTGCCATAACCGCAGTCATCGACCGTGACGAGTCAGCCAGGGACCAGTTCTGCAAAGACATCGAGGCCTATACCGATACCTACCGGACCTTCATTTTGGATCTGAACGACACCGACGGCATAGCACCCATTGTGGAACAGGTACACAAGGAATTCGGCCATATCGATGGCATAGTCAACAACGCTGGAGTTAACGACAACAAGGCTTTGGAAACTACTGACTGGCGGGAGTTCGAGCGTTCCGTACACGGCAATCTCACCCACTACTACGAACTCATGCACGCCTCTTGTGCTTACCTCAAGGAAAGCCACGGATCAGTCATCAACATCACCTCCAAAACCGCTGTGACCGGTCAGGGCAAGACCAGCGCCTATGCAGCAGCCAAGGGCGGGGTTCTGGGCCTGACCAGAGAATGGGCTGCGGCCTTGGTCCATGATGACGTACGTGTGAATGCCATCGTGGTCTCGGAATGCTGGACTCCGCTCTATGCTGACTGGATCAAGACCTTTGGCGATGAAGAGGCCCAGCAGGCACGCCTGTCGGTCATCACAGACAAGATTCCTCTGGAGCATCGCATGACCACACCCGAAGAAATCGGAAATACCGCCACCTTCCTGCTCTCTGATCGCGCATCACACACCACCGGCCAATGGGTGTTCGTCGATGGCGGATACGTCCACCTGGACCGGGCACTGAATTGAGCTCTGACATGGAAAATACAAATACGCGAAACAAGGGCGGGTCCAAGGCAACCGTCGCCATAACCCTGGTCATCGGACTCTTCTTCATTTGGGGATTGACCATGAACCTGGTCAACGCCCTCAACAGCCCATTCAGCAACTACATGGAGCTGAACAGCACCCAGGCATCACTGCTGCAGGTGGCCTACTACGGAGCCTACTTCGTCATGGCCATCCCAGCCGGAATCATCTCCAAGCGCTTCGGTTACAAGGGCGGGGTCATCTCCGGACTGATACTGTTCGCGGTTGGAGCATTCATCGTGGTGCCGGCCACAAATATGGCCAGCTACGGACTCTTCCTATTCGCCATGTTCGTGGTAGCGCTGGGAGCATCATCTCTGGAGACCAACTGCAACCCCTACGTCACTAAGCTGGGCGATGAAAAAGGCGAATCCTTCAGACTCAATCTGGCACAGAGCTTCAACGGTGTCGGCAACGTAGTGGGGCCTCTGATTTTGGGCAGAGTCCTATCCAAAACCCTGACCCCAAAAGAGCCAGGCTTTGAGCAAGCCAAGGTCAAGTTCCTGTCTGATACCAGGATGATCTATATCGTCATCGGCATCGTTCTACTGCTGGTGTTGGCTGTCTTCATCGTCTTCAAACTGCCAACACCACCTGGCGATGACGAGCAGGAAGGGAAAACTGGTAACGGCTCCGGCACCTCAAGCCTGCTGAAACGCCCTTACTTCGTACTGGGCGTGATAGCCGAGTTCATCTTTATCGGCTTGCAGGTGGCGGGCATGGCCATGTTCTCCGCTTATGCTCTCAAACACTGGGGCGCTGGCATCACCGCCGGTCTGGCTGCCACACTGTTGGCATTGCTGTCGCTGCTGTTCACCCTTGGCCGGTTCCTGACCACTCCGTTGATGACCAAATTCGATGCCGGTAAGATACTGGGCGTCTACATGTGCATCACAGCCGTGCTGATGCTTCTGGTATTCCTGGGTCTGGGACGATTCTCGGTCATATGCTTCCTGGTTGCCTATCTGTTCATATCGATCGGCTACCCCACGATCTTCTCGCTGACGCTCAAAGGCATCAGGGGCAACGACGCCAAGACCGGCTCTTCAGCGCTGGTTATGAGCATCGTCGGAGCGGCCCTGATCCCACTGCTGCTTGGTGCCATCCAGGATGCCATGGGCATCGAAATCGCCATGCTGGTGACCGTACCCGGATTCCTCTACATCGCCTGGTATGCCTTCCGCGGGTGCCGCATAGGTCTTAAGCAGGGGGCCTGACATGACACGACAACTACAGGTCATCGATGCTCACTTCCATATGTGGGATCTTGAACGGCAACATCTGCCGTGGCTGGACGGAATGCCCTCACTGAACCGGAGCTTTCCCCTTCATGAGCTGGAAAGCGAGTACGAGCAGCTGGGAGTGGAATTTCTGGGCGGAGTCTATGTGGAAGTAGACTCGGACGACCCCCTATTAGAGGACCGTTTGGTCTATGAGAACAATGACCCCAAGATTCTTGCCCGAATGCTCCGAGTCCAGGTAGGACCCTATATGAGGGTGCCCATCAATGCGACGGGCATCAGAGAGCCGCTGCATACTGACTCTGCCCCTCGCGGCCGTTGCATGGAACCCTCCTTCATCGCTGGGCTCCGCGCCATGGCTGATAAGGGCCTGCCCTTTGAGCTATGCAACAGGGGGGCAGAACTACCGGACATGGCTCAGGCATTTTCTCAAGTTCCTTCCCTGACTGTCATCATGGACCATCTGGGCAATATGCCCGACTTGTCGCCGGCCTCTAGAAAGGCCATGCAAGCCATGGCGGCTCTGCCGCACTGTTATATCAAGGTGTCAGGCGACTTGCCCGTCGATCGCGACATCGTCGCCTTCGTCAGGGACACATTTCCCCCGGACAGGATCCTCTATGCCTCCAACTGGCCGGTCGTCACCGTGCACTCCTCACTCCAGGAACACTGGCAACTGATGCTGGATACCTTTGGCCCTGATGAGGACTTCTTCAAGCACAATGCCATGAGGGCCTATGGGATCCATGCCGATATGCTTACTGTGGAAGGGTGAACATGAGCACATCATCAGCTAAATTCGAGGGAATATTCTGCCCGTCGATTACCATCAGCGACGATCAAGGAGTCATCGACACCGACCTGTGGGGACGACATCTGGACCATCTGATCCAGGCTGGCATTAATGGAGTGCTCCTGTTCGGAAGCATCGGCGAGTTCTATGCTTATGATCTCCAAGAGAAGCGCTCAGCTCTGCAATTCGCCGTCGACCATATACGGGGGCGCATGAAGGTATTCGTCGGAGTAGGCGACACTGACATGGACCGGGTTATGGATCTGACCAAGTTTGCCGGACAAATCGGCGCCGATGCCGTGGTGGCTGTCAGCCCCTATTATTTCGGCCCTTCGGAACCGACCGCTTACCGATATTTCACCAGCATCGCCCACGCCTCGACTGTGCCGGTGATCCTCTACAACTTCCCGGCTCGTACAGGCAACGACTGCTCCCCGGAGTTGGTCGCTAAACTGGCCCAGGAATGTCCAAACATCGTTGGCATCAAAGACACCGTAGACACAATCAGCCACACACGTCGAGTCGTATCGGCAGTCAGACGTGTCAGCCCTGAGTTCTCGGTGTTCTCCGGATTCGACGAATACTATATGGTCAATCGCATCTGCGGAGGCAACGGTGTTTTATCGGGCCTGACCAACGTGGAGCCGGAAACCTTCGTGGCCATGCATCAGGCCTATCAAGAGGGCGATTACCGGACTGCGCTTGACAAGGCACGACGCATCAACCACCTGATGGCGATTTACGACACTGCGGATTTGTTCGTGTCAGCCATCAAGGGAGCTGTGCGACTGCAGGGTCTTCCCATCAGCACGCGCATCCGCGAACCAGCCATGCAGATTGATGACGATCAGATGAAACAGATCGAAACCATATTGCGTAGTTGAGCTTTCGTCTGTTGCATCGAACTGGGCCTGAGGAAAGGAACATACCCTTCCTCAGGCCCAGTTGTTTGCCTGTCAGCGATCAGACCAGCTTGCGCTCAAAAGGATCGGAGCTGATGCCGGCGGCCACGATGTCGCGGCTCCACTGCTTGGCCGAGAAGAGCGAATGGTCGCGATAGTTGCCGCAGGAGGTGATCTCGGTTCCGGGCACGTCGTCCCAGGTGGCCTTTTCGGCGATGAACTCCAGCGACTCCTTCAGGGCCTTGGCCACATCCTCGGTCGAATGACGGCCCCAGGCAAGCAGGTGGAAGCCCGTCCGGCAGCCGAAGGGCGAGCAGTCGATGTATCCGGGGATGCGCTCGCGCAGGAGCACGGCGATGGTGTGCTCGATGGTGTGCAGCCCGGCAGTTGGAATGGCGTTCTGGTTGGGCTGGACCAGACGGAGATCATAGTTGGAGATGATGTCTCCCTGGGGCCCCTTCTCCTCGTCGATCAGTCGAACGTAGGGCGCCTTGACCTTGGTGTGATCCAGCTGGAAGCTCTCTACAATAGGTTTGTCAGCCATTGTTATTTCCTTTCCTGTCGGGCGCCCGGTATGAAAGGCAACCTTGATGAAGTCGTGTATGTCTCATGGTAGGCCGACCTACCTATCAGATTCGGCAGTGCCCCTGACCACATCCACCCCTCTTCTGGCCGAAAACTCGGAGATGACACCCATGAACTGGGGTCCATACTGCTCCAGCTTGTGCTCCCCCACACCATTGACGGCCAGGAAGGTTGCATCATCAGCCGGACGAAGACGGCACATATCGCGCAGTGCCTTGTCGGAGAAGACAATGTAGGGAGGCTTGCCAATCTTGCGGGCTATGCTGGTCCGCAGATCGCGCAACTTCTGGAAAAGTTCCTCATCCTCTGGGCTGGCATCGCTAGCAGCGGCCTGATCGAGACCGTCATCGTCGACAGTCGAAGAAGACCTGCCGCCGTAGACCTTGCCCGAGGCACGCGGGCGTTCCGTCCGCTTGATCTCGTAATGGAAGTCCGGACTGACCGTCTGCGCGGCCTTGGGCCCGAAATGGACCATGGGCAGCCGCCCTTCGGTGATATACAAATACCCGTCCGAGGCCATCTGGTTGAGCACGTCACGGATTCGCGCCTCTGGAACCTGGTCCAGAGCACCATAGCTAGGGCACCGATCCAACCCTCGCCGAAGAAGATCCTGCGAGCGCGATCCCCGGAGAATTTGCGCGATCTTGCCGGAGCCGAATCCCTGGTTCACATCATGAACGCACCTGCTGATGGCACGGGCCACATCGCTGACATCGATGGTCGTGAAAGTGCTCAGACAGTTGGAACAGTTCTGGCAGCCGCCGCTGCCCGTGTCAGGATGCCCGACCGGGACGGATTTGCCCTTGTCAGCCTCGGCAGGCGAAAGACCTGCGGCAGCCTGATCCACCTCCTCGCCGAAATACCGCAGCATGTACTGGTGAAGGCAGCCGGTGGTCCGACAGTAACCGATCATGACGTTGAGCAGACGCCGGTGTTCGGCCCTGACTGCTTCAGCCTGCTCACCAGTCAGTCTGTCATTGCCGTTGTCCATGTCCAGCAGGCGCCTGCGGGTGACAATGTCACTCTCGTTCCACAGCAGGGAGCAACGGGCTGGCTCGCCGTCACGTCCCGCTCTGCCGGCCTCCTGGTAGTAGGCTTCGATGCTCTCAGGCATATTGTGATGAATGACATAACGTACGTTGGACTTGTCGATGCCCATGCCGAAGGCATTGGTGGCCACGACAACCTGCACCTTGTCGTTGACGAAGTCCCGTTGCGCCTGCTCCCTGTCCTGTGCATCCATGCCAGCGTGGTAGCTGACAGCACTAACACCGGCCTTGGTCAGGTCATCAGCCAGAGCTTCAGTCTCCTTGCGGGTGGCGCAGTAGACGATGCCAGAATCATCGCCATGCTTCAGTGCGTACTGGACCACCCAGCGATTCTTGTATTTGCTCTCCAACTTGATCACGTCGAAGAAGAGGTTGGGCCTGTCGAAACCCGTCACCGCCACGTAAGGGTCATCAAGGCCCAACATGTATACGATGTCGCGCCGAACCTTCTCGGTCGCCGTAGCGGTGAAGGCCGCCACCGTAGGTCGGTCGGGCAGGGACCTGATGAAATCGCCGATGCCCAGGTAGGCAGGGCGGAAGTCCTGACCCCATTGGGATACGCAGTGGGCTTCGTCCACAGCCAGCAGGGAAATTTTTGTATGCTGGGCGAATTCCCTGAATCTGGGGGCGTCCAGCCGCTCGGGAGCCACGTAGAGGATCTTGCTGCGCCCTTGTGCAGCCTGAGCCAGGGCCAGGGACTGCTCATCCATGTCCTGGGTGGAATTGACGAATGAGGCCTGGATGCCTGCATCCTCCAGCCCGTCCACCTGGTCCTTCATCAGGGAAACCAAGGGAGAGATGACGATGGTCAGACCGTCCAGCAGAGTGGCAGGAATCTGATAGCAAATGGATTTGCCGGCCCCGGTCGGCATAACACCCAGGCAGTCCCGCCCATTCAGGATAGCCTTGACCAGATCCTGCTGACCCGGGCGAAAGGACTCATATCCGAAATACCGCTTCAGCGCCTGCCCTGCATCCTGGATGTCCACCATGATTCCCCAGTCTATTGCCACGGCAGGAGTCAAGCAGTGGGCGAACGACCATGTGGTCAATCGTCGGGAAAACGAACACTTACAGGGTTGCAGCAGCCAGAAGCTGACGGGTATAGGACTGCTCAGGATGATTGAGGATGGCCTTCACCGGCCCCTCCTCCACAACCTTCCCCTGCCTGAGCACCATGACCCTGTCTGCTATGTGCTGGACCACACCCAGATCATGGGAGATGATAATCATGGACATACCATTTGACGAATCGCTCTGCTGTTTGGACTGGGCCATGATTGATTGAAGGGTATGGAGAATCCCTACGCGTGCTGAAACGTCGATGGCACTCATAGGCTCATCGGCCAAGAGTATCCTAGGCTTGACGATCAGGGCCCGGGCTATGGCCGCCCGCTGGGCCTGGCCGCCTGAAAGATCGGAGAGATAAGCCGTCATGATCCTGTCCGGATCAAGCTGGACCTCTGACAGCACCTGGGCCACCCGATCGGCAAGGTCTTGTCCGCTTTCCCTGCGCCTGACAGCCAGCAGAGGTTCGGCTACCGACCGACCGATGGTCCACCGGGGATCCAGGGAAGCAAAGGGGTTCTGGAAGACCAGAGCGGAATCATGGGCAAGCGACTTAGCTGCCGCGGAACCATGGAGAACTGATCTGCCCAAATATGCCACCTGCCCGGCATTAGGCCTCAGCTGGCCCAGAAGCAGACGGGAAAGCGTGGTTTTCCCCGAGCCGGACTCCCCTATGATCGCCAGGCACTCCCCCGGCAGGAGGGAAACATCGATGCCGTCAACTGCAGCTTCTCGAGCCGTTCCACTGCCGGTGGAGGCATAGACCTTGGTCAGGCCCTCCCCGATCAGGATCGGATCGGCATGTGCACCGTCAGTCAGCCTCATGCTTGCCTCCATCTGTGCTCAGCGTCAACTCTCTGGCCGCCCGCACCAGGGTCCTGCCCTGCGGACTGGATGGACTACGCAGAATGCTCTGCGTCTGTCCGCTTTCCACCACTCGCCCAGCGTCGAGGATGTAGCAGTAATCGGCAACCCGGGCCAGGACTGAGAAATCATGGGTGATGAACAGCAGGGAGGCCCCATTCTGGTCGACCAGGGAGACCAGCAGGTCCACAATCTGCCGCTGGGTTATTGCATCCAGGGCCGTGGTCGGCTCGTCTGCCAGAATCAGTCTGGGCTTGGTGACCAGGGCCGTGGCTATGGCCGCCCGCTGCTGCTGCCCCCCGGACAGCTCATGCGGGTAGGAACCGGCCAGCCCCTCATCCAACCCGACCTGGGCCAATATCTCCATAACCCGTCTGCGCCGTTCCTGGACGCTCAGACGATAGTGGCGACGGAGGGGAAGCTCAACCTGACTGTAGATCTTCTTGACCGGGTTCAAGGCCGTGGAAGGATTCTGAAAGATCATGCCCATACGGGAACCGCGCAGGTCCGCCAGGGACCGATCGTCCGAACCAAGAATCTGGAGCCCGTCCACCAGAATGGATCCCGACAGGGAGGCCGTCAGTGGTGTGGTGCCCAAAACACTGCGGGCGATCATCGACTTTCCGGAGCCTGAGGATCCGATCAGGCCAACCCGTTGGCCATCCTTCACCTGGAGATCCACCTGGTCGAGAATGGTGCGGCCATTGATGGACAAGCTCAGGCCGTCAATATTCAGCGACATGGTTAGTCTCCCTCGCCTGCATGGATCGTATTCTCGACATGACGACCAGAGTCATCTGATTGCGCAGACGTTTCCTGACGCGCAGATTGAAGAGTGGACCGTCCGGCGGCAGCTACGGCAGCCCTGAGCCTGGGGTTGGTAACCGGATCGATGGCATCACGCAGGGCGTCACCGAACAGGTTCAGAGCAACCACCACCATGGTGACCACCAGGCCAGGCCAGAGCACAGTAAGTGGAAAGACATTGATGAACTTGACCGAGGTGGTCAGTGAGTGCCCCCAGGAGGGCAGACCGGAGGGAACACCCACCCCCAAGTAGGTCAACCCTGCCTCAGCCAGCACGGAGGTCCCCGCCGACATGGAAAGCTGTACGCACAGGACAGGAATGACATTAGGCACCAGATGGGTGCAGAAGATTCTGAAGGATCCGACCCCGCTGTGTCGGGCGGATCGCACATAGTCCGACTCTGCCGCCAGGAGCGCTTGGGGCCGTACGATCCGGGCCAGGTTGAGTCCATAACCGAACCCACAGGCCACGACGACCACGGCGATGCTGGGGCCCAGGGGGACAGCCAGGATCAGGGCCAGCAGAACTGTAGGCAGGGAAATCAGGGCATCGACCAGGACTACGACCGTTTGCGATACCCCGGAACGACGCGAGACCATGGCCATGACCAGAAGGAGCCCCAATACGCCTGATAGGAGGACCGCCAGAAGGCTGATGGCCAGGTTGGTGGCCGATCCCGCCATCAGCCAGGAAAGAATGTCTGCCCCGGTGCCATCCGTTCCCAGCAGATGGGCGCGGCTGGGGGCCTGCCAGATCCGGTACCCGTCAGTGACCCAAATCGGAACCGGGGTCCAGAACCTGGAGACCAGGGAGACCAGGATCCATATGGCCAGAACAGTCATCGAGTAACGCCCCGAGGCCTTGCACCACATGCTGGCCAGCACCACCCGCACCCGTCCGAAGAATCCCAGTTGGCCGGGGAATGTGGCTCTCAATCCCAGGTGGGGCCTGTCTGCGTGTTCCCAACTCATCAGGCAGCCACCTCCTGTCTGGCCGCACCTCGAAAACGCGGATCGATCAGCCTATGAATAACGTCCACCAGCAGTCCCAGGAAGAGGAAGAAGGCCGCCAGCAAAAGGAGCTCGGATTGAACGGCCGGAAGATCCCGGTTGCCCACATCGGTGATCAGCATGGAGCCCAGTCCCGGCAGGGCGAACAGGTTCTCGCTGACCATGACCCCGGTGATCATCTCGGCCATGGTCAGTCCAATCACCGAAACCAGCTGGGGGGAAGCCAGCCGCAGACCGATGCGCAGAGCAGCCTGGGTCCGGGTCATCCCGCAGGCCATGCCCATGTCCACATACCCCGAAGAGAGCATGTCGCCCAACAAGGAGCGGGTGTACCGCATGATGCCGGCACCCACGATGATGCCGGTGGACAGCGCGGGCAGAATCAATGCCGCCAAGGCCTGACCCGGCTGAGCCCAGCCGAGTGCAGGAAAGCCCTGAGAGGGCAACAGACCAATCAGGCCGCTGCCCTTGGCGAAGAGCATGATCAGCAGCAGTCCTGACCAGAGGGCCGGTACTGATCCGCCCACGATGGCTACCATGTGGCTGAATGACTGCATTCGTGGCGAGCGAGCCAGAGCGGCCGCACAGCCCAGGGGAATGCCCAGCAGCAGAGCCACGCCCAGTCCCAAAAGAATCAGCGGAAAGGTGATCTGGGCTCGGACACCTACCTGAGAAGCAATGGAACGGTTGGTCAGAATGGACCTGCCCAGATCCCCTTGCAGAAAGTCGCTGATCCAATCCAGATACTGCCTTGGGTAGGAGCGGTCCAGGCCCATCTGCCGACGCAGCCGCCCGACGCGTTCGGGCGCGGCATCCAGCCCGGCCATGACGGCGGCCACGTCACCGGGCAGAATGCGCAAGGCCAGGAAGATGAGCAGCGAAATGCCCATCAGCGCCAAGATGAAGAGCACCAGCCGCCGCATCAAGAATCTGGCCATGGTCACCCCCGCCTGTAGGTCACATCGGACAAGGGCATGAGGGACTGGTTGAGATCGACCGGGAAGCCCTCCAACCCCTTCCGCCAGGCCGTGGTCACCCGGTAGTTGAAGAGCCAGTCCGCCGCTGCGTCCTTGCTGACGATTCGGGCGGCCTGGGCTAGGAGCCTGTTGGAGTCATCAGCGGAGGTCGTGACCATGGCCTGACGGTAAAGCTCCTGGACCTGACGATTGTCATAGTTGTAGTAGTAGCCGGGGTTGGCCCACTGGTGGAAGTCATGGCTCTCGCCATGATCCACCAGAGACAGGTCGTAGTCCTTGTTAGCATGCACATCCTGGAGCCAGACTGAAAATTCCACCACCCGCACATCCAGGTCGATGCCCACCTGACGCAGCTGCGAGCGCAGCTGATCGCCCAGTTCGCTGCCATAGGTGTTGGCATAGGTCAGTCGCAGCTTGAGCCGGTGTTCGGGACCGTACCCGGCCTGGGCCAGAAGCCGCCGCGCCTGCTCCGGATCGTGGGGGTAGAGCCCGGTCAGATCCTGATAGCCGGGATCCAGAGAGGGTATGGGGCCGCCCAGAGCCCTGTCCGATCCTCCCCGGGAGGCGATCAGCTGCCGATGGTCGATGGCATGGCGGATGGCCTGACGCACCCGTGGATCGGATGTGGCGCCACCCTTGCCGTTCATGGCCAAGACGTACTTGTCGGTATCGTCGCCCGCCTTGACCTGGAAGTCGGGGCTCTTGCGGAAGGGGCTGGCCAGGTTCTCGGTGACCGGAGCCAGCACCTGCACATCCCCGCTACGCAGGGCGTTGACGGCGGCGTTGTCATCATTGAGGTAACGGATGACGATGGTTGGCGTCTTAGGCTTGTCACTGCCCCAGTAGTGTGGATCGGCCTTGAGCGTTACCGAGTCGTTTGGCCTGAAGCTTTCCAACAAGTATGGGCCGGATCCCACAGCCTGGGTCTTCATGTCGTAATGAGCTCGTCGGTCAAGGACCAGACCGGCCCGCCCGCTCAGTTGCCAGAGCAGATCCTGGTAGGGTCTGGACAACGTCAGGCGCACCGTCAGCGGATCCGTGGCCTCCACACCCTGGAAGCCCTCCAGCATCTCGCTGCCCTGATAGTGACCTGCCATAAGCCCGCGAATGGAGTCGACCACGTCCTGGGCCCGAAGAGCATGGCCGTTGGAGAAGCGGATGCCCTCATGCAGGTGGAAGGTGTAGACCAGGCCGTCCTCGGAGACATTCCAGGTTTTTGCCAGCCCTGGGCGCACCCGATTCCTAGAATCTCGTGACACCAGACCCTGATAGACATTGCCGATCAGAAGCTGATCCAGCGCCGTACCCGACTGGTTGCGGATGTCCAGATTGGTGGGAGCCAGCTTGAGGCCCACCGTGACCGTATCCGCCACGCTCCCGCCCTCGGCCTGACCAGCGGCTCCACGATGCCCGGTCCACAAGGAGAGGGCCAAAGCCAGTGCCAGCAGGAGACTGAGCAGCTTCCAGGGCAGGGTGTTGCCGCCCGACCTCATGGGTCTGATCCTGGCGTTGAGTTCAGAGTCAGTGCTGGGGCCTGACTCCTGGGCCACGTCTGTATCTGCTGCGGTCACGCTGTCATGGGCATGCGTGCCGTGTCGATCTGCGTTCATTGACGAATCCTTATGCTGTGGTTGACCGCCATTCTGGTCGATCACCGCCCACCAGCATACTCCCCGAAGCCATCACACAGGCTTATGCGCTTAGGATGGATTCGGAAAGCGCCACGCGCCCGGACGACGGCAGGGAGGAAGAGACATGCTGCTGGCCATCGACATCGGCAACACCAACATCGAGGTCGGATTCATGGAGGGCGACCAGGTTGCCGCCTCCTACAGGCTGACCACAAGGATCGATCACACGGCCGATGAGTTCGGGCTTCTGCTGGGGCAGCTCATGGCCCTGGCCGGCTACAAGACTGCGGATGTGCAGGACGCCATCATCTCTTCGGTGGCTCCTGCGGTCATGCACGCCGTCAGGTCTTGCTTGATCCGCTTCTTTTCCATCGACCCCATGGTGGTGGGCCCCGGCGTGAAGACAGGCATGAACATCCGTCTGGATGACCCGCGCTCCTTGGGCGCCGACTGCCTGGCAGACTGCGTGGGCGCCTTCCACCGCTACGGAGGTCCGGTATTGGTCATCGACTTCGGCACGGCCACTACCTTCAACTATGTTGATGACAGGGGCGCTATTCGCTCAGGCCTGATCGTGCCAGGTATCCGTTCGGGTGCCCAGGCCCTTGCCGGTCAGACCGCCCAGCTGCCCCAGGTGGAGATCACCCGTCCTCAGACCATCATGGCAACGGGCACCAAGACGGCCATGCAGGCCGGACTCTATTACAACTTCCTCGGCGGCCTGGAGCGGATCATCCGCCAGTACCGCAGCGAGATAGGCCGGGACTTCCACGTGGTGGCCACGGGCGGCATGGGCCGTACCTTCTCAGAAGACACCGATCTGATCGAGGTCTACGATCCCGAGTTGATCTTCGCTGGCATGTACAGGATTCACCAGCTCAATGCCGATGGCCGACCACACGCTGCACCAACGCGCCATTGACCTGCAGACTGGCCTGCTTGCCATCCCCGTCAATGCCGGCCAGTGAACCCACCAGGATCTGGCCCTCCAGCTGAACCTGAACCGGATGCCTGGTCCGGTTGAACAGAAAGACGAAGCGCGTCCGATCATCCTTGCTGACTCGCTCAATTCTCAACAGATCAGGGTCTCCATGGGCCGACCTCATATCGGCGATATCCAGCGCCTCCAGCAGGGAAGGAAGGACCTTGGCCAGATCCTGGGCATCCAGACGGCAACCCAGGTAGGCGGCCTTACCATGACCCCAGTCGTGGACGGTCATGGCTGGCATGCCATCCATCCCTGTCCAGGGATCCGACCGGTAGCTTGCCAGGACGTCAGTGTCCTTATCCAGGTGACCGATGACATCGGCCCAATCGTGCGCCGTAACCCCATTGGTCAGATCCAGATGGTCCAGCAGACCGGGCACACCGGGAGCCATGGGTGCGAACTCCTCGACCGACAGACCCAGCAGGTCCCGAAGCGGCCCTGGATAGCCGCCGGTCCAGACGCGGTCCTGCTCGTCGGCGATGCCGCTGCCCCAGGTGACGATCAGCCGCCCTCCACCATGCACATACTTGTGCAGCCGCTTGGAGAGGACAGCGTTAATCAGATAGAGGGCTGGCAGGACCACCAGCGGGTACTCCTCCCAGTCAGCCCTGACTGGGAGAACATCAGGTCGGATGGCGTTGTCAAGGAAGGCCCGGTACCAGACCGGCGGCTCCTGGCCATGCTCGACCCGGTCGCTGGGTGAGGCTGCGTGGGAGCTGGCCCACTGGCTTGCATAGTCGAAGACCAGGGCCACCGGGGCCTTGGCCAGCGTGGTACCAGCCAAGCCAGCCTGCGAGAGGCCCTGCAGGTCCCCTCCCAGCTGGCAGACGTCGCGGAAGACTGCCGTGTCTTCGCCTGCATGAGGCAGCATGGCCGAGTGGAACTTTTCCGCCCCAGCCCGGGACTGCCTCCACTGGAAGTAGCAGATGGCATCAGCCCCGAGTGCCAGGTGGGCCAGGGAGTCGCGCTCCAGCTGTCCGGGCTCCTTACGGGGGTTGACCGGCCGCCAGTTGACCGCCGAAGTGGCCTGCTCCATAAGCCACCAGGGGCGCCTACGGGCGATGGCATCCACCAGGCTGGAGGAATAGGCCAGCTCTTCCAGATGATCCCTGCCCGGGGTCACATAGTGGTCGTTGGCCACAAAGTCCACCTGGTTGCCCCAGTCGTCGTAGTCCAGGGCGAATCCGCCGGCACTGACCATGAAGTTGGTGGTCAAAGGTATATCCGGGGTGATCTCAGCCAAGGTATCGCGCTCGGCCATGTAGAAATCCTTGAGGGCGTCAGAGCTGAACCGCTCAAAGTCCAGCATGCGGCCCGGATTCTGGAAATTCCCCTGGCCGATGAAACGCGGCGGCAGAATCTGCGAGAAATCGCTCAACCTCTGTGACCAGAAGTCCGTACCCCAGGCGCGATTGACGGCATCGATGTCCTTGTAACGGCGGCGGCACCAGCGCTGGAAGGCCCGCATGGCATCGTCGGAATAGTCGAAGCGATTGTGACAGCCATACTCATTGCCCACATGCCAGGCCACCAGATAGGGGTTGTCCCGGTAGTGCTCGGCCATGGCCCGGCAGAGTTTCAAGGCGTAGGACCGGAAGATCGGCGAGGTAGGCCGCCAATGCTGCCGGGCCCCGGGCCAAACCGTGTCGCCTCGCTCGTCCCTGAGCAGAACCTCAGGATGGGCCTGGGTCAGCCAGAGCGGCGGCGAAGCCGTGGCCGATGCCAGGTTGACCCCGATGCCGGCCCGACCAAGCTTGTCAATAATCCGATCCAGCCAGTCAAAGTCGAAAACACCCTGGCTGGGCTCTATGCGCGACCAGGAGAAGACCGCCAAGGCCACCACGTTGACCCCTGCCTTGGTCATCAGCCTGATGTCCTCATCCCATGTATCCTCAGGCCACTGATCGGGGTTGTAGTCGCAGCCGTACCAGAGGGACTGCTGACCCTTGAGATGCTTGGGCCATCGATAGGGCCGCCGTGTCGGTTTGCTCATGGGTAGAACCTCCTGGTCCGTCTCAAACCTCGGACGGGGATACCTGCCGCGTCCACGTCGTCCCGCGGCTCCGGGATCCCCTGACCATTATGTCCCACCAGGCTGACTGTTTAGGCCTCGCCTTGAGGATCCAAGGGAACGGAAGAGACGAAGGCGCGCCTACCCCCGGTGAAGGGGTCGGTGAATTCCAAGCGACGGGCCACCAATTGCAGTGGTCGGGAGAAGTCGTCATAGGCCCGGGTCTGGATTCGTGGGTACAGGTCGTCGCCCACTATGGGCAGACCCAGAGCATTCATGTGCACACGTAGCTGGTGGGTCTTGCCGGTCTTCGGGTAGAGGGTGTAGGTGGCCAGACATCCATGGCCCGCCGTCAGCTCGACTCGAGTAACGGCATTGACCGGCCCGCGCTCTTCCCAGGCCTGGAGAACCCCTCGGCGTTTGATCACCCTGGAGCGGCGCTCTAGCGGGAAGACCCGGGGCGGATCCAGGTGTCGCACGGTGCCGGTCCGCGGGCGAGCTATGGGTCGTACCGGCGCCAGACACTGGTAGATCTTGCGCACGCGATGCTCCTGGAAGAGCATCTGATAGGCCCGCCTGGCAGACGGATCTCGCACCAGAACCAGCACGCCTGCCGTGGCCCTATCAAGCCGGTGGGCAGGGATGATGTCGGGCTCCCCGTAGAGTCGGCGCATTCGGATCAGCACAGTACTGGCGTACCACATCCCTCGAGGCATAGTGGCCAGAAAATGGGGCTTATCGACCACGATGATGCGCTGGTCCTCGTATATGATTCGGGGTTCGAAGGGGATCCGCGGCTCCTCAAGGACCATCCGGTGCCCCCGCTGCCCGGACCCGACAGCCATGGGATCTTATTCCACCGTGACCGACTTGGCCAGATTGCGGGGTTTGTCCACATCCAGACCCTTGAGCCGGGCCATGTCCAAGGCGAACAGCTGCAGGGGGACCACGTCCACCAGGGGGCTTAGCAGGGTTGGGCAGGGCGGCCTCC
The DNA here is from genome assembly GCF_003688305.1 of Bifidobacterium sp. wkB344. Classification (NCBI taxonomy): domain Bacteria; kingdom Bacillati; phylum Actinomycetota; class Actinomycetes; order Bifidobacteriales; family Bifidobacteriaceae; genus Bifidobacterium; species Bifidobacterium sp. wkB344. The sequence goes on along the minus strand of NZ_NPOQ01000009.1, from coordinate 205,691 downwards.
AAAAGACCACGTCAGCATAGCGGTCGGCGTCCGGGTCGCCCTCCTCGGCCACGACAATGGTGAAGGCGCCACGGGCCTTGACCTCCTCGATGGCCGAGATGACCTTGTCGTGCAGCACATTGCGGCCCCGTGCGCTGGGTACGATGACCACCACAGGCTCCCCCGGCTCCACCAGGGCGATAGGCCCGTGCTTGAGCTCGCCAGCGGCGAACCCCTCGGTGAAGATGTAAGCGATCTCCTTGAGCTTGAGCGCCCCCTCCAGGGCCACCGGATAGCCCACATGCCGCCCCAGGAAGAGGAAAGAGCGGGCCTTGGACATGCGCTGAGCCGTCTGGCTGATGACCTCGGCCTGTCCGTCCAGCACCTTCTGGATCTTGGCCGGCATGGCCTTGAGGCTGTCGATGGTCTGGTGGATCTCGTCTCGATACATGGTCCCCTTGACCTGGGCCAGGTAGAGACCCAGCAGGTAGGCCGCCACGATCTGGGCCAGGAAGGCCTTGGTGGAGGCCACAGCCACTTCGGGGCCGGCGTGGGTGTAGAGCACGGCGTCGGACTCCCTGGGGATGGTGGACCCCTGGGTGTTGCAGATGGCCAGAACCCGTGAACCCTGCTCGCGTGCGTGGCGAAGCGCCATCAGCGTATCCATGGTCTCTCCTGACTGGGATATGGCCACGACCAGGGTGCGCGGGGTCAGAATGGGATCACGGTAGCGGAACTCATGGGCCAGCTCGACCTCCACCGGGATGCGGACCCAGTGCTCGATGGCGTACTTGGCCACCAGCCCTGCGTAGGAGGCCGTTCCGCAGGCCACAACGATGATCTTGTCGATCTGGCGGAAGACCTCCTCATCGATATGAACCTCGTCCAGATCCAGGTCGCCCGACTCGTCGTATCGGCCCAACAGGGTGTTGGAGACGGCAGCCGGGTCCTCGTGGATCTCCTTGTCCATGAAGGAGTCCCATCCGCCCTTTTCAGCGGCCGAGGCATCCCAGTCGACGGTATAACGGCGGGGATGCTCCACCGGGTGCCCTTGGAAGTCCGTAACCTTGACCTGGTCCGCGCTGATGCAGACGGCCTGGTCCTGCCCCAGCTCCATGGCCTGGCGTGTATAGGCTACGAAAGCCGCCACATCGGAGCCCAGGTAGTTCTCCCCGTCTCCCAGGCCGACCACCAGCGGCGAATCGTGTCGGACGCCCACCACCAGATCAGGCTGACGTGAGTCCACAGCCAGGATGGTGAAAGCTCCTTTGAGCATGCGGGCCAACCGCCTGATGGCCTCGAAGATGTCGGGCTGGCCGGTGGCATCGACGATCTCCTGGGCAATCTTGCCCAGAAGCTTGGCCGCCACTTCGGTGTCCGTGGAGGACACGAAGGTGTATCCCTCGGTCTCCAGGTCCAGCCGCAGCCTTGAGGCGTTCTCGATGATCCCGTTGTGGATCAGCGCGACCTTGCCGTCGCGGCTGGTGTGGGGATGAGCGTTGACATCAGTGGGTTCGCCATTGGTGGCCCAGCGGGTGTGCCCGATGCCCACGGTGGCTTCGGGCATGGGCTTGGTCTTCAGATCAGCGACCAGATTGCCCAGGCGCCCCGCCTTCTTGCGTACGGCCACCTGCGTCATTCCCGGGGCAGCCAGGGCCACTCCGGCCGAGTCATACCCTCGGTACTCCAAACGCTCCAGACCCTTGAGGCAGACCTCCAGGGGCCTGCCGCAGGCCGTCCGTACTGATCCCGCATAACCGACGATTCCGCACATGGACCCCAGTCTAGCCATGGGAGTTCCGCCGTCGCCTGTCCGGAAGGCTTCTTGCCGGAATTTCTACAACCTGGACAGGGCCTGAGCCTGCTGAGGCTAGAGTACGGTATGCAAGAATTCAGCGAACCTCTCGGAGTGCGGATGGTCGATGATGTCAGGGCCTCCCTGCTCCACCACGACTCCCTGATCCATGAAGACGATCTGCTCGGCCACCTCGCGGGCGAAGCCCATCTCATGGGTGACCACCACCATGGTCATGCCCTGTTGGGCAACCTGCCTCATGACCCCCAAAACCTCTCCCACCAGCTCAGGATCCAGGGCTGAGGTGGGCTCGTCGAAGAGCATGATGTCGGGGTGCATGGCCAAGGCTCGCGCGATCGCCACACGCTGCTGCTGACCGCCGGAGAGCTGGGCAGGATAATAGTCCATCCTGTCCTCCAGCCCTACACGTTCCAGCTGGGCCTGAGCCTCCTGGCGGGCATCGGCCTTGGGAACCCGGCCCACATGGACCGGTGCTTCCATGACGTTCTCCAAGGCAGTCATGTGGGGGAAGAGGTTGAAACGCTGGAAGACCATGCCGATCTTGGATCGCTGCCTGGCAATAGCCTTGTCATCCAGGGTCTGCAGCACAGAACCTTTGCCGGTATTGATTTTCCTGTATCCGGTCAGCTCGCCGTCCACATAGATTTCGCCGGCTGTGCGGGTCTCCAGCTGGTTGATCAGCCGCAGCAGGGTCGACTTGCCTGAGCCGGAAGGCCCCAGGACGGCCGTTACCGTGCCGGGCATGACTTCCAGGTTGATCCCCCGCAGTACATGCTGGTCGCCGAATACCTTGTGCACATTCCTGATGACGATAGCCGGATCCTTATTGACTTGCCCATTTTTCCTGGTCTGCCTGTCCTCGTCCATGATTTTCCTCCTGCGCTCAGGCGTTCAGCCCGGCCATCATGACCTTGTTGACCTTGTCAGTTTCCTGACGGGTCTGCGGGTCCTCGCCATCCTTGCCGTCCTTGGCCCCTGATCCGGCCAGGGGCCGCGAGTCGAAGCCCTTGCCGTAGTGCTTCTCCAGCTGGGCCTGGATGACCATCAGAACGGAGGTGATGACCAGGTACCAGATGCAAGCCACGATCAGCAGCGGGATGGTCTTGTAGATGCGGTTGGCGATGGCGTTGGTGGCGAACTGGAGCTCCAGGGTGAAGGGCACGGCAAGGGCCAGGGATGTGGTCTTCAACATGCCGATGGTTTCATTGCCGGTAGGCGGCACGATGATGCGCATGGCCTGAGGCAGGACGATCCGTCGCATGATCATGGAGGGCGGCATGCCCAGAGCCTTGGCGGCCTCCTCCTGGCCGGGGTCCACAGCCTCGATGCCGGCACGGACGATTTCGGAAAGGTAGGCAGCCTCGTTCAGCCCCAGGCCCAGAACCGTGGCCACGGTGGCGTTGAGCACGGTTTTGGTGTCGACGCTCCAGAACTCCGGCCCGAAGGGGATGCCTATGGCCAGCTTGGGAATCAGCACGGAGAGCAGGCCCCAGAAGACCAGCTGGGTGTATACAGGAGTGCCGCGGAAGAACCAGATGAAGAACCAGCTGACCCAACGCAGGACCGGATTGGACGACTTGCGCATGACCGCCAGGATGATGGCCAGGATTGTGGCCAGAACCATGGCGTAGACGGTCAGCAGAAGGGTCCACTTGATGCCGTCCAGGACATGCTCGTTGAAGAGATACTTCCAGACCGTGGGCCAATCAAAGTTAGGATTGGTCACCATGCCATGGATCAGCATGGCCACGAAAACGGCCACGATGACGGCGGCCACGATCGGCCCCGGCTTGCGCACCGGCCTGGCCTCTATTCTGCCGGGGATCTGAATCTGGTCCGTCCCCTTCTTGGTATGCATCTCCTGCTTCCTTCCGCACCGCTGAACTTATTCAGGCCCAGCCTATCCAGCCGGGCCAACCGCTAGGCGCAGTCCGGTTGTTGAGCCGGCCCGCGCCTAGAGGCCTGTCTCAGTCAGAGACCGCAGGGTTGATCTCCGCCTTTTCGACTGCCCCGCTCTGGACGCCCCAGTTCTTGAGGATCTTGGCATAGGTGCCGTCGTCGATCAGCTTCTGGAGCGCCGCCTGGGTGGCCTCAGCCATGCCGCTGCCCTTCTTCAGAGCGGCGCCTTGCAGGACGATGTCGGTATCCTTGCCCAGCTTCTCCAGCTGGCCGTCGGTCTGCTTGATGGCATATCCGGTCACCTGGGAGTCGGCGTAGAAGACGTCGATCTTGCCGTTGACCACCGCTGTGGCGGCATCGGTCTGCTGCTTGTAGGACTGCACATCCACCGGCTTCTTGCCCTTGGCCTTGCACTCTGCCGAGATCTTGTCAGCAGCCTGCTGCTCTTCGATAGTGCCCGTCTGCACGCCGACCTTGACGCCGCAGATGTCGTCAGGATTGATCTTGGAGGGGTTGCCCTTCTTGACGGCAAAGGCCGTGCCCGCCTTGAAGGTGGTGACGAAGTCGACCGACTGCATCCGCTCCTTGGTGATGGTGAAGCTGGAGATACCCGCGTCGTACTTGCTGCCGATGGCGGGGATGATGGTATCGAAGGAGGCACTGACCATCTCCCCCTTGAGCCCCATCACCTTGGCAATGGCGTTCGACAGGTCCACGTCATAGCCAATCGGTGTCTTTCCGTCCTCATTCATGAATTCACCCGGAGCATACGAGGTCTCCATGCCCACGGTCAACTTGCCGTCCTTGGCCACCGACTCAGGCACCTTGGCCGCGATGGCCGGATCCTTCTTGATGCCACTGACGTCAAAAGCCGCCGGGTGGGAACTTGTTGTGGCCTTACCCGATGCACTGCTGTTGTCCGCCTCGTCGGTGGTTCCGCAGGCCCCGATAGAGGCCAGCAGGGCGACACTCAGAGCCGCCGTCAGCATCGCCTTGATCTTGCCCATGTCTTCTCCTCTTCCGGACCGCCCCGAGGCGACCCTCCGTATCCCTTGATTGACATGCACTATTATGCACACATTTGTATTTTTATGCATCCGACTGATTGATGATCATCAATCATGGTTTGCTCTTCAGGGCGGATTTTGGCTTTAATGCAAGCTTCAGAAGCTTATAGAACACCGCCGGACGTCTTAGCTCCGGGCGTGTCGACTTGCATAGTGCAAGGCAATATCAGGATTCAGTCGTCCCTATCCAAGAATCATCTGAGAATCGGAAAGTGCATCAGCACATATTTCAGCCCCGACGGTTCCGGTAGCGCATGGCCCTTTGGGCCTCACGGCGGTCCTGTTCCTCCCGCAGGGACTGACGCTTGTCATACTCGCGCTTGCCCCTTGCCACGGCGATCTCCACCTTGACTCTGCCATCCTTGAAATACAGGCTCAGGGGGACAATGGTGTAGCCCTTGGCCTGAATCTGCCGCTCCAGGCGAATGATCTGCTTGGCATGCAGAAGCAGCTTGCGCTTGCGCTTGGGGGCATGGTTGTTCCAGGTGCCGTTGAGATACTCGGGGATATTCGCGTTCTCCAGCCAGACCTCGTGCCGACGGTCGATACTGACGAATGACTCAGCCAGAGAGGCCCGCCCTTCGCGCAAGGACTTGACCTCAGTCCCGGTCAGGGCGATGCCGGCCTCATACCGATCCTCGATCTGGTAGTCATGCCGGGCCCTGCGATTCTGGGCAATCATCGACGTGCCAGTCTCCTTAGCCATGATGTCCTCCTCCGGACCATGCCGATCACGTCGCCTGGTAGGCCGGACGGCTAGGAGTGGCGTCCCAGGTGGCGGACCTGGTCCGCTTCGATGTCAGTAATGAATGTACTGGTAGTTGCCAGCCCCGTAAACCGTCTCATAGGCAGGGAAGGAGGCAAATCCTGTGCCTCCTTCGGAGATGAGCACAGACCCGTCCCCATTGACCCGCTCGACCACGGCCACATGGCCATAGGTCCAGTCGGCGTTCCAGTAACCGACCCGCTGGCCACGGGCAAAGACCATGGCGGCTCCGACGTGCGGGGTGTTGTTGACCAGGTAGCCCAGACTACGTGCAGTGTTGGCCCAGTCAGCTCCGTTACCCATATAGGATCCCACAGGCAGGGACAGCTGCGAGCGGCGGATGTATGCCCAGAGCGTGCACTGACGGGCGGGGTAAGCACTGCCGCCCACCGAGTTGCCGGTAGGATGGCCGTAGCAGAACCCAGAGCCCTCAGGACAGCTGCCAGGTACCCCGTAATTCATACCGGAGGCACCTCCACCGCCTCCATTGCTCGGCGGGGAAGGACGCGGAGCCGGTGATGGTGCAGGGCCGCCACCGCCGACCTGCTGGGCGCCACCGGCATGGGGATCGGCCCCGCCGCCGGCATTGCCCGTGTTGAGGGAATCGATCATAGACTCGGTGGCCACGATATCCGCGGCCTCACGGGCTGACTGGGTGGTCAGGGCAGCCTTCTGCCCCTCCAGCTGCTTGCGTGCTGCGGTTCCCTGGTCGCGCAAGGCCTGCAGACTGTCCTGCTTGGCCTGCGCCGCAGCTGCCGCCTGCTGTGCCGCCGCCTGCTGCTGGTCGGCCTTGGCCTTCAAGGTGCTGATCTGCTCCTCAATGGCCTCGAGACGCTGCTTGCGATTCATGGACGAATTGAGGGTGTTGGCGGCATCATTGGCCGTGTTGGCCTCGGATCGGGTCACGGCTGCATCGGACTGCATCTTGTCCACAAAGTCCTTGGTGCTGGAGGACTTGGTCACCACGTCCATGACCTGGGAAGCCTCAGAGCCATGGAAACTCTTTCTCGCCATCTGCGCCACACCGGCCTTGGCGTCGTCATAGTCGATGCCGGTCTGACGGATCTTGGCCTCCAGGTCGGCACGATCTTTGCGGGCCGCCTGCAGTCGGTCATTGGTGGCCTGAACCAAACTGTCGGCCTGCTCGGCCTGCTGCTGAGCTTCGACGGCACTCTGCTGAGCCGCCGGGATCTGGTTGGCAGTCAGATCGCTGAGACTGAGAATCTGGTTGGCCAGCTCGCTGTTGACACCCGCCAACTTGCTCTTCAGAGCCTCATGGCTCTGTACCTTCTGCTGATAGCTACTCCAATCGGCCCGGGCCGGTGCGGGGGCCACTGTCAACCCCAGGATCCCACCGCCCAGCATCATGGCCAACGACCCCACCAGGCCGCAGATGGCTTCCAAGTGTTTCGTACGATTCATGGTCAAGTCCTCACTATCACTTATCCATGCTAGTCATCATTATGGCAGAGTTCGTACCCATAAGATCAATCGGCCCGTCGCCGCGGATCAGGTCCGCAGATACCGCCGCAGGGAGATGGAAGAGGCCAATGCGGACAAGAGCATGGCCCCCAGGATCAGCGCCGGTGCCATGAGCAGGACCGTGGACTGATCCACGTAGGGCATCCACTGGACCGTCCGGGCCAGCCAATCCGTGATAAAAAGTTTGACGATGGCGCTAAGAGCGCCGACAGCCAGAAGAGATCCCAGCAAGGATGCCACCACGCCCTCCAGGATGAAGGGCAGTCGTATGGTCCAGTTGGAGGCTCCCACCAGTCTCATGATCTCGGTCTCGTTGCGACGCGAGGCGGCACTCATCCTGATGGTGGTGCCAGTCAGCAGGATGGCCACGATCACCATGACGACGGCCAGAACCAAGGTGACTGCCGTAGCCCTGTTGAGGATCTTGAAGACCGGGTCGAATATCTGACGCTGGTCGGACACCTCCTCTACGCCGTCGCGTCCTGACAGCACCTCGGAGACCACCTGATACTTGGTTGGATCCTTGAGTTTGAGACGCAGGGAGGCCTGCATGTCCGCTGCGGTCATGGTCCTTCCCTCGTATGTGCCGTTGGGGTACTGCTTGAGGAAGGTGTTCTTGAAAAAGTCCTCCCGGCTCTGGTAGGTGATTTTTGCCACAGAGTCGCGCAGCTCGGTATTGATGGTGTTCTCCAGCTTGACGATCTCGTCGTTGGTGGGCGCCTTGCCGGTCGCGCAGGATGCCGCCTGGCTGGCGCCGTCCGGGCACAGCCAGACCACCACCTCTACTTGGTCGTACCAGTCCCCCTTGGCCTTGCTGATCTGCGCCTGCATAAGGCCCGATGCGCCGATGAAGAGGAAGGAGATGAAAGTGACCAGCATGACCGAGAGGATCATGGACCCGTTGCGCCGCAGGTTGTCCCAGGTGCTGGAAAGGATGAACCGCAGTCTCATCGTGCCGCCTTCTTCTTGTCATGATGCTCATCCCGAGCCTGTGCGTCGCTCTTTTGTCGGGACTTCCTGGTCGCCTTGGGAGCTTCGGGGGGAGCGGGCGGGGCCGGCGGGACTCCCATGGACTCGGCATCGTGAGACTCGACATCATGATCGATTTCGCTGGTCGAGTCCTTTTTGCTGGTCCTGCTCTTGCTGGGGGCTTGCTTTGAGGATTGCGCGTCGTCCTGCTTCATTTGAGCCGTAGCCTGACCGGATTTGCCGGTCGGTTCGGATGAGCTGGAAACATCGGGCTGCGGAGGCTGATCGGGCCTCTTGAACTGTTGTTCACGATCAGCAGCCTTATCGGAGGTTTCCTTCAACGGTTGGCGGTCCTTGACCTTGTCGTCTTGCTTGGAGCCCCTTTGATCGCGGTCATGATTGCGATCATCATGAGCGAGACCCTTGCGGTCACTACCTGGTTTCCTATCCTGCTCATGACTGCTCGAATCTTCGGGCCGCCGATCCTGGGACCTGCTTTCTGGGGTCGACTTGGGCCGCGCAGCATCCGAACCACGAGCGGACTTCCGAGATTTCCGGGAGGCTGCAGGTTCTGCTGGTTCTGCCTGGGGACGATTCCCGGATTCGGCCCGATCGGTTCCTGCCTTGCCCTGGTCTTTGTCACTGGAACCTTCATGCGACTGACCGGGTGAATCCTGGCTGCCCTGCGACACCGGCGCAGGTCTGCGGAACCGTTCGTCAGGGTCAGAGTCGCTCTTCCCCTCGGACTGCCCCGCAGAGGCGCCTTCATGCTGACTGGAATCTTCCTGCGCAGACTCAAGGCTGCCCAGGCCCTTCCCCCAGGTCAGGGTGTCCTCCACCGAGGTGAAGACCTGCCCATAACGTCCTGTTCTCCCCGAATGCATGGACTTGGCCAGCCGTGCGATTCCCTCGTCGCCATACTGGCCCTGGTCGACGGCCTGTGCCGCCGCCTGAACCACCTGCTTGGCTCCCTTGGTTCCATCCGCGATGGGTTCGGTAGCCGGACTATTCCCATCCTGGACGACAACCTGCACCGGACGGCGCCCTCCAACTCCAACCTCACGAGCACGATCCAGGGCATCGCCGTCAGCGGGATCCCCGATGGCATGATGAGCACGCGCCGCAACCTCGGCATCGGGGAAGAAGCGCGAAGAATCGTAGGAGCCGTGGGCCTCGTCGCGCATGATCCGGCCCGTATGCAGCTCCACCACCCGCTTGCGCATGGAGTTGACGATCTCCTCGTTGTGGGTGGCCATGACCACGGTGGTGCCGGTCCTGTTGATGGCGTCCAGAACCTCCATAATGCCCAGGGAGGTTGTGGGATCAAGATTGCCAGTGGGCTCGTCAGCCAGCAGGATTTCCGGGTTATTGACGTAGGCGCGGGCCAAAGCCACCCTTTGAGCCTCGCCGCCGGAAAGCTCATGGGGGTAGTTTTGCTCCTTGCCCGTCAGCCCCACGGTCTTGAGCACCTGAGGAACCAGGGTTTTGATGGTGGACCGACGAGCGCCGATGACTTCCAGCGTGAAGGCCACGTTCTGCCATACGGTCTTGTTATTGAGCAGCTTGTAATCCTGGAACACAAAGCCAATGGAGCGCCGATATCCGGGAATTTCACGATTGCGCAGACGTCGCAGGTCGTTGCCGGCCACGCGAATCTCCCCCTCGGTGGCCTCTTCCTCGCGCAGAAGCAGGCGGAGCAGGGTGGTCTTGCCCGACCCGCTGGCGCCCACAAGGAAGACAAAATCCCCACGATCGACATCCAGGCTGATGTCATCCAAGGCGGGACGGGACCCCTTGGGGTAGATCTTGGTCACGTCCTTGAGCGAAATCAACGCCATTGACTCTCCGTTCCTCGGTATTCCCCTACAGAGGCTATCAACAAGACCGACACTACACACTCATGAAACACCGACCCGGATGAGGCCGAGCACAGGTTTATTTGCTGGCTTCCTCCTCACGGGCCTGAACCCGCTGCTGATGCCGCCAACGGATACCGGCCTCTATGAAGGCATCGATGTTGCCGTCGAAAACGCCCTGGGTATCCGAGGTCTCGTATCCGGTACGCAGATCCTTGACCATCTGGTAGGGATGCAGCACATATGAGCGCATCTGATCCCCCCAGCTGGCCTTGATGTCGCCGGCCAGCTCCTTTTTCTTCTTGGCCTCCTCTTCGTGCCGCAGAACCAGTAGTCGGGACTGCAAAACGGCCATAGCAGCCGCACGGTTCTGGATCTGGCTGCGCTCATCCTGCATGGTGACCACGATGTTGGTCGGCAGATGGGTAATACGCACGGCCGAATAGGTGGTGTTGACGCCCTGACCACCGGGACCGGAAGAGCAGTAGGTGTCCACTCGGATATCCGAGTCGGGGATGTCGATGTGGTCAGTGGGTTCCACCAGAGGGATGACCTCGACAGCAGCGAAAGAAGTCTGCCGCCTGCCCTGGTTGTCAAAGGGCGAGATCCTCACCAGACGATGGGTGCCGCCCTCCACAGACAGCCGACCGTAAGCATAGGGGGCATCCACCTGGAAGGTGGCCGACTTGATGCCGGCCTCCTCTGCGTAGGAGGTGTCCATGACCTTGGTGGAGAAGCCGTGCCGCTCAGCCCACCTCATGTACATACGCAGGAGCATCTGGGCCCAGTCGGCCGCGTCCACCCCACCGGCACCAGAACGAATGGTGACCACGGCGGCGCGCTCGTCGTACTCCCCGTCCAGCAGGGTCTGGATCTCCATGTCAGCCAGGTCGGACCTCAACGAGTCGATCTCCTTGCGGGCCTCCACCAGGGTGTCCTGGTCATGCTCCTCCTGGCCCAACTCCTCCAGAGCCTGGACATCCTCCAGCCGGGAGGATGCGGACTCCAGATGCTTGAGCTGGGATTGCAGGGCTGAGAGCCTGCTGGTCACCTTCTGAGCATTCTCCTGATCATTCCAGAGTCCGGGCGCACTGGCCTGACGCTCCAGATCCGCAATCCGCGAGCGCAAACCCTCCGGGTCCAGCGCCTTGGAGATCATCTCGTACTTGGCCTTGGCCTGCTCCAATGCTTGAGCAAAATCCATCTCTGCCATACCGTCTCACCGCTTTCCAGACCGGCTCCATACGAGTCGGCCGCCGTCTTCATTGCCATTTGCCTGTGCCTGTGACGGCCGGATTCCCGCCGACCGGACGGATCAGGTCAAAGGCCGCTGAAAATGGCGGGGATGATAAGACTGGCCAGCAAAGCCACGGCAATGACCAGGCAGACCGCCCTGGCTATATTGCGGCGCCGACGCTCCCGGCGCTCACGCTCATGACTGTAGGCACTCATGGTTGATAATTTTACCTATCGGCTGCGACCTGGCTGGCGACCACCCAGAGCCGACTGTCGGACGGACCGTCTGTGTTTGAGCGTCGGCCGGTTTATCCTGTAAGACAACCTATGTCAATATGACTGCACAGCCAGAAGGAGGAACGATGAGCACAGCACGCACCGCATGGGGTTGGGGCCTGGCCAGCCAGGATGAGCAGGGCCGTACCCTGGACGTCTGGTATCCCAAGGCCGAGATCTCGACACCGCCGACCCCGGCGAACCGTCCCAACCACGACTTTGGCGACCAAGTCAACAACCAGCCCGACGCCCGCGGCATCCGAAAGGTTGCGGTCTTCACTGTGGCCGATTTGGATGGCCCAATAACCAATGCAGCCGACGCCTATCTGCGGCTTCATCTACTCAGCATGCGCCTGACCCCTCCCAACAGCATGAACCTGGACGGGATCTTCGAACAGCTCAACACAGTGGTCTGGACCAACTACGGACCCTTCGCCGTGGAGGACTTCGCCCTGCGCAGGTCAGCGGTCATGGCTGCAGCCAGCCGCTCCATGCCGGGCATCCCGGTGACACAGGTAACGGTGCTGAGCGTGGACAAGTTCCCCCGCATGGTGGATTATGTGGTTCCCGAGGGAGTGCGCATCGGCAACGCTGACCGGATTCGGCTCGGCGCCCATCTGGCACCGGGAACGACAGTCATGCATGAGGGCTTCGTCAACTTCAACGCTGGAACTCTGGGCCACTCCATGGTCGAAGGACGGATCTCCCAGGGAGTCGTAGTCGGCGACGGTTCGGACATCGGTGGCGGAGCCTCCATCATGGGCACCCTGTCCGGCGGAGGCCGCCACCGGGTCTCCATCGGCCAGCACTCCTTGCTGGGGGCCAACGCCGGCATCGGCATCTCCTTAGGCGACGACTGCGTGGTTGAAGCCGGACTCTATGTCACCGCCGGTACCAAGATCGGCCTGGGCGACCAGGAGGTCAAGGGGGCAGAACTCAGCGGAAGGGATCATCTGCTCTTCATCCGCGACTCCCGCACGGGCCAGGTCAGAGCCCTGCCTCGCAAGAAGGGGATCGAGCTGAACGAGCGACTGCACGCCAACTGAACCCAGGCGGTCATAGGACTCAGCGCTCTTCTATAGGCAGGTAGTCGCGTGGCCCCTGACCGGTATAGACCTGCCTGGGTCGACCTATTTTCGTGTCAGGATCGTCCAGCATCTCCCGGTACTGGGCGATCCATCCGGGGATGCGACCCAAGGCGAAGAGCGTGGTGAACATCTCCGGGTCGAAGCCGATGTCGCGGTAGATGAGCCCGGTGTAGAAGTCCACGTTGGGGTAAAGGTGGCGCTCGACGAAGTAGTCATCATGCAGGGCCAGGTCCTCAAGCTCCAGGGCCACATCAAAGAGCCCGGCATCCTCCGTATTCCTATCCTGGTCGGGTTCGTCCATAAGTTTGTAGAGCCACTGCTTGGCTATGGCCGCGCGTGGGTCATAGGACTTATAGACCCGATGGCCCAGACCCGCAATTTTCCGCCCCTCGCTCTTGGCTTGGTCCACATAGCCCCGCACACCCAGACCGGAATCACGTATGCTCTTCAGCTGGCGCAGCACAGCCTCGTTGGCGCCGCCGTGCAGGGGGCCTGAAAGTGTATTAATGCCGGCAGCCACTGCCGAATATAGGTTGGCCCGGGCTGATCCGGCAATCCTGACCACAGAGGTGGAGCAGTTCTGCTCATGGTCGGCATGGATAATCAGAAGCTTGTCCAGGGCCTGCACCTTGAGAGAATCGGCCTGATAAGGCTGGTAAGGCATGGCGAAGCTCATTCTCAGGAAGTCCTCCACATAGCCCCAGTTCCTGTCCGGGTAGAGCAGGGGCTGGTCGCGACGACGACGGTGGATCAGGGAGACGATAGTACGCACCTTGGCCATGATGATGGCGCTGGCCTCATCCAACTGCTCGGGATCGTCTACGTCACAAGTGTCCGGATGAAAGCCAGCAAGAGCGTTGACCGCCGCAGCCAGCACACTCATGGGATGAGCCTGGCGAGGGAAGGACGAGAGCAGATGACGGAAGTCCTCCCCTACGACCGTGTGACCCAGAACATGGCTGCGGAACCGCTTGTACTGCTCGGCATCAGGCAGTTCGCCATGGGACAGCAGCCAGGCCACTTCGAGGAAATTGGACTGGGCGCACAAGTCCTCTATGGCATAGCCCCTGTAGCGCAGTATGGACCGCTTGCCGTCAATGAAGGTTATTCCTGAAACGCACTGAGCTGTGGTCTGGAAGCCGGGATCGAGCGTGACCCAGCCGTCATTGCGTAGGGAGGAGACCAGAATGCCGTCGGGCCCCTCGGTGGCGCGAACCAATGGCAGATCAACCTGGTCGGAACCGATGGACAACCGTGCTGTAGACACCACGCACCTCCTGTCAATCAACCAGTGAGGTGCCAATGAGAGTCGACGGCCATGCCAGATCAGGCTACCGGCACCTGTACCGGCGTGGAATTGCCGACATGCTAACAGAAACAATCACGACTTCGATTACCGGCTTGTAACCACAAGCAGGTATCCGTCGCCCCTGGTCACGACCTGCGAGACTAAGGCAGGGCCGTCTGCCTTCCCGCACCAGCCTGCAAGCAACAATTCCAAGGAAGAAAGGACGGCATCAAACAAGGGACCGAGGAACATCCACATTGTGGACATTCCTCGGTCCCTTATATAGTCCTGACAGCCCTCGAATCAGTCCCTGGTCGTCAGAATGACAGGTCCCTGCTCGGTGATGGCAATGGTGTGCTCGCTGTGGGCACCGCGGGATCCATCTGCAGAACGCAGGGTCCATCCATCCTTGGGATCCTGATAAATCTGATCGGTGGTCGCCAGGAACCAAGGCTCGATGGCGATGACCAGACCGGGGCGCAGCTTGTAGCCGTGATGAGGAGTGCCATCGTTGGGCACATGGGGATCGCCATGCATGATCCGCCCTACCCCGTGGCCGCCGAACTCCAGGTTGACGCTGTATCCGTTTTCATGGGCAACCTGACCGACTGCAGCGGAGATGTCACCCAGGCGGTTGCCGGGCTGAGCCTGGGCGATGCCCGCCTTCAGGGCCTCTTCGGTGGTCCGAATCAGCCGCAGATCCTCTGGATCGGCATGCTCGCCCACCACAAAGCTAATGGCCGAGTCACCCACCCAGCCGTCCACGTTGATGGCCAGATCCAGGGAAAGCAGGTCGCCGTCCTTAAGGTTGTAGTCATAAGGCACCCCATGCAGGACGGCATCGTTGACGGATAGGCAGATGTAGTGGGCGAAGGGTCCAGTACCGAAATCAGGCGCATAATCCACGTAACAGGAGGTAGCTCCCTTGCGGGAGTTGATCCTGTCCTTGACGTAGTCGTCCAGCTCCAAGAGGTTGACCCCAGGTTTGCTCATGGCCTTGAGCTCCTTGAGGATGCTGCCGACGAACCTACCCGCCGGCTTCATCTGTTCGATCTCCTGCTTGGTTTTGAGCTCGATCATCCTCTGCGTCCTTTCATGATTGGTGCCCGCAGGTGCCATCCCTTGGGGTCCTGCCCAAGTACTATCTCTCAGTATTATCGGGTTAGTCGGACGAGTCCGGCTCTCAGTTCCGGCCGAAGGTGAAGGCCCTGATAATAGAGACGACTCCCAGCACCAGAAGAGCGCACCCACTGAAAATAACCAGGAAGATGACGGAGCTCAACGGGTAGACCATGACGATGATCCCGGCGATGATGGAGACGATGCCCGAGAAAATGGCCCAGCCTGAATGCGGGAGTCCCCAGGAGGCGGCCAGACTCATCACGCCCTCCATGATCCAGCTGATGCCTACGATGATGGTGACCAGCAGGGTCAGTGCTGAAGCGGACAGAGCCGTGTTCCTGACGATCACAATGCCGCCGACGGCGATCAGTGCACCAAAGAGGACACCTAGCACACGCCAACCGCCGGGAAGTCCCTTGGTCACGATGGAGGTAGCCAGACGGACCACGCCGGAGATGATGAAGTAGATGCCCAGCACCACGGTCACGGCAATCAGGGTCTTGTCCGGCCTGAGCAGCAGGGCCAGGCCCAGGATGACACCAATCACGCCCATGACGCCCATGATGATGCGGATAGCTCGCAGGGTTCTGAATCCCAGATCTTCAGCGATCATGGAGAACGGGTCCATACGTGGCGGGCGTCCCTGATAGCCGGGGTATTGCCCATACTGACCATAATTATTCTGGTATTGGCCGCCATTCTGCCCAGAATCCTGACCACCGTACTGATTGGGCTGACCGCCCTGCATGGGATCCGTCATACCGTCCTCTTTCACTCGCTCAGGGCGACCGAGCGGCCGTCCTGTTACCGTCTTCCAAGTGTAAATCACCAACGAAGCAATCGCGGCTTTTCCCTTCGGCGGATGATTCGCCGGTCCGCTGATTCCGGGCGACCCCCAGGGCATGGCATGTCACCAAAGATGGCTAGGCTTGTGGCATGGCACAATCTACTGAATCCACGACCTCCTCCGGACTTGATCCGGCCTCCTTCTCTTCGGTCATTCGACCCCAGGACGACCTCTTTCGTTTTGTCAACGGCCCCTGGATCGACACCTACAGTCTGCCCGAGGACCGCTCCCGGTTCGGCTCCTTCGACAAGCTTGCCGAGGATGCCGAAGCACAGGTTCATGAAATCCTCGAGGACCCAGAATCCCCGGCCGTCAAGTCGGCCCTGCTCTATCGCAGCTTCCTGGACACCGATGCCATCGAGGCGGCGGGAATGGAACCCATCCGCCCCGACCTGCAGGCCATTGATGGTGCGCCCGACAAGAAGGCACTGACCAGCCTGCTCGGCCAGCTCAACCCGACTGGCGGCCCTGATCTGTTCGGTATCGCCATCTATGGTGATCCTGGCAACGCTGGCGTCAACGTGGCTCATATGGAGCAGGCCGGGCTGGGACTCCCCGACGAGGCCTACTACCGGGAGAAGAGCTACGCTCAAGTACGCCAGGCCTACACCGACATGGTCGCCTCACTGCTCAGGCTCTCCGGCTACGCCGACGACCAAGAGGATGCCCACAGGCAGGCGGAGTCCTTCCTTGAGGTCGAGACGCGCATAGCAGCACGCCACTGGGACAACGTATCCACACGAGATGAGGATCGCACCTACAATCCCACCACCCTGGCCGACTTGGAGTCAACGCTCACCGATTTCGATCTGCACACCTGGATCGAGTCCTGGCAGAAGGCATATGTAGCCAGCCCTGTCGCCAATCTGCAACCGGTCGATCTGAGCACAGCCCTATCCAGGACCATCGTGCATGAACCCTCCTTCCTGCAGGGATTGAACGAGCTGTGGAAGACAAGCGACCTGGAGGATCTGAAACTATGGGCCCGCGTGCACACCCTGATCGAGTGGGCAGGGCTGCTCAGCAGCGACTTCGATCAGGCCAGGTTCGACTTCTACGGCAAGGTTCTTTCAGGCACGACCAAGATGCGGGACCGCTGGAAGCGAGCCGTCTCCCTGGTCAACGGCATTTGCGGCGAGGAGGTCGGACGCGAATATGTGCGCCGGCACTTCCCTGCCTCCAGCAAGGCCCGCATGGAGGCTTTGGTCTCAGATCTGATCGACGCCTACCGGGTCTCCATCACCTCCAGTGACTGGCTGGGCGAACAGACCAAGGTCAAGGCTCTGGCCAAGCTGGACAAATTCTCGCCCAAGATCGGCTACACCGAGCACTGGCGCGATTATACGGCCCTGGCTGTGGACGAAAAGCTGGGTCTGGTCGACAACGTGCGGCGGGCCAACCTCTACGAGTCCGGCTACCAGTTCGGCAAGGCCGGTCAGCCTGTGGACAAGGAAGAGTGGCTGATGAACCCTCAGACGGTCAACGCCTACTACGAGCCCACCCTGAACGTCATCGTCTTCCCCGCAGCTATTCTGCAGCCGCCCTTCTTCAACCCGGAAGCGGACGATGCCGTCAACTACGGAGGCATCGGATCGGTCATCGGCCACGAGATCGGCCATGGATTCGACGACCAGGGTTCCAAGTACGACGGCGATGGACGTCTGCAGGACTGGTGGACCCCGCAGGACCGTGAGAACTTCGAGCAGCGGACCAAGGCGCTCATCAAGCAGTACAACGGGTTCGTGCCCCAACAACTTGCCGAGAAGTACGCCGACAAGCCCGAGCAGGCACCTCATGTCAATGGGGCGCTGACCATCGGCGAGAACATCGGAGACCTGGGAGGCGTCAACATCGCCATCAAGGCCTACGCCCTCTCCTTGCAGAAGCGGCAGGGCGGCACAGCGGGGACAGACGATGCGGCCATGGACCAGGCGCTGGCCTCGGCTCCGGTCATGGACGGCTACACCGGCCTGCAGCGGTTCTTCCTGTCCTATGCCTCCATCTGGAGGACCAAGAACAGGGATCAGCTTGCTGAACAGTATTTGCAGATTGATCCCCACTCCCCTGCTGAATTCCGCACCAACGGCATCGTCAGGAATGTGGATCGCTTCTATCAGGCCTTCGGCGTCACCGCTGACGACGGCATGTGGCTGGAACCCGAGGCAAGGGTCAAGATTTGGTAAGCCTGTTCTGATTGAAATCATCGGTTGATGGTTTCAATCAGCCTGTTGACCAAGGCGGGATGTCGACTGGAATCAGCCGGCCTCCCGCCTTCTTCCTGCTCGGCCGAAACAACCTTTGCTCATCCAGCATTGGAAGTCCCCACTGGTGTCCGCTCGGCTGCAGATGGTACCGATGATGCTGGGGCGGTTTCAGAGGGTGAAGATGTCAGCGGAGTGGTCCAAGGATCCGCACCGGCGGCCCCTTCATCGATGGGCGCAGTACCCGATCGGATCCTGGTGAAGGTATCCTGTCCCCTAGCCAGGTCGTGACCGATGCCATCCGCTACCAAGACCAGACTGCTATGCGGCTGGCCGTCGCTGGTCCACTCCTCCGTAACCAAGGATCCCGTCACCATGACCGGATCGCCCTTGTGCAGACAGGCCAGAGCATTAACCGCCAGAGTCCTGAAAGCCTTGACTGTCAGCCAGGTGGTGGATTTTCGTTTCCATACCCCAGCCGCAGCATCGTAATAGGCCGGCGTAGAGCCAAGCCTGAAGGAACAGACTGGTGTGGTTCCCGGCTGTCCCAGACGGGCTGGCTGGGTTCCCATAAAGCCGAAGACGGTCGTTTTTATTTCGTTGATGGACATATCGGAACCTCTCTGTCGATGTCATGAATCCGGCGCTGTAAACCCACCGGTCGATTGCTCATTGCGTGGCGGTGAAGCCGTCCGACGGAGAATCCCTAGCCAGAGCGCGGATAATCGGAGCGGGGGAAGGGACTGGCCCCGGCCAGGAACCCTCCGTCGAACGGTGAATCCATCCTGCCTCCGCGCACGTCCCCGCACCTGACCGGAAGGTCATTGTGGTCGAATCGGCTCGGTCTGTTCCGCGTGGTGGACAACCCTGCCCATGGCTGGTTTGGCAATGCCTCTTTCACTGTGCAAGGGCATCGAAACATTGGTCCTGGGCTAAACTGTGAGAGCAGATATATCGGCACGGTTTGGAAGGACCCGCAGTCATGGTTCACACGCTGGTCAGTTGGAACATCGATTCGCTCAACGCCGCCCTGTTGGGCAAGAGCAGCCGCAGCGCCCTCTCCCTGAAGGTGGTGGAGACCATCCGGGATCTGGATCCTGATGTCGTAGCCATCCAGGAAACCAAACTCAACGGTGACCAGAAGAAATCCGCAGGCATCCTTAAGGCGCTCATGCGCTACTTTCCCGATTATCAGGAGGCGGACCGCCGCTCCAAGGCCCCGGCCCGCACAGGCTACGCAGGCACCCTCATGCTCTACCGCAAGAGCCTGCCGGAGCCTACCGTAACCCGCCCCCGCATCGGCGCTCCAGACACCATGGACGACGAGGGCCGTATGCTCACCCTGGAGTTCCCGGACTGCTTTGTCACCACGGTCTACACCCCCAATTCAGGATCGGGACTGGTCAGGCTCAAGCCACGCGGCGTCTGGGACGATTGCTACCGTCGCTACTTGCAGGAGCTGGATGCCCGTAAGCCGGTCCTGGCCTGTGGCGACTTCAACGTGGCCCACGAGGAGATCGACATCGCCAACCCGGCCTCCAACCACCATTCCGCCGGCTTCACCGATCAGGAGCGCGAGAAGTTCGGTCTTCTGCTGGATGCGGGCTTCACCGACACCTTCCGAAAGATCCATGGCGATGCCGCCGGCTTCTACGATGACCACCGCAGCGTCTACACCTGGTTCGCCCAGCGGGCTCCAAAGAGCAAGATCAACAATTCCGGCTGGCGCATCGACTACTGGCTGACCTCCAATCGGATCGCTGACCAGGTCAGCACCAGCGAACCCGTGGACACCGGCGAGCGCCAGGACCACCTGCCCATTCTGCTGCGCATCTGACCGGAAAGAGCCCTGAGCCCAAACCGATACAAGCAGAGGGGTGGGATCTTGGTCGCGTACATCATGACGTGACCAAGACCCCACCCCTCTATATTGTCGCGATAAACAACTATGAGTGCGGCATCCCCTACTGCAGAGCTGCGATCCGATCCACGATCACCTGAGCGGCCTGATCGGCTGGAACTGCTTGCACATCCGAACCGTCACGGTTGCGGATCTCGATAGTGCCGTTGGCAATGGTGTCTCGACCTGCAATGGCGACCAGGGGCACCCCAATCAGCTCGGCATCCTTGAACTTGACACCGGGAGACACCTTGGGCCGGTCGTCGTAGATGACCTCCACACCACGCTCCTCCAGATCGGCGACCAGTTTCTCGGCGGCATCGAAGGCCTCCTGCTTCTTGCCGGTAGCCACCACATGGACTGCAGCAGGGGCGACAGCCTTGGGCCAGGCCAGGCCCTTGTCATCGTGATGCATTTCGGCAATGCAGGCCAGTACGCGGGAGATGCCGATGCCGTAGCAGCCCATCCAGACCGGCACAGCCTTGCCGTTGCGGTCCAGAACCTTCAGACCCAGTGCGTCAGAATATTTCAATCCGAGCTGGAAGACCTGGCCGATCTCCACGCCACGTTCGAAGCTGAGCGGCCCCGATCCGTCAGGGCTCATATCCCCGTGACGGACTTCGGCGGCTTCCACCACACCGTCGGCTTGGAAGTCACGCCCATAGACCGCATTGGCCAGGTGCACGCCTTGGGCATCAGCACCAGTCACCCAGGCTGAGCCAGGGGCCACGTGGGCATCGAGGAAGTAGCGGATATGGGCGGCGGACTCGGTGTCCGAACGCTGAGGGCCCAGAACACGGGGTCCGATGTATCCCTTGACCAGCTCGGGGTGGGTGGCAAGGTCAGCCTCGCTAGCCTCCTCGATCTCGGCAGGAGCGAACTGGGCTTCCAGGCGCTTCATGTCCACCTGACGGTCTCCCGGCAGGCCGACGGCCACCAGCTCACGCCAGCCCTCGGGGTGGTCATCGTCCGCGGGGTGCTTGACGGCCACAATCAGGTTCTTCAGAGTATCGGCAGCGGTCCAGTCACGGCCATCCTCACGAGGATGCAACTGGTTGAACCGCTCTACCAGGGTGTCGATAGTGGTTGAGTCCGGCGTGTCCAGCTCTTTCATAGCCGGCGTTTCAGCATAGTCGAGGGGATCAGGACGCGGGGTGGTCAGCGCCTCCACGTTCCATGCCTTCCCCGAGGGCGCCAGGGCAAAAGTGTCCTCGCCTATGGGCAGCGGAGCCAAGAATTCCTCGGACTCTGATCCTCCCATGGGTCCGGAGACCGCATGGACGATCACGTAATTGACACCCAGACGCTTGAAGATTCGCTCATAGGCGCCGCGCTCATCCTGGTAGGCCTTCTTCAACCCCTCCTCGTCCACGGTGAAGGAGTAAGCGTCCTTCATGATGAACTCACGACCCCTAATCAGCCCGGCACGGGGACGGAACTCGTCGCGGTACTTGGTTTGGATCTGGTACAGAACTACCGGCAGATCCTTGTATGAGGAATACATATCCTTGACCAAAAGGGTGAACATTTCCTCGTGGGTTGGAGCCAGCAGGTAGTCAGCGCCGTGCCTGTCCTGGAGACGGAAGAGGTTCTCGCCGTACTCCTCCCAGCGATGGGTGGCCTCGTAGGGCTCACGAGGCAGCAGGGCCGGGAAATGGACCTCCTGGGCGCCAATGCCGTCGATCTCCTCTCGGACAACGGCCTGAACCTTGTCAAGGACCTTCAGACCCAGTGGCAGCCAGGTGAATATGCCAGGGGCCACCTTGCGGACGTAGCCGGCCCGCTGCAGGAGTTTGGCCGAGTCCACATCGGCGTCGGCCGGATCCTCCCTGAGGGTCCGCAGAAAGAGGGTTGACATGCGCATGGCTTTGGTTCTCATACCTCCCAAAGATATGCGCGCAAAGGGACAAGCAACCATAGAGGATGCCGCATGACAATTCGGAAAAACCGAACCAGAAACCGGACAGCACATACAGGTGAAGGTCAGTAAATCCGCAACCTGACATCTGGCGTCTATCCAGCTCTATCCCTCCCTCATAAGGGCAGCCAAGATATGATGGTTGTATATCGAACAGGTTTTCTGATTTACGAGGACGAGGCGGGCACCTATGTCATCAGAGCCGGGTGTGACCATCCAGACCTTTACCACCCTCGATGCAGAGCACATGACGCTCCTCCTGGAGGCCGATCCCTCAGAACGGATAATCCGTGACGTTTTCACCCGTTCCTGCGCCTACGAAATCCGAGTGGGACAAACTCTGGCCGGTGTCATGCTGCTTGCCAGACCGAACACGGATACCTTGGAAATCGCCAATATCAGTGTGGACCGCGCTTTACGCAGACTGGGAGTCGGAAGCAGATTAATAGACCGAGCCAAGATGGAGACCGTCAGGCTGGGTCTGAGAAGGCTGGAAGTCGGGACCGGATCCACCAGTTTTGGAGCCCTTTGCTTCTACCAAACATGCGGATTTCGCATGGACCGCATTGAACGGGATTATTTTGTCAATCGCTACGCGCATCCCATTGTCGAGAACGGAATCACCCTGAGAGACATGGTCCGCCTGTCATGGCATCTCTAGCGACCCGAATAACCACACCAGGCCAAGACCAATAAGGGCCACCCTTCAGAAAAGCTGATCCTGGCTGAATTCGTCTTCTGGTTCCTGACCGACGGCGCGCTTGGTGAAGGACTCTGGACCCTCATCCTTCAGACGGGCACAGGCCGCCTTGGACTCGGCCCTCAAACCCGCATCCAGAACGACGGCATCGGGAGAAACCAGGAAGGCATGCTCATTGATACCCGTCAGGTAGAGCCCATCCAGACTTTCCACACGAGAGAGAGCCACGTAGCCCATCCCTGGCGCGAAGGTCCGTCTCAAGTCCATGACTGCCCTGTCCAGAGTCATCCCCTGGGACTTGTGGATGGTGATCCCCCAGGCGCAACGAAGGGGAACCTGATTGACGGAGGCCAAGACCGTGTCTCCATCCATGGTCTCCCAGGCGGCCGGCTTCATGGTGACCACGTTGCCGTTCAGGAAGGAGACGATGGGCCATCCCCCCTTGGCCGAGCTGGTGAATCCGGTGACGGTGCCGATGGAGCCGTTGACATATTGATGATCCTGGTCATTACGCAAGGCCATGACCGCGGCCCCGGTCTTCAGGGCCAGATCCTCGGGGGCCAGCATGTTCTTCTTCAGCCGCTCCACCAGTCTGGCCTCGCCCCGGGATGTGGCCTGGTAATGGTGAGCCTCTTCGTCAATGGAGGCCAGGCGTTGGTCGTTGAGCATGTCGGCCTGCTTGTTGACCGGGAAGAGGTGGACCGCCACCTGGCCAGGAGCGGGCACTGCGCCCACACGGGTGGCTAGGACCTCATGATCCTCCTGGGTGACGCCGCCCTCCCTGATGTCAGTCAGGACGGTCAAGAGCTGGCCATCGTCCTGGCGGTGCTGCTCGGTCAGATAACAGATGACCGGGTCCAGGTCCTGCCAGACCAATGATTCAGTGACGAACCCGTCCGGATCCTTGCCGGCCTGGGCATAGCGTTCCCGGGCAGCCTGGAATTCAGGGCTGGGCAGTATTCCCGCAGCTCGGTTGGACCGGGTCACTGGCGGCAACTGGAAGAAGTCCCCGGAAAGGACCACCTGAATCCCTCCGAAAGGCTCTGGGCTGTGACGGACGGCCCTGCAGGCCTGATCCACCATGTCGAAGAGCCAGGCGTGCATCATGGAAACCTCGTCGATGACCAGGATGTCAGTACCCTCGATCTGCCTGCGGCGGCGGGTCTTGATCCGTTTCAGGAGCGATTCGGTCATGCATGTGGCGATGCCCACTCCGCTCCAGGAGTGGATGGTCTGACCGTTGATGTGCGTGGCGGCGATGCCGGTCGAAGCGGTCACCGCCACGACCGCCCCGGCCTGACGAGCCTGGTCGACGAACTCATTGAGCACAAAGGTCTTGCCTGACCCGGGGGCGCCCGTGATGAAAGCATTGGCTCCCGCACTCAATATGGTCAAGGCTTCGGATTGCTGCATGCCTCCATGGTGCCACCTCAGCGGTACATGGCCACGCCTGTCAGTAGTCGGTCTTCTCAGGCTTGTTGGCATCCTCGACCGGGTTGCCGGACTCTTCGTAATGGCGCAGCAGGCTGGTCTGCTCGATCTGTTCCGCTCCGGCCTTGGACTGGACCTGGTCGGGGCCGGGGGCAGGAACAAAGAACATGGAGCGGTAGTAGCGCAGTTCGTCCATGGACTCGATGATGTCAGCCAGGGCCCGGTGGCCACCATGCTTGGCCGGCTTGTTCTTGTAGACGTCCGGGTACCAGCGACGGGACAGCTCCTTGAGGGTGCTCACATCGATGACCCGGTAGTGCAGAAGATCCATCAGATCAGGCATGTACCTGTCGAGGAACTTCTTGTCGGAGCCCACGGAGTTGCCTGCCAGATGGGCCTTGCCGTTCTTGGGCAGGAAGGGCTTGACATACTCGATCACCTGACGCTGGGCCTCCTGTAGGTCCAGGCCGGTCTTCATCTCCTCGATCAGGCCCGAGGAGGTATGCATCTTCCTGACGAAGTCCCCCATATGGTCCAGGGCCGCCTGGGAGGGCTTGATGACCAAGTCGATGCCCTTGTCCAGGACCTTCATGTTGAAGTCAGTGGGAACCACGGAGACCTCGCACAGCTCGTCGTGGAAGATATCCAGACCGGTCATCTCGCAGTCTATCCAGATCATGCGGGATTCCTCCGCAGTGAAAGTCAGATCATTCGTATCACTCATCTGTACGCCTTTCAGATCCGGAGTGCGCACCGGATCGCTCCTTCCGCCGCCTTGGACGGAACATTACAAGATACCGCCAGCGCGTGACCGGCGGAGGGTTCATCAGTCCGGCCGACCGGATCGCAACTGACATGAGATATGCAATCGGCGCAGGTCCTGATGAGATCCTGCGCCGATCACCTGCCTATCTAGGCTCAGTTGTGGAAGCCTGAGTAGTTGGGGGCTTCCTTGGTCATGACGATGTCATGGGGATGCGATTCACGCAGCCCGGCATCGGTGATCCGAATGAACCGGCCCTTGCGCTGCAGCTCCGGGATGGTGCGGGCACCGGTATAGAACATGGTCTGGTGCAGGCCGCCGACCAGCTCGTAGAGCACATAGTTGAGCGGACCGCGGTAGGGCACCTCGCCCTCGACACCCTCGGGCACCACCTTGTCGGAGCTGGTCACATCGGCCTGGAAGTAGCGATCCTTGGAATAGCTCTTCTTGCCGCGCGGGGCCATGGCACCCAGTGAGCCCATACCCCGATAGACCTTGTACTGCTTGCCATGCAGGAGGACCTTCTCGCCAGGAGCCTCCTCAGTGCCTGCCAGCAGACCACCCAGCATGACCGAATCGGCTCCTGCCACGATGGCCTTGGCAATGTCGCCCGAATAATGGATTCCGCCGTCGGCCACCAGAGGGATACCGGCAGGACGGCAGGCCAGCGCGGCATCGTAGACGGCGGTCAGTTGGGGCACGCCCACGCCGGCCACCACACGGGTGGTGCAGATGGAACCGGGGCCCACACCGACCTTGACCGCGTCGACGCCGGCATCGATCAGCGCCTGGGCACCCTCACGGGTGGCCACGTTGCCGCCGATCACATCCACATGGTCGAAGGCATGATCTGCCTTGATCCGACGGATCATGTCCAGCATGAGCTTGGCGTGGCCATGGGCGGTATCCACGACCAAAATATCGACCCCGGCATCAGCCAGGGCGGTGATGCGCTGCCAGGCATCACCGAAGAAGCCCACGGCGGCAGCTACACGCAGCCGTCCGCGCTCATCCTTGGTGGCCTCGGGGTACTGCTCGGTCTTAACGAAGTCCTTGACGGTGATCAGCCCCGTCAGCTTGCCCTCGCTATCGACCAGGGGAAGCTTCTCCACCTTGTACTTGGCCAAAAGCTGGTGGGCGTCTTCCTTGGTGATGTTGGACGGACCGGTGATCAGATGGTCCTTGGTCATGATGTCGCTGACCTTGAGTCTGTCAAAGTCAGCAGGATTGACAAAGCGCATGTCGCGGTTGGTGATGATGCCCACCAGCCGCTGCCGACGATCCACCACAGGCAGACCCGAGACCTTGTAGGTGGAGCAGAGCTTGTCCAGGTCGGTCAGTGTGGCATCCGGGGTGACGGTCAGGGGGTCGGAGATCATGCCGGACTCGGACCGCTTGACGATGTCGACCTGATTGGCCTGATCTTCGATGCTGAGATTGCGGTGAAGGACGCCGATGCCGCCGTTGCGGGCCATGGCCACAGCCATGGTGGCCTCGGTGACGGTATCCATGGCAGCCGAGAGGACCGGGGACTTCATAGTGATGTTCCGAGTCAGCCGGGTAGTGGTATCTACCTCGGAGGGGATGACATCGGATTCGTTGGGAAGCAGGAGGACGTCGTCATAAGCCAGACCGATTTTCTGGAAGGCGTCGGGAAGTTGAGTGTAGGAGGAGGGTTCGCTTTGTGGGTTTTCCATAGCCATAGCACCATGCTACAAGTGCTTCTTGACCGTTCACTGCACCGTGTCCGCACTATTTCATTGGGTGAATCAATTGTCTTTATCTTTATCGTGGCGACTCTTGCGATGCCAGTGCGGTCTGGCCGCATGCTGTGAACCTTGGGCGGCGAGAAGAGCGTTCTCACGCCTGATTGCGGGAAGGCGACGACGGTAGTAAGGGTAGAGGGTAGCGAAAGTCAGCAGTATGGCGGCCAGGGCCAGACCGATCAAGACATATCTCAGAGGGAAGAAAAGAATAAAGAGCGAGCCGAAGGCAATCAGGGCGGCCCAGCCCCAGAGGATCAGGACCGCGGAACGAACGGTGTGACCGATGCGCAGCATACGGTGGTGCAAGTGCATGCGGTCGGGGTGCATGGGTGATTGTCCGTGGCTGAGCCGCCGAACAATGGCCAGGCACATGTCCAGAACAGGCAGGAAGAGCACCAGGATGGGCAAAAGAATGGGCATAAAGGCCGGCAGATAGATGCTGGCATGAATGGTGGCTGGATCCAGCCGTCCGGTGACCACAATGGAGGCGCAGGTGATCAAGTATCCCAGCAGCATGGATCCTGAATCGCCCATGAAGAGCTTGGCCGGATGCCAATTGTGCAGGAGGAACCCCACGCAAATGCCCACCATGGCCACGTCGATCAGCGTGGCCAGGGAGGCATAGTCGGGCGAGATGCGGGCGATGATATAGGAGTAGATGGCGAAGGCGATGCCCCCGATGGCCACGATGCCCGCAGCCAGGCCGTCCAGGCCGTCCACGAAGTTGACCGCAT
Organism: Bifidobacterium sp. wkB344; assembly: GCF_003688305.1. Lineage (NCBI taxonomy): Bacteria > Bacillati > Actinomycetota > Actinomycetes > Bifidobacteriales > Bifidobacteriaceae > Bifidobacterium > Bifidobacterium sp. wkB344. The sequence continues at coordinate 178,587 of NZ_NPOQ01000009.1, read as the reverse complement.
TGATGGAGGCCACGATCAGGAAGGCCGTGATGGCCATGGACAGACTGGGCGAGGCCGCCACCAGGGATCCCAGAGGCAGGGAGATGATCTGGATGCCACCCCAAGAGACGAAGACCGAAATCAGCAGCTGGCCGGCCAACTTGAGCATCCAATCCAGGTCCCAGAGGTCGTCGGCTATGCCCAGCAGGCAGATGGCCACGGCCCCGGCCAGAATGACCCAGGCCTGATGGCCGGACTGGAAGAGGCCCGTGATGAAGGGGATGCGGGAGGCGAAGCACATGGCCACGGCAAAGCCAATCAGCATGCCCAGGCCGCCCATACGGGGGGTGGGCACCTTATGTACGTCGCGAGCGCGAACCACACCTACAGCACCAACCCGGATGGCGAGATGACGAACCATGGGCATGACCAGCCAGGTGGCTCCGCCAGCGATGGCAGCAATGAACAGGTATACCCTCACTGGCCCTCCCCTTTGCTGCTTTGGCTAGACAGTATTGCACGAACCCGAGCCTCACCGATTACGCCCTGCCGAAGCACGTGTATTCCGTCAGGATCAGTCTTATCGGCTTCCACCACCGTGCTGGCCACTGAGCCAGGGGTCGGTCCCCCGTCCAGGTAAAGATCGACGCTATCACCCAGATCGGCTCTGGCCTGCTGGATGGTTTCCACACTTGGGTTACCCGATCGATTGGCACTGGAAGCCGCCAAAGGTCCGGTCACCTGCAGGAGTGCCCTACAGATGGACGAGTCAGGCACTCTGACAGCCTGAGTAGGGCCATCGGGTTCCATCCGAGGGGTGCGCAGAGGGCAGGACTTCCCCACAAGGGCAATAGGCGAGAAAGGACCCGGCAACAGTGCGTCGGCCAGGCGATCAAGAGGCTCGGGCAGGCTGAGATCCAGCCGGTCCATGGCCTGGACCCCATCCAGCAGTACCTGGATGGACTTAGTCCTGGGACGGTGCTTGGCCTGGAAGAGCCGATCGATGGCCGCGTCATTGCACGGATCGCAGACGATGCCATAGACCGTGTCGGTAGGAATGACCGCCAGCCCCCCGGCGGCCACCACCTGGGCCAGCAACTGCGGCGACCGACTGTCATAGGTCATCACCCGGCTCATACCCTGCATCACGACCTTTCGGCTCGACATGTTCATGTGACCAGCTACCAATCTATCCCAGGACCACGGCAGACCGCTAGGATGCAGGGTCTGGCCGTCGGGCTGTCAGGTAACGGTCGCGGCCGGTTAGGTCTTGGTGCGTATGCGCCTGAAGGTACCCCCGATCCAGTGCTGCAGTGACCATGGCCGGCCCCTGGGAGGCATCATGCTCCATGACCAGCAGACCGCCGGGAGCCAACAAAATCATGGCCCTGTCCAGAATGCGGCAAGGCAAAAGGCACCCGTCGGGTGAACCGCCATAGAGGGCCAGGTCTGGATCCCAGTCACGCACCTCCGGCTGGCTAGGAATCGCATCCATGGGGACGTAGGGAGGATTGCTGATGACCAGATCCACCTGGGCATCCAAATCAGACAGAGTAGCGGGTTCCGTGGCATCAGCCAAGAGCAACTGATAGTCGGATCCAGCCTCCCGAATGGCAGCCTCTTGAGCGGCGGCATTCAATGCACCCCACCGATATGCCTCCTTGTCCACCTCTACGGCCCGGACCCGCGCTCCTGGAACTTCTATAGCCAAGGACAACCCAATGGCCCCGCTGCCGGAGCACAGATCCACCACTAGAGGATGATCCACTCCAATCAAGGCGTCCACTCCCGCCTGGACCACCGTTTCGGTCTCAGGACGGGGGATAAAGGCCCCCGGCCCCAGGCGGAGATCCAAATAACGGAAGTAGGCGTGGCCAAGAATGTACTGCAAGGGTTCGCGTCCGGCTCGTCTTTGCAGATAGGACTGATAACGATCCAGGGCAGCCGACTGGGGAACATCGGCCTGCCCGCGACCAACTTCATTCGTCAGCAGTTCCTCAGCAGTCCGATCCAAGAGCAGAGCCTGATCCAGCTGGTGAAGATCGCACCCAAGGACATCGGCCAGCAGTAGCCTGGCATCATTGAGCGGGGTGGGCAGACCGGCCTGAGCCAACAGACGATGGCCCTGATCAACCAGCGCAGCCAGACTGGTCCCATGCTCCTGCTTATTCACCCCTGTGAAGCCATTCTGCGGGCCTCGTCGGCCTGGATATCGGAGTCGATAACGGCCTGTAGATCGCCATCCAACACCTGCTCCAGGTTGTAGGCCTTGTAGCCGGTGCGATGATCCACAATCCGGCTCTCGGGGAAGTTGTAGGTCCTGATGCGCTCGGACCGGTCCAGGGAACGTACCTGGGAATGGCGCATGTCGGCAGCCTGAGCGGCCTCCTCCTCGTGCTTCATGGCCAGCAGACGGGACTTGAGCACCCGCAGGGCGGCCTGACGATTCTGTATCTGGGATTTCTCATCCTGCATGGAGACCACGATGCCGGTGGGAATGTGGGTCATGCGCACAGCTGAGTAGGTGGTGTTGACGGACTGTCCTCCAGGGCCGGAGCTCATGAAGATGTCAACCTTGAGGTCCTTGGGATCAATCTCGATCTCGTCGTCGTCCTCGTCAGCCTCGGGAAAGACGATGACTCCAGCAGCTGAAGTCTGAATGCGCCCCTGAGACTCGGTGACGGGAATGCGCTGGACCCGATGGACGCCGCCCTCGTACTTGAGGGAAGCCCAGACGCCGTCGGCCGGAGCCACCTGACCGCGAGCGCGAATGGCCAGCTGAGCATCCTTGACCCCGCCCAGCTGAGTACGGTTCTCACTCATGATCTCGGTCGTCCAACCGCGTTTTTCGGCATAACGCACATACATACGCATCAGATCGCCAGCGAAGAGGGCCGCCTCCTCGCCGCCGCTGCCGGCCTTGATCTCCATGATCGTATCGCGGCCGTCATCAGGGTCACGTGGAATAAGAGCGGTGCGCAGGGTCTGTTCCAGATCCGGTATGCGGTCAGCCATGGCCTTGGCTTCTTCGGCGAAGTCAGGATCCTCCTGTGCCATCTGTTCGGCTGCCTGGCTGTCTTCCAAGGCGCTTTGATAGGCCTTGTAGGCTTCAACAATGGGAGCGAGCTCAGCATGTCTACGGCCCAACTTGCGGATCTGCGCCGGATCGGAAGCCGTTTCGGGCTGGCTCATCTGATTTTCCAGGCGACCGTACTCCTCGACGGCAGCCACCGCCGCCGGAAACTGCTCCTCACTCATCTACACCCTTCCCGTCCGCTCATCCGCATGATTCAAGTCATAAAAAACGCCAGTCCCCACCGGGCATAGCAGAGCGACCCGGAAGGGACTGGCGTTGGAAGTGCTACTTGGTCCTCTTGCCGTAACGGGCTTCGAACCGAGCCACGCGACCACCGGTGTCCAGAATCTTCTGCTTGCCGGTGTAGAAGGGGTGGCAGTGCGAGCAGACATCAACCGTCATATGATCGCCGGGAGCGGTCGAACGGGTGATGAAGGTATTGCCGCACGAGCACGTGACCTCAACGGGATGATAATCGGGATGAATTCCCTGCTTCATGGTTACTCCTAGATCCAAGGGCCCCGGGTCGACCGCCCCTGTGGCGGACGTGAACCGGCAACCGCGTAATAGTCTAGCGCAACCCGGGGAGAATACGACCCCCTTGCGCCACACGCCGAATCGACCAACCGGTGTGGCGAGCCGCGAGCCCTCTAGAATCAAACAGTCGGACCGACCGGCCCGGCGAGGCGACAAAGGAGGGCAGCAATGCAGCAGGAAGTGGCATTCGTTACCGGGGCGGCTCAGGGGATCGGCGAGGCCATCGCCCGCCGCCTGGCCAAGGACGGTTTTGCCGTAGCCGTGGCGGACATGAATACAGACAAGGCCCAGGCAGTGGCCGACTCCATCAACCAGTCAGACGGACGAGCGATGGCTGTCACCCTGGACGTGACCGATCGTGTCCAGGTGCGCTCCGCCGTCGAGAAGACGGCTACCAAACTGGGCGACTTCAACGTAATCGTCAACAATGCCGGCCTGGGGCCGACCACCCCAATCGAGTCCATCACCCCGGAGCTGTTCGACAAGGTCTACCACGTCAACGTGGCAGGAACCATCTGGGGGATGCAGGCCGCCGTTCAAGCCTTCCGTGATCGGGGTCACGGGGGCAAGATCATCAACGCCGCCAGCCAGGCCGGCGTGGTGGGCAACCCCAACCTGATGCTCTATTCCTCCACCAAGTTCGCCATCCGTGGCCTGACCCAGGTGGCTGCTCGCGATCTGGCCAAGGAGGGCATCACCGCCAACGCCTACGCCCCCGGCATCGTCAAGACGCCCATGATGATGGACATCGCTCATCAGGTCGGGGCCAACGCCGGCAAGGATGACAAGTGGGGCATGTCCACCTTCTCGGACGGCATCGCCCTGGGACGGCTTTCCGAACCGGAGGACGTGGCCAATGCCGTAGCCTTCCTGGCCGGGCACGACTCTGACTACATCACCGGCCAGACCCTGATCGTGGACGGCGGCATGCAATTCCAGTGAGTCTCCCGCCAAGATTCGCCCACATATGATGGACCCTCGCCGATCGGTTCTGCCCGACAGCGAGGGTCCACGATCATGCAGAGATCGTTCAGGCGTTGAAGACGTACTTGTCCAGACGGTCCATAGCCTCCCGGACCCGGCTCAAAGGCAGCGCCAGGTTCATGCGGATGGCACAGGGAGCCTTGAACTGCCGCCCGTCCTGGACGGCCACACCTACATCCCAGGCTCGCTTCAGCAGCTGGTCCAGGCTCAGATCGTGGTCCTTGCACCATTGCGTGCAGTCAAGGAAAAGCATGTAGGTGCCCTGGGGCTTGGAGAGCTCGACTCCCTGGAAATGCTGCCGGATGTAATCGTAGGCATAGTCCACATTCCCGGTCAGAACCTGCCGGAGTTCGTCCACCCACTCCTGACCTTGAGGCTTATAGGCCCCGATCAGGGCATGCATGGACAGCACGTTCATATCGTTGTAGTGGGCCTTGGACCCCTTGGCCACAATCCTGTCACGCAGGTATTTGTTGTAGATGATGTGGTAGGAACCCACCAGTCCGGCCAGGTTGAAGGTCTTGCTGGGCGCATAGAAGGCAGCCGTCCTGTTGCGCGCATCCTCGCTGACCGACTGAGTGGGGATGTGCTTGTGGCCCGACAGGATCAGGTCTGACCAGATCTCGTCGGAGATGACCACACAGTCGTTCTCCTTATATACCTCCATGGCCTTTTCGATCTCCCACTTCTCCCAGACGCGGCCGCAGGGATTGTGCGGGCTGCAGAAGACCGCCACATGGATGTTGTTCTCCTTGAGCTTGCGATCCATGTCCTCGAAGTCCATGCGCCAAACGCCCTGCTCGTCCTTCTTCAAGGGGCTGTGCACAATGTGGTAGCCGTTGTTCTCGATGCAGGACGTGAAGCCGACATAGGTCGGGCTGTGGAGCAATACCGCATCGCCTGGCGCAGCAAAGGCGGTCAAAGTCGAGACGACACCGCCCAGGACTCCGTTCTCATAGCCGATATCCTCGGCCGTCAGGCCCTCCACACCATTACGGGTGCGCTGCCAGTTGATGATGGCATTGTAGTACTCGTCAGTGGGATTGAAGTAGCCGAAGGCCGGATGCTTGGCACGCTCGATGATGGCCTCAGGTATGGTCGGCACCGTAGGAAAGTTCATATCGGCCACCCACATGGGGATGACATCGAAGCCATCCTTGGGAGGTTCGGGGGCGAATCCAGGCTCGGCACCCAGGCCATCAACCGCAATGGCGTCCTTGCCGTGCCTATCCATGATGCTGGTGAAATCGTATGTCATAGTCAACCTCTCATCCCGTGCAGATGCGCTCGCAGCGACCTCCCGCCAGTCTACTGCCGTGGGCTCCATCCGAGTGTCTGCGTCTAATACCAAAACCTCGATGGTACTATCTGGCTTTAGTCAGTGGATGGGGTGACCAGAATGAGAGCATCAAAGCCTGTACCATATTCTCTACAGCTTTTCGTCCCGCTCGTGGATTTTCTGGGTAAAATCCTCGGGCCCAAGACGGAAGTGGTGCTTCAGAATGTCAAGGATTTCTCGCATTCGGTGGTTGCCATCGCCAACGGCAATTTGAGCGGACGCACCATAGGCAGCCCCGCCACCGACCTGGTCATGCACATCTGGCAGAACCACGAATACGACCAGCACAACTATCTGACCCATTACACGAGCTACACCATCCAGGGACACCCTATGATCTCCTCTACTCTTTTCGTGCGGAATTCCAGAGGACGGGTGATTGGCTTTCTCTGCATCAATTTTGACAATTCCGCCTTCCGACAGGCCAGCCAAGAGCTCAGAAGGGCAAGCGCTTATCTGGACGCTCTAGGACTGGCCGATCCTACTGCGGAGCTGAAAGACGATGGGACCGCACCAGAAAAATCAGATGCCGAGAACGGGATCGATCAATCGACCCGTGAAGTACTCTCAGTCAACACAGACGAAGTGGTTACGCATAATATTGCCGAGTTTGCTGCCCAGCTCGGTATTCCTCCGGCAAGAATGAACCGGCAGGAGCGACTGCAACTGATCACACGCCTGGAGGGCTCGGGGGTCTTCCTGATCAAGGGCTCAGTGGACACGGTTGCCCGGACTCTCGGGATCTCCTCCCCCAGCGTCTACCGCTATTTGCATACGATACGCAGTGCTGCTGCAGGCCCTGATCAGAGCACATCGGCTCGCCCTACTCAGCTTTGACACACCCCCTCCAAGGTGTATGATTAAGAACAGATATACGGGGGACGTATACACGATGGACCTACAGGGGCTGAACTATTTTCAGTTCCAGAGGAGATGTACATGCGTATAGTTTCCCGGCATATGCCGACGGCTCCTACTCGAGCACGTCCCGTATTCTTTTCTCTGACAAATTCCCATACTTAGCGGTTCTACGGAAACGCTTCCGGATTATTGTGTTATGCGCAGATCTTATGGCTGTCTACGTATGCACGCTTGGGGCACCGAGAAGTGGATATACACCGAGGGTGCTCTATGATCCGACATAAAAAACGCGCCTAGCTCTTTTCCCCCGGCTTACATGTGAAGCCATACATATTTGCATCGGTGAATCATGGATGCTAGAGCTAGGCGGCGAGAGGACGGCCCCGACAATAGCCGGGGCTGGTCCTTCTACTAAGACTATCAAGAAAGTTCGGGGGACAAAACTATCGCTATTCCACTGGCGGTCAGCAAAGATGCATATTAATGATGACCAACTAATATGCTTAGCTCATTGACAAATACTGCGTCTACTCTCTATTCGATGAGCGAGCTCATCTCTTTGTCTAAACAACTTTGAGATTTTCCGTGATACATCCGGCATATTTGAAGCATAAGTGAGGAATTAAAGCATAAACGAACATCGTTATCCTCACGATCCTTTCCTCAAGACACGCGAGAAAACAGGATTGTTCAATTCACTAAGAACCAATCAATTGCCTATGGTGCCGCACGTTCATTTACGAGTTCACTCAATGACTGTGTATTACGACGGTAGTGCAGGCATAAATTATCTATCTATACAGAGATTTCAAAACAGCAAGAAGAGCATCTTTTAAACCCCCAAAACAAGTCGCATAACTCCCTCGAAAACTAAAACGCATGCAAAGTCGACGCCGCTTTACAAAACGCCAGCAAGCACAACAGCATGCTCTGCGAGCTGTATTTTAAATGTATGCAACAGCCATGGCGAAAACGCGATCATGTTACTCAGACGGCATTGTAGGTAATATAAAGAATCGAGAATACTTGTCATAGTTGGATAGAAAATGCATACGTCTTTAATCGAAATGATTCGAAGGACTCTGACATGGCCTTCTGTGTGGTTGGCGTTTATCTGCTCTGTAAATCTTTGTCAAAGCTAGTTACTTCTTCGACGATCTATATATGGGTACAACCAAAGTACATTCCCACAAGACCAAATTCAGCATTTGCAATCAAGCAATAATATCAAGAAGCCGAGTCAGCAAGTGATTTATGCACGCAAAGACAAATGTCGCGAAAAGTACCTGAGCATGCAAGTCTTTCAGCGCTTTACACTAATAGTGTGCTGCTCGTTCGGTCATCGATGATTGTACCAAGGAGCGATCATAGATATGAATAAACAAACTAGTGAGCTCTTCCCTGCTGATACTAAGGAAAGTACAAGCGTATTGACTCCAGTTAAAAGTACAGCATCAACAGATGCTGCCACTCCTCCAGTTCCGCCTCCCGACAGCGGCAACGCTAAACCTACCGGGCACCACACCCACAAAAGCAAATCTGGCAAATCTATGTGGAAGACAGCTTGCATAGTTTTGCTCGCCTTCATCATCGGATTAAGTTTCAGCTCATGTCACGGCTCCGATCCCAAAGCTTCTCAAGACTACAAAGACCTCCAGTCGAATTACTCAAAGTCACAAAGCAATCTGCATAAGGCTCGTAGGGAATTGCTTGACGCGCAAAGACAAGTCAGAAAAGTCCAAGACAAAGCCGATAAGTGGGATAAGGAGCAGGCCGATAAGAAAGAGGCCGAGCAAAAAGCCGAACAAGACAAGAAGAACCAAGAGAAAGCTGCAGCAGACAAAGCTGCACAAGAGAAAGCAGCCGCAGATCAAGCCGCACAAATACAAGCTCAACAGCAACAATTCCAAGCCCAACAGCAAGCTCAACAGCAGCAGATGCAGCTACAACCTCGCTCACAAAGCACTGTACACCGCGGAGCATTTTGTTCAGGAGCAGGATCCACTGGAGCATCTGACCAAAATGGCACCACTTTAACCTGCAGAACAGCCAAAGATGGTCGCCTGCGATGGATGAACTAACAGGGTGGAAAAGCACTGAATTCCAAAATGAGAAGACCCGACATAGAAAGTTCAATTAATACATGAGCAGGTATAGCTTCAAATGCTAAAAAAAAAAAACAGGCTCTCATCCCTGTCCATGAGAAGAAACGTCAAGCTGTAATATAAACCCTTAAATGAAAGGCTCTACCAGATGAGTGTCTAATTTCTAAATTACTTTCAGATGAATAAAGTCAAGAAGACTCTTTTGGAACAGTGACAAGCCAATGGTTTTCTCGTGAAACTTAAAAGACACTCGTTCTATCATTTATCTTGGTGCAATGTAAAACCCCCGCAGACTCTGTGCCTGTAGGGGTTTCGTTTATGTGGGGCCTCAGGGGCTTGAACCCTGGACCGAACGATTATGAGTCGTTTGCTCTAACCGACTGAGCTAAGGCCCCGCGCCGATTGTACCGGCCAGAGTCATGGTATCAAAACGACTCGTCATCAAGCAGATCCGGATTGTCAGACCTACTTGGTGACCTGGTTGTAGACAGGCAGACCCATGTATCCGAAAGGAGCCTGGCGAACCTGCTTGCCGGCTACCGCCGATACCTTCCTGTACCAGAACGGCAGCACCGGAAGATCCTTGAAGAGGACGGCCTCGGCCTGGCGGTAATCCTGCATGGCTTCGTCCTGGTTGGTCTTGGAGGCGGCACGGGCAAGGATGGCATCATATTCGGCACTCCTGTAGTCCCCGTTGTTCAGACCCTTGCCATCAGCCTGGCTGGAGGCATATCCCTGAACCAGGTAGCCTTCGGGGTGGGGATAGTCCGAGGTAATGCCCGAATTGAAAATACTGTTGACCTGACGGTTATGAACTGCCGTATTGAATTCCTTGCCCGTCGGGAAGATATTCGGTTCCGTCTTGATGCCCAGAACCTGGGCGTACTCATGCAGAACCGCATCAACCCAATCCTTGTCGGTCCCGTCAGCACTGTAAGCAATGCGAAGCGTGCCCTCCCAGGGAGCGATGGCGTCAGCCTCCTTCCATAGTTTACGAGCCTGGTCCGGATCGTGCTTCAGTACCTCTTTGCCTTTGATGTCGGAAGCATTCCCCTTGATGGTGGGGGCGAGGAAATCAGTGGCCGGCGTAACCGAACCAGCGAAGACCTTGTCGGCTATTTTCGAGCGATCCAGAGCATATGACAGAGCCTTCCGGCGAAGAGCGCCCTCCTCCCCCTGGAAATGCTGCAGGCCCTGCGGAATGGTCAGGGAACGGAAGGCCGGCCCGGGCTTGATCAAGGGCTGCAGGCCCGAATCGGTGTGGAAGGTTTTCAGGCGAGAGACCGGAACCGTATCAAGCACGTCCAGGTGACCGGCTTGAACATCGGCATAAGCGGCATCGAGACTCTGGTAGTCCCTGAATTCCAGGCTTCCGTTCCTAGCCTTGCGAGGCCCCTTGTATGCAGGATCTTTCTCCAGCTTGATTCCCTGATTGGGCACCCATGATTTGAAGCGGTAGGGCCCGTTCCCGATTGGCTTCTTACCGAAGGCCTTGATGTCCTTGTATGCGGACGACGGCAGGGGAAGGAAGGCCACATCTCCCACCTTGTAGGGGAAGGAGGAATCAGGCTTGCTCATGGTCACCTCCAGGGTCAGGTCGTCAACCACCCGAAGACCGGACAGAGGGGCCTTGGGATCGCCATGTTCGTCCTGAACCTGTTCATACCCGGCGATGGTCGAAAAAGCCGAGGCCCCCAGCTGCCCATTGGCCGCATTCGCCGCAAAGGACCAGGAATCGGCATAGGTCTTGGCTGTGATCTTCTCACCATCACTGAAGGTGAGCCCTGGTTTGAGGACAATCGTGTACCGGCTTGCATCCTCATTGGGAGTAATCGATTTGGCCTCGACCAGCGTCTTCCCACCTTTGGCATCGAAGGTGACCAACCCGTCGAAGAGCTGGGTCACCACCTTCCAGCCCGCGGTGTCGTTGGTGCTGGAGGGAATCAGGGGCGCCGTAGGTTCGGCATTGTTAACGCTGATGGCGGCCTGGGGGTCGATCCGGTCTTCTTGGGATGCCTGGGAGGTGCCGCAGGCGCCCGCAGCCAAGATTAGGGGCAATACCGCTGCCGCAATGTATGAACGAAGTTTGGTCATGATAGGACCCTTCCTGCCCGGTGCGGGCCTTGTCACAGCTGCAAAACAAACATATGGTCAATACAGTCGGTTTGGCGCGGATACCGATGTTCAGACCTGCCTGACATCCCGCCCGGATGCAAGCCGATCCAACGCACCGGTCCTGCCAATAGCCCGGAAGAGGAACCAGCTGGTCAGCCCAGCCAGGACTACTCCACTGATCAGTTCGCAGATGGTGCCGATGATCCCCCTCGGGCTGAGGAGGGAGACCCCCTGATAGTAGAAAGCCAGAAGAAAAGCGTTATAGACCAAGGCTATCAGGATACCCCCCAGAACGGTCGTTCCCAGGGTCCACCGGCGGTAGCGGAAAATTCCGAAAGCCAGTTCCGCGCAAAGGGCCTCAACGATGGCCTCCACCAAAATCATCGGCACGTTATAGGCGTTACCAGGCAGAATCTCGACCAGAACACTGATGATTCCGACATATACGGCCGCACCTGGCTTGCGCAGTATCAACAGGGACAGGGTGCAGGGAAAGTAGAAGACCCCGTGCAAAAGGGCCGCCGCCCCGGGAAGTAGGGCGGTCATGAGCGGGAATATCCACGAGGCGAGCAGACTGGCCAACCAGTAAATTAACCCCGATACCGCGCCCAGGCCTGCGCCGACCGCAATATCCAGCGGCCTCCAGCGCAACCGATGAGATGCGGAAATTTGACCCTGGTGCTGTTTCACCGTCATTGATACTCCCTTACGACCGTCATAGAGCGGACGGCCCATTCCTCATGCGCACAGCGATAGGCCAGAGCCCGCCCATGCCGGCAAGGGCCCGTCCGGCGTTCCTTGACCTGCGCATGCCGGGCGGGAACGTCGACTCAAGGCTACCCCGACCACGGCGGCAGAACCAGGGTCTGGTCATAGGTCTTCTTTATAGGCGGCCATCCGCCTGCCTAACCCTGCTTATCAGCCCGGCGCATAAGTCAGAACTTCCCACTACCATGAATGCAGTTTGCACTGTCTTTCTAAGGTTCTGTGAGGTAGCTTCTTGGCCGAATTCATTTATCAGATGATCAAGGCGCGCAAGTCCTTCGGCGACCGCGTCATCCTGGACGACGTGACCCTGAGTTTCCTGCCCGGCGCCAAGATTGGCGTGGTGGGCCCCAACGGCATGGGCAAGTCCACCCTGCTGCGGATCATGGCCGGCCTGGACACGGTCAGCAACGGCGAGGCACAGCTTACCCCCGGCTATACGGTAGGCATCCTCCAGCAGGAGCCGCCCTTGGACGAGGACAAAACCGTCGGTGAGAACATTCGTATGGCCTTCGGCGACATCATGAGCAAGGTGGACCGCTTCAACCAGATCGGCGAGCAGATGGCCGATCCCAATGCCGATTACGACGCTCTCATGACCGAGATGGGCCAGCTCCAGGAGCAGATTGATGCCGCCAACGGCTGGGATCTGGATTCCCAGCTGGACCAGGCCATGGACGCCCTGCAGTGCCCCGACCCGGACACCCCGGTCTCGGTCATTTCGGGAGGCGAGCGCCGCCGTGTGGCTCTGTGCCGGCTGCTGCTGGAAGCACCCGACCTACTCTTGCTGGACGAGCCCACCAACCACTTGGACGCCGAGTCCATCCTCTGGCTGGAGCAGTACCTACACACCTACAAGGGTGCCGTCCTGGCCGTGACCCACGACCGGTACTTCCTTGACAATGTGGCCGAGTGGATCTGCGAGGTGGATCGCGGCCACCTCTACCCCTACCAGGGCAACTACTCCACATACTTGGAGACCAAGGCCAAGCGTCTTGAGGTCCAGGGGCAGAAGGATGCCAAGCTAGCCAAGAGACTCAACAACGAACTGGAATGGGTTCGCTCCTCCCCCAAGGCCCGGCAGGCCAAGAACAAGGCCCGCCTGGAGCGCTACGAGCAGATGGAGAACGAGGCCCGGAACAACAAGAAGCTGGACTTCTCCGAGATCCAGATTCCGCCGGGTCCCCGTCTGGGCTCCAAGGTGCTGGAGGCCGAGCACATCCACAAGGCCTTTGGTGACCGCGTCCTGATCGATGATCTGAGCTTCACCCTGCCTCGAAACGGCATTGTGGGTGTCATCGGCCCCAATGGCGTGGGCAAGTCCACGCTCTTCAAGACCATCGTGGGCTTGGAGCCGTTGACATCGGGTTCCTTGGAAGTCGGTGACACGGTCAAGATCTCCTACGTGGACCAGAACCGCGAGGGCATCGACCCCAACAAGAACCTCTGGGAGGTGGTCTCCGGAGGTCTGGACTTCATCGAGGTCGGCGGCGTCGAGGTGCCCACCCGCGCCTATGTGGCCTCCTTCGGTTTCAAGGGCTCGGATCAGCAGAAGCCGGCCGGCGTCCTCTCCGGTGGCGAACGCAACAGATTGAACCTGGCACTCACCCTCAAGCAGGGCGGCAACCTGCTCCTGCTGGACGAGCCAACCAACGACTTGGATGTGGAAACCCTGGAGAGCCTGGAGAATGCCCTGCTCGCCTTCCCCGGCTGCGCTGTGGTCATCTCCCACGACCGCTGGTTCCTGGACCGGATCGCCACCCATATCCTGGCCTGGGAGGGCACGGACGAGAATCCGGCCTCCTGGTACTGGTTCGAAGGTAACTTCCAGGCCTACCAGGAAAACAAGGTCAAGCGTCTGGGCGAGGAGGCCTCCAGGCCCCACCGCATCCACCGCAAGCTGACCCGCTGAACGAAGCACATCACAAGGGATCGAGGGCCAAGGAGAAGCATGAGCACCGAGGATGAAGCACTGGCCCAGGCCATCGCCGGGTTGAATTTGCAAAAGCAGCAGCCTGCCGATGGCCGTTCCCGCTTTCTGGGCAAATCACTGGACTTCCCCACTGGCCGCCTCTATGGAGGCCAGCTGCTGGGTCAAGCCATCATGGCCGGCGGGCGGACCGTGCCCGAAGGTCGGTTGCCCCACTCGATGCACGCCTATTACCTGCGCACTGGACTCCTGGATCAGGACGTTCAAGCGGAAGTGGAGACCATCCGTGACGGGCGTTCCTTCTCCTCCAGACGGGTTGATCTGCATCAGGGGGAACGGACCATCCTGAACGCTCTGCTCTCCTACCAGCAGGTCGGCCAGGAGGGCATCCGCTATGCCGACCCCATGCCGACGGGGCTGCCTGACCCGGAGGACCTGCCTGGCTCCCGGGAACTGATGGAACCTTATGCCGATCAGTCTGCTTTCGCGGATTATTACGCCCATCACAGCCCCTTTGACATGCGTCACGTCGGCGGCACAGTCCTATTGGATGATGCAGATGATGCAAACGATAGGGATTCCCAGGATGACAGCAGGAGTCGTCAGGCCGTTTGGAGCCGCACCCAGGGAAGAGCCGACCTGGACCCACTGATGCGCCGGGCCCTACTAGCCATGGAATGCGATCAGATCATGATGGAGCCCGCCCTGCGTCGTGCCGGGCTGAGTATGACCACCCCGGGGATCTCCTTCGCCTCCATCGACCATGCCATGTGGTGGTATCAGGATCTGGACCCCTGCGACTGGCACTGCTTTATTCAGGAATCCCCAGTGGCCGACCATGGACGCAGCCTGTGCATGGCCAAGGTCTACAACCGCCAGGGTGATCTGGCCGCCTACATGGTTCAGGAAGCCATGATCAGAGTACCCAAGGATTGAACGCTCACTAGATCATCGCGTATTTTCCCACGCAGGGGATCAACGGTGAGGTTGACAGCAGGACTGTCTTCAGGAATTCCAAAGCAATGGCCTTGAGGGCTGATCAGCGATGCTTTTCACTGGAATCGGCCTTCAATTCCGCCCTATCAGCGGCATCGGCCGCATCGGTCATAGGTCTTCGCGAGGATTTGCGTCGATCGGGGTTCTCAGGACCGTCATCCGGGGGCAGTTGACAGAGCCACTCCCCAACAGCCCCCGCCACCACATCGATCAGACAGACCAAGGAGGCGACCAGGCACTCCTGCATGACCCGCGTGTAATAGGGTGCGCCTGCATGGCCCATGCTGATCAGTGCCTGACTGCCATACCAGCCCAAGAGGGCGGCACAGGCAATGCCCAAGGCCTTGCTCATGATCAGCACGTTGACCGCGAAGCGCAAATCCATTTCCTTGCGGTCTCCCTTGGCATAGCGATGCACCTGGGAGGCCATGATCAGGATGGCCACTCCCAGCAGGAAAAGCAGCACGCTGACCAGCCAGGGAACCCCCATGAGATCCGTCCTGGTGGACATGCCCAGTTCCGAGATGCCGGCACCACCCATCAGCCCAAGAACCAGGGCGACCAGATAGTGCACAAGCGGAGTGCGGCGGGCCCTCATGACAACCCGTCCAGAATCCAGTCCTCCGAGACCAGGTTGATGCGATCACGGTCAGGAGCATGATTGGCCAGGCTGGCCAGACAGGTTCCGTCAGCCCCAGGCAGGCAGTGGTCAGGCTCCAAATAAGCCCAAGGAATCAGAATGCGCGATGGAGCATCAGCCGCCAGCAGAGGCGGACGATCCTGAGAGGACAGCACCGAACCATCCAAGGTCTCCACCTCCACCACATCGGCATCCAGTCCGCCCATCTGTCTGATAGGGGTGGCCACCATGTCCAGGGTCGACCGCAGCTCTTCCAGATCCAAGGGCGTCTGAAGAATGACCACGGCCGATAGCCGCTGATCCCCCTGATCGTCCCGGTAGGCATACAGAGGCGAGATGCCAACCAGCTGACTGCCGGGGATCCCGTCCAAGGCCGCCAGGGCACGGAGCATGGTCAACCGATCGGTCCCCGATGCCCCCTCCAGCGCAATCACATCACGCATCAGAAGGCCCTGCAGCTTGACTCCCCCAACAGACGGCTGACCCGATGTTTCGTTATCGTTCTCCGAATCTGAGGACAAGCCGCTCTGCGTGGAGGAGGTCACGGGGTGACGCAGTCGGGCTTGCGACGCATGGCCAGAATCAGCCTGACCAGACAGCAGGAAGGAGGGATGCCCTAAAGAAGCATTCCCGCCGCCGCTAACTCGTCCAGATTCCATGCTGGCCGGGTTGCCGTCCATCTGATCGTCGGCCGCACGCTCCAAGGTGACGCCCACCTGAAAATCGACCCCTGTGCCCTGGTCAGCACCCAGACGGGTAACCGTGACACGTGTGCGGCGGATCTGGTGGGAGAGCAGGATGGCATCAGCCACCTTGGCAGTCAGCGATTCCAGAATCTCATCACTCGACTCGTTTTGAATCAGGTTGACGATCCGCCGGACAATCTGCACATAGTCCACGGTCTGAGTGCCGTCGTTGAGCCTGCCTGCCTCGCTCAAATCCAGGTAGAGGACGGCATCGACCTGGTAGCCGAACCCAGGCTTCTGCTGGTCATGCAGGGGTGCGACCTTGATGGAGCTCAAACGGATGGAATCCATGCTGTACGCTCCTCACTTGCATTGGAACATTCACTGCCGCAGGCCCCGCAACCATATGCAGGGCACCGAGCCGATCCAGAATTCAGTGCTGCTCTGTTGTGGACGGTCCGTTTACGCTGCGCCTGAGCTCCTCAGGAATCTCCACAGGGGGCTGCTCGGAATCGGGCCGATCCGGCGCAGACAGCCAGAGCTGACGTTCTGGAGCCTTGCGCAAACCAGCAAAGACCGCAGCCAGCTCGTCCTTATTCAGGGTCTCTTTGACCAACAACTGCCGAACAAGCTCGTCCAACACGTCACGGTTCTCGGTGATGATCCGCCAAGCCTCTTCGTGAGCCGTCTCGATAAGATTATGGACTTCCTCATCGATGGCCTCGGCCGTTTTCTCCGAATAGTTGTGAGGCTTCAGAGCATCGAGCCCGGAATCCTGATCGTTTTCGTCAGCCCATTTGATGGCGCCCAACCTGGAGGAGAATCCGTATTGCAGAACCATCTGACGGGCGATGCTGGTAGCCTTCTCGATGTCATTGGAGGCACCGGTGGTCGGGTCATGGAAGACCACCTCCTCCGCCACGCGGCCGCCCATGGCGTAGGCCATCTGATCCAGCAGTTCGTTGCGGGACTGCGAGTACCGGTCTGTGGTGGGCATGACCGCGGTGTAGCCCAGGGCCCGTCCACGCGGCAGAATGGTCACCTTGGTAACCGGGTCGGTGTGGTGCAGGGCCGCAGCAACCATGGCGTGGCCGCCCTCATGGTAGGCGGTGTTGCGCATCTCGGCCAGAGCCATGCCCTTGGTCCGCCGCCGAGGTCCACTCAGCACACGGTCAATGGCCTCGTCGATGGCCCGGTTGTCGATCAGCTGGGCATCGGAGCGTGCGGTCAGCAGAGCAGCCTCGTTGAGCACGTTGGCCAGGTCGGCACCGGTGAAGCCGGGCGTGCGCACGGCCACAGTGTGCAGATCCACGTCAGGCACGAAAGGCTTGCCCTTGGCATGGACCTTGAGGATGGCCTCACGGCCCTCCAGGTCAGGAGCTTCCACGGCTACCTGACGGTCGAACCGGCCGGGCCTGAGCAGGGCCGGATCCAGAATGTCGGGACGGTTGGTGGCTGCAATGATGATCAGGTTGGTATCGTTGTCGAAACCGTCCATTTCGACCAGCAGCTGGTTCAGGGTCTGCTCGCGTTCGTCATGGCCACCGCTCATGCCGGAGCCACGCTTGCCGCCCACTGCGTCGATCTCATCAATGAAGATGATGGCCGGCGCGTTCTTTTTAGCCTCATCGAACAGGTCGCGCACACGAGAGGCGCCCAGACCGACGAACATCTCGACGAAGTCGGAGCCTGCCATGGAATAGAAGGGCACACTGGCCTCGCCGGCGATGGCCCTGGCCAGCAGGGTCTTGCCGGTTCCAGGGGGACCATAGAGCAGGACGCCACGTGGTATGCGGGCGCCCAGGGCCTTGTACTTGGAGGGATCCTTGAGGAACTCCTTGATCTCCTCCACCTCCTGGACTGCGGCCTCCTCGCCGGCCACGTCCGAGAACTTGGTCTTGGGGGTCTGCCCGTCGCTGAGCTTGGCGGAGTTCTTCTTGCCCCCCATGCCAAACATGCCGCCGCCGGCCGCCGAGGACATGCGCGAGAGCAGGAACCAGAAAACCCCCAGAATGATCAGCATGGGCAGGATGGAGGAGATCAGGTAGCTCATCATGCTGGTCTGCGGCACCACCGAGTTGTACCCCTCGGAGGGCTTGGCCTTCTCTACGGCCTTGACCACCTGCTCCCCCTGGGCCTCCACGTAGTAGAACTGCACGTCCTTGCCGAAGTTCTTGGAGGTACGGTTGCCGCGGAAGCCAGGCACATCCTTGACGAAGTCGCTATTGAGCTTGAGCTCGACGACCTGCATTTTCTCGGTGATCTCAGCCTTCTTGACCATGCTGCTGCGGTCATTCAGCAGCTCCAGACCATCCTGCGTGTCGATGGTCTGTGCGCCATTCTGGCTGCTGAAGAAACCGAAGATGGCTAGGATAATGACCACAGCCAGAATCCCCCAGAGCCAAGGGGAGCGCCAGAAGGGGCGGTTGCCCCCATTGGGACCAGAACCGTTGTTGCCCAGGTTGAAGTTGAAGGGGTTGTTGCCCTTGTCCCCGTTGTCCTTGCCCCCATTGGGCGGACCCTGCTGCGGTCCCTGCGAGTAGCTCATGACTGCTCCCCCTGATCCTGATGATCCTGTTCCTGGGTCGGGTCCATGTATTCCTCGGACCTGAGTACGGCTATCGAGTCCAGATTACGGTACTGCTCGTCGTAATCCAGCCCAAAGCCCACAACGAATTCGTCGGGTATGGCGAACCCTGGATACTTGACATCCACCTCGACCTCGTGTCGCGAGGTCTTATCCAGCAGAGTGAAGATCTCCACCGATGCAGCCCCTCGCTCTTTGAGATGCTCAACCAACCAGTGCAAGGTGTAGCCGGAATCGATAATATCCTCAACGATCAGAATATGCCGACCGCGCACATCACAGTCCAAATCCATCCTGATGTCCAGGTCTCCCTTGGAAACGCTGGTCTTGCCTGCCGGATAGCTGGAGATGCTCATGAACTCAATCTGAACCGGAATGGTGACGGCCTGTGAGAGGGCGGCAAGCGTGTTGAAAGCCCCCTTGAGCACGGCCAGCATGATCGGGTTCTTGCCCCGGTAATCCCGGCTGACCTGCTCGGCCGTCCGGTTGATCAGCTCCTCTATCCGTTCCTTGGACACCAGTTCATGGTCGATATGGGATTGAATATCAGCGATGCGCATGGTCTCCATCATTGCATATGAGAATGACTTGACCCTTACGGATTGCTGTATGGGAGCTGGGAAAACGGGGGCCCTGCTGGCCGTGCCATCGGCAGACCAAATCATCCAAGGCCCGGACCTGCACGGCCGTGAACCGTATGCCCAGCTTGGTCAGCACCTGGGCCAGCAGCCGGGTGCGCAGAGCCGGATGGCAGTCTGCCAATCCGTGGGCATCCAAGCAGGCCAGTACCCCCTTGGCTGTCTGATCTGCGTCAGGGCGGGAGACCAGCCGCTGGAACAACCCATCCACCTGGGTGTCCAGATAATCCTGGTCCAGGCGGGCCATATCCGCACCAAGGGCCAGGCGGCGGACCATGTCCCGGCCAGCGAAGCGATTCAAGGCGGGCAACAGGTCATGGCGGATCCGCGAGCGCAGCGGCAGCGTCTCGGGAAGCGTGGTATCAGTCGGCTGATCATCGCCGTTGGTGGGGTCGTCCCACCAGTCGATCCCTTGTTGGCGGCAAATGGCCGTGGTGTCCTTCCGGTCCAGGTCAAGGAATGGACGTAGGTAGCGCATTCCTCCACGCTCCACACGCCGGGCCATGCCAGTGATGGCCTCCAGCCCCTGGGAGCGAATCAGACCGATCAGCACCGTCTCGGCCTGGTCGTCACGGGTGTGCGCTAGAAGGACGGCATCGGCTCCCAACTCGAGAGCCTGTCCGGAGAGGGCCTGATAGCGGGCTTCACGGGCATCGGCCTCAGGGCCAGCCGAGGTGACAGGCACATTCACTCTAGTGATGCGGACCGGATCCAACCCCAGCTTCCGGCAGGTTCCAGCCGCGCGTTCGGCAACCCGATTCGAATCAGGTATCAGACCATGATCGATCAGCAGGGCCCCGCACCGCAGCCCGGTCATATCGGCCACCAGATGGGCCACACAGGCCAGGGCCAGGGAATCCCGGCCTCCCGAGCAGGCCACCAGAATCAATGGAGCATCCGGATCGGGCCGATGCACTCCGTGGTGGGCGAACCGCTGATCCTGCAGGCCCAGACCCTCATGGTCCAGGGTCGAGCGCAGGAGCCCCACCGCCTTTTTCATTGCCGCTGAATAGACCATGGTCCAGGCTTCTTCCTGCTCAAATCCGATCCAGGGATCCGACCAAGGTGTCCACAGCCTGTCGGGCGGCAGCCGCATCCTCGGGATCGTTGACGACCACAGCAAAGACCAAAACACCGCCGGAGCGACGAATCACATTGCCCGTGAACGAAGTCACCTGATCCAGAGTGCCGGTCTTGGCCCGAATCAGTCCATCAGCCTGGTCATCCACCTTTCGGCTGGCCGCTGTGCCGGTCAGGCCCACTACAGACAGGCCCTTGACCAGGGGGGTCAAACCCTTGTCAGCAAGAGCCAGTTGCTGGACGTCAGCCAAGGTGCCCACCCGCAGGACGGAGCCGGGGGTAAGCCCCGAGCAGTCGGCCATCTTGAGTCCCGCGGTGTCGACACCCAGCTTGTTCAGTGTGCTGATAACGGCTTTCACAGCACCGGCTGGGCTGTTGGGCATGTTCAGAGCCAAGGCGGTCAGGCGGCCGAAAAGCTCGGCCAGACTGTTGTCGGAGTTGCGCAGCATCAGCGACATAACCTCACTGAGCCGCGCCGAGTGGACACGGGCCAGAACCCTACCCTGGGCGTGGTCAGTCCGATCCGGCCCCTGGGCATTGTCCACCTGGATCCCGGCCTCCATCAGGCTGCTGGCGAAGGATACTGCAGCGGCCCCCGCTGGGTTTTCGACCCTGGGCAAGTAGACCCCTGCATCCGGATAGGCAATAGGCTCATCCCGTCCCTGCCGAGCCTCATCCACAGCCATGGAGACAGGCACCTGGAAGTAGATCCCGTCAGGATTATTTTCTGCAATTCCCTCCGGCTCCTGATCGTCGCCGAAAAGCGTATCCTGGTAGGCCAGGGACACTCGGTCGATCCCCTGCCGGTGCAGAGCCTGAGCCGTCTTCTCGGCCAGAGTCCCTAGTCCGGCCCGGCCATTGACATGCAAGGGGTCGTCTTTGCCTACCCCCAGGAGCATATCGCCGTGACCGCGCAGGGTCAGCGTTGCCTGCGAGGGGGTAGAGGAATCCAGAACCGCCTCAGTATCCAGCTGTGAGGACATGTCCAGAACAGAGGCGGCTGCGGCTGCGGTCAGGGTCTTCATAGTGGAGGCTGGCTGGCGTGCCTGGTCCGCGTTTTTCTGGGCCAGCACCCGTCCGTCAGCCTGTCGTACGACCAACGAGTACCCATTACCCAGGCCAGGTGCGCTGGTGAAGGCATCGACCAGCTGCTGGACCTGGCTTGCATCCACAGCAGACCCAGGCTTGTCGGCGGCGAGAGCAGGCGGCTCTCCTACCATGACTGCAGGGGGGACCGAAGAATGGCTGGTCTTAGCCAGGGTCAGCGGTCCGGGCACCAGGTCGGTGAGATCCATGCATGCATAGCCGACGACCAGCATGACAGCCACCAGCGTGGCCAAGGCCACCCTCCAGCGTCGCTTGATCCGCCGACGACGTGTCATGCGCAGCTGATGTCTGTCACCCAATTGCTCACTCCCGGACTTGCCTTCGCCAACCGAGTTCGGATCGGTAGGCACCATCCACCTAGCCTAGTACTGGCCCTTCCACTGTCTCAGGACTGCAAAGCGGCATAGCGATTCAGAGTCAGCAGAATGGCCGACTGTCGACGGTCGAAGATCCGGGACCCTAAAGCGACACCCACAGCAAGCACAATCAGACCGTTCGCCAGTGCGACCGGCACGGGCAGCCAGATAGGAAGCATCCCGCCCGTGGTCAAGGCCAACAATGCCACCGAGAAAGTGGGCAGCATGATCACCAGACTAACCAACAACTGCAGCATTGGCAGGAAGCCTTGGGCAACAGCACGTCCCTGCGGTGAGGTGAAGGGCTGGTCCATGGAGGGCACCGGATAGATGAGCAAGGCCGAGAAGACCTGGGCTGCTCCCAGTCCAGACAGGAGCAATCCCACAGTCACAGCCAGCATATCCAGGGAGATGACCAGATTTCGTCCGCCCTTCATTGCGCCGGAGAAGGCCAAAGTCACCAGCCCGAGCAAGAGTATGCAAGGCATGGCCACGCTCAGATGGCTGCGGACACGGGACAGCCGGTCCTCACGACCCTTCACTCCCGCCGCTATCTCCATGCGCAGGGCAAGCCCATCGTAGGCCAAGGCGTTGCCCTCGGGAATCTCCAGAATCAGGGCACCCAATACCGGTCCCAGCCATAGCATCATGGGCATCTGACGGAAGATTATTGCGTATACAATCACCACGACCAGCAGAAGCGGATAGCTGACAAGCTTACGGGAGTCCTGACGAAGATAGATCAGCAATCGCGCAGCCATAGCATCCACAACGTTCTGGGACCGGCCCAGCATCCCCAGCCCCTTGGGAGCGGTCGACCGTTCAGCACTCGCTCCAACATGCAAGCGGTCATGACGCAGACACAACATGCCGATCATGAAGCAAAGGACCAGGGTGGCCAGCTCCATCAACAGGCGTCCGACCAGAACCCACCATGATCCCGAAAGGAGATCCTCCGGCAGATGGACAGCGGCGCCCAGTGGCGTCCAGGCCAGTATGTCGGCCATGGACTTGAGGGAGTCAGTATCAATTTCCATGCCATCCATAATCCCGCTGTCCAGCAGAGAGGGCAGCATGCACAAGACCATGATCACCACAGTGACCAGTAGGTAGAACCCGGATCGGGTGCGGTGGGAGACCACCAAGGTACCGACCAGGTCCAACACAGCCCTAGATAGGGCCAGCATCACCATGACAGCCAGCAGGGCTGCGAGTACAGCCACGATCGCAGCTCCGACACCCATGCGGGCATAGATGGCCGTCAGAGCCAGGAAGCAGACAAGACCGGTCAATCCCGCAGGCCCGGTCAGCCCGGCCAGGTAGAGCCCCACCTGCAGCTGACTGTCAGGAATCCCGTAAAGGACGAATCGCGAAGGACCAAGGATCGACCCCTGGCCCAGAAAAGCCAGTTGAATCAGCAGCATTCCCAGGGTCAGTCCGACCAGGAGCAGAACCAAAATGGTCCCCATACGCTGCCGGTCTCCCAGACCAGCACCGGGCAGCCAGCCCCCCAGTGTCAGCGCCCCCTGCCATGAGGCCAGGCAAATGCCTATGGCCATGAGCAGGCTGATGATGGCCCCGACCATCTGCCAGGAGGAGTGCTTGATCGTGTTCCAAGTAATGGACCAACGCATGGCGATGATGGTGGCTACCGTGCTCATTCCGTCTCCCGGCCTTCCTCGGACCCGGAACCGTTCAGCCAGGCGATTCGCTTAGCCTGGTGACGGCCGCCGACAAGGTCCAGGAAGCGGTCCTCCAGATCCTCGCCGGCAGCGACCTGGGCCACCGTGCCATCAGCCCGAACCAGGCCATGGTCGATGATGGCCACATGGGTGCACATCCGCTCCACCAGGGCCATAACATGCGAGGAAATGACCACGGTTCCTCCGGTATCGACATATTCGGCCAGGATGTCCTTGAGATTGGCGCTGGAGACTGGGTCAACCGATTCGAAAGGCTCATCCAGCACCAGAAGTCTTGGGGAATGAATCATGGCTGTGGCCAGGCAGATCTTCTTGGTCATGCCCGATGAATAATCACAAACCCGCTTGCCGCCGGCATCAGTCAGGTCGAAGGCGTCAAGCAGGTCTTTGGCCCGGCCCAGCGCTTCACTGCGCGGCATCCGCCGAAGCATTCCCGAGTAGACCAGCAGTTGCAGACCTGTCAGCCTGTCGAAGATCTGATCGCCCTGGGGCATGATGCCGATGATCCGCTTGGCCGTGTCCACGTCCGACCACACGTCCCTGCCCAGGATCATAACCTGGCCGGAGTCGGGCACCAGCAGGCCTGTCATCATGTTCAGCGTGGTGGTCTTCCCTGCGCCGTTGGGGCCAACTATCCCGTAGAAGGACCCCCTGGGAATATCCAGAGAGAGGGCGTTGACAGCCGGCCGGCCCTGGTAGCACTTGACCAAGGCACGGATTGAAACCGCTGCCTGTGGATCTGGCGGAGGGACCATTGCCGTTTGGGCGGGCATACTGGGTGGTTGCGCTTCGTCGGACATGGCCTTAAGTCTACCGTATGCCCCTCTCGCTGCCGCTTAAGGGACGACTGGCCTTAATGCCCTGAGTGCTCGATGGGCTTCCATCCCGGATTGGCGAAGATGGCCTGGAAGGAGATGGGCAGGTAGCTGAGCATGAAGATGGGGAAGCTCAGGCAGTAGGCGAAAAGCTCCTTGTTGGATGCGCCGATCTTATCCCGCTCGGCCAGGACCGTCAGTGCGGCCAGGCCCATCATGGCCAAGACACCCAGAACACCGGCCGCGATGCCATTGATCAGTTCGGTCACCTGGCTGGCCCAGGTCACGAAGCCCAGAGCCGGGAAGAGCAGACCGAAGAAGCAGCGGACCAAACCAAGGACGGTCAGCGGGCAGATCAGGATGGTCAAGTCCACGGCCGAGAAGTCGCGTTCACGGAAGGCCCGGGAAATCAGGGCGGGCCCGTAGTAACGGAAGACCTGAAGAAAGCCCTTGCTCCAACGTAACCGCTGCCGCCAGCTCTGCTTGAAGGTGACCGGCTGCTCGTCATAGAGGATGGCTGTGCCGCAATAACCGATGCGCTCGCCGTGCAGAACCGAATCCATGGTGAACTCCAGATCCTCGGTCAGCAGGTGGAACTTCCAGCCGTTGTTGCGTTCCATAACCTCCTTGGAGAACATGAACCCGGTGCCGCCCACGTGACAGCTGGAGCCGATGACCATCCTTGATGTGTTAAGGAACCGGGATTCACGAATGAACCATAGGGCTGAGCCGGAGGAGACCCAGTTGTCCGAGAAGTTGACCGAGTTGCGGTAGCTGGTCAGTATGCGGAAACCGGACTGGAAGGCCTTGTTCATCTCCTCAATGTAGTGGCGGTCCAGGAGGTTGTCCGCGTCGAAGACGAAGTAGGCATCGTACCGAGAGGCTAGACCCCGCTCAAGAATCTGGTCCAACAGAAAGGTCAATGCGTAGCCCTTGCCCACCTGGTTCGGATCCTGCCGCTCGACCACATGGCAGCCGAGGGATCTGGCCAGTCCGGCGGTGTCGTCGGTGCAGTTGTCGGCCACCAACCATATGTCGATCATGGAGGACGGATAGGTCTGCTCCTTGATGGAATTGATCAGATGACCGACCACCTGCTCCTCGTTGCGGGCGGAAATAAGGACGGCGAACCGCTTGTCGAAAGGGGCCTCGGGAAAAACCGTGGGCTTGGAGACAAAGGAGATGACGATGCAGATGGCCTGGTAGACGATGCCCACCCCGCCCAGCAACATCATCAGAACGTCCAGCACTTTGAGCAGAGCCATCAGCGCCACTCCTTGCGAGGGTTGTCCTCTTCCTCAGAGGCCTCGTTCGTGGTCTCAGTGCCTTTGAGCGGCCTGTGCCTTACCGGAGCCGAGGCGGACTTGGGTATGGGAACCGTGGCCGACTCATCCAGATCCTTGGCCGTCGGGGAAGAGGTCGGGTAGAGCTCCCGGGCGATCGTCATGACGGGATCGTCCACTCGGACCCTGGCACTGGTCCCCTTGGCCGACCGGCTGCCCACATGGCTGGCCACCGGCTGAACCACGTGCTCGTTGAAGGCCTCGACACCCTCGACCACCTTGGATTTGCCGACCGGCTTGGGATCCTGCATGAGCGGGGAGTCGATAAGCTCGTAATGCTTGACCGAAGCCGAGAATATGGCCTGGAAGCTGGCCGCCAGAGGCAGGGCCAGGAAGGCGCCCAGGGCACCGAAGACCGCGCCCAGGGCCAGTACGGAGAGGAAGGCAATGGCTGGGTTGAGGTCCATGGTCCGCTGGGAGATCTTGGGGGCCAGGATCATGTTTTCGATCTGCTGGTAGATGATGATGTAGACCAGCACAATAACAGCCACAAGCAGTCCGCGGCTCCCCCAGGCCACCACTATGGGAACAGCCCCGCCTATGTAGGTGCCGATGGTGGGCACGAACTGGGACACCAGTCCACAGAAGAGGGCCAGCGGCAGCCAGTAGGGCACCTTGAGAATGACCAGGAAGACCGACATGCAGGCGGCAGAGATGAGTGCCAGAATGGTCCGGCTGAACAGGAAGCTGGATATCTGGTCCTGGGCGATGGTCCAAACGAAGAGGAAGCGGCGCTGACTCCTGGGAGCCAGCCACTGACAGAGGCTGCGGCGCAGCTTGGGGCCTGCAGCGGAAATGTAATAGATGACCAGCAGGACGGTCATGATATTAATGAATGACCCTACCAGCCCCACAGTGGTAGTCAGGGCCTGTCCGGCGAAGTCCGTCACCCAGGATGTCTGAATATTTTTGACGATCTCCCCGCCCAGATCCTGCATGGCCGGCAGGTGCCAGGGGGTGCGGCTGGCGATGAATTCCGCCACCTGCTCATAGAAGGCCGGCAAGCCGTTGGCCATGCCGATGACCTGCTGGACCAGCAGATTGCCGAACATGCCCATGAGGACAATCACAATGATGATCAGGCCTATCAGGGTGACCGCAGAGGCCGCTCCACGCCGCCAGCCATGCTTGACCAGTCTGAGCACCAGAGGCTCCATGGCCAGGGAAACGAAGATGGCGATCACCACATCCAGCACCAGGAATTCGATCTTCCACCAGGATGCGTATGCGAACCAGGCCAGAAAGACAGCTATCACTACATAGAGGAGGGCGCGGCCGAACCATTCCGGAGGTCGGCGCGGATCCCCCTTGGGCGGGAAGACCGTCGCGAAATCGAAGCGCTGCTTTTGCTCGTTGGCCATATGTTCCATTATCCCAAGATGGCTGACATGGCGGGCTGTAGGGCACAGGTTGAGCCGACGGTGTATCCGGGCACACGTATCCTGAGGGGTATGTTGACCGTTTCCATAGTCATACCCGCCTGGAATGAGGAAGAACGCATTGAGGACTGCCTCCTGAACGCCACCAGGCAGAGCCAGGCACCCAAGGAGGTGCTGGTAGTCGACAACCACTCCACGGACGCAACGGCCTCCATCGTCCAACAATTCATCGACCAGCACCCTGACCAGCATGTCAAGCTTCTCCACCAGGACAGCGAACAGGGACTGATCCCCACCCGCAACTACGGACTTGACCGGGCAACCGGCGACGTGCTGGGCAGGATTGACGCCGACTGCATGCTTCGTCCCAACTGGGTCGAAGTGGTCTCCGGCATCTTCACCCGGGATCCAAAGGCCATGGGCGCCACCGGACCGGTGGCCTACTATGACATGCCAGGCAAGCGGATCGGGCTCAAGGGCGACAACCCCATCCGCAAGGCCATCTACCGGGCCGACGACGGGCAATACCTGCTCTACGGTTCCAACATGGCCCTGCGCGCCACGGCTTGGCGGGCCATACGCAGCCATGTCTGCAGGGACAAAGAAGACATCATGCACGAGGATGTCGATATCTCCCTGCACCTGATTGATCAAGGGTTCAAGACGGTCTACTGCAAGGACATGAACGTGGGCATCAGCGCCCGCAGGATGGATACCTCCTTCACATCCTTCCGCCACTACATGCAACGCTTCAAGAACACCTTCGACGCCCACCCGCAACACACCAGAGAGCAGAAGCCCGAGCACACCCTCTACGCCATTTACCCCATACTCAGAGCCTTCTACCCCGTCTACCAGAAGTACCTGGAATCCGCCGACATCAACCCTGCGGAACGTGTCTGGATCCGCGAACAGATGGAGCTCTTCCATCGCCGCGATCAGGAGCTGGATCAGGAGGATCACTGACCGGCGGACGGCACACCAGGTTTGCCTGGTCCATAGGGGGCGGGTATCATGGGCACGTTCGCCCCCGTCGTCTAACGGTTAGGACACCAGACTTTCAATCTGACAGCGAGAGTTCGACTCTCTCCGGGGGTACAAGGTCAAGGGTTGTAAAAGGGCGATATTCCGCCATTCAACAGATTCGCAAGAATATAAGCGTAAAACTCCGATTGGGCTCATGCGGCCCATTTTGAACCAAAATAGTACACACAACAGTACACACTTATAGATCAACGCCGACGAGAATCCGCCAGCATGGCGAAGACACACTTCTTTGAATTGCTAAGGCTTTGCGTGGCGCAGTCTGCGAACATGCAAAAGCAGCCAAAATTGCTGCCGCCGTTGCGCCAGTTTGAATCGTTCTGATCATTCACGATGGACGACTGCATCCGATGGGCGCTTACCGGAGAGAATCCAAAGCCGGATATAGCCGCCGGAACCGGTTGTAACCGGCATCGTACACTTGGCGATTTGCGTCGTTAGGGGAATAGACCCGTCCAACTAAGTTCGCCTCCACCAACTCCTCCAAGGCCTGCAAATCAGGCTGTGAAGACGAGCCGGTCTGTTTGCCAACAGAGACCAGCTGAGCAAGGGCCACCGCAGGCATGAGATGGGCATCATCAAGCACCTGAACGGGCGCGTCAAGGATATCCGCCAGCATCTGGCACCATTGGGGTTCGCGGGTGCCGCCACCAATCAGGGTAACGCGTTCGATGGGCGTGCCCAGCAGGTCAAGCCCCTGACGAATCGAATAAGACACGCCTTCCAGCGCGGCTCGGGCAAGGTCACTGGCCTCGGTCTCGGAAGAAATGCCGGCATAGGCTCCCCGAATCGAAGGATTCATCATAGGGAAGCGCTCCCCCACCAGATAGGGCAGGCAAATCACGCCGCGTGCTCCTGCCGGGCTGGATTCCAACAAACGCCCCATGCGCTGATAGGGGTCGCCGTCACCCTCAGTCGGACTGTCCCCCGCGAAGACTCCGGTGGCCCAAGCATGCACGTTGCCGGCATTGAGGAATGGCACCGTGTTGATGATGCTGTCTGTGCCCAGATAGGCCAGGTTGACCATTCCAAGGCGGTCAGTTACAGCCCGGTCTGTCACTGTGGCGATCCATCCGGATGTGCCCAGGTTGATATTGAATTGACCGGGATGGAATACCCCGCCGCCCAAGGTAGATGCGCCAGCATCCCCCATTCCCGCATAGACTGTGGTTCCCGGAGCAAACCCCGTGGCAGCGGATGCGCCCGGCGTGCTGGTGCCGACGCTTTCCCATGGCCAATAGAGTTCCGGGAAGATCGCGGCATCCACACCTGATGCTTCCAGGATGTCCCTTCTCCACTTTCGCGAGCGCAGATCCATGGCACCTGCCGTCGAGCAGGCTGTCACATCGCCGCAGTAGGCACCGGTCAGCCACCAAATCAGATAATCCTTGGCATCGATGAGCACATGGCGAACATGCGCATACCGGTCCGGCTGATGCCTGGACATCCACATCAGTTTAGTCACCGGCAGGGACCCATCGCATGGGTTTCCCACTACGGTGCGGAAGGACTCGACCCCATAGATTTCAGTCAGCTCCGCCGACTCTTCTTCGGCCCTGCCGTCCGCGTACAGGATCGCCGGCCCGACGGGCTGTCCCTGCGCGTCCAGAGCAATCAGGTCCTGCATCTGTCCGCTCATGATGATGCCGGTGACCTGGTCACTCCTGAAGTGCTCGATGCTCCGCCCTGCTCGGGCCAAAAGGTCACGGGACACCTCGATGAAGGCCTGCAACCAATCCTCGGGATTCTGCTCGATACGCCCATCACCTGTGTCGAGCGGCAAAAGACCGCTGGACGCGCACACCCTGGCAGAACCCTGGTCATCCACAAGAACGGCCTTGACCTGCGTGGTCCCCACGTCAAATGCGGCTGTATAGGTCATACCGGCCATCCTAGGCTTTCCCAACCGTCCGGAGGCTGACATGATCCCGTATGTGGACTGACGCAGTTACCCCTGGACCCCTGACCAGTTCACAACCGCTTCGACATTGTTCCCGTCCGGATCCAAGACGAAAGCCGAATAGTAATGGGGGTGGTAATCGCGCAGTCCGGGAGCACCATTGTCACGGCCCCCGGCAGCGAGCGCCGCCCTGTAAAAGGCATCCACCGTTGCGGCATCGGCAGCCCTGAAAGCTATATGGGTCACCGGCGAAGCAGCCCCATCCTCACTCGGTGTCAGATAGAAGTCCGAGTGGGCCCCGTCGTCCTCTGCACCCAACCCAATAGTGGGCTCATGGTGGGCCTTGGCCACGTACCCCAATGGTGCCAAGGCTTTGCTATAGAAATCGATGGAAGCCTGGATGTCCCGAACCTTCAGCGTCAGATGATCAATCATGTCCATAATTCTAGGTAAATCGTCAGCCAACAGCGGCCGGCAACCCAGAATGATCTTTTTCCCATGCCGCTCGATGATGCCGCTCGATGCCGGTGAACGATCGAGCTCGAATCCTCAAGGCTGCGTTTCAGATGTACCGCCCGCCGGGCAGGTGCATAAAGTCCTCCACCTTGTTCCATTTGACCGGGTATCCCGCTCCGTGGGCGCAGAAGACCGAGTCAGGGGTGTTCTCCAGGTCGGACTCGGGGTCATAACCGATGGAATCCACAAGAGCATCCTGGTCTTGGCAGGGACGGTATCCGCTGAAGAAACAGACCAGATGCCCGCGGCCATGACTGTAGGTGCTGACCTCGATGGCATAATCACGCATCTGTGATACCGGCGCATCCCCTTCCAGTTCAACCGTGTCCCCGTCTGCCTGCGGTTCCGAGAAGTTGCCCTTCATCCGGTAGATGTCCGACATTGCTCTGCCGAGGTTCGCCTGAGGAATGGCGAGTCTGAAATGGTACCAGGGCTCCAGCAGAATATTACGGGCCTTCATCAGCCCCTGCCGGACGGCCCGGTATGTAGCCTGGCGGAAGTCCCCGCCTTCGGTGTGTTTGATATGCCCGCGGCCGTCAAGCAAGGTGATGCGCATATCGGTGAGGGGCGAGCCTGTCAGAACGCCCAGATGCTCCTTCTCCGCCAGGTGGGTCATAATGAGCCGCTGCCAGTTCCCGTCCAGGCGGTCCAGGCTGCAGGTCGACGCGAAGCTGAGACCACTGCCCGGCTCCGTAGGTTCGAGGAGCAGATGGACTTCGGCATAATGTCGGAGGGGCTCAAAATGTCCAACCCCTTCAACGGGGGCCGCGATGGTCTCCCTATAGAGGATTCCGCCCTGACTGAAGGAGACCTGCATACCGAACCGCCGCTCCAGCTCCTCCTGAATTACCTCCAACTGGACCTGTCCCATCAGTCGCAAGTGAATCTCCTGGAGCTGCTCCTGCCAGACCACATGCAGCAGAGGATCCTCATCCTCCAGGATGCGCAAGGCCTTCAACACCTGGTGTGGATCCAGCCCCTCAGCCGTCACTGCATAGGTCAGCACCGGCTCCAGCACAGGCTCCAGGTTCTTTCGCTCGCAGCCGAGCCCCTGGCCTGGACGTGTCAGATCAAGCCCGGTTGCAGCCACGACGCTCCCGGCCTGAGCGCAATCCGTCAGCCTATAAGACGCTCCGGAATAGAGCCGAAGCTGGTCAATAGTCTCGCTGGTCTCCCGGTATCCGGTCTTCCCGGAACCTGCTTGGCCTTCGGAATCATTGTGGGCATCGGTAATCACAGCCGACTTGACCGGCAGGTCGCCACCGGTCACCTTGAGCCAGGTCAACCTGGCGCCCTTGTCATCATGCGATACCTTAAACACCCTTGCGCCGAACTCGCTGCCATACCCCGGCGAAAGGGTGTACCGCTCCAGCCCCTCCAGGAGGGCATACACCCCGTCCAGACGCAGGGCAGACCCAAGGAAGCATGGGAAGAGACGACGATCGACAACCAGCCGTGCCAGACTCCCATCCGATATGCCCTCGGTCTTGAGATACTCGTCCATAACGTCCTCATCGAGCAGGGCCACATCCTCCATATCGCCATGCTCCAGTCCACGACTCAAATCGAAGCACCCCGGAGACCAGCGCTGCTTGCAGCTTTCAAGAATACGGGCAGCATCAGCTCCAGGGGCATCCAACTTGTTGATGAAAATGAAGGTGGGCACCCCGTAGCGCGCCAGGAGTCGCCAGAGCGTATCGACGTATCCTTCCAACCCAGCGGTAGCATCAACGACCAGGAGGGCATAATCCAAGACTGACAGGACCCGCTCCATCTCGGCTGAGAAATCGACATGGCCGGGTGTATCGATAAGGGTCAGATCCACATCGCGATAGGTCAGCCGGGCTGGTTTGGAGAAGATGGTAATACCACGTTGACGCTCCAGATCGTTGGTGTCCAGATAGGCATCGCCATGATCCACCCTGCCCAGACGGCGAATTCCCCCGCCCCGGTAGAGCATGGCTTCCGAGAGCGTGGTCTTGCCGGCATCCACATGGGCCAGCATTCCCACCACTATCCTCTTGACCACAGGAGGCCTCCCTCGCTCTTCATATTTCTGTGCACTTTATGGTCAGTCTGCCGAAACCTGATAGGTCAGGTCGTGGATGACCCGGCCGGCCTTGATCCCCTTACGCTCGAAATTGGTTACGATTCTGCCCTCGAACCGCTCCGACTCCATGAACATGGCATGAGGCAGGGATTTGGCCTGATCAGCCGTCCCCTTGCCGACATGTTGGGTGGGCAGACTGACTGGCAGAGTGCCCAGGTTTCTGAACCTCGGATTCCCATCCATCACCTCATGCACATGCAGGGCGTAATCCTCGATGTCAGTGGCAATTCGCCAAAGACCGCCCGGCTCCAGACAATCCGCCAAGTCAGCAGCCAGAGCCGGCTGGACCAGACGACGCTTGTGATGCTTCATCTTGGGCCAGGGGTCGGGGAAGAAGGTCCACACTTCCTTGATCAGTCCGGGATCCATTCGGGCCAGGAGGTCCGGGGCGTTGACCTGGGCAAGCCGCAGATTATCCAAGTCCGATTTACCAGCCATCAGCATGGTATGGGCCAACCCTGGTTGATAGACCTCCAGGGCCAAGTAATTCTGATCAGGGTGTTCCCGAGCCGAAGCCACGACATTCTCTCCCTGGCCGGATCCAATCTCGACGATCAGCGGGGCATCCCTCCCCCAAACCGATCTGACCATGGCTGCATCACAACGCAGATCCTCGGCAACTGTCAGCGAGCCCTCAGCCTGACCCAGATCGAGCAGGTATCTGGAGGAATACCGGGACCAAGCCCTCGCCAGTCGTTCGCTGAGCTTCTCGGAGCGCCTCACATAGGAGACGATGGACCGCCTAGGGGCCATGCTCTGTCTTTCTTCACTCATCACAGCTCATATATATCCTAGAAAATACAAACAAGCGGGCATAGCGGGTATATGTGCCCGTGATATACTCAATTCAGAACAAAATACAACAAAATATTGCAAAATCGAACAAGAGTTTGGTTTTGGCTAGGAAAGGCATGCAGATGTCAGTTTTGGTTACAGGCGGCTGCGGATACATCGGCGCCCATGTGGTTCACGCCCTGCAAGAGGCCGGCAAGGAGGTCGTCGTGGTCGATGACCTCAGCTACGGCAGGCCTGATCGGATCGGGAATGCCCGTCTTTATGGCGCTGACGTGGCCGCACCGGGCGCCGATCAGCGTCTGGCCGAGATCATCCAGGAGAACAAGGTCGACTCCGTCATCCATTTTGCTGCCCGTAAGCAGGTGGGCGAGTCGGTGGAGAAGCCCATCTGGTACTACCGGCAGAACCTGAACGGCATGATCAACGTCCTGTCCGCCATGGCAAAGACCGATGCCAAGAAGCTGGTCTTCTCCAGCTCGGCAGCAACCTATGGCGAGCCTCCGGTCGATGTGGTTCCCGAGGACGTACAGCCCATGGTCCCCATCAACCCCTACGGCCAGACCAAGCTGGTCGGCGAGTGGATGGCCCGGGCCTGCGAGCAGCCTTACGGCATCCGCTTCTGCGCCCTGCGCTACTTCAACGTGGCTGGCTGCGGACCGGTCAGCCTGGAGGACCCGGCTGTCCTCAACCTGATCCCCATGCTCTTCGACAGGCTGCGGCAGGGCAAGGCACCCGCCATCTTCGGCGACGACTACCCCACCCCCGACGGCACCTGCGTGCGAGACTACATTCACGTCTCTGACCTGGCCGACGCCCACATCGCCGCCTTGGACTACCTGGACCGCGACCAGCGCCGCTACGATGCCTTCAATGTGGGCACCGGCCAGGGTACATCCGTTCGACAGATCGTGGACGAGGTCAAGAAGGTGACGGGTCTGCCCTTCACTGAGGCCATCAAGCCCCGCCGCGCTGGCGATCCGCCGCACCTGATTGGCGACCCCACCCGAATCAACACCGAGATGGGCTGGCATGCCAAGTATGGCGTCGAGGAGATCGTCGAATCTGCATGGAAGGCCTGGCAGGCCAACCCTGCCCACCACATCGACACCGATGGCTGGCAGCAGCAGGACTAGGCAGCGACGCGCCGGGGCTTGCATTCCTCCGGCGCTCATGTAAACTTTCCTCTTGGCTGTTCGAGCAGCCTCGGCTCCGTAGCTCAGTTGGTTAGAGCGCCGCCCTGTCACGGCGGAGGTCACCGGTTCAAGTCCGGCCGGAGTCGCTGGGAATGGTCTGACTCGGTTTTTCCGGGTCTTTTCGACTGTTCATGGCTCTGTAGCTCAGTTGGTAGAGCGAGCGACTGAAAATCGCTAGGTCAACGGTTCGATCCCGCTCGGAGCCACCAGCCATTAAGCCCCTGAGATTCATAAGGAATCCAGGGGCTTAATTGATATTTGCGTTCATCGATCGTTCACGACAGCTGACGCGTCACCCAATCGACGATGTAGGGCGCCGTATGCTCGATTTGATCGATGGCCACCTCGAACTCACGGGGGCCGCCATACCAAGGGTCCACCAGGTCGATTTGGCTCTCCCGGCCCGGTGCCGGCTTGGGCAGATCCGGATCGAAGCTGCGGTACAGGTGAACAGCGGATCGCTTGCCTGAGGGCAGCAGACGCAGCAGGGCTCGCATATGGTCGGCTGTCATGGGCAGCAGCAGGTCGGCGTCTTCGGCCTCCTCCCGGGTGATCCGGTGGGCGAAGTGATCGGGCGGCACCTCATAGCCCCGCTCGCGCAGAACCTTCTGGGCACGCCGATCTATGGGGTTACCGAACTCCTCGTCGCTGACCCCGCTGGATTCCACCCTGACCTGGTCCTCATCCAGTCCGCGATCTTGGAAGAACTTGCGCAGGATGACCTCAGCCATGGGCGACCGGCAGATGTTGCCGGTGCAGACGGTCATGACGTTGTAGGGACCCTGTGAGGCCTTTCCTTCAGAATCCTGGCCCATCAACGCACCTTCCCATAGGTGATGTACCGGAACCGCGGGATGGCATCCGCCTGATCCGGTTTGGCAGGGGTCATCCATTGGCTCTCATCGCGCACCTGCCAGAACCGCTTGCTGACCAGCTCCTCCATATCAGGCACAAAGACATCAGCTGGAATCTGCAGATCCAGATCAGTCACATAGGCTGCATCAGCCAGCGGAAAGAAGGTGTTGAAAACCCCTGCGCCGCCGATAACCCAGATTTCACTGCGATCCATCCCATCGTCGGGAA
This sequence comes from Bifidobacterium sp. wkB344, assembly GCF_003688305.1. Taxonomy (NCBI): domain Bacteria; kingdom Bacillati; phylum Actinomycetota; class Actinomycetes; order Bifidobacteriales; family Bifidobacteriaceae; genus Bifidobacterium; species Bifidobacterium sp. wkB344. Next base: position 142,925 of record NZ_NPOQ01000009.1, on the reverse strand, counting down.
TGGCTTCCTGCCTGGCTAGCTCCAGAGCATCGTCAGCCGCAGATACCACCGTGGCGCCAGGTGCCCGAAACTCTGGATCACTGGACAGAATGATGTTGTCCCTCTTGGGCAGGGGCCGCTCCCCCATGGAGACCCAGGTTCGCCTCCCCATGATGACAGGATGGGAGACTGTCAGCTCCTTGAAGTGCCGCATGTCCTCGCTCAGATGCCAGGGCAGCGCATTGTGGTAACCAATGGCGCCGCGCCGACCGTCAGTGGCCTGCGCCTGCGCCCAGATCATATTGACCGATGAGCGGCGGCCTATCTCTTCTTCCTGATGCCGCCATTCCTCATCACCTAAAAGCCCGGCCTGACCGGGCTCGGGTTCGTGATAGCCGCTTCGACTATTGTCATGCTCCATCTGTTGCGTTCACTCCTCATAGCGAGTAGATATACGAGTACATTCTAATCTGCGGATCCGACGGTGCCCGTATTCCGCTCACCGCACCATCAGACTGCCACAGGGGCCTTGATGGCGGGGTGGCAGTGATAGTCCACCACCTCGAAGTCTTCGTACTGATAAGAGAAGATCGAGTCAGCCTTGCGAATGCGCATGGTTGGATAGGGATAGGGCTCACGCGACAGCTGCTCCAGAACCTGCTCCACATGGTTGTCGTAGATGTGGCAGTCGCCGCCGGTCCAGACAAACTCCCCAGGCTCAAGATCGGCTTGCTGAGCCATCATCAAGGTCAGTAGGGCGTAGGAGGCGATGTTAAAAGGCACCCCCAGGAACATGTCGCAGGAGCGCTGATAGAGCTGGCAGCTCAGCTTGCCGTCGGCCACATAGAACTGGAAGAGCGCATGGCAGGGAGGCAGGGCCATGCTGTCGACCTGGGCCGGATTCCAAGCAGTGACGATCATTCGACGGGAGTCCGGGTGAGTGCGAATCAGATCCAGCACCTTGGCGATCTGGTCGATGGTGTGATGGGGGTCCTCGGGCGTCGGAGCGGGCCAGCTGCGCCACTGAACCCCATAGACCGGTCCCAGGTCCCCTGTTTCCGGATCGGCCCACTCGTCCCAGATATGCACGCGGTTCTCCTGCAGCCAACGCACGTTCTGCGAGCCCTTGAGGAACCAGAGCAGCTCGTAGGCGATGCCACGGAAGTAGACCTTCTTGGTAGTGATCAGCGGGAAGGAATGCGACAGATCGAAGCGCATCTGCCTCCCGAACAGAGGGATGGTCCCGGTACCCGTCCTGTCGGACTTCAGGGTGCCCTCGCGCAGGATGGTGCGCACCAAGTCCTCATAGGGAGTGGGAATGTCCGAGTCGGGACGCTCAGGGATACGTGTGCGAATACGCTGCAGTTCTTCAGGAGTCAAGGCCATGCGGCCATACTATCAAGTCCTCCGCCAGCTGAGCGTGCCCCGGTGACGAATTGCACAGTCCGGGTTAGATTGGAGGAGCAGGTCCGACCATAGGGTCGGATCCGGATGACGCACCCGCCGGGTGCCAAACAAGGAGGAACAGATGGGCAAGAGACTTTGGGTCGAACGCGACAAGGACGGCACTTGGAACGCCTATGGCGACAATGGGGCGCACATCACCTTCGGCAAGGGCGAGGATCAGTTTAACCCCGGCGATCTGATGAAGATCGCTCTGGCCGCCTGCGGAGCCCTCTCCAGCCAGTTCGCCGTGGAGAGCGCCCTAGGCAAGGGCAAGGGGGCGAAAATCGTGGTGGACGGCACCTATGACGCCGACGACGACGCCTACCTGAGCTTCGACGAGCAGGTGGACGTCGATGCCACTTCAGCCAGGCTGGCCCAAGATGATGCAGACAAGCTGGAGGAGCGGGTCCGCCGCCATATAGCCAAGTCCTGCACCGTGGCCCACACCTATCAGAGGGAGACACCGGTCAGGATCTCCGTCAAGGTTCGCCACTGATCTGACGACAATAAAGAAGCGGGAACCTCCAGGTTCTTTGAACTCGGAGGTTCCCGCTCTTCGTAGGGGCCGTCACTGAATCGACTGCCTACTCCTTATGCTCGGGATCGATGGTCGACTCCAGGTCAGCCAGCTGCTCGGGCTTGGCCGAATCCACGGAGATACGCTCCACGCCGGTAATCTCAGCCACATCCGTGCTTTCAGCCGCCTCTGCTGCGGCCTTGAGCCCGGACTCCTCAGCCTCCACGTACTTGCGCGGCACCACGTAGACCGGGCTGACTGCATGCTGCAGGAGCCCCTGGCTGGTCGACCCCAGCAGAAGCCCTGTGAAGCCGCCGCGACCACGCGAGCCGACCACAACCACATCATGGGTCTTGCTGGCCTGGGTCAGAGCTTCCACAGCCGATCCCGGCACCACGGTCTTGTTGATGCGCAGATTCGGGTAGGTCTTCATAAGCGGTGCAATTCGGGTATTGAGGTCATCCAGGTAGGAATCCATGACGCTGCGCTCCTCGGCCGAACCCGTACCGGTCAGTCCGGAAATATTGGGCACTGCAGACATGACGTCCAGCTCGGCATCCCAGCTGTCGGCGAAGGCAGCGGCGATCTGCAAGGCCTTGAGGCCCCACTTGGACTCGTCGGAGCCCACAGCAACCCGCTTGATGTCATTGCTCAGATGCATCAGATTGCCGTCGTCGTCGGTGTAGGGAACAACCACGATAGGGCAGTAAGCATAGGCGGGCAGGCTTGAGCTGGTGGTTCCCAGCAGACGCTCGGCCAGGCCGCCCTTGCCCCTGTTGCCTATGACAATCAGCCGGTAATTGCGGCTCAGCTCCACGAAGACCGATGAAGGATCCCCCGTTACGATCAGCGTGGCTGCACTGACACCCTGCTCGTCGGCGATGGCCTTGGCCTTGGAGAGGATCTCCTGGGCGTCGTTGTGAGCGGCCACGTCGTCACCCATGGTGGTATACGTCGCATCGAAGGAGACTGCGGCATACGAGGGAAGGGAATAGGCGCAGACGATTTGTAGGGTCAACCCTGCATGCTTAGCGTAGTTGGCGGCCCACCACGCCGCCTTGTAGCTGGCGTCCGAGCCATCGACGCCTACCAGAACAGCCTTGTCGTTGCTCATCCGACGACCTCCTTTAAACTTGGCGATGACAAACCGACATCGCTCCTTCTGTCAGAATATCGCATGCGGGTCTGATCAATAAGTTTGCAGGGACCAACACGCGAGGAACCTCGACTCCGAATATGCAAAACGCCCCCAGGGGGGGCGTTAACACTGCATAAAACCTATGCCTCAGACCAGACGACGGTAGTTGAAAGTCTGATAGACCGCCTGAACCTTGACGCTCTGGCCGGGAGCCGGAGCGTGGATCATGCGTCCACCGCCGACATAGATGCCGACATGGCTGCCATCGGGGGCTACCATCAGGTCGCCAGGAGCAGGATCCGTAACCGGCACGCCCATCGAACCCTGAGCATCGGCTGTGCGGGGCAGACCAATGCCGAAGTGGGCAAACACGTACTGGGTAAATCCAGAGCAATCAAAGCCCGTGGCAGGATCTGTTCCTCCCCACACATAGGGAATCCCCTGGAACTGAAGGGCGTAGTTGACCACATCTGCACCTGTGCCGGTGGCCGGCACGTCAGCGACTCTACTAGCGGCACCGCCACGAGCAGCCGAACGACTGACCTGCGCGGCCTGGCGCTGGCTGGCCGCCGCCTGGGCCTGCTGAGCTCTGGCCTCAGCATCCTTCTCGGCCTGTGACTTGGTAGCAGGGACGTTCAAGGACTCGATGCCACCCCAGCGACTGTCCTTTTCGACGGTGGTCGCCGTCGATTCGGTCAGCAGGTCGGCACGCACCTTGCTGCCGGGGGTGAATGAACGCGACGAAGTGGCTACGGCCTCACTACCGTCACTGGCCTGAGCCACGGCGGGTATACCGATGAAAAGCGTGCTACAGATAGTAGCCGCTGCCATCATGCTCACATACTTGCGTGTTTTTTTCATCGTGCACAATTCTATCACGTGTAGGGAACAAAAATTGACTTTGGGGAACACGATCCGCGCAACCAAGGATCAGTAATGGATATAGCGCAGAGCGTGCACGTTGGTCAGGGTGCGGGAGTAAGTCTTTCCGTTCATCACAGCGCCGCACTCTGAGGTGACGATGGAACCATCGGGATTGATCTTCTCTACGATAGCCACATGGCCATAGGTGGAATCTGAACCCTCCTGGCCAGCCTGGAAGACCACAATGTCGCCGACGTTGCGCGGCGTGTCATCCACCCAGTAGCCTAAAGTCCGAGCCGAGCCTGACCAGTCCTTGGCATTGCCCATATGGGACCCCACCGGCAAACCCAGCTGGTGACGACGGACATAGGCCCACCAGGTGCACTGGCTGAATTCGTAGGCGTTGCCCACATCTCCCGTGGCATGGTTGGGGTTGAACCCTGCCGGCAGAACCGAACGGTTGGCATCCATCAGCGCCGCCACGGCCGGATTGTTTGCCGAGGATTTGGACATCTGCCCGGCATCGAGCGCAGACTCGCCCAGGTCCCAACTGCCCTCGTTGCGCTGCGAAGCCGTCGGCAAAGGCTGACGGTAGTCGGAGCGAGAAACCCTTGAACTGCCATCAGCACCGGAGTAGCCGGTGGAGGATGAAGGGGTGACAAGGTTGATCGCGACGCTGCCGGCCATAGGCAGGGACCAGTCGCCCCGAGCCTGGTTAACAGCCATTGAGGAAGCGGCCGCACCAACAAGGACAGTCAGGGCCGAACCGGTCATGATATGGGAGCGACGGGCTGAAGCCTTGGCCGCCAAACGAATGGAACGTCGGGTTCGAGGGGCCACCTCGTTGAGCTTGGCCACCAAGGCATCATCAACGCCCTGGATGCCGGCCTCCCGGGTTGCGCCAGTCGATCGGCTGGTCGGCGAACTGCCGACACCTGCGCCCCGCGTGGCCGAAGCCCTGTGCGCAGCATGCTTCATGTAGAATCACTCCCGTTTATGTTCCGACGCGACTTTCGTGCCGTATCACGAACCATCACAAGGGAACACCATAACGCAAGCGAGAACCCAGGCCAAATGACCTGAATTGTCCACACTGGTGTACTCAAGCATGGCTTCGGTGGTCGCTCATCTTCGACAACCACGGAATACGCTAGGATTATACGGACATAAGGCGGACATGGGCAAACCCGCATGCGTGCCGCCCGCCACGGCGTGTCTCTCGGTTTTGAGTCCTGTATGGTCCACCCTGAGCGAACCCTGATTTAAACCGGGGTCGAAGCCAAGAGGAAGGACCCGCCGGCTTCGTCGGAATCCTGGGGCATGGTGATGTCGATACGGCCGTCCTGGGAAGGAATGAAAAGGGCCTGACCCTGATCCAGTACACAGGACTGGTCAGCGGTTGCACAACGGATCCGACCATCAGTACAGACGATGATGCGCGGCCCGCGGCGCGGAATCATCAGGTGACGAGGCCCCAGGCGCTCTATCAGATCCCCGTAACGCTGCTGAAGCCTGTTAAGCAGGGGCCATGTGGCTCCACCCTCCTCCACATGCCCGTAGACCAGCATGTACTCGTTGATCTTGGGCCTGTAGGTCACCATATTGTGCATGATCAGGGTGGCGATCATGGAGCTGGATGGGTCGATGGGAGCTGAAGGCTGGCAGTCCAGGCTGTGCAGGAGGTTGGGAATGTCCCGATGCTTAGGGGTCATGCCAGCCCTGAGCACATTGTCGGAGTTGGTCATGATCTCTGCCGCGGTGCCATGGATGTAGGCGTGAGGTGTCCCGGCGGGGATGTAGACCGAATCACCCTCCTCCAGATCCACAGGGTTGAGCATGAGCAGGCAGAGCACAGCCGGGTCCTCCGGAAAGGCCCGTGCAGCACACAGGGCATGATTCAGTACGGCGCCCGCTCGTTTCGAACGCAGTCGCCCAGCGGCAGCCTCCAAGGCTTCTTCCATACCGCGGGCCGCCTCTGGCTCGGCAGTCACGGCGGCGTGGAAGGCCCGGAAAATACGCCGGCGGGAATCCGGCCAGATTAAAGAGGAGACCGGCATCATGGCATCAGCCGAAGCGAAGCGGGCCGGCGGAACTCCCAAGTGGAAGGTACGGGCGGTCAGCGCCTGGGTCATCAGCTCAGCCAGCGGGTGGTCCACGGCGCGCAAAAGGGTCAGCTGAGTGGAAATGGTCGCGAAGCCTACACAGGCCTGGAAGGACTCCAAGGCCACCACCATTTCGTTCTTGGCCAGACTGTCGTGAAAGGAGCGTCTCGGATCGTCGTCAGGCACCCCCTGGGCATTCTCACGGTTGAAACCGGCACGAGCCTCGAAATCCAGGGGATGCACCTGCAGGGAGAGAGGGATGCGGGCCGAAATGATCTTGAACAGGTAAGGCAATGTAGGGCCGAAGAGGCGAGAGTCGCGCTCTCCCAGCATGGTCATGGGATTGCGGCGAATGGCCTCGGTCAACGGCATGAGCGAGCCGTCGGGCAGGGTCAGGGGCGAAGGGGATTCGGTATGCCCGCTGAACCACATCTCCGCTAAGGTATCACCCTGGCCTTCGTCTGACTCCTGCAGATGGAACATGCGCTGCAGTCGGTCATGTGAGCCCCAGGCGTAGTGCTTCTCCACAGCTTGGATCGGATACACGCACTCCCCTTTCCACGGGAAATCCCTCCATGGGCCGGTGCATACGAACCCACCAATCCCCGTCATGATAGGACAAGGGCCAAGGCCTGGGCAAGGCGTGGGGGTCGCCGCATGTCATTGCAAACGGTACAGTGGGGGGTATGAAGCTGGCTCCCATTTTCGATCCGGACGCCCGCAGGCCATCGCCACGTCCCGTGCAGGTGGATCTGCGACGCATCTTCCTGTTCGGCACTGGGGCATGGATTCTGGCCCTTGTTGTGGTGGGCATCCTAGCTCTGACCGGAATGACGGTCACCAAGCCCCTTATTGTCTGCCTTTCCGGGGTTGGCGTGGGCATCCTGCTGATGATCTGGGAGCATTTCAATCGCTGGGATTATCGCCGTCTGGCCCAGCAACCGGACCCTGAGCCAGAGGAAGCATCAGCGTAAATGTGCTCCCCTCTCCCGGCGCACTCCAGACAGTGACCGATCCATGGTGGGTCAGGGCCACATGTTTGACGATGGCCAGCCCTAGGCCGATGCCCACTGCAGTCTGTTCATTCTGATTGTCTGCGCGGTAGAAGCGTTCGAAGATCCTGCCTTGGTCCGCCTTGGATATGCCTCGGCCGTGGTCGACCACCCTGATGATCCCGTACTGCCCGTCCTTGGAGGCCTGTGCCACCAAGGAGACAGTCGATCCAGTAGGTGAATAGGATATGGCATTCTCCACCAGCTTGGCCAAGGCCACTCTGATCTGTTGTCCGTCGCCGTGAATAGTCAGCGTCTGGTCGCATCGCCACCGTAGTGTCACATGGGCCTGATCAGCTCCATCCTGCTCATCCTGAACCACTGTCCTTATCTGCTCAGCCACGTCAAGCACATTCTCCCTGCTGGGTTTGATCCGCTCCTGAGCCCGGATCAGCAGAAGAAGATCCTTGAGCACATGCCCCAGATAGGCGCTGTAACGCTGGACCGAGGAGGCATCCTTGGAGACGCTGCGCAGGTGGCTGCGTAGCAGATCCGGGTCGTCCCCCTCCAGATGCGAGGTGGTTTTCAGTTGCGCCGCAAGCTCCTCAAGGGCCTGAACCGGCTTGAGCATCTGCTCGGATACATTGGTCATGAAAGCATCCCTGGTCCGAACGAACCTGACCGAATCGCTCACATCATCGATAAGCACCACGACCAAGGACTTGTCGATACGCCCCAGAGTGACCTTGAGCCAGTTCCTTCTAGATACCGCCTGGGCCTGAACATGGGTCGCGTCCCCGGAATCCTCGACCTCGGCAATATCCCAATCATCGGATTCCGAGCTCCCGGTAGCGGCATCCAGAGCGAATTCCGTGGGCGTTCGCGTGGTCAGATTGAAGCTGCGGCGACCGCCCGAGCGGCGTACCTGCGCAATGGCCTCGATGATTTTCGGATCCGCAATCTCGTCGTTGCTGACGATTCCCAGCCTGTAGGCATCCGGGCTTGAGCGAACAACCTCGTCATCACCATCGACCACAACCGTGGCGGCAGGAATGAGCGCCAGCAGAGCCTGGGTCGAGCCTTCCAATGCCCCGCTTTCGGCCTGTTCACCATCCTTGCTCCGGTTGCCCATAAGGCTGCATAGGCGGTCCATGAACCGTCTCATAAGGACTTCCCTCCAGTCCGGCGCCGACCCCGGACACTGCAACATTAACCAAGTCTCATCGGCAGTTTCGGCTTTATTCTCGCATATCCGACTTCGATTGCCGCTCCAATGGCCCGACATTCTTCAGGACTGGCTTTTTCTTGCCATGCCGGTCACATAGACTGGAGTCATATCGTTGACCGAGGCCGAAAGGGAAGAACAATGCGCGTGATTTTCAACGAGGAGCTGGGGCTTGTGGCCGACGATCTCGATCGGATGGCCGCCAAGGTTCGCGATGCCATTAAAAAAGCCGGACGATCCCTGATGGACTGTGACGTGGAGACAGCCCAGGAGGTCATCGACGGGGATGCCGATATAGACAACCTCCAGGCCAGCATCATTGACCAATGCATCAGGCTCCTGGCTAAGCAGAGCCCTGTGGCCACTGATCTGCGGGTGGTGGTCTCCACGCTGAGCCTGTCAGCCACCTTTGAGCGCATGGGAGACCTGGCCAGGCACATCGCCGAGACAGCGAGGCGCTCCTACCCCGAACCGACCCTGCCTGACGAGGTCATTCCCCTGTTCAAGCAGATGCAGGATTTTCTGGACGTCATGGCTGACCGTCTGGTCGAGATGCTCTCCGACAGGGACACGACTATAGCCGAGCAGATCATCGTCAGCGATGACCAGATGGACAAGCTCCATCAGAAAACTTTCAGCTATGCCCTCTCGGACGACTGGAAGGGGAGCAGACAGCAGTTGATCGACCTGGTCCTGGTGGCACGATTCATGGAGCGCCTGGGAGACCACGGCGTCTCGGCAGCACGACGTGTGGTCTACATCGTTTCAGGCTTCGACCCCTCCAAAGACCCCAAGGATCTGGGTATCGACCTGGACTGAAAAATAAGGAAAAGAACGTCCTTAACCACCAGGAACACGAAAAGGTGGTGCCCTCCACAAAGGAGACGGCACCACCTCAATAACTTTGGACGTGCTGCGTTCAAAGTCCGATTGAGATCATCGGTTGGATTTTGATCTCACTTCTGGCCCTGGGCCGCCACAGCAGCAGCACCGGCCGCGGCTGCTTCCGGATCCAGGTACTCGCCACGAGGCTTGATGGGCTTGAAGTTCTCATCCAGCTCGTAGACCAGAGGGATGGCCGTGGGGATGTTGACCTTGGCAATCTCGTCTTCAGTCAGGTTGTCGAGCATCTTGACGATGGCCCTCAGCGAGTTGCCATGGGCGGCAATCAGGACGGTCTTGCCGGTCTTGAGCTCAGGAACAATGTCGCTCTCCCAGTAGGGGGTGACGCGCTTGACCACGTTGGCCAGTGCCTCGGCGCGAGGCACGGGGGCTCCGGCATACCGAGGATCATGGGACTGCGAGTATTCATCGTCAGGGTCGATTTCGGGCGGCGGGGTGGCATAGGAACGGCGCCAGAGCATGAACTTCTCGTCACCGTACTTCTCGCGGATCTCGGTCTTGTTCTTGCCCTGCAGTGCTCCGTAGTGGCGCTCGTTCAGCCTCCAGTCGCGCTTGACGGGGATCCAAAGGCGGTCGGCCTCGTCCAGGGCGATGTTGGCGGTGTTGATGGCGCGGCGCAGCAGGGAAGTGAAGACGATGTCCGGCAGAACACCCTTATCCTTGAGCAGCTTACCGCCCTTGCGGGCCTCCTGCTCGCCCTGCTCGGTCAGCGGGACGTCCACCCAGCCGGTGAACTGATTGGTGTTATTCCATGCGCTCTGGCCGTGCCTGAGCAATACTAGTTTGTAGGTCATAGTGAAAATTCTAAAACCTAAGAGGGACTGTTTGGCGGACCTACACCTCCTCCGCAAAGCGGTCGCTTAAAGCAGACAGACACCCAGCCAGCAGAACCCTGTCAGCAGATCGGTATAGCCCGACAGTGCGAAGGCCCTACTGAAGCGGTTCCGACAGCTGGCCATTGTGGTGGCAATGGCCAGAACCAGGACAGGCAGTAGGCAGAGCAGGCGGGGCCAAGCGGCTGCAAGAGAGCCGTCCGACAGGGACCATGACTCCACCACGCCCAGGATCACAGCCAGGACATAGCAGGACCCCATCAGAATCAGTGTGCCTTTGGCTCCGATGAAGGAAGACAGCGTGTACTTGCCGGCCAGAGGATCCGCATCAATGTCCCGATAGTTGTTGATCTCCAGAACGGGAATGCAGATAAGACCGCCAACCAGAGCGCCGATGAACCCATGGCGGTCGACGATGCCGGTCTCCATGTACTGAGTGGCCAACACGCCAACCAGGCCGAAGAAGATCATGATGCTCAGCTCGCCCATAGCCCTATAGCCGTAAGGGTGCTTGCCTCCCGTATAAAACCAGGCTCCCAGCAGGCAGAAGATGCCGACCAGGATCATCCACCAGTGGCCAGTCACCCAGCAGAGAATCAGACCAGACAGGCAGGCCATAAGGATGTTGAGGTAGGCAGACAGCAGAACCTTACGAGGCTCCACACCACCGGCCACCCCTCTTCTGGGCAGATCAGGCACCGAGCCGTCAGCGCCCGCACCCGAAAGGCTGCTCCGGCCCTCGTCAGTACCCCTGATCCCGTCAAAGTAGTCATTGGCCAGATTGCAGGTGCTGTGGATGAACACAGCCGTTAGACAACATAAGAGACCGATCAGCCAGAAGCGCGTGTCCGGCCCCATCCCTTGGTCGAACAACTGCCGGAGGGCCACCGCTGTGCCGATCAGGACCGGCGTGGGTGAGCAGAGCAAGGCCGAGGGTCGCAGTGCGTCCTTGTATTCCCGAAGTGTGATGAACATGATTGCCTGATTATCCACCAAATCGCTCGAAAGTCGGACTGCTCTCTTATGAGCCTATCAAGATTTTCACAGCTGCAGAAGCAGGCCCGCCGACCAGCACAGGGCGGAGACCAGAGTACCCTTGCCTGCCAAGCCGAAAGCCTTGGGCACCTGGCCACGGGCAAAAGCTCGACAGATCAGCAGAAAGACAGCGGCCACAGGCAGGAGGATCAGCACTAGAGGGAAGCCGGGCAGACCACGTCGCATGACAGCCGGAACGAACTGGATCAGGCCCAGAACCAGACTCAGGATGTAGACCAGGTAAATGGAGATGGCCGCTGCACGCGCCCCCACCAGAACCGCGTATGTGTGTTTGCCAGCTCGGCGGTCGTCGTCCAGATCACGGTAATTGTTGAGCATGAGCAGGCCCACAGCGTTGAGCCCGCAAGCGCAAGCACCAAGGATGCCGGCGGTATCGACCCTATCAATGAGAAAGTACTCGGTGCCCAGGGTGGCCACCAGTCCGAAGAAGATGAAGACGCTGACCTCGCCCAACCCATGGTAGCCATATGGATGCGGGCCGCCCACATAACACCAGCCCGCTATCAGGCAGCAGACCCCGACCAGGATCATCCACCAATGACCGGTCAATGCCATGACGATGAGGCCCATCAGACAGGTGAAAGCCGCCGAAATCATGGTAGCGTACAGCACTTTCCTGGGCGGCACGCCAGCGGCCACCAGGCGCCTCGGTCTGCCAGAGGCGGCCTCCTCGCCTCCGCGGCCGGAGTCAGTGCCGCGAACACCATCGGCATAGTCATTGGCGAAGTTGGCTGCGATCTGCATCGACAGGGCGAGCAGGACCAACAAGACCACGATCAGGGCCAGCCTTCCCGGTGTGGCCACCTTCAGGGCAGGGTCGACAGGAGAGGGCGAGCAGGAGCTGGTGCACTGTTCCAGGAGCCGTGACCGCTCCAAAAGTGCAGCCGAAGCGCCCACGCAGACAGGCGCCACCGAAGCAGGCAGCGTCCGGGGACGCATGCCATCCATCCACAGCCTGATATTCATGACCGTCCCTCCCCTGTTATCATCTCAGACCCTCTCAGATCAGCGGCTTGACCAGCGGGAAGGTGATGGTCTCGCGGATGGATGCACCGGTAAGGGCGATCAACAGACGGTCGATGCCCATGCCCATGCCGCCAGCGGGAGGCATGCCCACGCCCAGGGCCTCCAGGAAGTCCTCGTCAATGTCCATGGCCTCGACATCGCCGCGGCTGGCCATCTTGGCCTGCTCGACGAACCGCTGCCGTTGAACCACCGGATCGTTGAGCTCGGAGTAGCCCGTGGCCAGCTCGAACCCGCGAACGTAGAGGTCCCACTTCTCGACCACGCCTGGCTTGGTGCGGTGGGCTTTGACCAGAGGCGAGGTCTCAACCGGGAAATCACGCACGAAGGTGGGCTCGTACAGCTTGTCCTGCCAGAAGTGCTCCCAGAGGTGTTCGACCAGCTTGCCGTGGTTTTCGGCAGGCTCCTCCACCAGGCCCAGCTTGTCAGCTATAGTCCGCAGATGGTCCACGCTGGTCTGTGGAGTGATCTCATCACCCAAGGACTCGGAAAGGGAATCGTACATGCTGATTTGGCGCCAATCGCCGCCGAAGTCGTACTGGCTGCCATCCTGCAGGGTCACCCTGAGCGATCCAGCCGTGGCCATGGCCGCCTTTTGGATCAGTTCCTTGGTCAGATCCCCGATGGTGTCATAGGTGCCGTAAGCCTGATAGGCCTCCAGCATGGTGAACTCCGGTGCATGGGTGGCATCCACGCCCTCATTGCGGAAGTCGCGGTTGATCTCGAAGACCCGCTCAATCCCCCCCACCAGGCAGCGCTTGAGGAAGAGCTCAGGGGCGATGCGCAGGTAGAGGTCGATGTCGAAGGCGTTCATATGCGTGGTGAATGGCCGGGCCGCAGCGCCGCCATGCACGGTCTGGAGCATGGGGGTCTCGACCTCCATGAAGTCGTGGTCCTCGAAGGTGCGCCTCAGGGAGGAGACGGCCTTGGAACGGCGGCGGACCATGGCCCGCACATCCTCATCGGCGATCATGGCCAGGTAGGGCTTGCGGGTGCGCTGCTCCTCGGTCAGCTCCTTGTGAAGGGCAGGCAGAGGCTGCAGGGCCTTGGCCGCGATATTCCACTCGGTGGCGAAGACGGAGAGCTCGCCCGTCTTGGAGGCGACCACGCGGCCGCGCAGATAAAGGTGATCGCCGAGATCGACCAGTTGCTTGAACCGTTTCAAAGAATCAGCGCCGATCTCACGCTTGGAGATCATGCCCTGAATGCGGGTGCCGTCACCTGCCGCCAGCTGGACGAAGCAGAGGCCGCCGCCGTTGCGCAGGAAGAGGACCCTGCCGGCGATGCCGACCACATCTTCAGTCTCCTGGCCCGGTTCAAGGCGGTCCTGATACTTACGACGCACATCCTCGATGCGATCAGTCACATCCAGATGGACCGGATAGGGCTCAATGCCTTCCTTGAGCATGAGCGCCCTCTTGGCCACACGCATACGCACCTGTTCGGGATGGCCTTCAGCGCCGTCCGTCGGGTTGCCGGGATCAATGGCGTCATCCAGCTGGGCGCCCTGATCGATCTTCTCCGTAATGGCCATATCCTGATCGAGCAGCACCTGAGCGCGTTCGACCGTCGTCAGACGAGGGGTTTCTTCCGATGAGTCATTCATAAATCGCTATTTTACGCATGAGCCAGTACTAGGCCCCGGTTGCCACCTAACACCAAGTATCTGAATGGTCGCGCCGCGCAGACGATAGCGTTTGGCCGACGGTACGTGTACTATATAGAACGTTGTCACGGGGTATAGCGCAGCTTGGTAGCGCGCTTCGTTCGGGACGAAGAGGCCGGGGGTTCAAATCCCCCTACCCCGACAATTATTCCGGCTCCCAGGGGCCGGAATTTCTGTATTCGCAACTTTTAGACATAGCTGTATACAGGAATAAAAACTTATCTTATCTCTGTCTCTTTTCAATAAGCTCTTGCATTTTATGAGTTCGAGATCACAGCCCCAACGATCCGGAAATCTTCCACTGCATTAATATTTAGGTTTCTCGGAACAGAAAGACGCATCATCAGCATCCGGATGTAGTATATAAACAAATATTCTGTTCAAAGGAGCATAATGCGGATCTTAGCCTTTGACCTTAAAGGACTTCGCTTATACGACAAGAGCGCACTACGCATGATTCTGTTCGCCGAAGATAGAATTACCGATGGCAGCTTCACCCATCGCCTTCAGGGCACCACCTCACCGCTTGGCATCGTCACAGCCATTGGCATCTCCGGTATCAATGCCTCCGGCAAAACCACTGATCTACGCCTGCTTTCTCTAATCATCAACATTGCCAGAGGTGCTTCATTGGGAACTCAACGCTCCACCATCGATCCGCTGATGGACATTCTGGAGCCCACGATTACAGCACGCATTATCTTTGAGGAAAACGGCGAGGCTTGGCTGCTCAATGCCACACTCCGTCGCGCCGACAAGGACGAGGCCACCGCCGACTCCCCCTTGGTTTTCGAAAAGGAACGGCTGTGCCAGTATGCAGGCAGAAGTCTGAGCAAGATTCGTTTGAAAAGAACCATAGATGGCGACGAAGAATCCTGGTGGACTGTAGCTACTCGAGGAATGAATAAGTCGGGCGACGAAAAGGAGCTGGCCGAGGATGTCAAGAGATTTTTGCCCCCCGATCGCTCTCTAACGACGGGGATTCTGCGCACCAAGGAGACCGTGGTCACCCTCTGTCTGCAAAATCCGCTGCAAATGTCCATTCCTGTCACTCCCCCATCGCAAGTGGTACGTCTATTCGATCCGACCATCGAACACTTGGAAGTAAGCGATCACCAGTTCCATATCAAGTTCCGCAATGAAAAGGTTGAGCGCGACTGTGATCCCTCGCAAGCTATGGCCATGATATCGGCGGGAACATTCCGTGGAACCTCCTTGGCACAACATGCTATCGAAACACTTGCGCAAGGAGGCTACCTACTATTCGACGAAATCGAAAACAGCATAAACAAGCAGCTGGTCTTCGCTATCATCGATTTGTTCTCCTCACCTGCTACTAACCCGCATGGGGCGGTGCTTGTTTTTTCTACGCACTATCCAGAACTGCTGGACCATTTCACCAGAAAGGACAACATTTGGTTCGCTGTCAGACATGAGAACGCCGGATTCCAACTGGTCCGGTATAACAAGCTGGTCACCCGCGGTGAACTGAAGAAGAGCGTCCAGTTCATGTCAGGTGCCCTGCAAGGAACCGCGCCCTCAGCCGCTTCCATCAGCGCCTTGCGGAGCTACGTCAAGGAAACGGTTCATGGATAGTCAAGCGATTTATAATGAACCTACCTTGGTTATCTGCGAAGGGTCTGCCGAAAGCGTCATCTTTGAACTCCTACTGACAGCAGGAAAACTTATTATTCCTAAAGATTCCCTCATTGAAGATCCGCAGACTGGTCGGTTTTATACCCGCTGCCGTAAAGATAGGGAAATCGAGGAACGGTTCCTTTCCGTGACCTATGGTTCTCCGTGCGTGAATATCGTCCGTATTATTGACTCGCCAAATGAACGCTTTCACTTGTCGCCTCTGTACCAGTCTAAAGCCCGTGTACTTACACTGACTACTCGTCCTGAGATCGAGATCCTGGCCATCATCAAAGAGGGGGCCTATAGGGATTGGACGCACGTCAATAACATGAAACCCAGCGAATTCTGCAAGGAGAAACTGGGGCTGCACAAGATCAAGCAGTATGCTTTCTTGCACCAATATTGGAATGACGCGGATGAGCTCTGTCGTGTCATCGAGTTGTATCGAAGAAACCATCACTTCCAAAACCATGAGCGATGTTTGGCCGAGCTCCTCGTTACCCATTCAGGCAGCTACACCGGACAGGTGTGACCTAGGCGACATAGCCGACTGAAGTCCATCAAAGACCATCAGCCTAGACTGATAGATAGAAGCGACCAGGGCGCTAGGGCTCCATGAGGGACCCGCACCTACAGATACCCTGACAGCAAGGGAGCCAAATGAGCCAGGACCAGACACCGACCCCAGACAGCAAGCAGGAAGAGACTCAACAGTCCTACCTGCAACCGGACGGCAGCTTCGACACCCAAGCCTTCTTGGACGGACTGGATGCCATCTTCAATGCGGGCAAGGCTCGTGACGAAGCTGAACCCTACCTGCAGCAGGCGCTGGTGGATGCGGAGAATGCGGGTAATAATGCCGGACTGCTGACCGTGCTGAATGAAATCATGGGTTTCTACCGGTCCCAGGGCCGCCACCAGGAGAATATGTGGATGATCCAGCGCGCCATCGAATTGGCCACACGCATGCGCATTGAGGGGTCCGATGCCTGGACAACCACCCTGATCAATGCAGCCACAGGACTGCGGGCAGCCAAGAAATACGACCAGGCCGAAGACCTCTACCGGCAGGCGCTTGCCTCCGCAGCCAAGACCCTTGGGCCCAAGGATCGGCGTCTGGCGGCCCTACACAACAACCTGTCCATGCTCTACAGCGAAACCGACCGACCCGACCAGGCCGAGCAGGAGCTGCGCCAAGCCATGGACATCCTGGAGAATTCCAGCACTGATCCTTCCCAGGATCTGGATCTGGCCACCACCCACACCAATCTGGCCCTTCTGCTCATACAGCGCAGCGACAGTCCGCAGGCTCTGCAAGAGGCCTGGGACCAGGCTCGCACAGCTCTGGATATCTATCGAACCGGCCATCTGGAAAACAGCGCACACTATGCCTCAACCCTGGCTGGCTTTGCCCAAGTCTGCTACATGACCGGCCGCTTCAGTCAGTCGGCAGACACCTATCGCAAGGCCTTGGCCATCATCGAGGATCGATACGGTAAGGGCAGCGACTACTACCAGATCACCAAGGCCAATCTGGACCAGGCCCAGGCCGCTGCTGATAAAAACGGGGACATGAATCAATCCGACCAGGCTAAGCAAGCAGCATCCAGCCAGCCAAAAACCGGTTCAAACCGGCCTCCGGCCAGGAATCAGAACAATGACAGCAATCTGCATGACTCCCGCACGGATATTCAAGGGCTGGACTTGGCCAAGGCCTACTGGGAGCAGGTGGGCCGTCCCATGCTGGAGGAACGTTACCCCCAGTATCGCGGCCGGATCGCCGTGGGATTGATGGGCCATGGCTCGGACTGCTATGGCTTTGACGACGCCATCTCCCGGGATCATGATTTCGGCCCCGGCTTCTGCCTTTGGCTGACCAGCGAGGATTACCAGGCCATCGGCGACCAGCTGCAGAAGGACTATGAGGCCCTGCCCACCGAGTTCATGGGGTTCGGTTCGCGGACCGACAGCGTCAGAGCAAAGGGAGCTAACCGACGTGTAGGCGTCTTTGAGATCGGCGCCTTCTTCGAATCCCTGACCGGCTATCGGCAGGCGCCCCCGGAAGATCATCCCCACGAGTGGCTGCTCTTGGATGAGGCTACGCTGGCTGCGGCCACCAATGGCAAGATTTTCGCGGATCCTCTGGGGCAGATGCTGGCCACACGGCAGGGGTTCAAGGCCATGCCTGACGATGTGCGCTTCTGTCTGATCTCACGCCGGCTGGGCATGATCGCCCAGGCGGGCCAATACAATCTGCCGCGGAGTCTACAGCGGGGCGACGGGGCTGCGGCAATGCTGTCAATCAACGAATTCGTCAAAGCCTGCGCTTCCCTGATCTTCCTAATCAACAATCCGCTGACCGTCGGGTATCTGCCCTACTACAAGTGGACCTTCGCGGCCCTGCGGCGGCTCAGCGGACGAATGGCCACCAGGCTGGCCGACCTGACCGAGCAGCTGGAGGACATCCTGCGACTGGCTTCGGCTGCCTGTTACGGAGGACAAGGCTTCGGCGAAGGCGGCAAGGGGGCCCGGCCGGCTGCCGAACGCGTCACCAAGCTTGTGGAATCCATCTGCGCCAGAATCGTAGAAGAGTTGCAGGCGGAGGGCCTGACCAACAGCCCGGAAACCTTCCTGGAATGGCAGCGCCCCTACGTCGAGGCTCACATTTCCAGCGACGATCCGGTTCTGCACAGCATCTGAAAGGAGCCAAAGATGGCAAACGACGAGCAATGTCAGGATGAGGAATCCCTGCGCGAGCGGATCGTCCGCCACGAATGGGAACAGTTCCAGCAGGTCAACAATGAGGGTGGTCCGGCCAACTGTCAGGGCAACTGGCCAATGTTCCACCAGATGCGCCTAAGCCAGTTTCTAACCTGGCCGCATCCCCTGCTGACCAGCTATGCGGACGACCTGGACCAGGCCGACAAAGCAGGGCGCAACCTGTTGACCGAAAAGTACGGACGGATGATGGAGTCCACAGCTCCGGATCAGTACCACAGCAGCATCGCCCCCTACCTGCCCAGACTGGGCCTGGACCGCCAGGAGCAGCAGGAGCGCATCATCGACAGGCAAGTGGCCTGGGCCAAGGACTTTCGCGAGCGCTACCCCCGTCTGGGCCAGGAGATGCGAGTCCTGCGCACCAGCGAGGACACGCCGGAGGCCACCTCCTTCGAGACCTACCTGCGTGGCGAACTGGGCACCTATTCGGCCCGGACCCTGGATCTTTACCAGTCCATGGTGGACCAGATCGAGGCACGGGGTGGCAACCTTACCGAGGACACCATCCTAGCCACGGTGCAGCTGAACGGCTTTGAGACCCTGGACGAAGCCGAGCAGGCCCAGGACTGACCTCCTGAACCACAATCAGGAGGTTCATCTGACCAACCAGTCGCCCAGTCGGGTAGAGTTGACGGGTGCAAAAGCTGAAACGGGCGGGCTTTACCGCCGCCTCCTTCGTAGTCATCCTGCTGGTCATGCTCCTTTTAGGCCAAGCCATGACGCCGGACTGGCAGGTGGAACCCTACCGTGACCATCTGCAGGTCTCAACCCGGTCCACCGCAGTCGCCTCGAGCCTTGGAACCACCACCCCTGAGGGCACCCACCAAGTCAGGGAACAGAAAATCAGCATCACTCTGGATGGCGGAGTTCGTATCCAAGCCATTGTCAGAGAGCCAAGCGACCGAAAGGGCGCTGGACCAGCCTGCCTGTTCATCCACGGCGCCGGAACAGGCAAATCCTCCGAAGTATACGGCGACCTGGCTTCAGCTATGGCCTCGGCCGGCATTACCACCCTGGTGCCTGACAAGCGCTTGGACACCTACACCACATTTCACCGTGATTATCAGGCCATGGCCGCCGACTATGGGCGTTCCCTTGACTGTCTGCGATCCTGGCCGGGTGTGGATCCAACCAAAGTAGGCCTGTACGCCGAGTCCGAAGGCACCTGGATATCGTCCATCATGACCGCCAAGGACCCCAGCATCGCCTTCTCCATCTTGACTTCGCCTCCCGTCTACCCGGGACGGCGGCAGATGGCCATGGCGGCCACCAGCTACTTGGATCTGATTGGCGCACCTAAGGGAATCCGCAATGTGATACCCCGGCTCATGGGCATGGATCTGTCCCTGCTGGGCCTGGCGTACGCCGACTTTCCCTCCCTGCCCTATCTGGATCAGCTGCGAATGCCGGTCATGATCAACTTCGGCACCATGGATGTCTCCATGCCAGTCGAGCAGGGTGCGCGCGAAATCATCCGCAGAACCCACGCCAGCGGCAATGACAACGTGACTCTGCGCTACTACCCCACCAACCATCAGATCCGCACCGGCAGTCGGCTGGCCAAGGCCGGGTTGCCCTTGGAACCCAGATATACCCATAATCTGGAAGACTGGATCAACGCCGTAGCACTAGGCACCAAAGCCGATCAATGGTCCACTCCCATGATTGCCGGCAACCAGCCCCATCAGCTCAATCAAGTGCCTGATCGTACTGATTCCGGATTGATTTCCTCGCTGACCGCCCTGCTGACCTTGATGGCCAGTGGCCCCGTTCTGCTGGTTGCTGCCCTCATAACTGCCCTGATAGGAGCCTTGAACTCACATCTGCGGGCTCGAGACAATATCAGACAACGTCCCGGCTTCAGCAAAGGTCTGGCCGGACGGCTTTGGGCACTGGGACTGTTGGCCGCAGGACTGATAACCGCTCTGCTGGCCTATGCCTTCACTGTGGTCCGCCAGGCCTTCGGCCTGGTCCATCTGTCCTCGATGATGACATTCTCCTGGTTCCTACTGTCAGGTCTCAGCCTGGTGCTCATCCTGCTCTTGGCGAGCACCCTGAGCTCCATCTTCAGCCGATCTGACGGCAAGCCGGCTGTTGCCGGGGCGGGCCACTGGCTGACCCTGACCCTAACCCTGTTGGGGTCATTGGCCATCCTTGGCAGCCTGATCTTCTGGAATATCTTGGTCTTTTGAGTCATGACGAACGCGCTTTGTTGATGCCAGCCAAGTTGATATAGCAACGACAATCAGCACCAAGCCCAGGCCAGCAAAAATCAATGGAATAATCCGTTGCCAGGGTATAACTAGGGTCAGATCCGTACCGTAACGCAGAAAGACCAATCCTAGAGTCAACATGGTCAGAGCCAAAAGTCCAACCAGGACGCCAAAAATGATGGTAGGCAGGCTGGGGCCGCTTGGACGGACCGGCTCCGGCGGCTGCATCTGAACTTGGTATATCGGGGGTGGGGATTCAATCGGCATGACCTTGGTGGTGCGCTCCTGACCATCCAGCGGCTGGCCTCCTTCTGGTTGCTGCATATCAGTCATCTTCCTGATCCTCCCCAAACTGCCATGGATTGTAGCTATAATCCCAATATTCATTGATCGATCCGCTGTAGAGCTGCGCCCGCTTCGGCTGGGTAGCACTCCCCTGGGCTTGCACGGTGACCCGTGCACCGGCCATGAGATTGGCTTCAACGATCAATTCGGGATCGTCGGGCATATGCCACTGATCCTCCTTGGACGCTCGCAGGGCTTCCTCCCAATTGCGTCGTTCAGCTGATGGCGACGTATTGCCCCACCACATCCGGTTTCCCTGTTCCGTCTCGGTTATCCAGTCAGCCGCGCCTGATCCCAAGACCCTGTAGAGGTCGGTGTGTTCCCTATAGGACAAACTGCATCCCTTAGGAATGAGCAGGCGAACGTCAGCATAGGCCACAGCCAGGCGGACAGTGCCCGTCGGGCAGCCTGAGACTGTACTCTCCGCATTATCCATAATCTCAACGCGATGGGTGCCGTGTTTCTGCTCATAACCAGTCAGGTCAACAACGGCACTTCCCTGATCCTGCGGGTCTCCGACCAGCGCGATTCCGCGGCGGTAACGCCTCATGTCTGCACTGTCCGCCCCCAACAAGCGCCCATGGTTGTTACCGTTAACCTGAACTGTGGCGTAGTCGGCCAAGATCCTGCGGTTCTGGGTTTGCTCAATGCCTGGTATGGCCGAACCAGAAGCCAGCATCAGGACAACCAGGCAGGCCATCAGAGCAATGGGGGTCAGTCCTCCAGACCTGCGACCCATCAAACCCAGGATCAGTATGACCACGCCAAGTATCAGCGTGACGCCTCCAGCCCAGATCAGAGCGAAGGTCAAGGCCACATTCAATCCGCGATAGGGGTTCGTGGCCATCCACCAGGCCCCTGCGCCGGAGACCAGGATCAGTCCTGACAGAAGACTGACCAGCGCAGGTCCGGCGGGACGACGCCGTATCCGGGGCGGAACCGACGGAGTCTTACGGGCTATTCCCGGCCCTGTCGAGAATGACCCGGCTGTGCCATAGTCCGGCCAGTCACTGAATGCATATGACTGATTCATGTTCCCAGCAGGTTCTGCAGGGCCTTCTGCCCCCGTCCAACCTCCGGGGGATGCACCGGTGACAGGATTCTCATAGCCTTGCGTATTATTCGAATCGCTGCCAGCGTTTGCCGAATCCGCTGTCTCAAAAATATGTCCGGAAGCAGTCGCATCCCCTTGTTGTTCCCGAGTTCCATACGAATCGGAATCCCCTGGCTGGTTCTTGTACCCTTCTGTGCTCGCATTGCCGTCTGTCTGCGTATTGCTTCGCGTCCCTGTGTAATCCTGGTACCCCTCATACCCCGAAAAGCTTGGGTACTCAGGCTGATTCGGATACCATTGCGAACCTGCACCACTCGGCCGGTCCGAATATTGCGGTCCCATCACCCAAGGATCGCCCGAAACCGGTCTGCCGGCATCCGGCCCAGTCCAGTACCCTCTTTGGTACTCCAGGGCCTTGTTGCGGCTCCACCGGATGAACAGATACAGGACCAGGGCACCGAAGGCCAGTGAAAAGATTCCGACTCCAGGAATCAGAATGGCCAGCAGCCAGTAAATGATGATGCCCACCATGGAAGCATGCCAAATCCCGTGGATCAGCTCCTGGGCGATAATGACCCCACGCCGGTCCGGCAGGATGAACCAGGCAAAGCCGTAGAAGGCGGCACCGGCGCCGAAGAAAAAGACCGCCAGAATCATCAACGCTCTGACCAGGGTCACGCTCCAACCCAGGCGACGGGCCAAGGCTACGCAAACTCCGCCTACCCATCCCTGGTCACGGATCAGATAGGACTCCCTGCAGGCGCGGAAGAACCTGTCGAACTTCCACTGCCAGCCGTTGTCGGGGCCATTGCCGTTCATGTCGCTACTCATATCTTCATTACAACACCCTGCGAGCGCAAATCTCATGGGGGAACACCCTGATTCGACCCTGATTTCTTCCCCTTATTGCCCTATCGATACCATCCGAAACCGATAATGGAGGCATGAACGCAGCCATGCAGGAAGAACAAACGCTGAGGGAACCACCTCCTCTACATCCTGCGCGCATGCCCCTGATGAGGCCACACAAGGGCAGGATCCTATGCGGAGTCTGCAAGGGCGTCAGCCTGCACTTGGGCATTCCCGTCTTTTGGATCCGCCTGGTCATGGTGCTTATGGCCCCCAAATTGATCACCTGTGTCATCTACTGCTTTCTGTGGTTGACGCTCCCCCAGGGCGACCCCACCCAGGCAGTCCAACCGAATGACCCGAAGTCAGCCCCGCTGGCGCCCAGCATCCTTACTGAACAGCCAGATCAGAAGGAGGAGCACAGCATCAGTCCCGGGCGGATAACCAGACTGCTAGCAGGCCTGGGCATCATCCTCCTGCTGACTGCGGTCTTTCTGCTCAACAGCGGTATGCGCCCCGCCTTTGTCGTCCCCTGCCTGCTTTTCTGCGCAGGACTGGTTCTGGCTTGGCTGAGGCCGGAAAACCAAGGAACCGGCTACCACCTGCCGACCCTGATAGGCAGCCTGGCCCTGATCCTGTCTGCCGCGGTGATCTTCCTGCTGTCCACCCAGGAATTGCATTGGGCCCTGACCCTGATAGTCCTGGCCGGCCTGCTTCTTATAGGCGTAACCGCAGTGGTTGTGCCCTGGGTAGGCTCGATCCTCAGCCAGCTGGGCGATGAACGAGCCATGAAGGAACGCGAGGAGGAGCGGGCCGATATGGCGGCCCATCTGCATGATGGCGTTCTGCAGACCCTGGCCCTGATCCAGCTGCATGCCGACGACCCGCATACCGTCTTCACCCTGGCTCGCTCCCAGGAGCGCGATCTGCGCAACTGGCTCTACCAGGAACGCACTCCCTCAGACCGGTCCGTCAGCACAGGGCTGAGCCAGATAGCCGCACAGGTGGAGGACGATTCAGGCAAGCCGATCGAGGTGGTCACCGTCGGCGATGCCATGCCCTGCGCCCAGACCGATGCCTTGCTCAACGCGGCCCGACAGGCCCTGGTCAATGCCGTAACCCACGGCGGGGAACCCATCTCCGTCTATTGCGAGGCCCGCAGGAATCAGGTTGAGGTCTACGTGCGCGACCACGGTTCGGGCTTCGATATGGATACGATTCCAGCCGACCGTCTGGGAATCCGAGAGTCCATCATCGGCCGGATTCGGCGGCGTGGCGGCAGGGTCGAGATCGTCTCGCGCCCGGGTTGGGGCACCGAGGTCAGGATGCACATGCCGCTGTCCGAGGCCAGCCAACACCAGGAGGGCAAGGTTGGTCAGACTGAAAAGGGGACTGAGGCCCAGCAATGATAGGATGCATGGTGAACCATTCATTCACAGACGCATGCCGGTCCGATCCCACCCACACTTGAGGACCCGCGTCGGGAAAGGCGGGTTGAACCACGCCCATGACCACGACTGCAGCAGAGCCCCATCAAACCGAGGGTGGACCCGCAAGCATCCGCGTGGCCGTCGTCGACGACCATGAGATGTTCCGTACCGGCGTCATAACCACCCTGCAGCCGCATTTTCACGTCGTGGGTCAGGCGGCAGACGTGGAATCCTCCATCCTCATGGTCAGGCAGACCCGGCCCGATGTGGTCCTGCTGGATGTGCACGTGCCCGGTGGTCAGGGCGGCGGGGGCGCCGAAATCCTGAGCCGCTCCCATCCCCTCTCCCCCAAGTCGGTCTTTCTGGCCCTTTCCGTATCCGACTCGCCCAGGGACGTGGGCTCGGTCATCCGCGCCGGAGCCCGTGGTTACGTGACCAAGACCATCTCCGCCAAGGACCTGGTCTCCTCAATCCGCCAGGTTCACGAGGGGTACGCGGTCTTCTCCCCCAAGCTGGCCGGATTCGTGCTCTCCGCCTTCCAGGAGGACGAGGCAGCAGATGCCGGTCTGGCAGAAGACGACGAGCTGGATCGGCTCTCCGCACGCGAGCAGGAGGTCATGCGCCTGATCGCCCGTGGTTACACCTACCGCGAGGTGGCCTCTGAACTGTTCATCTCCATCAAAACTGTTGAGACCCACGTCTCCAACGTTCTGCGCAAACTCCAGCTATCCAACCGAACCGAACTGACCCGCTGGGCCGCTGACCGCCGCATCGTCTGACAGTCCGCTCAACAGGCGATACCGCGCTGACGAAGAAGCTGACGCAGACTGCTGATGTCATGGGCAACAATCCCCTCCATGCCTAGTCGGTCAGCTATAGCCACATGCTCAGAATCCGTATCAACGAAGATCGTATGCCCGGGGCTGATGGCGAAGCGGCAAAGGGCCAGACGATAGAAGAGCGGATCAGAAAGGTCCAGATGCTCCTGTGATGAAATCAGGACACCTTTCAGGGCAGAGAGCGGCGAAAGCACCTTGGATACCGACTCGATCAATTGACGGGTCGTTACCGACAAGCCCCAAAGGGTCAGGCCAGCTCGGCGCAGATCCTCCAGCAGCTCCGACGCTCCGGGAAGCAGGCCCTTCACTGTCAGGGTATAGTTTTCCAGACAAACGCGAATCACCCAGGCGACCGCAGGCCCTTGAGTGGTTTCATAATCGGCCAGTGCCTGCTCTGGGTCCACGCCCAGATTGATCTGTCTTCTGACGCAGGCGAAGCCCCAAGGGTCCTCCGGGTCCAGCACCATATCGACCACCCCGTCAGGGTACTGCCCAACCAGGGCTCGCCGCGGGTTCCAATCCACCAAGGTCCCAGGCAGAGCGAAGAGAATGCTGCCGCCGGGAGCTACTGGATCGGGGCGGTCATCGCTGAATTTATCCTCGCCTGGCAGGTCGTCCAATACGCCTTGGCCGGATCCCTGCTGGAACTCCTTATGCTGCCTTGCCATGCCCCCAGAATAAACGTCCGGACCTACAGGGCCTGCGCCGGATTCCAGTCGACATGTAGTCAATCACTAAGTGGAAGCCATTGCATGGATATATTGAGGCCAGCAATGGTCGAATTTTATACTTTGCGACCTGCCCAGGGCGGAAGTCCCGCCTGGCATGAAAGGAGTCGTCATGCGTCGACTGCTGCTCACATCCTCATTCTCCGCTACCGCTGACAGGCTGCCCGCCTTCCTTGAGGGCTCACCCAAGAATCGTACTGTGGCTTTCATCCCCACGGCCAACCTTCCACAGCGTTCGGATAGTTATGTCCAGGAAGCTCGCCAAGCTTTCACCGACATGGGCTGCAGGATCGACGACCTGGAAGTCTCAACAGCCGATCCAGAGACCATACGCCGCAGCCTGGAGGAGGACGACCTGATCTACCTGTCCGGTGGCAACACCTTCTTCCTGCTTCAGGAGTTGCGTCGCTCAGGCGCTGCTGATCAGATCAGACAGCAGGTGGATCATGGCAAACCTTACATCGGCGAATCGGCTGGCGCTGTGGTGACCGGTCCCGATATCGGCTTCCTGGATGCCATGGATCCGCGCTCGGCCGCCCCGGATCTGGACTCCACCGCCGGTCTGGGTCTGGTGGACTTCCGTCTCCTCCCTCACCTTGATTCCGAGCCCTTCGCCGAGGTGACCAGGAAAATTCTGGACCGCTACGGCGACGATGCGCCCATGGTGGCCATCAACAACAGCCAGGCCGTGGCAGTCCACGGGCAGTGCCTGACCATCCTTTAGAGAACGTCAGTCAGCGACAGAGGCTTTCCATGACCCGTCGGGCCTGATCCAGACGATCACCGGGACAGAGCAGGATGACACCGTCTCCGGCGAGCAACCTCAGATCACCAGCAGGAATCAGCCGATGCTCACCCCGGCGAAGACCGATTACGGCACATCCGTGCGGCCAGGGGACCTGCCCCAGCAGACGACCAGCCGCCGGGCTGCCATGCTCTATGGGGAACTCCACAGTGACCCTGTCAGGAACCTGAGCATCGGGAGCACGTCCTCGGCGATAACGTTCCAGCAGAGCCTCGTAAATAGGCTGGACACCCAACAAATCGGACACCATCAGGGCCGTGAAGGCGCACAGGGCCACAGGGAGCATATGGACCAGAGAGCCTGACATCTCCACCGTCAGCAGGATGGAGGTTATGGGGGCCTTGACCGAGGCCGTCAGGGTGCCTGCCATGGCGCAGACCGCACAAACCGGAATAATCCTGACGGGCATTCCCAAGGCGGCCGCACCCATCCCACACAGGGACCCAGTCAGTGTGCCGACTGCCAGGATGGGCATGAAGATGCCCCCGGGGGCACCGCTGCCGAAGGAGGTAGCCGTAAAGAGCATCTTGACCAGAAGCAGAACCAACAGGTTGATGGCCACCGACCAGGCCACCTCACGAACACCTTCCGCCTTGCCAATCAGGTCCTCGCCGCCACCCAGGACAGCAGGCAGTAACAATCCGACCGGCAGGGCCAGGAAGAGGGAGATCACCGGTCCCAGCTTCGAGGGCAGGTGCTTGTAAAGGCTCTGCGCGCCCAGCAGCAGACGGTTCATGGCGGCTCCCACAAGGCCGGCCACCAGCCCAAGGGGGATCATCAGCAGATACTGGGCAATGGTCAACTGGGGCATTGCGGTAAAGTCCAGGACCGGGCGCAGGCCGAAGCGGTTTTTGGCGATGAAATCAGCACTCAGGCAGGCCATGGCTGCTGACAGAAGAATCATTGGCGAAAAGGACCTGTGGATCTCCTCTAGAGCAAAGACCATCCCCGACAGAGGCGCGTTGAAGGCTGCAGACAGACCGGCAGCCGCGCCCGAGGTCACCAGGCAGGTCTCCTCCACACGATCCCGACGCAATCCTCGGGAAACCAGCTGGGAACCGGCCGCGCCGATCTGCACTGAGGGTCCCTCGCGCCCCAGAGACAGGCCGAACATGCCGCAGGCCAGGCCGCCTAGGAATCGCACGCCCAGCACGGGCAGAGCAGGCATGCGCATGCCATGGATGACCACGCCCTCCACCTGCGGGATGCCAGATCCGGAGGCCATGGGAACCCGGCCGACCATCCAAGCCAGGGCCAGGCCCACCAGCAGGGCGGCCAGCAGCCAAGGAAGAACCATCAGGGGCCGGTCACGCATCTGTGCATAGGTCCATCGAGCGAACTGGGTGCCGTAGCCGATACCCTGGCGGTAGAGCACCACCAGCACTCCCACCAGCAGTCCGCAACAGGCGGCCCTGAACGCTACCAGCCATCGGCTGGCACGACCCGGCCTGATCGCCGGCACCGAGTCGGAAGAATGGGTCTGAGCCATCTCATCTGCCGACGACCCTCTGTTAGACAGATTCAGCCTCACCGGCCTGCTCCTTCCCGCCTTCGCACACAACGGTTTCCAGCATCCCCCCAGGCAAAGACCAGAAGCAATGACCCAGTCGACGGCTTCAACTCTCCGGCAATATGAACACCCGGGATACCAGCTGCCGAGCAAGGTTCGGCAGGCAAGAGGCAGGCAGACAGACGGATACATCGTCGGAACCCAGCGGCAGAGCGGTCTGTTGATCAGTTGCTGTCAAGTTGCCGTCCAGAACGACGGTGTCCACCTGGCCCTGATGATCCACCAGATCCAGCAGCGAGACCCGGCCCGGCACCGTATCCAGACACTGACGCAGGGTGGCAGCCGAGGCCATGTGCAGCCTTCGGCATCCGACCACTTCCCGCACCTGGCGCAAATCAGGCCGCACTATGCCCTTGGCCACCAGGAGTATCAGCAGACCTCCCGCATCCTCCAGCAGCAGGAACTTGGAGAGGTTTTCTACAGAGAGCCCCAGCAGGTCAGCAATGCCCAACTCCATACCCTGGTCGATGGTGTCCAAAGGCGGATGCTGAACGACGCGCCAATTCGTCTTCAAACCGTCCAGGAGCTCTCGCACAGTCGTAGGAACAATCCGGTTTCCCGCGTCCACTGGTCTCTTACCCATACTGCTCAAAGCGCCAAGATCTGCTCTTGCAGCAGGTTCAGTGTTGTCATTGTCTAGGCTCATGAGCACCTTGTCAGTCGTTGACCACCTCTGAGTCGGGCTTCAGCTCCTTCTCCTTCTGGCCTATCCGCTTTCTGTCTATGCGATAGTAAGCGTTGAAGAGACCGCCGGAGGTCAGCAGAAAGACAAGGAGAACCAGCAGCCATATGTTCTCTTCGGCATCGTATGTCTCAAGCAATTCATAAGAGGAGGAGATCATCTTCAGCCAACCTGCAACCGACACGAAGTACCAGGCAGTCGCCTGGTCAAGGAAGCTCAGCGCCCGTCGACGCTCAGACCGGGTCCTGGTGGCCTGACGAAGAATTTCGTGCCCGCGTTTGCGCTCCAAGTGGATCTTGACGATGGGGGCCAGCCACCACCAGGGCGAGACCTCATCCCAATTCTTGCTGAGCTGATCAAAGTCGTCCAGGAGCTCCTGATATTCCTGCAGCTCCATCAGCCCCTGGAAGAGTGGGAATGTGAAAAGCAACCAATCCCCGATCAGAGAGACAATGGCGATGAATTGATCCACGACCCGACCTTTCCCTTGCAGAGCCGACACCCAAGGGTCGACTCGCGTGATTAAGCATGGCTACCGTCCTTTATTGTAGGCACCGAGCTCCAATTCAAACCGCTGAACAACCGCTGACCTAAGGACTGAGAACATAAGCTCCCGCGAGTACAAAAATGCCCCGGATATAGCTCCGGGGCATCCACCAGGCGGACAGGGCGGGATTCGAACCCGCGGTGGCTTGCGCCACAACGGTTTTCAAGACCGTCTCTTTCGGCCGCTCAGACACCTGTCCATAAGACGTGCCAATCAGGCACGTCACTCATCATACGACATCAAGGTTGGTCCAACCACCAACGGAATGTCGACCGATCCCAGCAGAGGCGGTTCAGGCCTCCCAGGTCTTGGGCTCGATGACCTCCTTGCCGCCCACATAGGAGCGCATGGCCTCAGGGATGACGATGGAGCCGTCGGCGTTCTGGTGGTTCTCCAGGATGGCGACCAGCCAGCGGGTGGTGGCCAGGGTCCCGTTCAGGGTGCTGACGGGACGCGTGGAGCCGTCCTCCAGCCGCTCGCGTTCGTTGAGGCGGCGGGCCTGGTACTCGGTGCAGTTGGAGGTTGACGTCAGCTCACGGTAGCGGCCCTGGGTGGGCACCCAGGCCTCGCAGTCGAACTTGCGCGCAGCCGAGGACCCCAGGTCCCCTGCGGCGGTGTCGATGATCCGGTAGGGTACGTCCACCTTGGCCAGCATCTCCTGCTCCATGGCCAGCAGCTGCTGGTGTTGGTCGCGGGAGTCCTCCTGCTTGCAGTAGACGAACATCTCCACCTTGTCGAACTGGTGGACGCGGATGATGCCCATGGTGTCCTTGCCAGCAGAACCAGCCTCCCGCCGGTAGCAGCTGGACCAGCCGCAGTAGCGCAGCGGGCCTTGGCTCAGATCCAGAATCTCATCCTCGTGCATGCCAGCCAGGGAAACCTCGGAGGTACCCACCAGATACTGGTCATCAGGTTCACGCAGACGGTAGATCTCGTCGGCATGGGCGTTCAGGAAACCGGTGCCGGCCATGACCTCGGGCCGGACCAAGGTAGGAGTGATTGTGGGAATGAACCCATGTTCCATGGCCTGGTCCACGGCCATGGTCAGCATGGCGATCTCCAGCCGGGCCACATCACCGCGCAAGAAATAGAATCTAGATCCGGAAATCTTGACGCCCCTGCGCATGTCGATGCCAGCCACGCCCACGCCCAGGTCCAGGTGGTTCTTGGGCTCGAACCCCTCCTTGGCGAAGTCGCGCGGGGTACCGACCTTCTTGACCACCACGTAGTCATCCTCGCCGCCCTCGGGCGCCTCAGGCTCCACTACGTTGCTGAACTTCCACATGAGGTCGGTGTACCTGGCGTTGGCCTCGTCGGAGGCTGACTTGCAGGCGTTCACCTTCTCGGACAGGCTCTTGGTCCGGGCCAGAAGATCGGCTTTCTCATCAGGAGACGCCGAACCCATGCGCTTACCGAGCGACTTCTGCTCGGCCCTGCAGCTCTCGTAATCCTGGAGCGCAGCCCTGCGCTCACTGTCCGCCTTCAGCACCTCGTCGACGAGTTCGACCGATTCGCCGCGTTTGCGCTGTGATTCACGGACAACATCCGGATGTTCCTGAATGAACCTGATATCTAACATATCTGAATTGTATGACTTTCAGAGGACACGAAAACCGGCCCCGCACACCTCTTTCCGGGCCTTATGACCTCTGCTGCAGCCGGTCCGGCCGCCGCCGACCAGCCAGGGGAAGCAACCACAACGGGAAGGCAGACGGAATCCATCCGTCCCTTATATGCATCCGCCATGCATCACTTGCCGAATACGGTCTTTCGGAACCGTTTGCCGGTGGGAGTGCCCGCCAGTCCGCCGATGCCGGTCTCTCTCAGTGATGAGGGCATGCTTTCCCCGATGGACTTCATGGCTGCGATGACCTCATCGGGCGGGATCCTGCTGACGCCACCGGACAAGGCAATGTCAGCAGCGATCAAAGCATTGGCTGTACCGATGGCGTTGCGATTGACGCAGGGCACCTCCACCAGTCCGGCCACGGGATCGCAGACAAGCCCCAGCAGATTGCTCATGGCTATGGCGAAGGCCTGGGCACTGGCGTCAGGATCGCCTCCTGCGCCTTCAACCGCCGCAGCGGCAGCCATGCCGGATGCGCTGCCCACCTCGGCCTGGCAGCCTCCTGTAGCCCCGGAAATCATCGCCTTGTTGGCCGTGACCAGTCCGAAAGCCCCTGCCGTGAACATGCAGCGGATCAGTGCATTGTCATCCAGCCCCAGTCGGTTCTTGAGCACGGTGAGCACTCCGGGCAGGGTTCCCGAGGAGCCGGCCGTAGGCGTCGCGCAGATGATGCCCATGGCCGCGTTGACCTCATTGGTGGCCATGGCGGCCTCGACGGCCTGCAGCATGGCATCGCCGCTCAGGCTGGTTCGCGTCTTCCGGTAATGCTCCATCAGAGCCGCCTGGCCACCGCTCAGCCCAGTCTTGGAAAACACGCCATCGCCCTGGGATCCCCTGGCCGCAGCAGCCTGCATGACCTGCAGGTTCTTGGCCATTCTTTCCCAGATCTGTTCACGAGTCTGGCGCGAACGACGCACCTCCTCGTCGATGGCCACTTCGGATATCGACGAGCCGCGCTCTTCGGCCATACTCACGAGTTCAGCGATCGAAGTGAACATGCGCCATGCCTTCTAGTCGATATAAATCATCCGGGACGAGTGACCGGCAATTTGCTTCTGCCGCTGCGTAGACAGCGGATTGTCCAAATCGAACTCGTACACCGCCATGCCAGCCGGACCCTCGGGCTCATACCTGGTCTGCTTGGTCACGCCCTCTTCCCGGAGCAGATCGCGTATGCGCTCCAACCGCCGGCCGGCGCCGTTCTCGGATTCATCCAGCTCCACCAACAGGATGGGCAAAAGCCCTGGAGGAGTGATCAGGCAGCCGTCCAAGTTGATACTCCGTACTTCAATGGTCCCGCCCCCAATAGAGCAAGCCGCGTAGATCACCCGACCGGCTGGGCCCTGCAAGTCCAGGACGGCGGTGTTTGGGTGGTCGATGGGGCTGGGTTCATCCTCCTCATGGAAGGTTAAATCCATGCCCTGCCTGCGGGCGATGCCGATGGCATCAGGCACCCGAGGATCATCCGGCGCAAAGCCCAACAGGCCACTGATGATGGCATAGTCGGTACCGTGGCCGCTGTGCGTGCGAGCGAATGAATCATAATAATGAATATCAGCACGGCTCGGAGCACCCCCGGCAAGGATGTGGCCAACCCGACCAATGGCCACCGCCCCAGCTGTGTGTGAGCTGGAGGGTCCGATCATGATGGGACCTATGATGTCGAACACGCTCTTGTACTTATCCATGCCTGCCTCCTCTTCCCATACCCCCGGGCTTCCCCAGACTTCCAGCGTACGAAGACTTTGCAGCTCCAGACCGAAGGGACCACATGGACCGAATGCCATCATAACTTTGCGATTTTCATAACTCAATCAGCTCATACTGTCAGCGTGATTGCTGTAGAGGGTTCGTTCACGTCGGACACACCCAAGGGATTCGGGTCGACGCCACGCGCACAATAGAATCATGCCAATTCCAGCGGTCGTCATCCTCGGCATCCTGGCGGTGGCGGCCATTGTCGTCACGGCAGTGGTGCTGATCATTCGCGCCCAAAGACGACATAGGTTCGCCATGCAGATCCTGACCCGAGACGACGACCAGCTCAGCTACGCTTTCGTCATCAACCCCTCCAAGCCTCAGGCTGCCGCTGCTCGCGAGCGCATCCAGCAATACTGCCGGGACAAGGGCATCCGCGAATTCAGCTTCATCGAAACCCAGCTGGATCGGGATGGGAAAGCCTGCGCCCGCATGGCGCTGGAGCGTGGAGCCAACGTAGTCGTTGCCGTGGGCGGGGACGGGACCGTACGCACCGTAGCCAGCGCCATGGCATCCAGCGACCATGTCATGGGCATCATCCCTATAGGTACCGGGAATCTCTTCGCAAGGAACATGGGCATTCCCGTTGGCGATCTGGACGCGGCCCTGGCCGTGGCCACCTCGTACGGATCCACCCAAGTCGACGTGGGCCGTATGGCTCTGCTGGACCAGGACGAGCAGGAGCAAGGCCGTGGTCATGCCTTCCTGATCATCGCAGGCATCGGCTTCGATGCCCTGATGATTGACGACACCGACCCCAATCTGAAGAAGACGGTCAGCTGGCTGGCCTACTTCATCAGCGGCGCCAAGCATCTGTTCGCGCCCAAGTACACAGCCGACATCACCATCACCCGGCCCGACCAGGTCACACAGACCAACACCTCGGTGACCTTCCGCACCTTCATGGCCGGCAACTGTGGGGAGATCCCAGGATTTTCCCTGATGCCCGACGCCTCCTATGAGGACGGCATCCTGGACTTCGAGATCATCGACACCTCCGCTGGACTGATCGGCTGGGCCAACCTCTTCGGAGACGTCATGCATCAGACCATCACCCGAAAGGCCAGCCAGAGCCCTCTGTCGACCAACTCCACCATCGTCCAGCTGCAGGGGACCAAGGCAGAAATCCGCCTGGAGAAGCCCGCCTTGGCCCAGGTGGACGGCGACATTCTGGGCGAGACCTGCCACATCGCAATCAGCGTGGAGCACCGAGCTCTGAACGTGCGGGTTCCCCAGTCCGACTGAGCTGAAGGAGTCCGTTCACCATCTGTAGGCTTTCTCATGCCGGGGTGGCATGATGGGAGCCATGACAGCACAGAACGCGGGCAAGCCTGCCAGCCCGGAAGATCTGATCAACGTAGACGATCTGATCGGCAGGTACTACGATCTCATCCCCGACCCCTCCACGCCCTCCCAGCGGGTGTCCTTCGGCACCTCCGGGCATCGTGGCTCCGCCCTGACCACCTCCTTCAACGAGGCCCACATCGTGGCCATCAGCCAGGCCATAGCCGAACAGCGAGCCAAGGACGGAGTCACCGGACCGCTCTATCTGGGCCGCGATACCCACGCCCTCTCCCTGCCCGCCTGGAAGACCGCTATCGAGGTCCTGACCGCCAACGACGTGCGAGTGCGCATTGACGCCAATGATGATTACACTCCCACCCCCACCGTCTCCCAGGCCATCCTGACACACAACCGGGCGGCCGACGGCACCCAACGCTTCTCCGGCAAGGACCTGGCCGACGGCATCGTGGTCACTCCCTCCCACAACCCGCCTACCGATGGCGGATTCAAGTACGACCCGCCCACAGGCGGACCGGCTCCGGCCGAAACCACCAACGCCATAGCGCAACGGGCCAACGAGCTTTTGGGCGACTATAGACAGGTCAAGCGGATTCCCTTTAAGGATGCCATCAAATCCGACCTGGTTGAGCGCTTCGACTACCGGGAACACTATGTGGCTGACCTGGGCAATGTCATCGACTTTGATCTGATCAGATCTTCAGGTGTCCGTCTGGGCATTGATCCGCTGGGCGGGGCCTCGGTCAACTACTGGCCGCTGATCAACGAAAAGTACGGTCTGAACATCGGCGTCGTCAACCCGAAGGTGGATCCGACCTGGCGGTTCATGACCATTGACCACGATGGGAAGATCCGCATGGATCCAAGCTCCCCCTATGCCATGAAGGGCCTGGTGGACCGCCTGAATGCTGGGGCCTGGGACTCCTACGACCTGGTCGGAGGCACGGATCCGGATGCCGACAGGCATGGCATT
Source organism: Bifidobacterium sp. wkB344 (assembly GCF_003688305.1). NCBI lineage: Bacteria > Bacillati > Actinomycetota > Actinomycetes > Bifidobacteriales > Bifidobacteriaceae > Bifidobacterium > Bifidobacterium sp. wkB344. The sequence continues at coordinate 108,043 of NZ_NPOQ01000009.1, read as the reverse complement.
GTCTGCCCGGGAACCGGGGTCATGAATCCCAACCACTACATCGCCGTATGCGTGGAATACCTCTTCTCCGGCAACCGTCCCGGATGGCCGCAGGGCGCCGGCATCGGCAAGACCTTGGTCTCCTCCTCCCTGATCGACCGTGTGGCTGCCTCCATCGGTGCCAGGCTGATCGAGGTACCTGTGGGCTTCAAGTGGTTTGTCGACCCTCTCTTCAAGGGCGAGGTGGCCTTCGGCGGTGAGGAGAGCTCGGGGATGAGCTTCCTGCGCCGGGATGGTCGCGTGTGGACGACCGACAAGGATGGGCTGATCCCCGACCTGCTGGCTGCCGAGATCACAGCCAAGACCGGAAAGAACCCGGCCCAGCTCCATCAGGAGCAGGTGGAGCGCTTCGGCCAAAGCTGGTACAAGCGTGTGGACACCCCGACCACCTTGGAGCAGAAGCAGAAGTTCGCCCAGTTGAACGGCGACGATGTGACGGCCTCCACCCTGGCCGGCGAGCCCATCACCGCCAAGCTGACCGAAGCCCCGGGCAACGGAGCCAAAATCGGAGGCATCAAGGTAACCACCCAGAACAACTGGTTCGCCGCCCGCCCCTCCGGCACCGAGAACATCTACAAGGTCTATGCCGAATCCTTCGTTTCCCCTGAGACCCTGGACCAGGTTCTGGACGACGCCGACCAGGTGGTCGCCAAGGCCCTGGGCTGAGCTGCAGACAGGACCATCGCTGGCGCAGGGGTTCTCTATCTGTTTGTCTAGTCTGGAACCATGACCAATGACAAGAATCTGGTCGTCTCCACCGACGGCAGCGCACTGAGCAATCCCAACGGCCCCATGGGCTGGGCCTGGGCCGATCACGAGGGCGGCGATGCGGATGCAGGCGGCGCAAGCAACGGCACCAATCAGATTGGCGAGTTGTGCGCCGTCGTGCAGGCGCTACGAGCCCACCCAGGCGAACGCCCGCTGGTCATCGAAACCGACTCCCAATACGCCATCAACTGCTCCACCACCTGGGTGCCCGGGTGGAAGAGGAAGGGCTGGAAGAACTCCCAGGGTAAGCCGGTCAAGAACCGCCCTCTGATCGAGGCTATCGATCGGGAGATCCAGGCACGGCCGGGATCAGTCAGGTTTGTCTGGGTCAAGGGCCACGCCGGCGACACCTTCAACGAGAAAGTGGACACGCTGGCCCGCGGCTATGCCACAGCTGCAGGCAAAGGCGATCGGGAAGGCTGTCTGCCCGTTGAGGGCTGGCGATCACTGCTGGCCTCCCCCTACGCCAAGGGCACGCAGGTGCCGTCCGCAGTCAAGGAGGAGCTGGACGGAGGACCCCAGGTTCTGGACGATCTTGGCCGCAAAAAGGTTCGCCTGGACCAGAAAGAGCAGAAAGACCTGGCCGAAACCGCCGTCGAATCCGAGGCCGTGGATGCCGAGCAAGCCGAGTCCGTAGCCGCAACATTCTCAGGGTCGCCGGCCGCGGCAGCAGATGAGCGGGACGACGTGCCGTCTGAAGCCATCAATGACACGCCCGCTTCTGGCATAGCCGATGGTCAAAAAGACGACCCCTCGCCGGCTTTCAACGATACTTCGGACACCGACACGATTGATCAAGAGACCAAGAATTCCGGCGCTCGAGGGCTGAGAGCCAACGGCCGGATCCGCATCACGCCACCGCCTTCTGGCAGCAGCATGTTTACTGGACAGGACCTGCATATCGTCGGCAGCATCGATCTGGACGCCGCCATCGACCCTGACGGTTACGTGACCATTGATGAGGCGCCTTTCCGCCTGCATGCCATCGAAGTCAAGGATTGAGCTGTTCATGGACCGTCAAGGGCCATCGTCTACACTGGAGTGAACCTGAACGAACAAGACCCGCGGATATCAGCTGTTAAAAGCATGGCGGGCATGAAGGAGCGTCTATGGACAAGACCGAGCAGGACAGACTGAAGAAGGCCGCCGGCATCGAAGCAGCCAAGCTGGTCGAGAACGGCATGACCGCCGGACTGGGCACCGGATCCACGGTCCGGTTCTTCGTGGATGAACTGGGACGGCGCGTCAAGGAAGAGGGCCTGGAGTTCACCGGCGTGACCACCTCTCGGCGTACCAAGGAACAGGCTGAAGGCTACGGAATCCGTATCGTCGACATCGACCAGGTAGACCACATCGACGTCACCATCGACGGTGCCGACGAGGTCGACAAGAACTTCAACGGCATCAAGGGCGGCGGCGCAGCCCTGCTCTGGGAGAAGATCGTAGCCACCAACTCTCGAAAGATCGTCTGGATCGTGGACGAGTCCAAGGTGGTCGACACCATCGGCCGCTTCCCCCTGCCGGTGGAGGTCATCCCCTTCGGCGAGCGCCACGTCCTGGACCGCTTCAAGGAGCGCGGTTATAACCCGGTACTGCGGCTGGACGACCAGGGGCAGCCGGTTCTGACCGACGAGCACAACCACATCATCGATCTGCATCTGGATCGGATCGAGCACCCGCAGGACCTGGCCCAGGACCTGATTACCACCGTGGGTGTCGTGGAACACGGTCTCTTCCTCAATATGGTTGACACAGTCATCGTGGGTGATCCCAACGGGCCCCGGGTCATGACCAACGCCAACAAGTGAAGATAGACGGATATATATACATGAAGCCCCCCGCGTCCAATCGATGCGGGGGGCTTCGTTGACCCTGATGGGCCATAAGTCATAAAGCTACTTGCGCTGGTGACGAGTCTTGCGCAGCAGTTTGCGGTGCTTCTTCTTGCTCATCCGCTTGCGGCGCTTCTTGATGACAGAACCCATCCGAGCCTCCGATCCTTAGTTACCTGGAAGTGTCCAACTTGCTTATCGTACACCGCTTGGGGGACGATCAGAGCGGAAAGGCCTTGTAGAAAGCCTCCAGCACAGTCCGCTGACCCTGAGCGCGGAAGACCACCGTGTCGTTCTGCCAGATGACCAGTGCCTTGTGTTCGTCGTCACCATCCGCCTTCTCCAGGTAGGATCCGGTGACCGTGCCCCCGCTGCGAACCTTGCCCGAAGCCAGCTCCTTGCCGGACATGCCGGTGGACTGGCTGTCATAGAGGGCCTTGGCATCCTCGCTCCTGGACCACTGGGCCAGGTGGAGGGTCACGTCACCGCCCGACCTGCCGGTGGAATAGACCAAGCTGTACTCCTCTATAGGCGTACGGGTACTCCACTCGCTGTCGGAATCAGCCTTGACTCGGGCGAAGCCACCCACTGTGTCAGGCATGGCCTTGAGCAGCTCCGAGGCCGAGTCCGGCAGGGGCGCCGCTGTGGCCTTCGGGCTGGCCTGGGAGGGTCGTGAAGAAGCGGAGGCCTGAGCTTGTGCATCTGGTTGTTGGCTGCGCACCGCCCAGTGTGGCCATACGAAAGCCGACAAGAGCACCAGAACCACTACCGCAGCCAGGGCTATGACCAAGCCTATACGTCGACGGCGTTGCCGATCATGCGCAGAGGAATCGGACGAAGAAGACAGGGGTGCAGAAGGATTGTCAGCCATGCCTCCATTCTCTCATGGGCGGGGTGTCGGCACTGCGAAGAAGGCGTGAAAGCCCGAATCCTCGTCCCTGAATCCCGATAGCGTGCAGGTATGGCCAAGACGACGACGCAATACGTGTGCACGGAGTGCGGATGGACAGGCGGCAAGTGGTTCGGACGCTGCCCGGAATGCGGCCAGTGGGGAACCATCGAGGAGTTCCACGAAGCCCGCGTGGGTGCAGGAGGGGGTCTGTCCTCCTCAGGAGGCAGTCATACGGCACCTGCACCTCCAGAGACCGGCCTGGCCCGGCCCATCACCAGGGTGGGCACGGACCAGGTCAAGCGCATCCCCACAGGATTTGAGGAGTTCGACCGGGTCCTGGGCGGGGGCATCGTACCCGGGTCGGTCATCCTCCTTGCCGGCGAGCCGGGCATAGGCAAGTCCACCCTCCTGCTGGAGACCGCCGGCCGCGTAGCCAACCGGGGTGGCGAGGGTTGCAAGGTACTCTACATATCCGGCGAGGAGTCCCAGGCCCAGGTGCGGATGCGGGCCAGTCGGGTGGGGGCCCTCAAGGACTCGCTGCTGCTGGCTTCCACGACCGACCTGGCCACGGTGCTGGGGCTGATCGAGCGTGAAAAGCCGGCACTTGCCATCGTGGACTCCGCCCAGACCATCGTCTCCAACCAGGTTGACGGCATCTCCGGAGGCTCCACACAGGTGCGTGAGGTGGCCATCAGCCTGATCGACATGGCCAAGTCGCATGACATCCCCATTCTCCTGGTCGGCCACGTGACCAAGGACGGCTCCATAGCCGGGCCGCGGACCCTGGAGCATCTGGTCGATGTGGTCTGCCAGTTCGAGGGCGACTCCCAGACCGCCCTGCGCCTGCTGAGAGCTGTCAAGAACCGGTTCGGCCCCACCGACGAGGTGGGCTGCTTCGACATGGGCGAACAAGGTATCGAGGAGGTCAGCGATCCCACCGGGCTCTTCCTGTCCACGACCGGGCAGGAGGTGGAGGGCACCTGTGTGACCTTCACCTTGGACGGCCACCGCAGCCTGCCCATCGAGATCCAGGCCCTGGTCACCACCTCGGTTCTGCCCACGCCCAGACGCAACACCAACGGGATCGATGCCAACCGCCTGGCCATGCTGGCCGCGGTGCTCTACCGTCACGGCCGGGTCAACCTGCTGACGAGGGACCTGTATGTGTCCACCATCGCCGGCGGGCTGGCCAAGGAGCCCGGATGCGACCTGGCCATCGTGGCCGCCCTGGCCAGTGCAGCTAAGTCCCGGCCCATCCTGCGCACGACCTGTGCCATGGGCGAGATTTCGTTGACAGGGCAGGTCAGGCCTGTGCCTCAGCTCAACCACCGCCTACAGGAGGCCGCTCGTCTGGGATTTACGCGAGCGCTGGTTCCGCCCGACCGGCATTCAAGAGGTCGCAAGCCCATTCAGGGACTGGAAGTGGTCGAGGTCACCTATCTGGCCGAGGCCCTGGAGGCCCTGGGACTGGTCTGAGCCAGCGGCCGCTGGTCCCCTATCGCACCCTATGGCGCTCACCCGCCGACTCGTTAACCTGCCGGACTAGGATGGAGTCGCCGGAAGACCGACACCCATCATCATCGCGAGGAGCAGATCAGCATGACCATCTTCACCAGGAAAACCATACGCAGGCTGACGGCGGCCGCACTCACGACAGTCACGCTCATGGCCGGCGCGGCCTGTGGCTCCTCATCGGGCAACAGCGGGCAATCAGCAGACAAGCAAGACATCACCCAGCAGACCATCAAACCCGGCACCCTGACCATTGCCACCGGAGATCCGGCCTACGCCCCATACGTGCAGGACAACAAGCCAGAATCCGGCAAGGGCTACGAGGCGGCCGTGGCCTATGCAGTGGCAGAGAAAATGGGCTTTGACAAGGCACACGTCACTTGGACCCGGACCACCTTTGATGCCGCCATCGCCCCGGGCAGCAAGGACTACGACCTGAACATCCAGCAGTTCTCCATCACCCCGGAGCGCCGTCAGGCTGTGGACTTCACTCCCAGCTACTACAACTCCACCCAGTCGCTGGTCGTCAGAAAAAACTCGCCATATGCTTCTGCCACCTCCCTTGCTCAGATCAAGGACGCCAAGATAGGAGCCATGGTCGGCTCCACCTCCTACGAGATGGCCCACAAGCTGGTCAAGCCTGACATCGATACCTTCAACGACGACGTGGCCTCGTCCCAAGCCTTGGATGCCAACCAGATCGACGCGCTGGTCGTGGACACCCCCTCAGCCGTGACCATGGTCGATTCCAAGCAGGTCAAGGATGCCAAGATCCTCGGGCAGATCAAGGGATCGCAGGACCCGGAGGGCATGGGCATAGTCCTGCCCAAGGGCTCCAAGCTGACCCCGGCCGCTTCCAAGGCTGTCACCACCCTGAAGAAGGATGGAACCCTGGACAAGCTGCAGAAGCAGTGGCTGCACGTCTACACCTCCCTGCCCACCCTGGGCTGAGAGAAGAAAGGAAACCTTGTCGTTCATGGCCCCCTCGGCACAGGACGCGGTCAGCGATATCCAACGGGAACGGGAACGCTATGGCCGTCGACAGAATCTGCGCTCCGTGGCAATCAGCATCGCCAGCACGCTTGTACTGGCCCTGCTGATTGCCCTGGGGCTGCACGCCTCACCCGGCTGGCCCCGCGTCAAGCAGTCGTTTTTCTCCGGCGCCTACTTCGCGAAAGCCTTCCCCAAGGTCCTCCAGGGGCTCTGGCTCAATCTTGAGGTTCTCTTCTTCGCAGTCATCGGCGTGGCCCTGCTGGGCACCCTGCTGGCCATGATCCGCACCAGCCGGAACCCGCTGCTCTTTCCCCTGCGGGTGCTGGCCCAGGTCTACACCACGATCATGAGGGGCATCCCCATGATCGTGGTCCTCTACCTGATCGGCTTCGGCATCCCCGGATTGGCCATCTTCAACCGGATTCCGGCAGCCCTGCTGGGCACCGTGGCGATCATCCTCTCCTATTCGGCCTACATCGCCGAGGTACTGAGGGCAGGATTCCAGGACGTCGGCCCATCCCAGAGGGCGTCGGCCCGCTCACTGGGTCTGACCTCGGGACAGACCATGCGTCTGGTCGTCATCCCCCAGGCCCTGCGCAAGGTGGCTCCGGCACTGATGAACGACTTCATCTCCATGCAGAAGGACGTGGGGCTGATTTCGGTTCTGGGAGCCGTTGACGCGGTCAGAGCGGCCCAGATCATCGTGGCCACTTCCTACAACTTCACTCCATACGTGGTGGCCTCGGTGCTCTTCATCGCCACCTCGGTCCCCTTCATCCTTCTCAACGACTGGTATTCCAACCGACTGCGCAAGCGCGAACAGAGTGGAGGCATGGTATGAGCGAACAGGCAGGCGCCGAACAGGACCAGCCAGTGCTCCGTCTGGAGGATGTGCGAAAGACCTACCCGGGGGGTAACCAGGTTCTGCGTGGCATCTCCATGACCATCATGCCCCATGAGACCGTAGCCCTGCTGGGCCCCTCCGGCTCGGGCAAGTCCACCCTGATGAAGTGCATCAACCTGCTGGAGACGGTCAATGACGGACGGATCTGGCTGGGCGGCACCGACATCACCGATCCTCGGATCAATCGAGATGCCTGCCGGGCCCGGATCGGCGTAGTCTTCCAGCAGTTCAACCTCTTCCCCCACATGAACGTCCTGAAAAACGTGACCCTGGGAGCCATCAAGGTCCACGGCATGCCCAAGGATCAGGCCAGGGAACGAGCCCTGGAACTCCTGGACCGGATCGGCATGAGGAAGAAGGCCGGAGCCTACCCCGACCAGCTCTCCGGCGGTCAACAGCAACGGGTGGCCATCGCCCGAGCCCTGATGACCGACCCGGAACTGCTCCTGCTGGATGAGATCACCTCAGCCCTGGACCCCATGCTGGTGGGCGAGGTTCTGGCCATGGTCTCGGAGCTGACTGCCGGGGGCACCACCATCCTCATGGCCACCCACGAAATGAGTTTCGCCCATCATGCGGCCAACCGGGTGGTCCTGCTGCTGGACGGTGTCATCGCCGAGAACGGAACACCGCAAGAGGTCATGGACGAGTCCGAGAATCCGCGCACCAGGGAATTCTTCAGCCACTTCCGAGGACTGTGAGTTCCCAGGTGCCTACAGTTTTCAGTTGGCGGAAAACGCTCTTTCTGCCGCCTGGGTCAGTTCCAGGGTGCGATCAGCGTCCAGGGCCAGCTGTCGTTTGAGCGGCTCCTCGCCCGCATATCGATTCTGACCACGCAGACGGCTGAGGAACTCCACGCGGACCCGGTGGCCGTACAAATCCACCCAATCCGGCCGTACAGCGTTGGCCTCCAGGATTCTTGGCATCTGTTCTCCTGGGGCTAGGAAGGTCTCCTTAGTGCCAATGGAGATGGCGGCAGGCATTCGCCAGGGCGAACCCTGAGCCAGTCGACCCTCTCGTCCCTCCGGCGTCGCCATAGGATCCGTAGGCAGACCCAAGTCAACCAGCCAACCCGCATAGACCCCGTCTGCGGGCATCATCCCCTGACTGTCGGGTGCAAGATTGGCAGTCGGGAATCCCAAGCGGCGGCCCCGCTGCTCCCCATGGACCACAGTGCCTTGAACCATGTGTGGCCGGCCCAGAATATCCAGGGCCGTATCCACGTCGCCATCCAGGATCAGCTGCCGAAGATGAGAACTGCTCCAGGCCCTTACCCGACGTCGCGCCAGGCCGTCAGCGTCAGGCAGGGTGCAGTCACCCGGACCCTGGTCATCCACGACTTCCAAGTTGAACAGTCCTGTATCTGCCAGATCACCAATGGCCTTGATATCGCCGACTCGCCCTGCGCCCATCTGCGCGTCGCGGCCCAGGACCAACGTCCGCATGGCCAACTGTTCGGTAAGCTGCTTGAGGAAGAACCGATAGGACTTGGCTGCAAAGGCCAGCGTGTATCGCACCACCACAACCTGTTCCAGCCCCAGTTGGGCCATGAGCCGCAGGCGCTCCTCCAGCGGCATGATCTGATCAGGGTCATGGCGAATCAGGTCCAGGGACGGTTCAGTCATATCATGGCTGTCAGCATAGCTGTGGACCAGTTTGGGACTGGGGTCGAAGACCATGGCCATGGACCGATCCCGACCCTTGGCCGCGAGCTCGACCACCCGGCGCAGGAGCGCCTGATGACCCCGATGCATGCCATCGAAGACACCGATGGTGACCACGCTGGACCGGGCCCCCAAGGTTCCCGGCCACCTGACAATGCCCGACTCATCCGGGCTGACATGGCTGACCTTCATCCGCTTCCCATCACTTAGTCATGGCGGCCCCCGAACCCGGGCGCCGAAAATTCCTTAAGCACTGTATGCCCACCGTCGCACCCTGGCAAGACCCTGGGGCCAAACCCGAGCCTGCCCGCTCAGGCCTCGGGATGGAAGACCACATCCGGCTTGGCCCCGCCCCGTGGACTGGGCACTAGGATGGCAGCCAGACGTTGCCTGCTCTCAGGTCCGGCCATGGCGGCCGTGGGCCCAGCGACAGGCAGATCCAAGAATCCACCATTGGCCACTCTGGCGGCCTGATCGGCATCCAGGCTTAGGACGGGCATGCTCATACGTGCCGCCTGTGCCAAACTCAGCGAACCGTCCAAGATCGCCTGCCGGTCACGGTCCAGAACCATACGACTGCGGACAACCGTCTCACCTTTTCGGTTCCGGTAGGTGTGAGGGGCCACATGACCGCCCAGTACCCTGGATGTCAGGTCGGAATCCTCCAGGTCGAATGGACCCACACGAATCCTTCTTAGTGCAGTCAGGTGGCCGCCCAGATCCATTCGCTCTCCCAGGTCGCGAGCCAGGGCACGGATGTAGGTGCCGCTGGAGCAGGTCACTTCCACATCCGCATCGACCACCCTGGTGCCCTGGTCGGGCAGGTCCACACGGCGCAAGTCCAGCAGACGGAAGGATGCAATCCGAATGCAGCGGGGTTCCAGCTTGACCTCCTGGCCTGCCCGAGCCAGGTCATAGGCCCGCCTGCCCTTGACCTTAATGGCGGAAAAGGCATCGGGTACCTGGTCGATCCAGCCAGTGAAGCAGCGATCAATCAGATCCTGCAGACCCTGGGCTGTCAGCTCGTCCACCCTCTGCGCAGCTCCAGGACGCACAGGCAACAAATCCCCGTCCGCATCATCCGTGGTGGTGCCCAGCCCCAGACGCATGGTGGCCCGGTAGGTTTTGTCATGGCCGACGATAACCGTCAGCAAGCGCGTGGCCTGACCGAATCCAATAACCAGCAGGCCGGTGGCCATGGGATCCAGGGTGCCGGCGTGGCCTACGCGGCGCATGCCGAGGCTGGACCGGACGGCTGCCACCACGTCATGGCTGGTCACACCGCTCGGCTTGTCAACAAGGATGATGCCCGAGGTCGGTACCCCATGGCCGGAATCCATCATGTCCGACGACTCAGCGGTCGGCTTCATCCGCATCCTCAGCCGCAGACTCATCAGGAGCAGAGTCCGAACCATCGGCCTCTTCCTCGTCGTCATGACGGTATGGATCGGGGTCGCCAGCATAGCTGGCATTGACCCGGGCCTTGGCCATGGCCTCGTCCCGGTGACGGGCTGCAGTCAGCACATCCTCAATCTCGGTCGCCTCGGCAGGCACCTCATCATAGATGAAGCGCAGCGTAGGTGTCAGCCGCAGATCAGCCCGGGCACCGACCAGGGTGCGCAGCCGGCCGGAGGCCTGCCGCAGGGCTTGCTGGGCGCGCTTGCGTTCCCCGGCCTCATGACCGGACCTACCCAGCTGGGTCCAGTAGATCTTGGCTATTTGCAGGTCGTTGGTGACCCGAACCTCAGTGACGGTGACCCCTGCCAGGCGCTTGTCGTGCATCTGGGACTCCAGCGCAGAAGCCACGACCCGTTGTATCAGGGCCGCTATGCGTACAGCGCGGGGATTTCCAGCCATCATGATTCCTTTCTCGAACCGTCTATGACCAATCGTCGTATTCATGGACATCCGCCCCGGCCAGGGAATACCCAGACCGGGGCGGATCACCACAGATCCTCCGACATATAGTCGGAAGGTCGACAGGCTCTACTTGCGTTCCACTTCCTGCATCTCGTAGGTCTCGATGATGTCGCCCACCTCGATGTCGTTGAAGGAGCCCAGGTTGATGCCAGCCTCGTAGCCTTCGGACACCTCGTTGACATCGTCCTTGAACCGGCGCCGGGAGGAGATCTCCAGATCGTTGATGGTGACCACCCCGTTGCGAGCGATGCGGGCCTTGGTGCCCCGCTTGACGGTGCCGTCCTGAACCATGACACCCGCGATGTTGCCGAACTTGGAGGAACGGAAGATCTCGCGGATCTCGGAGTGGGAGGTGGTGACCTCCTCGTACTCCGGCTTGAGCATGCCCTTGAGCGCAGCCTCGATGTCCTCGATGGCGTTGTAGATGACCGAGTAGTACTTGATCTCCACACCCTCGCGATCGGCCAGATCCTGGACCTGCCGGTTGGGCCTGACGTTGAAGCCGATGATGACGGCCTTGTCGACCGTGGCCAGGTTGACATCGTTCTGGGTAATGGCGCCCACGCCCCGGTGGATGACCTGGATCCCGACCTCGTCGGAGACCTCGATCTTCATCAGGGAGTCCTCCAGGGCCTCGACCGAGCCGGAGGAGTCGCCCTTGATGACGATGTTGAGCATGTCCACCTCGGACTTGGCGAACTGCTCCTTCAGGCTCTCCAAAGAGACCACCTTACGGCGCTTGGCCAGCTGAGCGGCACGGGCCGAGGCCTCGCGCTTCTCGGCGATCTGTCGAGCGGTGCGATCGTCGGGCGCAACCAGGAAGAGGTCGCCGGCGGTGGGCACCGAGGTAAGCCCCAGCACCTGGACAGGTGTGGAAGGACCGGCGGCATCCATCTGCCGACCGTTCTCGTCCAGCATGGCGCGCACACGTCCATAGGCCGATCCAGCCACGATGGCATCGCCCACATGCAGGGTGCCCTGCTGGACCAGCACAGTGGCTACAGCTCCGCGGCCCTTATCCAGACGGGCCTCGACCGTGGCGCCTCGAGCGTCCATGTCGGGGTTGGCCCGAAGGTCAAGGTCGGCGTCGGCAGTCAACAGGACGGCCTCCAGGAGCTTGTCCACATTGGTGCCAAGCTTGGCGGAGATGTCGACGAACATGGTGTCGCCGCCATACTCTTCGGATACCAGACCGAACTCGGTCAACTGACCGCGCACCTTCTGGGGATTGGCCCCCTCGACATCGATCTTGTTGACAGCCACCACGATGGGTACATGAGCAGCCTGGGCGTGATTGATGGCCTCAACGGTCTGAGGCATGACGCCGTCGTCTGCGGCCACCACCAGGATGGCCACATCGGTCAGCTCGGCACCACGAGCACGCATGGCCGTAAAGGCCTCGTGGCCAGGGGTATCCAAGAAGGTGATCTTGCGATCCTCCCCGTCCAGGGTGACCGTGGCCTGGTAGGCACCGATACGCTGGGTGATGCCGCCGGCCTCCTGGGTGGTCGTATTGGTCTTGCGGATGGTGTCCAGCAGACGGGTCTTGCCGTGGTCGACGTGGCCCATGACCGTAACCACCGGAGGCCTGGGCTGCAGGTTCGCGTCATCCTGGCCCTCACGTTCTTCGTCCAGGTTGATGTCGAACTGCTGAAGAAGCTCCTTGTCCTCCTCCTCGGCTGAAACGATGCGGATCTTCCATCCGATCTCGTCGCCCAGGATTTGGAAGGTGGCCTCATCCAGGGACTGGGTGGCCGTGGCCATCTCGCCCAGGTGGAAGAGCACCGTAACCAGAGCGGCGGGATTGACGTTGATCTTGTCGGCCAGATCGGCCAGGGTGGCGCCCTGACGCAACTGGACAGTACGACCGTTGCCTGCAGGGATGCGCACGCCGCCGATGACGGGTGCCTTCATCTCCTGGAATTCATGCCTCTTGGCCATCCGATTCTTGCGGGCCTTGGAGGACTTGCCTCCCTGGCGACCGAAGGCTCCAGCAGCGCCGCCACGACCGCGACCGCCACGGCCTGAACCGCCGCGGAAACCGCCTGAGGGTGCCGACGAAGCGCCGCCGAAACGGCCGCCGCCCTGATGCGTCTGCTGACCGGGACGGCTATGGCCCCACTGCCCTGGACGGGCGCCCTGCCCGGAACGGCCACCACGACCGTTGCGGAACCCGCCCCGGCCCCTGCGGGAGTCGTTGACGGTGGGCCTGGCCATGGGGTGTGGCCTGGGGATGTCTGAAGGCATGGGAGCCTTCATCCCCTGCTTGCGGCTGAAAGGATTGTTGCCTGGACGAGGAGTGGACGCTCCCGGCCGTGCGCCATGACGCGCTGCTGCAGCGTTGGATCCGCCGGAGCGACCATTGTTGCGCGACCCCTGAGGGCCGGGCCTACCCATGGCTGAAGGCTTGGGCCCACGGGACTGACTGCGCTGCTCATGCTCATTGCGGTTGCCCTGAGGGGCACCGGGCTTGGGGAAGTGGCCACCGGGACGCTGCTGACCCCGTGGGGCGTCGCCACCCGCCGAGGGCCGATGGCCCTGTCCGGGCTTGGGCGCAGACATGGATTTCTGAGTGCCACCGGACTGCGGGCGGCCATGCTGACCCTGGCCGCTTCCATGATTAGGGCTGCCGGGGCGTGCATTTCGTGCGGCGGCCTGACCGGCGTCACCCTGTCCCTTTTGAGGGAAAGCGTTCTTGAGTCGACGAACCACTGGGGCCTCGACAGTAGAGGATGCGGACTTGACGAACTCACCCATGTCCTTCAATTTCGCCAGAACAGTCTTGCTGTCTACGCCAAATTCCTTGGCCAGCTCATACACGCGTGCTTTGGGCACTTACTTTCTCCTTACCGGACCGCGCATATGACCGGCGCGATCACTCTTTGATGACGGCGAACATATCCTGTCTCATCGTGCGACCATGATCGTGTTACCTCGTCTCTGTGCCGGGGCCGACGGCATGAACCACCGGACTCGGGATACCGGATCCAGCATACTCGCGTCGTCGGATGTTTGCTCTCAGGCGTCTTCACCAGCAGCCGAAGCTGATTGCGCCTGCAGCTCACGCAATTTTTGCTGGTGGGCCTCCTCGGACTCGATGCCGATCTTCCAGCCGGTCAACTTGGCGGCCAGACGGGCGTTCTGGCCCTCTTTGCCGATGGCCAGGGAGAGCTGGGCATCCTTGATAAAGGCGATGGCCGTGCGGTTGGACTCGCTGACGATCTGCACCTGGCGGACCACAGCCGGGGACAGGGCCGCCGCTACGAACTCAGCAGGATCCTTGGACCAGTCCACAATATCGATCTTCTCGGGTCCCAGATTCTCCATGACGGCACGGACGCGAGCGCCAGCAGGACCGATCAGCGCACCCTTGGGATTGACCCCCTTGGTGTTGGCACGGACCGCAATCTTGGTTCTGGCCCCGGCCTCACGAGCGATGGCCATGATGGAGACTGCGCCGGAGACCAGCTCAGGCACCTCCCGCTCAAAGAGGCGACGAACCAGCTCCGGATGGGAACGCGACACGATGATTTCCGGCCCCTTGAGCCCACGGGAGACATTGACCACGTAGACGCGAATCCGCTGGCCGTGCCGGTAATGCTCTCCAGGCACCTGCTCGCGGCGGGGCAGAATGGCTTCGACATTGTCTACGGCCACATGCACATTGCCTGGATCGCTGGCATCCTGCTGCACGACTCCGGTGATCAGATGGCCCTTCTGACCCGAGAAAGCCCCGAAGACACGCTCGTCATCAGCCTGGCGGAAGAGCTGGCGGATGACCTGGCGGGCCGTGGAGGCCGCCAACCGATCGAAGTCCTTCGGTGTGTCGTCATATTCCTCGCCAAGATCATATCCCGGTTCAGGCTCTTCTGGCGTGGGCTCCCGAGCGATTTCGTCTTGTGCCCAAATGGTAAAAGTCCCCGCACGTTCGTCCAGCTCCACCCGTGCGTGCTTGGCTGCGTGAGGCGACTTCTGGTAGGCCAGAAGAAGGGCCTCGCTCAATGCTTGATCCAAGGTCTCGGCATCAATCCCTTGTTCGTGTGCCAGCTGATGAATTTCAGCCAGGTCCAGTTCCATGTCAAGACCTCCTATGAAGTTATTCAGACTGCGCTTCTTTTAGTCTGCAATGCCTACTATTCTAGCCTTTCATGCAGACACAGCCGGTTCCTGAATACCACGGGTGGGCGAGTCGTCGGCCAGCGATCCTGGCACGACGGATGAGAGCCGGTATCGGCGTGCTTCTGCTGGCCGTCACCATCTCAGGATGTGCACCCTCAGCGGTGCACGTCAGTCAGCACGACCCCGACAATCTCCGCCCCACAGCCTGTGAGCAGGCGTGGACACAAGCCCGGCAGTCGGAGCGGGTTCAGCAGGATCAGGCAGACAGCCGGGCCCAGGCATGGGTCCAAGCGGCCCGCGAGTGCCCTGCTCGCCTGGACGAAGCTACGGTACACGCGGCCCAGGCTTTGACGGCCTCCCAGGACGACGCACAGGCAAATCGCCAAAAGGCTACGCTCAGGCTGGTCCAGGCTGCACAGCGGTTGGATCCGCTGGCCAAGGCGCTGCCCACCGAATTAGCCGATCAGGCCATCACCGGCGAAGACCGTTCCGGTTTCGAACTCTCGGTCCTTGCGGCCCGCAAGACGGATGCTGCATGGATGCTGACCTTAGCCGATGCACACACTACTGCGGCGCAGATTCTGGTCGGTCACACCAAGCACGATCCCCGGCAGGGGGTCTATCCCACCACTGATCTGCTGGCGCACCCTGACGAGTGCACCGATCCCGCCAACGGAATACAGGCCCCCACCCCTGCCCTGATCGAGATGGATACGGCCCGGACCCTTCTGACTGTGGGGAGAAAACTGAACGGCTCCTCAGGGACAATACGAACTGACGCCAGCCAGAACGCGCAAAGCCGCCAGGAAGCCACATCGGCCCTGGTCGACATGATCGTAGCCCATATAGCCATGGCCATGAACCTTGGCTACCCGACCACTTCGTCAACCCTGCTGCAGACACCAAAGCGCTGACTTCCAAGACGGATCAGCCGCCCGCAGGCCGCTCTGATCGCACCCTCAGGTTTCCTCATCCGCATATACGAACAAGCCCTGCCAATGCGTGCTCAAGACCTGATCAAACATGAAGATCAATCGCCAAGCACAATAGATTAACCATCACTCACCGTAGATTTCACGAAACTTTGCGAGTGGCGTTAAAGGTTCAGACAGTGATACTATAGAACGTGTTCCACAGGAGCATTCCATAGGAACGCGGGGGGTATGAACCCGTGCAATGCAGGAGGCGACCCGGTGCTGGCCATCGCATCGCCTTCTGCATTGGACGGTCTTTTTCATTTGCTCAGCTCAGAGCTGTGTCAGGCTGCCTGTGGTATTACGCGAACATCCGACCCGACCGGCAAACCGACAGCCTTCTTTACGGATGCAGCCCTCCTTGTTCAATCTGCTGACAGAACCAGACGCCCGTTCCGGGAAGCCTTACCCTCGCCCATCCCTAGGCAACCGGTGAATTCCCGACCATCGGAGGAAGTGATGGTCACTGCGTTTCCTGAGCGTTCCGCCTGGAAGACAAGGCTGCTTCCATCTTCCTCGGTTACCGTCGCACTGGCTCTTCCATCGTGAGCCAGGAAGACTGAGACCGTAGAATCGGTTCCATAGGCATATTCTGTAGAATCCTGTCCCGGGCGAGTGACCAAAAGAGTGCCATCACGCACCCAGAGCGGAACCGTGTCGAAGCCATGCTTTTCGTGCATCCACTGGCCGGACTGTCGGCAGTCCACCTGCCGGCCGGTGAACCAATCCGTCCATACCCCCTGGGGCAGGTAGTATTGCACATCACCCGTATAGGAAAAGACCGGCGCCACCAAAAGCGAGGGCCCGAGCATATACTGGCGGTCGCAATCCAGTGCCGTCCTGTCGTCAGGGAACTCCATGAACATGGAACGCATGACCGGGACACCGCGCTCATGTGCGCCAAGTCCGACCTGGTAGAGGTAAGGCATCAAGGATATCTTCAACCTGGTGAACTTTCGCAGCACGCTCACTGCAGTCTGCTCAGGAGGATTGACCACTCCCCTGCGCTGATCCTCCTCATCGAAGAGCCAGGGGACCCGGTAGACAGTGGATCCATGCAGCCTGGAATGGGAGGAGAGCAGACCGAACGCTATCCAGCGTTTGTAAACGGCAGGGTCGGGTCTTGCTCCCTCAAAACCGCCGATATCATGGCTCCAGAAACCAAAACCGGAACTTACCAGCGATAGGCCAGCCCGCAGGGTCTGGGCCATGCCATTGAAGGTGGACTCGCAGTCACCGCCCCAATGAACGGGCTGCTGCTGGCCTCCCACCGTGGCGGATCGGGCATACAGGCAAGCCTGCCCTTTTCCGTAGACCTCTTCGATGGCCTTGAAGACGGTCTGATTGTACAGTTGCGTATACCAGTTATGCATGCTCGCGGGATCCGAACCGTCGAACCAGACCACATCGGCAGGGATGCGCTCGCCGAAATCGGTCTTGATGGCATCTACGCCCTGCTTGAGAAGATGCTTGACGTTCTCTTTGAACCACTTGCATGCGTCTGGATTGGTGAAATCCACCAACCCCATGCCAGCCTGCCAAAGATCGGTCTGCCATATGTCTCCATTAGGCTTGCGAACCAAGTAGCCCTTGTCGGCAGCCTGGTCAAAAAGGACACTTTCCTGCCCGATATATGGATTGATCCAGGCGCACACGTGCAGCCCCTTCTCCCGGTGGAGGCGCCCCAGGGTCCCCTCTATGTCAGGGAAGAAGCGTCGATCCCATTGGAAGTCTGTCCAGTGGAATTCCCTCATCCAATAGCAGTCGTAGTGAAAGACGCTCAGGGGAATATGCCGTTGAGCCATGCCATCGATCATGGATGTCACGGTCTCCTCGTCATATTTCGTGGTGAAGGATGTGGTCAGCCAGAGCCCATACGACCAGGCGGGGACCTTGGCCGGACGACCCACCAAGGCCGTGTATCGCTCCAGGATTCGTTCAGGGTTCGGACCGGCGATCAGATAGAAGTCCAGAACTTCGCCAGGCACACTGAACTGCACGGTCTCCGTGTTTTCTGTGGCCACTTCGAAGGAGACATGCCCGCGGTTGTTGACCAGTACACCGTAGCCCTTGCTGGTCATATAGAAGGGAATGTCCTTATACCCTTGCTCGCTGGCTGTGCCGCCATCTTCGTTCCAGATGTCTATGCTCTGCCCGTTCTTCAGATAAGGGCCGAATCTTTCGCCGAAGCCGTAGACCCTCTCCCCGACTGTCAGCCCAAGTTGCATGGCAGTGAAGACCGGAGACTCATCATAGGCCCTGGCCGTGGGCGCGACGCCGAACTCACCCACCGGTTGCGTACTTACGGCGGCGTCGGGAGCCAGAGCGAACCTTGCCAAAGACTTGCCCCTGGCATGGGTGAGTTCCTTGCCCTCGCAGGCAAAGGCCATGTCGAAAACAGGACCCTTGGTCATGGTCAGGCTCAGGTTGCCCGAGGTCAGAGTCACCGAAGCCCCATCCTCCCCGATCTCGCCGTCGCCAGCGCCTTGAGCGGTAGCCTTGACGAATCCGGAATCAGGATCCTGCTCGTGCACAGGGAAGCCCGGACAGGTCCTGGTCCCCTTCCAATGGGTTGCCTGCACCCGGATGATCCCCTCAGCCGGCGAGGTGGCATGGATCCGGAAGGTCGGCAGGTTCAGAGTGTCGGCCCTGCCGGTCACGACCCTGGTCGTAGCCAGGACATCGATGCTCCTCCCATCAGGTCCTACCGATAATTCATAGGGAGAACGTGCGTAGAGAGCCTCGACGCCGGGCCGGGTCAGCCAATATCCATTGGTGAACTTCATGTTATTTCACAGCTCCTGTAGTAATGCCCTTGGAAAGGGTTCTTTGGAAGATCAGATAGAAGATCAGCGTAGGTACGATGCTGATCAGCGAGGCCGCAGCCGTGGTGGTCACATCCATCAGCCTGTCTCCGGTCAGCGACGCGATGGCAATGGGCACCGTCTGCTTGGAATTATCGATCAGGAAGGCCATGGGAATCATGTACTCATTCCAGGTCCAGATGAAGAAGAAGACCAGCATGACGCTCAGCGTGGGCTTGGAGATGGGGAAGACGATGTCTTTGAGAATCCTCCACCGGCTGGCCCCGTCGATTGTGGCAGCTTCCAAAATGGCCTTGGGGAAGGTTCCGTAGACGCTGGACAGAAGATAGGTGCCGAATGCGCTCTGGATGACCGTGAATATGATGACAATCGACCATTGTGAGTTGTATAGGCCCATGGCCTTGAACATGATATAGAGCGGATAGAGCAGAGCTTCCTGCGGCATCATGTTAGCCAGCATAATCAGCAGGACGATCCAGCGCCTGCCCTTGACGCGGCCGATGCCCAGAGCGAAGGAGTTGAGCACCGACAGTCCGACAGCCAGGAATGACACCAAGGCACAAATCCATACGCTGTTCCAGACTTTCTGCGGGAATCGAACTCTGGTCCAGAATTTCACCAATCCAACGGCGCTGAATTCGTGCGGCCAGGAAAGAGGACCTGAGGCATTGTAGTCCGCCGTGGTTTTGAAGGCGTTCAGCAGAAGAACAAAAAACGGAAAGAGCATGATCAGTCCGCCGACGATCAGCAAGGCCAGAATCAGCCAATCTCCTGTCGTCCGATTCTTCCGTGCCTTGGGAATCTTGCTTACAGCTGTCATGATGTTACTCCTCGTCCTCTTGCTCGACCCGCTGCTGGACGTTGGTGAAAACGACAGAGATCACGATGATCACGATGGTCAGAGCCGTGGATATGGCGGCGCCATAGCCGACCTGTTGAGATTGGAAGAACTGCGTGTACGAATAGTATGAGGGCACGATGGTGCTGTCGCCCGGCCCTCCCTTGGTCAGCATGTACACCGGAGCGAAAACCTTCAAGGCTGCGATGGTGCAGGTCAGGGCTACCACGAAGATTTCCGGCTTGATTGCCGGCAGGGTAATGACTTTGAACCTCTGCCACCAATTGGCCCCGTCCAGACTCGCCGCTTCATAGAGCTCAGGATCGACACGCTGCAGACCGGACATGAATATGACCAGGGGATAACCCAGCTGGATCCAAATCATGATGATCATCAGGAATATCAAGGCGGTATCGGGCGATCCCAGCCAGTTATGCTGAAAACGTCCCAGCCCCATCCCTTTGAGTATGGCATTGAGAGCGCCGTTTTCGGGTCGGAAGATCCAACCCATGACCAGAGCCGCCACCGAGATAGGCAGAAGCTGAGGGAAGTAGTAAACAGCGCGCATGGTTGAAGCGGTCTTGGCTCCGAACCGTTTTTGGACCACATCGAAGACCAGCGAGGCCAGAATCAGGCCGATCAGAATGGGGATAACGACCATGGCCACGATCATCCAGATGGAGTTGCGGAAAGAAGCCCAGAATGTAGCATCCCTGATCAGCCGCGACCAGTTGTCAATCCCGATCCACCGCGGAGGCCGTATCCCGCGGTAGTTGGTAAAGCTTAAATAAATGTTCCAGATTGCCGGCACGATGATGATCCATAAAAGAACCAACAACCCCGGTATCAGATACCACCAGAATCGATTTGAGGGATTGCCCGGTATCCTGGACATCCCGCGTTCCTCATCGGTCTTGGCAGCGACCGGTGCAGGATTTGCACTTCGAGATCCCATTGTTCGTTTCTCCTCAGCCTGAAAATGTGTCTATCAGGGCCCGCTGCAGATGGCAGCGGGATGGAAGCCGGCGAGGCCGTATCAAGAGCGCACCCGCCGGCCTATGGTTTGACTACTTTTTCAGCCCCGATGTCTCGACGCCTTTGTCATATTTGCCCTGAAGCTCCGTCAGCACGGCCTTGGTGTCCTTGGTCCCGTTGACCAATTCCTGTAGACCCGCGTTGAGCTCGTCATAGAAGGTTGAGGTAGGCCAGTCCGGATAGTAGCCCAGACGATCATCCTTGATGACCTGGTTGAAACCGGCGATCAGCTCCTTGCTCTTGGGATCGTTTATCTGTGCAGGATCTGCTGCAATGGGCAATCCGCCGGAGTTGCCCATCAGGTTCTGATTCTCTTTGCTCAGCGTCATATCAATGAACTTCGCTGCAGCGTCCTTTTTCTTGGAACGCTCGGGAATCACCCAGATGTTGCCCGATCCGCCGGGGATCTTCTTGGTTTCAGGGAAGAGGCCGACCTCCCAATTGACATTGGGAATGTCGCTTTGGAAACGTCCGAACCACCAAGAGCCCGAGAACAGCATGGGATAGGTCCCCTTCATGAAGTTCTGTCCTGCATCCTCGGCTTTGAGCCCTGTCGAGTCTTTGCTGATGTAACCCTTGTTGACCCAGTCCTTGATGGTATCAGTCGCATAGGTCATGGCCGGGCCTTGCCAGTCCACCTTCCCGTCGTAGCGCTGATAGGCGTCGATCAAGCGCTGGTCGGCTTTTTGCAGGACCAACTGCCACCAGAGATGTTGGAGCGGGTATTCAGCCACGCCCTCGGACAAGGCTGTGACGCCATTGTCCTTGAACTTTTGCATGGCCTGCTCCAATTCGGGCATGGTCTTCGGTATGGCTATGCCGTACTTGTCGAACATGTCCTTGTTGTAGTACATCATCACCTCCTCGCCATAGGTGGTGATGCCGTACCAGTCGCCGGATCCCATGACGCCCTTCTCGTCATACCGGCCCGGGACCGCCAAGGATCCAGTGATCTTCTTGTTCCACTGGTATTTCTTGACATAGTCATTGAGGTTGGACAGCAGACCCTGGCTTGAGAGCAGGCCCGCAGTGGCGTTGCCTTTGTTGTATTCCATCACATCTGGGGCGTCATCAGAGTTGAGGATCTGGCTGGCGTTTTGTCTGATTTGCTCGAAGGTCTTCTTCTCGAAGTTGACCTTGATACCGGTCTTCTTCTGAAAATCAGCAATGGCCTGCTTCCAGGCCTTGCCCTGGGCGCCGTTATCCTCCTCGTAATACCAGATCTTGATGGAATCAGGATGCTCCTCTTGGGCGCTGTCACTGCCGCCGCATCCGGATAAGGCCATGATGCCCGCCAGACTTGCCACAGCCGTAACAGCTGCCATGATTCTCCGGGGAAACTTCATCGCTCCTCTTTTCCTAGCTTCATCGCTTGATGATTCTCCGTATTGGACAACCATTTATTAATTTAATGATTTGACTATAATTGACATAGTATTTCGATGTTTTTCGATAACCTATGACACTACCGGGGCTCAGGTTTTCCGCCAATGTGGCGGCCTGGGCACCATAGAAATCGCATACGGCCCTCAGCTCTGTGGCCGGACCGGGCCAACAGATCCCCTGCGCTTGTAGTCGGAACGCATCAGCTCCACTGTTCCTGGCTTTTTCCCAAGGCCCTCCAAACACTCCATCAGCATGTCCACCCCACGAGAACATGTTTCATGCGGCATCATGGGAATCTCGTCAAGAGGACGCTCGAGAACGGAAGCATTGCCAAAGGTGCTTAAAGCCAGCATGGAAATATCCTTCGGGATGGAAAGCCCTCGTTTTGACAGCGCAACAATGATGTTGTTCATGTGGCTGATGCTGGTCTGGGCCATGATCGCTGTGATCTCCGGGTCCAACCGAAAAGCCTGATCGATCAATTGACTGACGTGCCTGGCGTCGTCGCCAGTGGAGCACAGGAAAGTCATCTTCATACCCAGCACCTGGGCCCTGTCTATGACAGCCTTTTTGGTCCGAACCAGGAAGTTGGAACCTTGCTCATAGGACTGACTGTTGGCTCCGACCATAAGCAGATGCCGATGGCCCATCCGATAGAGCTCATCGACGGCGCGCCGACCCATGGCACGAAAATCCACATCAACAGAAATCAAATTGGACGGATTTCTGGCATACCCAATGGAGACATAAGGCACCAAGGAAGTATGTGCTTGAGCTACACGTGGATCCTCCATGGTCACGTCCAAGAGGAGCACGCCATCAATCATGCCACTGTATGACATTCGCAGGAGTTCGTCCGTATCATCCTCATCCATCAAAAGCACCACGTTGTAGTGATAGTGTCTAGCTCTGGCGGCTACGGCGAAGAAAAAGGTGGCGTAGTTCGAATAGTCGGTATAAGGATGCATGGGCGAGCTCAGCACGATCAGATGGGTTCTGCGATCCCTTCGCAACATGGCGGCTCCGGATCCGGGGTGGTAATCCAATTGCTGAACCGCCTTGAGGACCCTGATCTTCGTTGCATCGCTTACAGGCCGCTTGCCCGAAAATACATAGGAGACAGTGCTTATGGAAACTCCAGCCAGAGCGGCAACGTCCTTGATACCGACCAAAGGACCTCCTTTAGCAGGAAGACATGAGTCCCTTCATCTTAAGGTTCAGTCTTGCACACCAAGGCTCATGCACATACCCTCACCAGACAGTATATGAAAAAAGGCCCCGACCGTCGGGCCGGGACCAATGGGGGCGGTTGAGGCGAGATTCGAACTCGCGGAGGGAGTTGCCCTCACACGCTTTCGAGGCGTGCTCCTTAGACCGCTCGGACACTCAACCATGGTCGTTGCCCGACACTGCCGAACAACAACTTTTCTATTATGCCACAGAGTCCCTACCTGGCAAGCGGCGTGGCGCAGTCAACGGTTACCACAAACAGCCAGAGGGTCATAGTGTGCGGCGGGCCCGGATGGCCTGCGCCCGTTCAGCCAGCTGGTCATCAGGCGGGTAGGCCACATGCTCCAGGGTCAGGCCCCGGGCATCTATGGGACCGGTGGAACCTTCGCGCAGGGGGTGGGCTACCTTGTCGGCAAACCATTGCACAGACCGGCGTCCCAGGCCCACCTGAATGCAGGCTGCAACCAGTGACCGGACCATATTATGGGCAAATGCATCAGCTACGATCCGAAAGACGGTCAGCCCGGATTCCATGAAAGCCGGAAGGTATCCGACGGTGCTCTGGCCCGGAGCAGTACCGAACAGATTCGCAGTCGGAACCAGATCCCAGTGTGCGGCCAGGACCTTGCGGATGGTCGTGCCGCCGGGGTTTGGCCTGGCGAAAGACCCAAAGTCATGCAGCCCGATGCACTCCGCTGCAGCCTCGTTCATAGCTCGCAGATCCAGGCTTCCCTCCAGATTCAGCACAAAGCCTCGCATGCGAGGATCCCCTGGCTGACCCCCCTGGCTGACTCGATACAGATAGGTGCGTTCCAGGGCAGAAAAGCGGGCATCGAAACCCGCTGGGGCCAATCTGAGACCGAGCAGAACGATGTCAGCAGGTAGCAGGTGCCGGAGGCGGCGTTCCAGGGCTTCAACACCATCGACCTCCATATGGCCCCTGCAGGACTCGAGCACAAGATCGGGAATGTCCAGGTGAGCCACCTGGTGGGATGCGTGAACCCCGGTGTCGGTCCTACCAGCCACGACCAGTCTTGGTTCCCAGACGTCGTGGTTATGAGGAACTCCGCCTTGTGAGCCGCGGGCTCCGGTGATCAGAGACAGGGCCTGCTCGATGCAACCTTGGACCGTGCGAAGCCCTGGCTGCCGGGCCCAGCCATGGAAGCCGCCACCGTCATAGGCCAGATCCATGCGCAGCCTGACAAGGGACATCTTCCCCTCCTGACCTTCCATCAAGACCTCCCTGGCAGCAATGACAAACGGGGCCGGAGAGCCATGCTCCCCGACCCCGTCATCGAATGCAATAACCGATTACTCGGCAGACTTCTCGGCATCCTCAGCCACGTCGGCATCTTCCTCAGCCTGGGCTTCTGCCTGATCCGCCTTGTCGGCGGTCTGTTCCAGATCCTCGGCGGCCTGGTCAGCCTGGGCCACGTCCTGATCGGACTCATTGGCCTCGACAGCCTGGTCAACGGCATCCTTGGCAGCACCTTCAGCGACAGCGGCATCGGTGGCTGCCGCCACCTCGGCATTGTCGTCCTTGGCGGCCACCTTTGCTGCGGACTCAGCCTCCTTGACCACGGCCTTCTTGGCCGACAGGGGCTCAGTGACCAGCTCGATCACGGCCTGTGGGGAGTTGTCTCCACGGCGGGGCGCGATCTTGGTGATGCGGGTGTAGCCACCTTCACGCTGCTGCATCTGCTCGGCGATCTGCGTGAACAGGATGTGGACCACAGACTTGTCACGGATGACACGCATGACACGACGGCGGGCAGGTAGATCCCCACGCTTGGCGAAGGTGATCAGCCGCTCGGCCAGGGGACGCAGGCGCTTGGCCTTGGGCAGAGTGGTCGTGATACGGCCGTTGGCAAAGAGGCTGGTGGCCATGTTGGCCAGCATCAGCCGCTCGTGTGCCGGGCTGGAGGCCAGACGTGGGCCCTTGCTAGGTTTTGGCATTGGATTATCTCCTTACGGCCCGGGAGGACAGGTGGGCATACGCCCGAACATCCGACTTCCCGGAATTGCTGTCAGCAGGCAAAGGAACCCTTCCCCTCGCCCACTCATACGAAGGCTGCGGCCTCTCACTCGTCGTCAGGCGAGAAGAAGGTGCCCCCCTCGAGATTATTGGTGTCGAAGCCCAGCGGGGAGGCCTTCAGCGACAGCCCCATGCCCTCAAGCTTCTCCTTGACTTCGTCGATGGACTTCATGCCGAAGTTGCGAATGTCCAGCAGATCCTGCTCGGTGTGCGAGACCAGCTCGCCGATGGTGTGGATTCCCTCGCGCTTGAGGCAGTTGTAGGAACGCTGCGTCAGGTTCAGATCCTCAATCGGCACGGACATCTGCGGATCGGCTTCTTCCACCACAGGCTCGGGTCCGACCTCCACGCCCTCAGCCTGGGTGTTGAGCTCGCGGCAGAGGCCGAAGAGTTCAACCAGGGTCGACCCGGCGGATGCCACCGCGTCACGCGGCGAGATGGCCGGCTTGGTCTCCACATCCAGGATCAACTTGTCAAAATCCGTGCGCTGCTCGACACGGGTGGCCTCGACCTTGTAGCTGACCTTGAGTACTGGAGAGTAGATGGAATCGACCGGGATGCGGCCAATCTCATCGTTGTCCTGCTTGTTGAGCTGGGCCTGGACGTATCCACGCCCACGCTCCACCGTGAACTCGATCTCCAGCTCGCCATCCTCGGCCAGGGTCGCAATATGCAGATCAGGATTGGCCACGGTGACACCGGCCGGCGGGGTGATGTCCCCCGCGGTGGCTTCGCCCTTGCCGCTCTTGCGCAAATACATGACCACAGGCTCGTCGTACTCGCTGGTCAGCACGATGCCCTTGATGTTGAGCAGGATCTCAGTGACGTCCTCCTCCACACCAGGCAGCGTGGTGAACTCGTGCAGGGCACCCGAGATGCGGACCGAGGTCACAGCCGCACCGGGTATGGAGCTCAGCAGGGTACGACGCAGGGAGTTGCCCAGGGTGTACCCGAATCCGGGCTCCAGCGGCTCGATGGTGAAACGGGAGCGCTGGGCATTGACGACTTCTTCAGTAAGAGTCGGACGCTGTGCAATAAGCACTGTTGCTATCCTTTCAGCTCCAACCGGTGGTGCACTCACCGGTCTTCGCGGGTGGATTCATGGGTTTTTTAGTGCTCAGACGCGACGGCGCTTGGGAGGACGAACGCCATTGTGTGCCTGTGGGGTCACATCAGAGATGGAACCGACCTCCAGGCCTGCGGACTGCAGGGAGCGGAT
Organism: Bifidobacterium sp. wkB344; assembly: GCF_003688305.1. Taxonomy (NCBI): domain Bacteria; kingdom Bacillati; phylum Actinomycetota; class Actinomycetes; order Bifidobacteriales; family Bifidobacteriaceae; genus Bifidobacterium; species Bifidobacterium sp. wkB344. Next base: position 81,858 of record NZ_NPOQ01000009.1, on the reverse strand, counting down.
GGCGGTCTCGCGGCCCGAACCCGGGCCCTTGACGAAGACATCCACCTTCTTGACCCCATGCTCCATGGCCTTGCGGGCTGCGGATTCGGCGGCCATGCCCGCTGCGTAAGGAGTGGACTTGCGGGAGCCCTTGAAGCCTACGTCGCCGCCTGAAGCCCAGGCCACTACAGCACCGGAAGGATCGGTGATGGAGATGATGGTGTTGTTGAATGTTGACTTGATATGCGCCTGCCCGACCGGAACCGACTTGCGATCCCGACGACGAGGCTTGCGCGCGGCCTGCTTTGCTGCTGCCATTGATCCTCGTTTCCTTGTCACGAATAACTGATTGCTAGTGCGATTTGTCGGGGACCCTCATCCCCGTTTCGCATTCGGCCTTACTTGGTCGCCTTCTTCTTTCCGGCGACGGTGCGCTTGGGTCCCTTGCGGGTGCGGGCGTTGGTCTTGGTCCGCTGACCACGCACGGGCAGACCCCTGCGGTGGCGCTGGCCCTGATAGCAATTGATCTGGATCTTACGGCGAATATCAGCGTCGATCTCACGACGCAGATCACCCTCGATCTTATAGTTGCCTTCGAGGTAATCACGCAGCGTAATGAGCTGCTCATCCGTGAGATCCTTGACGCGGGTGTCCGGATTCACTCCGGTCGCGGCAAGTGTTTCCTTGGCGCGGGTACGCCCAACACCGAAAATGTAGGTGAGGGCTATCTCTATGCGCTTCTCGTTGGGGATGTCGACTCCGGCAAGACGTGCCATTGCGATTCCTTTTTTGTTCTACGCAGGTCGTGCACCGAGTCTTCCGGTCTCCCGGCCCGGGCCTGCGCACCCGGGGTTCAGCCTGTTGGCTGTGACTCAGCGCCTTTGGTGTTCGTTGCCGCTGGGAATCCGCTCAGCCCTGGCGCTGCTTATGGCGTGGGTTTTTGCAGATCACCATGACGCGGCCGTGACGACGAATCACGCGGCAGTTCTCGCAGATTCTCTTCACACTAGGGCTGACCTTCATGGTTTTCCTTTGCTTGTGTACCTTGTTACTTGTACCGGTACGTAATCCGTCCGCGGTTCAGATCGTAGGGACTCATTTCGAGCACCACCCGATCCTGGGGCAGAATGCGAATGTAGTTCTTACGCATCTTGCCGGAAATGGTGGCCAGCACCAGGTGCTTGTTCTCGAGCTCGACGCGGAACATCGCATTCGGGAGAGCCTCGACCACACGCCCTTCCACCTCGATCACACCATCTTTTGCCATAAGCCTTCTATCCGATCCTCGGCCGGTTACACAGCGCGTCGAAAGACACGCCAAATGGTAAGTATAGCATGAGTAGACCCAGAATTGGGCAATAGCGTGTTGACACGACAAAAGGGCCGTCTGGACGGCTGCCGCTCAATCAGTATAGCAGTCATTCAGGCGGTCCGTTACGGATCCGAGTCCCTCAGTCTTCGATGGCGATGTTCTGCGTGTTGTCAGCAGGTTCGATGCTGGTCTTGGGCAGAGTCACCTCCAGGGTGCCGTTGGCATAGTGGGCATGAATGTCCTCCTGGCGGACCTTGTCACCAACGTAGAAGCTACGGGAGCAGGATCCGGTGTAGCGCTCACGCCGAATCCACCGTCCCTGGTCATCCTTGTCACCCTGGTCACCGTTCTTCTGGGCGGAGACAATCAGGTAGCCATCCTCCAGACGCAGGCCAATGTCCTTCTTGTCGAAGCCAGGCATGTCGATGGAGAGTTGGTACTGTCCATCCTTCTCACGCACATCCGTGTTCATCAAGGGGCTGTTCAGCGCGTTCTTGGCGCTCTGGCCCTGCCGACGCCCGTCACGCCAGTTGTTGAAGAAGGGATCGTCGAAGAAGTCGCCGAAGATTGAATTGTTCATCAATGCGGGAAACATAGCCATAATCACATCTCCTGATTCTCTAAGTCATAGTTTCTGCGGACCGGAACCCCAGGTGGACATCCTGACCTGTCCTCCCGGGCTCCCTGCCCTTCACTTTGTCCAAACCGCAGGCCCCGGGTTCCATGCCCAATGTTCACCCAAGGAATAAAAGTTGAGTCTCTTAGACTCAACTTTTGACAGTAACCCAGCTTGCTCTTCCTCGTTCTCTCATTCTTCGGGCCTTCAATGACCACATGTCAGACATTACGAACCAGAATTCTTGTGACGTAACTTTGAGGCATTTACCATAGGATAAGATTCCGCCAGCCCCCGCAGGCTCTTGAGGGCGGACCCAATCGCATGTGGACCGGACGGACCGGCCATTCCTAGTCAAAGGAGCTCAGATGCTCACCAACGAATACATCAAGCGCGTATACCAGCAGGTTGAGAAGCGCGACAGCGAACAGCCGGAATTCCTGCAGGCTGTTCGCGAAGTTTTCTCCAGCCTGGAACCCGTGGTGGAGCGGCATCCCGAGTATGAGGCCAATGGCGTGCTGGAGCGTCTGGTCGAGCCCGAACGTGCAGTCAAGTTCCGTGTGGCCTGGACCGACGATCAGGGCCACGTTCAGGTCAACCGCGGCTACCGGATCCAATTCAATTCGGCCATCGGTCCCTACAAGGGCGGCCTGCGCTTCCATCCGACCGTGACCGAGTCGGTCATCAAGTTCCTGGGCTTCGAGCAGATTCTGAAGAATTCGCTGACCGGTCTGCCCATGGGCGGCGCCAAGGGCGGATCCGACTTCGACCCCAAGGGCCGTTCGGATGCCGAGGTCATGCGCTTCTGCCAGGCCTTCATGACCGAGCTGCAGCGCCACATCGGACAGTTCACCGATGTGCCCGCCGGCGACATCAACGTAGGATCCCGCGAAATCGGCTACCTGTTCGGCCAGTACAAGAGGATTCGCGACGAGTACTCGGGTGTTCTGACCGGCAAGGACCTGACCTTCGGCGGCTCCCTGGCCAGAACCGAGGCCACGGGATATGGCCTGTGCTACTACACCCAGGAGGCCCTGCAGACGCTGCGCAAGGATTCCTTCCAGGGCAAGACCGTCGTCATCTCCGGTTCGGGCAACGTGGCCATCTTCGCCACCGAAAAGGCCCAACAGCTGGGCGCCAAGGTGGTAACGGCATCCGACTCCAACGGCTACGTTTATGACCCCAATGGGATTGACCTCGACGTGGTCAAGGACATCAAACTGGGCCACCGCGGCCGAATTCGCGAGTATGCGGACCGCGTGGACTCCGCTGAGTACCACGAGGGCTGCAAGGGCGTCTGGACCGTGCCCTGCGACATCGCCCTGCCCTGCGCTACGCAGAACGAAATCGACGAGGAATCCGCAAAGACCCTGGTCGCCAACGGATGCACCGTGGTATGCGAGGGCGCCAACATGCCCTCCACCCCCGAGGCCATCCAGGTCTACCAGGATAACAAGGTGCTCTACGGGCCCGCCAAGGCCGCCAATGCCGGCGGCGTGGCCGTCTCCGGCCTGGAGATGAGCCAGAACTCCCTGCGCCTGCAGTGGACCTTCGACGAGGTGGATCAGCGACTGAAGGACATCATGACTGGAATTTTCCAGAAGTCCTACCAGGCCTCCAAGGAATACGGGCGTGAGGGCGACCTGATGCTGGGCGCCAACGTGGCCGGCTTCACCAAGGTGGCCGATGCCATGGTGGCCCAGGGCATCCTCTGAGATCGAACCTGATTCCTATTCATAAAGGGCCTGACCTGCTGAATTTGCAGGTCAGGCCCTTCTTTTCATGGGGATACCAGTAGTTCAGATGGGGATTGAATTTGCCAAGCCATAAGCTACGTGTAGGGGCGGGAGCATCAGTCACGTGCCGCCCCGCCCCACTGGTTTTGCTTATTGCCGAATCGCAAACTATCGGTGCCTTCTCCCAAGGTTCGGCAATTCAGGAGAACCCTACTCCAGTTCCAGGGCTCCGGTGTAGAGCTGGTAGTACTCGCCGTGCCTGGCTATCAGCTCATCGTGATTGCCACGCTCGATGATCCGTCCGTGATCCAGAACCATGATCACATCGGAGTTGCGGACCGTGGAGAGCCGGTGGGCGATGACGAAGACCGTTCGGCCGCGCATCAATGCGTCCATGCCCTGCTGGACCACCTCCTCGGTCCTGGTGTCGATTGAGGAAGTGGCTTCGTCAAGGATCATGGCCGGCGGATCGGCCACCGCCGCCCTGGCAATGGAGATCAGCTGGCGCTGACCCTGGGACAGTCCGCTTCCGTCGCCCTCAAGAACGGTCTGGTAGCCCTGGGGCAGCATACGGATGAAGCTGTCGGCGTTGGTCATCCTGGCAGCTTCGATGCACTCCTCGTCCGTGGCATCCAGGCGCCCGTAGCGGATGTTGTCCAGGACGGTGCCCGTGAAGAGGTTGACATCCTGAAGGACGATGCCCAGGGAGCGGCGGAGGTCAGGCTTACGGATGTTCCTCACATCGATCCCTTCATAAAGGATCTGCCCCTGCTGGATGTCATAGAAACGGTTGATCAGGTTGGTGATCGTGGTCTTGCCGGCCCCCGTGGCGCCAACCAAAGCCACTTTCTGCCCGGGCTTGGCAAACCAGGTGATGTCGTGCAGAACAGGCTTGCTCGGGTCATACCCGAAGCTGACATCGGTGAATCGCACATCCCCCTGGAGGAGGGTGTATCGGCCATCAGGGGAGGTGATGGCCTGGTCCTTGGCCTTCAGAGCCACATCGCGCGCATCGCCGGGAAGCTTCATGGCGGCCTCCAGCGAGCGCCTGCCATCGTCATCGGCCTCACGCTTCCAGGCCCAGTGCCCTGTTTCATGGTCGACGGGGGTCATGGTCCGGCCGTCCGAAGCCAGTTCGACACTGACCAATCTGACCGTACCCTGGTCGGACTCGACAGGCTGGTCCATCAGGTCAAAGATCCGGGAGGCGCCGGCTAAAGCCATCATGACCATGTTGAACTGCATGGAGACCTGGCCGATGGGGTTGATGAAGGAGCGGGAGAGGGTCAGGAGGGAGACGATGGTTCCCAGGGTCAGCGGCCCCGCCCCGGTCAGTCCTACATTGCCCATGCCCGCGATGCCAGCCAGTCCGCCGACGATAGCCAGGATGACATAGAGCAGATAGCCCATGTTGCCCACGACCGGCATGGTGACGTTGCCGTAGGTGTTGGCCTGGGCCGAAGCATGGAAGAGCTCCTCGTTCCTCTCCTCGAAGACCTTGGCGGTGGCGTCCTCATGGTTGAAGACCTTGATGACCTTCTGTCCGTTGACGGCCTCTTCCACGAAGGCATTCACCTGGCCCAGATAGCGCTGCTGGTGAACGAAGTACCGGCCGCTTCGGGTGACCAGAATCCGGACCACCACAATCAGGACCGCGGCGAAGACCAGGGTCAGGACGGTGAAGGGGATGGAGAGCCAGAGCATTGAGATCAGGGCTGCCAGTGCGGACAGAACCGAAGAGACCATCTGCGGGAAGGACTGTGAGATGGCCTGACGGAGGGTATCCGTGTCATTGGTGTAGCGGCTCATGGTGTCGCCGTGCTCATGAGTGTCGAAGAAACCGATGGGCAACTCCTGCTGGTGGGCGAACATCTGGTCGCGGATGGTCTTCAAAGTGCCCTGCTCCACCTTGACGATCAGCCAGTTCCAGAACCAGGAGCAGAAGGTCCCCACTGCATAGAGGCAGCCCATCAGAATCAGGGTCCTCATGAGCGGTCCCCAGTCAGGGTCGGCGGCCCCGACCAGCGGCAGGATGTAATAGTCAATCAGCGGTTGGAGGAAGAAGGCCGATGCCGCCTGGGCCCCGGCGCTGATGATGATGCAGACCACGATCACCGCCAGCTGCCAGCGGTAGGCCAGCAGGTAGCGCAGGATGCGACGGGTCGTTCCCGGCGCGGCTTTGTCCAGGCGGGGCTTGCGGTCCTTGAATGATCCGTCACTCATGGTCCTTGTCCTCCTCGCTCTGGTTTCTGGTCTGTGATTCGTAGATGGATCGGTACTCCTGACAGGTTCGCAGGAGCTCCTGGTGGGTGCCCTTGTCGAGAATCCTGCCCTCCTCCAGGACCACGATCATGTCGGCGTCCTCCACAGAGGCCAGACGCTGGGAGATGATGATCTTGGTGGTGTCGGGGATCTCCTGGCTGAAGGCGTGACGGATCAGCTGGTCGGTCTTGGTGTCCACGGCGCTGGTAGAGTCATCCAGAATCAGGATGTCGGGCTTCTTCAGCAGGGCACGCGCTATGCACAGACGCTGTCGCTGGCCGCCAGAGAGGTTGGTGCCGCCCTCGTCCAGGTAGGTCTGATAGCCGTCGGGAAACTCCCGCACGAAACCGTCGGCCTGGGCCAGAGTACAGGCGCGCACCAGCTCTTCGTCCGTGGCTTGAGGATTACCCCAGCGCAGGTTCTCGGCGATGGTCCCGGTGAAAAGGACATTCTTCTGGAGCACCATGGCCACCTGGTCGCGCAGGACGGTCAGGTCGTATTGTCGTACGTCCACACCGCCCACCTGGAGGGACCCCTCGGTCACGTCATAGAGACGGGGTATGAGCTGGACCAGGCTCGATTTGGAGGAGCCGGTCCCACCCACGATGCCCAGGGTGGAGCCCGAGGGAACGTCCAGATTGATGTGACTCAGAACGGGGCGTTCGGACCTTTCCGAGTAGCGGAAGGTCACATCCTGGAAGCTGATGGACCCGTCGGCCACCTTCATGACCGGCTTAGCAGGATCATGCACAGTGCTGACCTCATTCAGCACCTGGCAGATGCGCTCCGCCGAGGCCTGGGAGATGACGACCATGACAACGATCATGGAGACCATGTTCATGGCCATCATGATTTGGATGGCATAGGTGACTAGGGCGGTCAGATCGCCTGTGGTCAGTCCCAGGGCCGCATTGTTCCCGGATGCCACAATCTGGGAGGCGCCCATCCAGGATATGACCAGCAGAGAGGCATAGATGCAGAAGTTCAGCAATGCCGGGTTCAGGCTCATGATCCGCTCGGCCTTGCAGAAGGCACGGTAGATAGCCAGGGAGATACCGTTGAATTTGCGCTCCTCGTAGTCCTCCCGGTTGTAGGACTTGACCACCCTGATGCCCTGAAGGTTCTCGTCCACCACATTGTTGAGGTGGTCGTAGGTGTGGAAGACCCGCTCGAAGATGGGATGAACCAGCAGGGACAGACCGATCAGGCCAAAGCCCAGGATGGGGATGGCGATCAGGAAGACCAGGGATATGGGCCTGGAGATCCTATAAGAGAAGAGCCAGGCCACGATGACCATGATCGGCGCCCTGACCCCGACCCTGATCACCATCTGATAGGCGTTCTGCAGGTTGGTCACATCGGTGGTCAGCCTGGTGATGATGGACCCCGTTGAGAAGCGGTCGATGTTGGTAAAGCTGAAGGATTGCACTTTGGCGAACAGATCGCTGCGGACATTCTTGGCCAGGCCGGAAGAGGCGATGGCCGCATACCGCCCGGACATGAACCCGGAGAATAGGGAGACGGCCGAGCAGGCCAGCAATATCAGCCCGAACTTGAAGATGGCCGGCATGGACCTCCCCGAGACCCCTTGGTCAATCAGGGAGGCCATGATGGTCGGGATCACTATCTCGAGGACGCTCTCCAGAAAAACGAAGGCCGGAGCCAGAAAACTGGCCTTTCGGTATTCGCGCAGGGAGCGCAGAATAGTTCGGATGGTGTGCTTTGGACGCGCTGGTTCCTGCTTATCCGATCTGACCACGGATGCCGTAGAGCCCTTCAAGTAGACCTCTTCTGTTACTGTACTGGTTTCTGTATTTTCCCGGCCAATCACCGACATGCAATACCCTCGCCAGAGGGTCTGAATGCACCAAGGCTATCACCCTGTCCGCCAGTGTTGGGCGGACGCGCAGGGATTTCCGCCCTCCACAAAAAGAAGCTGTCATGCCACTTGGGTCATGCAGCTTCTTTGCCTTAGCCAGCCTTATCAGCGTCTTTTGAACCAGCCACTCTTAATCTTGGTTTTTATCTGTCAATGTCTGATTCAAGGGGTGACAGGCCTCCCGCCTGACGGGTGATGAGTTAACGCTCGTCAAGCTGAGTGATGATCTGCTTGGATATCTGATCGACCTCACCCTGGCCGTCCACTGCGACCAGAAGGCCACGGGTCTTATAGGTGTTCAGCAGCGGGGCGGTCTCTTTGGCATAGATATCCAGCCGCTTGGCGATGGCCTCGGGGGTATCGTCCGCCCGGCGCTCCTCCTTGGCACGCTTGGCGATGCGCTGCATGAGCACCTCATGGTCGGCATCCAGGGCCACCACAGCTGTCAGCGGTGTACCGAGCTCTTTGAGCATCTTGTCCAGCGCCTCGACCTGGGATGCCGAACGGGGGTAGCCGTCAAGAATCCAACCCTGGGCGGCATCATCCATGCCCAAGCGGTCCTTGACAATCTTATTGGTCAGCTCGTCTGGAACCAGTTCCCCCTTGTCGGTGTAGGCCTTGGCCTGCTTACCCAGCTCGGTTCCGTTCTTCAGGTTGTAGCGGAAAATGTCACCAGTGGATATGGCCGGAATCCCATAATGTTTACTGAGCAAGGCCGCCTGCGTGCCCTTGCCTACACCTTGAGGTCCCATGATCAACAGTCGCTGTGCCATTCCCTATCCTTTGTTTGATGTTTTTGGTCTACAATCCTGGCGGATCAAACCGCGCAGAACCCTCTTTACCGTATGCTAGCGTCTGCCCGGTCCAAGAGCAGGTTCAGCACACTCACACTCATACGAACTGTCATCCTGGCGCAGGCCTGACACAAAATGGTCCGGCTCCATGCCAACAAGTGACAGGGTCGGACCATAAGCTGCTTGGATCGATACCGCGTGCAGGTGTCTGGCCGAAGGGTCAGCCCTCCTTGTGGTCGCCCTCCAGCAGGAAACCGGTGTACTGGAACTGCTCGGTCTGCGCCCTGGCCTGGCGCAGGGTGTCCAGACCGACGCCGGCGATAATCAGTATGGTGGTCCCGCCGAAGGGTAGCTTGGAGTTGATCTTCAGCAGCATGATCAGCACCGTGGGAATCAGGGCCACGAAGAGCAGATAGATGGCTCCAACCGTGTTCAGCCGGTTCATCACGTATGACAGGTACCGGCTGGTAGCCCGTCCGGCCCTGATGCCCGGGATGAAGCCGCCGTACTCCTTCATATTGTCGGCCGTCTCATCGGGGTTGAAGGTGATGGAGGTGTAGAAGAAGCAGAAGAAGACGATCATGACCGAGTAGAGCACGATGTACCAGACAGAGGTCGTGTTGGCCATGTTGGCGTTAATCCACTTGACCCAGTTCTGATCGGACTTGCCGAACTGGGCGATAAGGGTGGGAATAGCCAGAATAGAGGAGGCGAAAATAGGGGGAATCACGCCTGACATATTGATCTTGAGCGGCAGATAGGTGGATGATCCGCCGTACATCTTGCGGCCGATCATTCTTCTGGTGTACTGGACGGGGATGCGGCGCTGTGCCAGCTCCACGTAGTCGACCAGAATCAGGATGACCACCAGAACAGTCACCACAATGCCGAATTTGACCCAGTCACCGTTCTTGCCGTTGGTCCCCCAGCCGATGTTCCAGAGCTGGGGCAGGAAGCCGGAGCAGATGGAGATGAAGATCAGGACGGACATGCCGTTACCGATGCCCTTGTCGGTGATCAACTCGGCCATCCACATGATCAGACCGGTGCCGCCGGTCATGATCAGGACCATGACCACCAGATTCCAAACGGAGCTGTCGGGAATGACCTGCTGCTGGCATGCCCCGTTGAAGAGCGCGCCGTTGCGGGCTGTAACCAGAATGGTCGTGGACTGCAGCACGGCCAGACCGATGGTGAGATACCTGGTATATTCGGTCAGCTTGGCCTCGCCCGACTGGCCCTCCTTGTGCAGAGCCTCGAAGCGAGGAATGACCACGCGCAGCAACTGCACCACGATGGATGCGGTGATGTAGGGCATGATGCCCAGTGCGAAGATGGACAGCTGCAGCAGAGCTCCGCCCGAGAACAGGTTGACCAGACCGATGAAGTCCTCATTGCCGGCCGTGGTGATGCACTTCTGCACGGAAGGATAATCCACGCCTGGGGTAGGTATGAACGACCCAATGCGATAGATGATGATGATGCCAAGAACGAAGAAGATTTTCTTCCTCAGCTCCTTGGTCTTGAAGGCCTGGATTAACGTCCTCACCTAAGTTCCCTCCCTACGCGACCGCGCGTTGGTCTCGGTGCATCGCACCTTCTTGCTCCGACCAGCTTAACCGATGGTTCCGTCAAATCATGATGGCAACCGGGTCGGAAACGAATTCCGGCCCCCGCCCGCTTGGAGCGGGGAGGGCCGGAATCATCTGCCTTGCGGTCTGTCCCCTGCGAGTATCAGTTCTCGGAGACGGACCCGCCTGCGGCTTCTATCTTGCTTCTGGCCGAGGCCGAGGCCTTGACGCCCTTGAGGGTGAAAGCGGCCTTGACGTCGCCGTCACCCAGGACCTTGACAGGGCGGCCCTTGCGAACCGCCCCCTTGTTGACCAGATCCTCGACGGTGACCTCGCCGCCCTTGGGGAAGAGTCCTTCCAGAGCACCCAGGTTGACCACCTGGTACTCCTTCTTGAAGGGGCTCCTGAATCCACGCAGCTTGGGCAGCCGCATGTACAGGGGCAGCTGGCCGCCTTCAAAGCCCGGACGGACCTGGTAGCGTGCCTTGGTGCCCTTGGTGCCACGACCGGAGGTCTTGCCCTTGGACCCCTCACCGCGACCCACACGGATGCGGTCGCGCTTGGCGCCCGGAGCAGGACGCAGATCGTGCATCTGCAGGATGGTGGGCTCTTGCTTGTCGCTGGCCATAATCAGTCTGCCTCCTCTACGTTCACCAGGTGGCGGACCTTGTTGGCCATCCCCCGGTAGACGGGGGTGTCCTCACGCAGGACGGTCTGGCCGATCTTGTGAAGGCCCAGAGACCTGACGTTCTCCTTCTGGCGGTCGGTGGCATGAGCCACGCCCTTGACCAGAGTGATCTTGATCTGCTTGGTCATCACTCACCTGCCTTCGACTGCTCGTCAGCCTTGGCCTTGGCCTCTTCGCGTTCCTTGCGCTCGTCGGCAATGCCGGCGGCACGTGCGCGCAGGAGGGAATCGGGGGCGACCTCCTCCAGGGGCAGACCGCGGCGTGCCGCGATCTCCTCGGGCTCCTCCAGCTGCTTCAGGGCAGCTACAGTGGCCCGCACCATGTTGACGGCCGTGGCCGATCCCATGGACTTGCTCAGGATGTCGGTGATGCCGGCGCACTCCAGGACGGCGCGAACCGGACCGCCGGCGATAACGCCGGTTCCTGGGGCTGCAGGTCGCAGGAGGACAGTACCGGCCGCATCGTGGCCGATCACCGGGTGGGTGACGGTGCCGCGGATGCGGGGAACAGTGAACATATGCTTCTTGGCATCCAGCTGACCCTTGGAGATGGCTGCGGGAACCTCGCGGGACTTGCCGTAGCCAACGCCCACGGTGCCCTTGCCGTCGCCCACGACCACCAGGGCCGCGAAGCTGAAGGTACGACCTCCCTTGTGGACCTTGGAGACGCGGTTGATGGTCACGACCCTGTCGAGCATGTCGTCACGCTCGTCGCGGTCGCGACGGCCACGACGGCCATCCCTACGGCCGTCACGGGAACCGCCCCGACGACCGCCTCGGCGATCATCGTTCCGGTCGTTCCGATCCCTTCTGCCACCCTGGCTGGACTGAGCGTTTGTGGAATCTTCAGTCACCTGGGTTGTTTCCTTTGTCGTTTCGTTGTCGCTCACAGTGCCAAACCTCCCTCACGGGCGCCTTCCGCAACCGCTGCGACCCTTCCGTGGTACTTGTTGCCACCACGGTCGAAGACCACGGTGGTGATGCCAGCTTTCTTGGCCTTGGCCGCGATCTGCTCGCCGACCTTGCGTGCGGCCTCGGTCTTGGTGCCCTTGAAGGAGCCGTAGTCCGAAGCCATGGTCGACTCGCTGACCAGGGTGACACCCCTGGTGTCGTCGACGATCTGGGCGATCATATTGCGGTTGGTCCGAGTAACCACCAGACGGGGACGCTCTGCCGTGCCAGAGACGTGCTTGCGCAGACGGGCATGGCGGCGCAGACGGGCGATCTTCTTGCCTTTGCCTAGTATCGAGACCGTCATATCACTTACCAGCCTTTCCAGCCTTGCGCAGGATGTGCTCATCGGCGTACTTGATGCCCTTGCCCTTGTAAGGCTCGGGAGCACGCAGGGCGCGGATGTTGGCCGCGGCCTGTCCGACAGCCTGCTTGTCGATGCCGGAGACGACCACTTCGTTGGCGTTCGGCGTCTCGAAGGTGATGCCCTCCGGGGGGTCGACAGTGATGGTGTGCGAGTAGCCCAGCGAGAACTCCAGGGACTTGCCCTTGGCGACCACACGGTAGCCGGTGCCGACGATCTGCAGGTGCTTGCTGTAGCCCTTGGAGACGCCTTCAACCATGGACGCCACGATGGAGCGGCTCAGTCCGTGCTTGGCCTTGGTGGTGCGGTCCTCGTCGGCGGGGGTCATGATGATCTCGTTGCCCTCGACCTTGCCGGTGATGCCCTCAGGCAGCGTGTATCCGTCGGAACCCTTGGGGCCCTTGGCGGTGAATTCCTGGCCCTTGAAGGCCACCTCCACACCTGCCGGAACGGCGATGGGGAGCTTACCAATATGCGATGCCATGTTCAGCTCTCCTTTCTCACCATACGTAGGCGACGATTTCGCCGCCGATGCCCCTGTCGAGGCATTCCTTCTGGGTCATCAGTCCCGAGCTGGTCGAGATGATGGCGATTCCCAGCCCGCCCAGGGGCATGGGCAGGGAATCCGACTTGGCGTACCGGCGCAGACCGGGCTTGGAGACGCGCTTGATGCCCTGAATGGACTGGCGTCCATCGGGACCGTACTTGAGCGTGATCTCCAGATCCTGCCCGACGCGCGCCTCCTTGGCGCGATAATCGGCGATGAAGCCTTCGCGCTTGAGAATCTGCGCGATGTTCGCCTTGAACTTGGAGTACGGCATGTCAACTGTTTCATGCTTGGCCGCACTCGCATTACGCAGACGTGTCAGCATGTCTGCGATGGGATCTGTCATTGTCATGTGGGCTTATGCCCTTCCTCGCCGTGGTTTCCGCCGCCGGGCAGCAATCTGCCCTGACCGCGGACCTTCAGCGTCGATCTTTACCAACTGGACTTCGTCACACCCGGCAGCTCGCCGCGATGTGCCTTCTCGCGAAGGCAGATGCGGCACAGGCCGAACTTGCGATAGACGGAATGAGGACGACCGCAGACCTGGCAGCGCGTGTAGCCACGCACCTTGAACTTCGGCTTGCGTGCCGCCTTGTTTCTCAGAGCGGTTTTTGCCATATCAGTTCTCCTTGAAGGGGAAGCCCAGCTGCTTGAGCAGCGCCCGGGCCTCCTGATCGTTCTTGGTGGAGGTCACCACGGTGATATCCATACCACGCTGGTGATCGATCTGATCAGGATCGATCTCGTGGAACATGGACTGCTCCGTGAGACCGAAGTTGTAGTTGCCCTGGCCGTCGAACTGACGGTCGCTGATGCCGCGGAAGTCGCGGATACGGGGCAGTGCCAGGGTCAGCAGTCGATCCAGGAACTCCCACATGCGCACGCCGCGCAGGGTGGCGAAGGCACCGATGGCCTGTCCCTCACGCAGGTGGAACTGCGCCACGGACTTCTTGGCCTTGGTGATCTTGGGCTTCTGGCCTGTGATGGCCGTCAGGTCCTTGACCGCGCCCTCAATCAGCTTGGAGTCGCGTGCCGCGGCCCCCACGCCCATGGAGACCACAACCTTTTCGATCCTGGGCACCTGCATGGGGTTGGAGAACTTGAACTCCTTCTCCAGCTCGGGCACGATGCTCTCGCGGTACTGCTGCAGCAAACGAGGGACTGCCGGTGCTTCAACGGTGGTATCGCTCATGACAGCTCCTTGCCTGACTTCTTGGCGAAGCGGGTGCGCACGACCTTGACCTTGCCGTCACGCGCCTCCTCCTTGATGTTCACGCCGATGCGAGTCGGCTTCTTGGTCTCCGGGTCGATGACCATCACGTTGGAGCGATGGATGGGCGCCTCGGTCGGGACTATGCCCGACTCCTGCCCTTGCTGGGTGGCCCGCACATGCTTCTTGACGATCTGAATACCCTCGACGATCAGACGGTCATTGGGCAGAATCCGCAGAACCTTGCCCTCCTTGCCGCGATCCTTGCCGCGGATGACCTTGACCTGGTCGCCTGTCTTGATCTTGGCTACCACTTCAGATCACCTCCGGTGCCAGGGACACGATCTTCATGAAGCGCTTGTCGCGCAGCTCACGACCGACCGGTCCGAAGATACGAGTACCGCGGGGTTCACGGCCGGTACCGAGGATGACCGCCGCGTTCTCGTCGAACTTGATGTAGGAGCCGTCATGACGACGATGCTCCTTGACCGTACGGACGACGACCGCCTTGACGACCTCGCCCTTCTTGACCGACCCGCCGGGAATGGCATCCTTGACGGTGGCGACAATCACATCGCCAATGCCGGCATAGCGTCGCTTCGACCCGCCGAGCACGCGGATGGCCAGGATCTCCTTGGCACCCGTGTTGTCGGCGACCTGAAGCCGCGATTCCTGCTGAATCATTGATTCTCCTTAGCCGCGCTGGTTCTCCGCAGACACCCCACGCCGGGGCGGAATGAAATGCGGAGCCTGGCCGAACTTGTTACTTGGCGCGCTCGACGATGGAGTCGAGACGCCAGCGCTTGGTCTTGCTCAGAGGACGGGTCTCCATGATACTCACGAAGTCGCCCACATGGGCCTCGTTCTTCTCATCATGGGCCTTGACCTTGCGGTTGCTGCGGACGACCTTGCCGTAGAGGGGGTGGGTCGAACGCTGCTCCAGCTCTACGGTGATGGTCTTGTCCATCTTGTCGGACACGACGTAGCCGCTGCGAACCTTGCGGAAGTTGCGCTCCTGCTTGTCAGCCATGCTTACTTCTCCTCAGCTTTGCTCTCGGCCTTTGCTTCGGCGGGCTCCTGGCTGATGCCCAGCTCGCGCTCACGCAGAACGGTGTACATCCTGGCGATGTCGTGCTTGACGGCCTTGAGGCGGGAGGTGTTCTCCAGCTGTCCGGTGGCCGACTGGAAGCGCAGGTTGAACAGCTCTTCCTTGGACTTCTTCAGGAAATCCTCGATCTCCGCATTGGTCTTTTCATTCAGATTCTTGATGGAATACTCGGCTGTTCCGACTGACATCAGATGTCACCGCCTTCACGTGCAATAATCCGGCACTTCATGGGGAGCTTGTCAGTAGCGCGGCGAAGGGCCTCGCGGGCCACATCCTCGCTCACGCCGCCGATCTCGAAGAGCACCCGGCCGGGACGGACGTTGGCCACCCAGAACTCGGGCGCACCCTTGCCGGAACCCATTCGGGATCCCAGTGCGTGCTTGGTCAGGGGGCGATCCGGGAAGACCGTGATCCAGACTCGGCCACCACGCTTGATGTACCGGGTCATGGCGATACGGGCCGCCTCAATCTGGCGGTTGGTCAGGTAAGCCGGAGCCAGGGCCTGGATGCCGTAATCGCCGAAAGCGATCTCGTTGCCGCCCTTGGACATGCCCGAACGACCCGGACGATGCTGCTTGCGGTATTTAGTCCTCTTTGGGATAAGCACGGCTCACTCCTTTGCTTCGGTTGCGACGGGTGCCGAGGCGGTCTGCTCCTGAGTCGCCGCCGGCGGCGTGGCCACACCGCTGTTCTGCTTGGCTGCATCCTGCTCGCGGCGGGTACGCCCCTCGGAGGGACGGACGCCACGACGGGGACGACGATCGCCGCGCCGACCGGGGCGGTTGTTCTGCTGAGCCTGCTGCTCCTCGAACTGACGCTCGGTCATATCGCCCTTGTAGATCCAGACCTTGACGCCGATGCGACCGTAAGTGGTCCTGGCCTCGAAGAAGCCATAGTCGATCAGGGCGCGCAGAGTCTGCAGGGGCACACGACCCTCGCGGTAGAACTCCGAGCGGCTCATTTCGGCTCCACCCAGACGGCCGGACAGCTTGATCCTGATGCCCTTGGCGCCGGCCCGCATGGCATCCTGCTGAGCCTTGCGCATGGCCCGGCGGAAGGTGACGCGGTTGGTCAGCTGCTCAGCGATGCCCTGAGCCACCAGCTGGGCATCGATGGAGGCGTTCTTGACCTCGAAGATGTTCAGCTGGACCTGCTTGCCGGTGATCTTCTCCAGCTTGGCGCGTACACGCTCGGCTTCGGCGCCGCGACGGCCGATGACGATGCCCGGTCGGGCGGTGTGGATGTCGACGCGCACACGGTCACGGGTCCGCTCGATGACGATCTTGGAGACGCCTGCGCGCTCCAGGTCCTTGTTCATCTCCTTGCGGATCTTGTCGTCCTCAAGCACGAAGTCGCTGTAACGCTCCCCCGCCTTGTTGGAGTCGGAGTACCACTTGCTGCGGTGCTCCTCGGTGATGCCGAGTCGGTACCCAAACGGGTTGATCTTCTGCCCCATTATCGGGCTCCTTCCTTGTCGGCCACCACGACGGTGATGTGGCTGGTCCGCTTGTTGATGCGGGCCGCACGACCCTGGGCGCGGGCACGGAACCGCTTCAGGGTGGTTCCCTCGTCCACGTAGGTCTCACGAACCATCAGCTCGTTCTCGCGGAAGGGCTGGTTGGCCTTGTCCGCCTTGACGCGAGCGTTGGCGATGGCGCTCTCCAGGCACTTGCGGACCGGAACGGCCGCGTCCTGGGGGGCGAACTTCAGAATGGTCACGGCCTCGGTCGCCTGCTTGCCTCGGATGAGGTCGACGACGCGGCGAGCCTTGCGAGGCGTCACGCGAACGTGACGTGCAATTGCCTTAGCTTCCATGTGTCTCTACTCTCCCTCGCCTCAGCGGCGTGCTTTCTTGTCGTCCTTCACGTGACCCCTGAAGGTCCGGGTGGGGGCGAACTCGCCGAGCTTGTGGCCGACCATGGCCTCGGTGACGAAGACCGGGACATGCTTGCGGCCATCGTGCACAGCGAAAGTGTGCCCGATGAAGTCCGGGGTGATCATGGAACGACGGGACCAGGTCTTGATGACGTTCTTGGTGCCCTTCTCGTTCTGCTCGTCGACTTTCTTCTGCAAGTGGGCGTCGACGAATGGGCCCTTCTTGATGCTACGAGTCATCTTTCCGACACTCCCTTACTTGCGGTTCTTACCATTTGGACGACGACGCACGATCATCTTGTTGGAGGCCTTCTTGGGCCTGCGGGTGCGAACCTCGCCCTTGCCCCAGGGAGACACTGGCGGCTTGCCGCCACGGGTGCGTCCGCCATGCGGGTGGTCGACCGGGTTCATGGATTCACCACGGGTGATAGGCCTGCGTCCCATCCAGCGGGCACGTCCTGCCTTGCCGAGCTGGACGTTGGCGTGGTCGTTGTTGCCGACTTCGCCCACCGTTGCACGGCAGCGGGAGTCGACGTTGCGAATCTCGCCGGAGGGCATACGCAACTGGGCGTAGGCCCCGTCCTTGGCCACCAGCTGGACGGCAGCACCGGCCGAGCGGGCGATCTTGGCACCGCCCAAGGGCCGCAGCTCAATGGCGTGGACGATGGTGCCGGTGGGGATGTTGCGCAGAGGCAGGTTGTTGCCGGGCTTGATGTCGGCCTGGGGACCGGTCTCGATGACGTCGCCCTGCTTGATGCCCTGCGGAGCGATGATGTAGCGCTTCTCGCCGTCTGCAAAGTGCAGAAGGGCAATACGGGCCGAGCGGTTGGGATCGTACTCGATCTCAGCCACCTTGGCGGGCACGCCGTCCTTGTCCCAGCGACGGAAGTCGATGAGACGGTACTGACGCTTGTGTCCGCCGCCGCGGTGGCGGCTGGTGACGCGACCATAGGAGTTGCGTCCGCCGGTCTTGCTCAGCTTGCGAACCAGCGACTTCTCGGGCTTGGAGCGCGTGATTTCGGCGAAGTCCGAAACCGAGGCGTTGCGACGGCCCGCGGTCGTCGGCTTGTATGTACGGATAGCCATAATCTAGTTCTTCCTTAACTTTTCTCGGCTAGCCTTCAGTTGTTGGTACCGAAGACATCGATCGACTGGCCCTCGGCCACCTTGACGATGGCGCGCTTCTCAGCGGCGCGACGACCCCAGCCCGTACGGGTCCGGGTCCGCTTGCCCTGCCGATTGAGGGTGTTGACCGATGTGACCTTCACATTGAAGATCTGCTCGATGGCCTGCTTGATGGCGACCTTGTTGGCATCAGGGTCCACCACGAATGTGTACTGGCCGCGGTCCGAGTTGGCGTAGCTCTTCTCGGAGACGACCGGGCGCAGAATGATGTCGTGCGCTGGCTTGTGAATAGCTGCCATGAAAATCAGGCCTCCTTGACGGTCTCGGACTTGGCGCCGCCCTTGACAGCTAGGAAGGCATCGAAGCCATCCTTGCTGAAGACGACATCCTCGGCCGTGACCACATCGTAGGTGTTGAGCTGATCGGCGAAGAGGACATGGACGGTGGGCAGGTTCCTGACGGAGAGCCACTCGTTGATGTTCTCGCGGGACAGCACGACGGTGGTGAATCGGTTGTCGACCAGGGGCAGCAGTGCTGCCTTGGCGGCCTTGGTGGACGGGGTCTCGCCAATGCCGAAGTCGACCACGTGCACGCGTCCGGCGTTGACCCGGTCGGACAGGACGTAGCGCAGGGCTGCGGCCTTCATCTTCTTGGGGGTGCGCTGGGAGTAGTCACGCGGCTGCGGGCCGTGGACAATGGCGCCACCAGTCCACTGGGGAGCACGGATGGAGCCCTGACGAGCACGACCGGTGCCCTTCTGCTTCCAAGGCTTGCGGCCGCCGCCGGAGACGGTGGACCGGGTCTTGACCGAGTGTGTGCCCTGGCGGGCCGCAGCCAGCTGGGCCACGACCACCTGGTGGATCAGCGGCACATGCGAGCGGACATCCTCCTCGGCGATACCGAAGATCTGCTCGGGTGCATCCACGGTCCCGGTGTTCTTGCCCTGGGCGTCGGTGATGTTCAGAGTCAACTTAGCCATGGTTTCAGGCTCCCTTCACTGCCGAACGAACCAGGACGATGGCGCCGCGGGGCCCGGGCAGGGCACCCTTGATGGCGATGACGCCCTTCTCGGCATCTGCGGAGACGATGGTCAGGTTCTGGACGGTCGAGGTGTCATGACCCATACGGCCGGCCATCCGCTTGCCCTTGAGGATGCGGCTGGGCGTGGCGCAGGCACCCACTGAACCGGGACGGCGCTCGTTCTTATGCGAGCCGTGGGTGCGGCGGTAGGACTTGAAGCCCCAACGCTTGATGGTGCCGGCAAAGCCCTTGCCCTTGGTGGTGCCGGTCACATCGACCTCGCTGCCCTCGGGCAGCAGATCCAGGCCCAGCTCCTGGCCGGGCTGATAGCTGTCGGCATCGGCGGTGCGGACCTCGACCAGGTGGCGACGCGGGGTCACTCCGGCCTTGGCGAAGTGTCCAGCCAGCGGCTTGGTCACCTTGGTGGGGTCGATCTGTCCGTAGCCGATCTGGATGGCCTGGTAGCCGTCCTTTTCCTGATTCTTGACCGCGGTCACCACGTTGGTGGACACATCCACCAGGGTCACCGGGACGAAGAAGCCGTTCTCGTCCCAGACCTGGGACATGCCCAGCTTGCGGCCCAGGAGAGCCTTGCGGTTCCTCTGCTCTTCAGCCATGCGGTTTCCTCCTCCCCTACAGCTTGATCTCAATGTTGACGTCCGCCGGCAGATCGATGTGCATCAGCGAATCCACAGCCTTGGGCGTGGGATCCACGATGTCGATCAAGCGCTTGTGGGTGCGCATCTCGAAGTGCTCGCGGGAGTCCTTGTACTTATGAGGAGAACGGATGACGACATACACGTTCTTCTCAGTCGGCAGCGGAACGGGGCCAACCACAGTTGCGCCCGCGTTCGTCACCGTCTCGACGATCTTCTTCGCCGATTGGTCGATGACCTCGTGGTCATAGGACTTTAGCCTGATGCGGATTTTCTGTCCCGCCATTGCCGTCCGCCCTTTCTAGCGATCTATGAACTGATTACCCAGTCTGTTTCGAGGGCACGGAACGACAGCCACAGGAGACATTCCTCCCGACAGGCCTCAGCCGGATCCATGCGCAGCCGTGGAGAATCCCGTGGGGATGGGACTCCTCGCTGCACCCGCTATTGTGATTGACAAAATGCGAGCCCAAAACAGGCAACTTTCTTATTAAAGCACGAGGGTTCCCCTAGAAGAATCCGGGCGTGTCGCGCCGCTTCCAGGGGAACCCTCGCCTCAATTCCGGCCCTGTCAGGCCCGCTGGGAGGCCTCCTGGACCACATCTTCGCCCTGGCGGGCCACCCTCATCCGGTGGCCCTCCTCCTGGCTGACCCCATAGTAGGCGGCCACGGCGATGTCCTTCATGTCCTCAATCAGCGGAATGCGGGGGTTGGCCGGCGTGCACTGGTCCTCATAGGCCCGCATGCCAATCTGATCCAAGGACTGCCAGTAGAGGTCTTCATCCACTCCGGCAGCCTGGAAGGAGGCATCCATGCCCAGGCGCTCGTCCCTGTAGGATTCCACAGCACGGGCCAGGAACTCCACCCCCTCCTCGGGAGTAGCGGATTCGATACCCAGCACATGGGCCAGCTGCCTGTAGCGCTCCGGGGCCACATACTCGCTGTACTTGGGCCAGCTGGTCGGCTCCTCCGGGATGCGTCCGTTGTAGCGGATCACATAGGGCAGGAGGATGGAGTTGGCGCGCCCATGGGCCACATGGCAGAGGGCTCCGATGGTATGCGCCATGCCGTGGCACATACCCAGGAAGGCCGAGCCGAAGGCCATGCCCGCCATGGTCGCCGCATTGTGCATCTTCTCCTGGGCGCGTACCTTGACCTCGCCGCCCGCGGTGCCCACGGCAGGCTCCAGGTTGTCCCAGATCAGCTTGGCCGCATGCAAGGCCATGGCGTCGGTGTAGTCGTTGGCGTAGACCGAGACGAAGGCCTCCACGCAGTGGGTCAGGGCATCGAAGCCCGAGTCGCAGGCCAGCCTCTTGGGCTGGGTACGGGCCAGAACCGGATCCACGATGGCCACGCTGGGGGTCAGGGCATAGTCGGTGATGGGGTACTTGTATCCGGTCTTATGGTCGGTGATGACCGCGAACGGGGTGACCTCCGAACCTGTGCCCGAGGAGGTGGGAATGCAGACCAGCTTGGCCTTGGTGCCCAGCGGCGGAATCTTGAAGGCCCGCTTGCGGATGTCGAAGAACTTCTCGCGGACATCGGCAAAGGAGATCTCCGGATGCTCATAGAGCAGCCACATGATCTTGGCCGCGTCCATGGGACTGCCGCCGCCCACGGCGATGATGGTGTCGGGGCCGAACTCATCACGCATCATAGTCGCGCCGCGCTCCACCGTCTCGACGCTGGGCTCCGGCTCTACGTAGTCAATGATGCGGAAGGTGACCGGCTCGGGCCGGGCCCGCAGCTGATCGATGATCTTGTCAACGATTCCCAGCTGCTCCATGACCCTGTCGCAGACGATGACGGCCCGGCGAATGCCGAACATGTCACGCAGGTAGCGGACGGAGTTGGGCTCGAAGTAGGTCTTGGCCGGCACCTTGAACCACTGCATGTTGTTGTTCCTCCGAGCAATCCGCTTGATGTTGATCAGATTGACCGCCTGGACGTTGCCCGAGACCGAGTTGCCGCCGTAGGACCCGCAGCCCAGGGTCAGGGAAGGGGCGATGGCGTTGTAGATGTCGCCGATGCCACCCAGGGAACTGGGCTGGTTCCAGACAATCCGGCAGGCGTGCATGCGCTGGCCGTACTCGCGCACCAGCCTCTCGTCATCGGTGTGGATGGCCGCCGTGTGCCCGGCGCCGTAGCGCAGCATCTGCTCGCAGAGGGTGAAGCCCTCCTCCTTATTGCTGGCCTTGAGCACGGCCTGCACCGGAGCCAGCTTCTCCAGGGTCAGGGGTTCCATGGGGCCGACCTGGTCGCATTGGGCTGCCAGGATGGTCGCATCCTCGGGGATCTCGAAGCCGGCCTGGCGGGCGATGAACTGGGGGGACTTGCCCGGAACCTCGGAGTTGAGCCTGGGAGCGGGAGCATCAGCACCAGCATGAGCCCGCACGCCGAACATGTACTCCTCCAGCTTGGCCTTCTCCTCAGGGTTGACGAAGTAGGCCTTGCGCCGCTTCATCTCCTCGACCACCCGGTCATGCACATCCTGATGGGCGATGATGGCCTGCTCTGTGGCGCAGATCATGCCGTAGTCGAAATGCTTGGACAGGATCAGGTCGTTGACGGCCCGTGGGACGTTGACCCTGCGATCCACATAGGCCGGGGCATTGCCTGCACCTACGCCCAAGGCAGGCTTGCCTGAAGAGTAGGCGGCCTTGACCATACCGGTACCGCCGGTGGCCAGAATGGTGGCCACGCCGGGGTGCTGCATGAGCGCGCCAGTGGCCTCGACCGAGGGGTGTTCGATCCACTGGATGCAATCCTGCGGTGCGCCTGCCTCGATGGCGGCGTCGCGGACGATCCTTGCCGCCTCCACCGAGCAACGTTGGGCGTAGGGGTGGAATCCGAAGACGATGGGACAGCGGGTCTTCAGGGCCAGCAGCGATTTGAAGATGGCTGTCGAGGTGGGGTTGGTCACCGGGGTCACGCCAGCCACGACTCCCACCGGCTCGGCCACCTCGATGATGCCGTCCACATCGTTCTCACTGATGATGCCCACAGTGCGCTGCCTGGCCAGGTAGTTGGTCACATGCTCGCAGGCGAAGATGTTCTTGGTGGCCTTGTCTTCCACCAAGCCTCGTCCGGTCTCCTCGACGGCCATCTGTGCCAGGGGCAGGTGCTGGTTCAGGGCCGCGATCGAGGCCTTGGCCACGATCCGATCCACCTGTTCCTGGTCGAGCTCCTCAAAGGCGTGCAAAGCCGACTGCGCTCGGACGACCAGGGCATCCACCTCCCTGCGGGCCAGCTCAGTGCTGTCGGCCCGGGCGCCTTCCCTGCCGGCTTCTGGCTCCTTCAGTTGATGGTCATGCTTCTGCTTCTGCGTTCCAGCCAAGATATTGGCCCTCCTCATGTTCCGCGAATACCGATGAGGGCCAGCAGAAAGTCTGAGGCGGTCTCAGACCGCGCCGGTCCACGAAAGGCATCCGTCATAACGTGACGAAAGTCACAATATAGACCAGAGGGGGCACCTTTGAGCCCCAGGATGAGCGAACGTTCGCTTGAAGCGTGTCGTGTGGGAATTCGTGGTTTTTCTGGTCATTTTCCGCACCCAAACGTGCGCTTTGCCGTTCGCTTCAGACTGGGCCGTCCAGGTATGAACAGGCATGAATCCAGGCATGAAAAATCCCCAAGGTCCGGGGGAACCTCGGGGATGGAAGAAACTGCAGACGTCAGCGCTTGGAGAACTGCGGGGCGCGACGGGCCTTGTGCAGACCGGCCTTCTTGCGCTCCACCACGCGGGCGTCACGGGTCAGGAACCCGGCCTTCTTCAGGGCAGGACGGTTGGCGTCCCTATCGATGGCGTTCAGAGCACGTGCGACGCCCAGACGGACTGCGCCGGCCTGACCGGTCACGCCGCCGCCCTCGACGCGCACAACCACATCGAACTTGTTCTCGAGTTTGAGCAGCACAATGGGCGAGTTGACCTCGCGCTGGTGCAGCTTGCTGGGGAAGTACTCCTCCAGGGTGTGTCCGTTGATGCTCCACTTGCCAGAGCCCGGAATCAGACGAACGCGGGCGACTGCCTCCTTGCGGCGGCCGGTGCCGTAGCCCGGCTCGATGGCGGAGGTGCCGGTACCTGCACCGGCGTTGGTCTCGGAAGTGTAGGAAGCGCTGGTCTCCTCGGCCTCAAGAACCGCGGAGCTGTTGTTGTTGTCAGCCATGGTGATTATCTCCTCTGGTCCTACTTGGCCTGCTGGGCGACCTGATGGATCTTGTACTCAATGGGCTGCTGAGAGGTGTGAGGATGTTCCTCGCCTGCGAAGACCCGCAGCCTGGTCAGCTGGACCTTGGCCAGCTTGTTCTTGGGCAGCATGCCCTTGACCGCCGTCGTGATGATGCGCTCGGGGTTGTGCTCCATCAACTGCCCATAGGAGTCGCGACGCAGGCCGCCAGGACGGCCGGAGTGAGTGTAGAGCACCTTGTCGTTCTTGTTGCCCGTCAGCACCATCTTGGACGCATTGATGACGATGACGTTGTTGCCGGAGTCGGCGTAGGGCGCATAGGTGGGCTTGTTCTTGCCGCGCAGCAGATCGGCCACCTGAGCTGCCAGACGCCCCAGCACCACACCGGAGGCGTCGACGATATACCAGTCATGTGTCAGATCGGCTGGTTTCGGGGTGAAAGTCTTCACGATTCAACCTTTTCCTTGCATTGTGTTTCGGGCTCTCCGCACCGC
This sequence comes from Bifidobacterium sp. wkB344, assembly GCF_003688305.1. Lineage (NCBI taxonomy): Bacteria > Bacillati > Actinomycetota > Actinomycetes > Bifidobacteriales > Bifidobacteriaceae > Bifidobacterium > Bifidobacterium sp. wkB344. The sequence goes on along the minus strand of NZ_NPOQ01000009.1, from coordinate 57,485 downwards.
ATGCTGCCATGCTGGCCGAAAGCCATGTATTCCGTGGGCTCCCTTAAAGTCCTAGACGGCGAGTGGGAAAAGCGCTTTGAGGACCCCTTAGGGAAACACAACAATCCATTATTGTAACGCCTGAGTGCCGTTCGTCAAAATTCGCGTCGGCCCTAAGTTTCAGCGCGAGGCGGCTGCCCGTGCCACCTGCCCATCAGGGTCCTTGCGCAGAGCCTCAAGGGTCGCCTGCCCGGTGTTGGGATTCAGGGCCACCGCCCGGCGGACCATGGCGGCCAGCACATGGGGGGCATTCTGCTCGTCGCGAGTGCCCAGGGCCCCCAGAAAGTCCAGGGTATCGGCATCGGTGCGCTCATCCTGGGCACCCTCCAGGCGCATCTTCCAGGAGGTCATGGGATTGGTCAGCGCAGCAGCCCTGACTCCGGCGTCCTGGTCCTTGGTGAGCAGACCGGCCAGCCAGTTCTTGTCATCCTTGTTGGCAGCCACCGCCCGGCGGACATCTGCGCTGGAATCCTGGGAGAGCTTGACCAGAATGTTGGGGAAGGGCATGGTCTGCGCCAGGTAGACCCTGTCCTCCACCGGCGTGTGCTCATTGCCAGCCACCGCCTCCAGCAGTGCCGTGAAGCGTGAGAAGGCGGCCTGGTCGGACCTGTCGGGCAGAGGGCTGCGGGCGAATTCGTGCAGCTCGGCCGTATCTGTGGAGTGCCTGAGCCTTTCATAAAAAACGGTCAGGGCCTCATGGGGCTTGCCGGGTGATGGGGATTCGGTTTCCGGTTGGTCCTGGGGATTGGTCATGCGGTCAGCTTAGGTCGCCTCCTTGATATCAGACCCGGCCCGAGATCCCCTTTAGCATGGAGATAATGCAAGAACCGAGGAGACGATAAGCATAGGAGGCAAGCCGATTGCTCACCATACTGGATACGCCGCAGAAACCGGCTACGGGCTCCCTGACTGAGCGGAAGTCCGAGTTCATCGGCCAGGCCTGCCATGTGGAGGATCAGGAGGCAGCCATGGCCTTCGTCCAAGAGGTCCGTGTGCAGCACCCCAAGGCCCGGCACGTCTGCCACTGCGCGATCTGGGGACCGGAGGGCCGCACCAGCGAACGCATGAGCGATGACGGGGAGCCCTCTGGGACGGCCGGCAAGCCCATACTTGAGGTCATGCGTCGGCAGGGGGTGACGGACTGCGTCCTGACGGTGACCCGTTACTTCGGAGGGATCCTTCTCGGGTCAGGGGGGTTGATCCGGGCCTACTCCTCAGCAGCCTCTTTGGCACTCAAGTCGGCAAAGCAGGCACGTGTGCTCCCGACCCAGCGATTCACGATCACCGTGGACTATTCGGAGTACGATCCCCTGCGCCGTCTGATCCGCACCTCCGGGGGGCAGGTAGAGACTGAGGATTTCACTGATCAGGTCCAGCTGACCTACGACCTGGAGCCCGCCGCAGTGCCAGCCTTCCATGGTCGGCTGGACGACCTTCTGCAAGGCCGGGCTCAGCCGAGCGCATTGGGCGAAGGCCGCAGGCTGATCCCCCTGTCTGGGAACCAAGCTTCGTCTGCCTCATGACTGTCGGGAGGGTCATACAACCATTGCTCGGTTGCAGCCTTACCCGCCGGACAGGCTCACGCCGCACGCCGTCGCTCTTCCGCCATGTAGACCGCGACCTTCCAAGCCCGAGCTCCACAAAGGAAATGGGAATAAGCACCCTCGGCAATGAACGCCAGTAATGAATAAGACCGGCGATCGTGCAAAATCAGCGATCACCGGTCATCAGGCGGAGACGAGGAGATTCGAACTCCTGGACCGCTTGCGCAGTCAACACCTTAGCAGGGTGCCCCTTTCGGCCACTCAGGCACGTCTCCATGCAGGCTCCCGATTCAGGACTCCAGTCCCAAAGTCTCGAGAACAAAACAATAGAATACCATGATAGACCGACCTGACTCGCCGGTGCGACAGGGTGCAATGCAGCACAGTGCGGATTCGTCCATTTTCATGGATAAAAACCATAAATGTGAATCTTTTCCAAGAATTTACGACTGAGAATAATTTATTGCATGTTCCTCTGGGACCCCCTTCTATCATGGAGCCATGAGTACCGCACCAAGGCTTGCAGCCGCCAAGAAAGACTGGGGACATGACGAGACCGGCTGCACGGTGCTGCACATTGACATGGATGCCTTCTACGCCTCCTGCGAAGTCGCCCGACACCCTCAATTGCAGGGCCGGCCGGTCATCATCGGCACCGGACGGCGTTCGGTGGTCTCTGCGGCCAGCTATGAAGCCCGGGCTTTCGGCATCAACTCGGCCATGCCTCTGGCACGTGCCGAACGACTGTGTCCTCAAGGGGTCTTCCTCCCGGTCGATATGACCTATTACCGGAATATCTCACGAAGGATATTTGATACGGTTTTCTCACGAATTACTGATCAGATCGAGCAAGTCTCGGTAGACGAGTGCTACATGGACGTGTCCGGGGCACTCATGCGCTGGGGCATGCCCACGGCCATAGCCCGGTGGATTCGAGCCAGCGTGGCCCGCCAATTCCACGTGACCTGCTCGGTGGGCATCGCCACCAACAAACTGGTAGCCAAGATGGCCTCCACCAACGCCAAGCCCGACGGCATGCTGCTGATTCCCAAGGCCCGACAGGCCGAGTTCGTCCAGCTGATGCCCCTGCGCGGCATCCCCGGCATCGGACCGGCCCTGGAGAAGCGGCTCAACGCCTGGGCCATCAAGGACGTGGCCGACCTGGCTACCATGAGCGAGCGGGATCTGACTCGGGCCACAGGTTCGAACCTTACAGCCAGGAAGCTGGCACAGGCCTCCCACGGTCTGGACGACGATCCTGTCCAGCCGCGAGCGCCAGAGAAGTCCCTGGGTGCGGAACGCACCTTTCTGCACGACACCACCAGCATGAAGCAGGTCTGCGACCTCCTGCGCGTCTGCAGCAACGAAGTGGCGACCGGACTGCGATCGCACGACCTGATCGCCCGAACCATCACCGTCAAACTACGCTTCGATGACCTGCGCTATATGACCAAGGCCCACACCCTGGAGACCCCGGTCAACTCAGCCAACCGCATCTATCCGCAGGCAGTCGGTCTGCTCAAGGCCATGCTGGGGCTTCCCGATGGCGTGCCTATGGACACACCCCTGCCCAGGCTGATCCGTCTGGCCGGTGTCAGCGCATCCGGTCTGAGCCGGGTGGAGGACACTCCCATCCAGCCATCCTTGGATGACATCATCCACGAGAGCAAACGCCGCACCGGCAGCGAGGCCCAGCGCCTGGATCAGGCAGAGGCCACCATGGACTCCATCAGGAGCCGCTACGGCAAGGGCTCAGTTAGCATGGGCCTCTAAGCGGCGCTCCGCAGACGCCCCAAGGCCAGCTCCAGCTGCTCGTCAGTGATGGTTGACGAAAATCGCAGATAGTGGCCATCCCCGTAGAACTCCCCGGGACTGGCCAGAATACCCATACGGGATAGGTCTGCCATATCGGCCCAACAGTCGCCCGAGCGGGCTTGTGCCCAGATATATAGGCCGCCTTGCGGCATGACGGCATCATATCCGTAAGATCTGAGACCTTCAGCCAAGGCATGCAGGCGGCGGGCATAGATGTCGCGCTGGGCCTTCACAGCATCGCCATCCTCCAGGGCAGCCCGCATCGCCCGTTGCACCGGACCTGGCACAATCAGCCCCACCTGCTTACGGTAGGCGGTCATGGCCTCCACCAGATGAGCATCTCCCGCCACCAAAGCTGCCCTGTATCCGGCCATGTTGGACTGCTTGCTCATCGAGTACAGACAGAGTATCCCGCTGGCATCGCCGCCACAGACTTGGGGCTCCAGGATGCAGGGCGAGGCGGTGATCTGCACATCCTGCCCGACTTGAGCGGGTCCTGACCAATCCAACAGGGCGTAGCACTCATCGCTCAGAACCGTGGCCCCTATCGAACGGGCCGCCCGTACAATCTTCGCCAGCCCGGCTCGGTCGATGATCCGCCCACTGGGGTTGCCTGGCGAATTGACCCATATTGCTCGCACGCCGGGCTGATTCACCCATGAAGCCGTGTCAGTCGGATCGTCCACGGTCGTCACTTGTGCCCCAGCCAGCTGGGTTCCGATGGCATAGGTGGGATAGGATACCGTCGGCTGCACCACCCGGTCCCCCGGTCCCAGATGCAGAAGGGAGGCCATGAGCGCCACCGCCTCCTTGGACCCGACCGTGGGCACCAGATCCGCGCCAAGAGCATTCAGATCTACCCCCCGGCGACGACGGAACCAATCGGCCGCAGCCTGCCTCAGAGATCCATCACCGGCAGTTTTGGGATAACCTCGTGCCTGACCATCATCCGAAGCGGCAGCCAAGGCATCCCTGACCGACCTGGGTACAGGGTCCACCGGCGAACCTACCGACAGATCGACCAGACCGCCGGGGCATTGCTCAGCACGCCTCCTGTAGGGGTCAATCCTCGACCAGTCGTATGGGGATTCGAAGGAGTGGAAACCCATGGTCAGCCTTTCTCGTATAAATAAGCCGCGGAGGGATGGCTCCCATCCGCGGCTCGTCAGCCTGAATCGACTACTTGTTTGGGGGCAGGGCTGCCACACCCTCCGGATCATGATCGTAGGGGCCGACCGCAGCAGCGCCGCCGGCATCCCCCACCTGGGCGAAGAAATCAGTCGCCGCATCCTTGTACCAGGTCCACTCCTCGGGCAGATCATCCTCGTAGAAGATGGCCTCTACCGGGCAGACCGGCTCGCAGGCGCCGCAGTCCACGCACTCGTTGGGATTGATGTAGAGCGAACGGACGCCCTCGTAGATGCAGTCCACCGGGCATTCGTCCACGCAGGCCTTGTCCTTGACGTCCACGCAGGGCTGAGCGATGACGTAGGTCATGGGTTACCTCCTGAGTATGCGAGTATTCACTCTACACTGCAGCGCCGACGCTCCAGGTCAGTCCAGACCGGCCTGGGTGGCCTTGGATATCTTCCCGCTGAGCTGATGACGACCGAGCAGGGAGTGCCGGTAGGAATAGCCGAAGTAAATGGCCAGGCCTGCAGCCAGCCAGACCACGAATCGAATCCAGGTCAGCACGGTCAGGTTGAGCATGAGCCAGAGGCAGGCCAGGGCGATCAGAATGGGCACCCAGGGGTTGCCGGGCATCTTGAAGGACCGGGGCAGATCAGGCCGGCGCTTGCGCATGATGGGCAGGGAGATGGCCACCAGAAGGAAAGCCGAGAGCGTGCCGATGTTGACCATGTCGGACAAGACGTCTATGGGGAAGCAGGATGCCACCACGGCAACCACGATGCCACCCAGGATCTGAATGCGGGCCGGGGTGCCATGGCGGCCGGTGCGGGACAAGGCACGCGGAAGAAGCCCGTCGCGGCTCATGGCGAAGACAATGCGGGTCAGCCCCAGCAGGAGCACCATGACCACGGTGGTCAGCCCCACCACGATGCCGAAGGAGATGATCTTGGCAGCCCAGGGAGCCCCCACCATCTCGAAGCCGGTGGCCAGTGAGGGGTTCTTGGCCTTGGCAAGATCCTTGTAGGAGACCATGCCGGTGGTGACGATGGCGACCAGGATGTACAGGGTGATGACGATCAGCATGCCCAGGCCGATTCCGCGGGGAATGGTCTTGTGGGGCTCCTTGGCCTCCTCGGAGGTGGTGGCGACGATATCGAAACCCACGAAAGCAAAGAAGACCAGGGCCGCGCCTGAGAGGATGCCGGGGATACCGTAGATGGTGGGCTGCATGCCAGAAACCCACTGCCAAAGGGGTTGGCCCATGATCCCTGGCACGCTGGCACCCGGAACGGCAGAAGCAGGCTCAGAGGGCGGGATGAAGGGCCGGTAGTTGTCCAATTTGACGTAGAAGAAGCCCACCACGATGACGAAGACCACAATACCGATCTTGAGGACGGTCAGGGCACCGTCGAACCGGGCTGAAAGCTTGGTGCCCAGGACTAGAAGGACCGTGAAGAGGGTGACGACCGCCAGCGGAGCCAGGTCCACATCCAGGCCACCCAGATGGAAGCTGGAGCTGAAGGAGGTACCGCCCATCAGGTGGATGAAGTCGTTCAGGTAGACACCCCAGTACTTGGAGATCACCGATGCGGCCATGAGCATCTCCAGAATCAGGTCCCATCCGATGATCCAGGCCACCAGTTCGCCCATGGTGTTGTAGGTGAAGGTGTAGGCCGAGCCTGAAACCGGGATCATGGAGGCGAACTCCGCGTAACACATGACGGCCGCAGCACAGACGATGCCTGCGATGACGAAGGAGATAATGACGGCCGGACCCGCATGGAAGGCCGCTGCCTGGGCGCCCACCGAGAAGATGCCGGCGCCCACGGCCACTGCGACGGCCATGATGGCCAGATCCCAGGTGGTCAGCGTCCGCTTGAGCGACCTGCCCTCCTCCCCGGTCTCTGCCAGGGTCTGTTCAACCGATTTCTTCCTGAATAACTCCATCTTGCTCCCGACTCACGTGTCCCGCTCCGGCCAGTAATCATAGGATATGGTGTCGTACAAAACCGAAATACGCTCATCAGGTGAAAGCAGGAGCTACCAAGCCAGATCGATGCCAGGGGTAACAGGCTCGGGAATCAGGCGGATGCCGAAGGTGGAATCCACGCCTTTCTGGATGGCACGGGCCAGGGCCACCATGTCATCGGAACCGGCACCTCCGCGGTTGGTCAAAGCCAGTGTGTGTACGTCGGACAGGGCGGCAGCCGACGTCTCCTCCAGGGCGAATCCCTTGTGGAAGCCTGAATGATCGATCAGCCAAGCCGCTGAGGTCTTGACCAACGCTGAGTCTTCGACAGGATAGCGCGGGGCATCCACCGGTAGGGCATCCGCGGCCTCAGGGCTGATGATCGGATTGGTGAAGAAACTCCCGCAACTATGACGGTCAAGCAGCACCCGCTCGCCCCTGGGGCCGTGAAGGTCATCCTGGACTGCCTCCAGAGCTTCTTCCAGGTCGGAGGTTCGACGGCAGGATCCCATCCAATCGGTCAGGTACCGGTAGGGATCCTCCAGCATCCCCTTGCCTGCTCTGACGGTCAGAACCGCCCGGCGGATCCGCTCCAGGGGAAGGGTTGCCCCAACCTCCACACCCAAGGCCTTAGCCAGCTGGGCGGAACCCACCTGAGCGGCGGACCCATGTCGTAGGACCAGGGTAACCGAAAGGACCACGTAGCGCGGCGTGGGGAAGAACCGTGCGTCAGGCACAGCCGGCGCCTGATACATGGTCTGCTTGAGCAGGGAGGTCCTGTATCCGAAATCCAGATCCGAGGCCCGCAGATAGGCAGTGACCTTGTCCTGGCGGTCCCAGACCTCGACCGAGTCAACCAGGCGGCCGACCTCCTGGCCGTATGCGCCGATGTTCTGGACCACCGAGGCCCCGACAGTCCCGGGGATGCCGGATAGGCCCTCTACCCCGATCAGGTGCATGCGCACGCAGTAGGAGACCAGATCATCCCAGTTGGTCCCAGCCGTTGCGTTAATGTGAACAACAGGAGCACCACCTTCAGGCGGAGCCACCTCGTCGGGCACGCTGATGTCCTGACGGGTGTCACGCACAACCACGCCGGGAAAATCCTGGTCGGAGGCCAGCAGGTTGGATCCCCCGCCGATCAGGCAGAGGGGCAACCCCTTGGAATCCGCGTCCTCCACAGCCTCGATCATGCCCACACGGCTTTGGGGCTGAACGAAGGCGGCCATGCTCCCGCCCACACCCACAGTGGTGATATCGGCAAAGGTCGGAATGGTGTCTCTGGAGGATACGTCAGACATGCAATTCACTGTATCATCGTTCCCTTATGAGGGCCTCTCCCGAGCAGGAGCCATGCCAGACCTGAAATGCCCTTGTCGCCCTTGGCGATCATCAATCGGTCATACTCGGATAGCAAAGCAAGGACATCAAGGTGACTGCGAAGTCCTGTCTGACCCCCCTATCAGCTTTTCCTATAGCTTTCGCAAGACCCGCGCAGGGTCAGGGGACGATTAGCGGCGATAGATATTACCTATATGCCAGGTCGTTGACGGGCCTGCTTCCTGGGGGTTTTATGTGACAAGAGCTTTGGGAAGGGGAATCTCCAAAGCCCTGTTTCCGGACGAAGGGCACCGGAACCACCTGGACACCTGACCGGGCGTTCATAGGACACATACCAGGAAATGAGCATGCAATGACAGAAGACAGAAGAACCCAGTTCCACCAGATAGCCCATGGCCAGGGGAACCAAGCCTGGCTGACCTCCGCCTGGCAGCACCACATCGGACACGAGTACGGTGCTGAGAATTTTGCCGCAGCCACCTTGGACTTCGTTCGCAAGTGGGATTGGGACTGGGTCAAGATCAACCCGAGGGCCATCTACTACGCCGAGGTCTGGGACGCAGTCTACGACAAGGATCACTATGACTGGCTGATCCCGCGCACCGTCCGCACGGCCATCCAGGAGGCAGGGGATATCGCCCGCATCGATCACCGCGACCCCGAAACCAACAAGGTGCTCCAAGAGCAGATCCAAGCTGCCAGAGGCATCCGAGACGGCCTTGAGGACCGAGCAGTCATCGACACGGTCTTCTCCCCGCTCTCAGTCCTCCTTCAGTTGGCCGATCTCCCCCTCTATCCCGAGGGGCAGGGCTCCGCGCAGGAAGATGACAGGGGTCTGAACAGACAGACGCTGATCTTCGACCAGCCCGAGGCGGCCAAGTCGGCGCTGGACAACATCGCCCGGACCCTTGCCGACTACGCAGCCCTGCTGGTCAGCCGCAAGGAGCAGGGCGGGGCTGGTCTGGACGGCATCTTCTTCGCCGAGACGGGTCTGGCCAGCCATGGCTACTTCAACCAGGCGCAACTGGAGGAATGGGCCAAGCCCTATGACCGGATCGTGATCCAAGCAGTCAGACAGGCCAATCCGGAAGCCCTGGTCCTGGTGCATACCTGCCGGGAGGATGCCCATCCCGAAGAATTCACCGACCTGAATCCCGATTTTCTCCACTGGGACCAGTTCCGCCCAGGCAATCCTGAAATCAGCACCGACTTTCCAGCGGTACCCGTGGGAGGAGCCGACTTCGAACTCTTCAACCCAGGCGGCGATGTAAACCAGATCCGCGAGGAATTGGACCAGACCATCCAGGCTCGTCAAGGCCGTCCCTTCCTCCTGGCACCTTCATGCACCATTCCAACGCCCGCCGACGAGGAGGCCCTGCGGGTTCTGAGCGGAACCCGGGCCCCCAAGGAACTCTGAAGCCACAAACAACCCACCGACATCAACCGTCAAACTCCAAGGGAGACATCATGGTCATCACATCAAAGCAGCACCGGCAGCACAGTGGCACCATCAGGGCAATGGTTGCCCTCATGACCACCATGGCCATGGCCGGAGCGCTGTCGGCCTGCGGATTGGGAGGCGACAAGGGCTCCTCCGCAGGATCGTCAGACCATGTGACCATCGCTGCCATCTACCCTAAGACCGGTCTTTACGCCGAGTACGGAAAGATGTTCCAGCAGGGCTTCGACCTGGCCAAGGACCAGGTCAACAAGAAGGGCGGAATACAGGGCAAGCGCCTGGACATCGACTACTACGACACCCAATCAGATGCCAAACAGGATGCCGCCGTCGCCCCAAAGATCGCCTCCGATAAATCAGTCATCGCCGTTGTGGGCGACTACTCCTCGCCGGCCTCTTCAGCCGCATCGCCTATTTTCCAACAGGCCGGGCTGGTTCATTACGGCTTCAACAACTCCTCGCCGACCTTCACGAATTCGGGCGATCATGTATGGACACCTCAAATATCGCAGAAGACCTACCAAGAAGCCAACGCTGAGGCGGTGTCCAAGCGAGCCAAGAAGATCTCCGTCGTCTATATAGAAAACGACTGGGGGAAGGAATCCTTCCAGTACTTCAAGGAGGCTGCGGAACGGCTCGGGGTGCAGATCGTCTACCAGTCCTCCTATCTGCCCGATTCCACGGACCTGACTCCAATACTGATCCCGGCCAAGAATGCCGCCCCCGAGGCCGTGGTGGACATCGGTTACGGACCAGATGGGGCGCTGATCGCCAACACCCTTCGGGACAAACTGGACTATAAGGGACCCTTCTTCGGCGGTCAGGAGACCAAGGAGTTCCTCTCCCTGACCGGAGCGAACGCCCAAGGGGCCATCATTACCGGCGTCTTTTCGGCAACAGGCACCAAGGATGCGAAAGCCAAAGCCTTCGTCAAGAGCTTTGAGGACCGGTATCACACCGTCCCCGGCAACTTCGAAATCACTGCCTACCAGGCCATCAAGGACCTGGCCTACGCGGGCGAGAAGACCAGCCCCACTAGGGAGGGCATCCAGGAGGCCCTAAGCAAGGTCAAGGACTTCCCGCTCTACCAGGGCCAGGGAGGGACTTTCCGGTTCAACACCAAGACCCGCCGGGCAGATACGATCAAGCCCATCCTCCTTCAGGTGGATCAGGGCAAATTCAAACAGATCGAGGAGTGAGCAGCGATCATGGTCGAGACGCTCTTTTCCGGACTCATCCACGGCGGCGTATACGCCCTGGCCGCCGTGGGTATGTCCCTGGTCTTCGGAGTGACCAATGTGGCCAACTTCGCACAAGGATCCCTGGTAGCGGTCGGGATGATGACGGCCTGGTGGGTAGGCTCCTCCCTAGGCTGGGGACTCGTTCCCACCATCCTGGCCGTCGTCCTGGTCACGGGCCTGGTCGGCCTGATCACCAACCTCCTGGTCATCACTCCCCTGGAGGGTCGGCAACCGATCGCCTCCCTCCTGGGCACCGTGGGTCTAGGACAGGTCCTGGATAACGGGATGCAGCTGATCTTTGGCTCTCAGACCAGGCCCTTCCCCCAGCTGTTGCCCACCCACAACCTGCATGCGCTGGGCATCAGCTTCGGCACCTCCGACCTGGTCATGGGTCTGGTGGCCCTGGCCAGCATGGCTGCGCTCTGGGCCTTCCTGACCTACGGCAGGACCGGACAGGCCATCAGGGCCACCTCCCAGGATTCCCAGGCCGCATTGCAGATGGGAGTACCGGTCACCTCCATTCGCACCATAGCCTTCGTTATCGGCTCGGTCTTGGCTGGTATCGCCGGAATTTTCATCGGTCTGTTCAAGACGAATATCAACCCCATGGACGGCAACGCCATCGGCATGACGGCCTTGGTGGCCGCCGCCATCGGCGGACTGGGCTCCATCCCCGGAGCCATTATCGGCGGCCTGGTACTGGGTTTGGCCGAGGCCGTAGGCGTAGGACTCTTCGGCGATGGTGTGCATGATCTAATCACCTTCGGCACCCTTCTGCTGGTTCTGATCCTCAAACCCTCAGGATTCCTGGGCCGCAAGGCAGACATGGGCAAGGAGCCCATGACCGGAACCCTCCCGGAAGCCGCCAGACCCATCCGACTGCCACTTTGGGCCAACCTCGGCCTTGCGGCAGCCGCTCTGGCCACCCCCTTCATTTTCTCCGACCATCTGGCCGGCATCGGGACCCAGGTTGCCATATACGCCATTGCCGCAGTGGGCCTGACGCTGATCTCGGGCTCGGCCGGGCAGACCATACTGGGGTTGGCGGGACCTGTGGCCGTGGGAGCCTACGCTTCGGCTCTATTGACCATGCGTCTGCATTGGCCTTTCACGCTCTCCCTGCTGGGCGCGGCTGTCATCGCCGCCCTGGCCGCATCCCTGCTGACATTCCCGGTATGGAAGCTCAGTGGCCACTATGTGGCTATCGCCACCATAGGGGTGGGAGCAGTCATGGTCGCCATCATCCGCATCTGGGAACCTCTGACCAGGGGCTCGCTAGGTCTGCAGGGCATTCCGCTGCCAACATTCCTGGGCAAGCCGCTCTACACCCAGCAGATGCAGTACCTACTGGACCTGATCGTTCTTCTACTAGTCCTCGCAGTGATCTCTCGGATCAGGTCCTCACACCTGGGTCACGTCTTCGAAGCCATCGGCGAGGACGGACAAGCGGCCTGGTCCCTGGGGATCAGGACAGGGGCCTACAAGGCGCTGGCCTACGCCCTGGCATGCGGATCGGCGGGTATCGCTGGTGCTCTGCTGGCGCACCAATACACCTACATCGATCCGACCCTCTTCAACCCGACCATGTCGACCCTGATTCTGACCATCATCGTCCTGGGCGGCATGAAGTCCCCGACCGGAGCCGTGATCGGCTCCCTGATCCTGGTAGGGGCCCCTGAACTGCTGCGCATCCTGCCCGAGGTGAGAATCATGGCCTACGGACTCGTCCTGATCATCTTCATCATCTGCAGACCACAGGGTCTGTTCTCAACCAAAAGGAGGGCATGATGACGGGCAGCCGACACAATACCGAACCCGTACGCGACAGTCCCGATCAGCCCCTGCTCAGCGTGCGCAATCTGAGCAAGAGCTTCCAGGGACTGCAGGCAGTGGCCGAGGTGAACATGGATCTGGCATCCGGCCAGGTGATAGGCATTATCGGCCCCAACGGATCAGGCAAGTCCACGACCATCAACCTGATCTGCGGCTTTCTCAAGCCCGACTCGGGCCAGATCAGCCTTAAGGAACGCACCGTGACCGGCCTGCCCGCTACGGACATGGCCGAGCAGGGGGTGTCCCGCACCTTCCAGAACGGCAGGGTCTTTCCGACCATGAGCGTTGAGGAGAATGTGGCTGTAGGGTTCCATAGACGCCTGGAAGCCCGCAGACCCTTTCGCCGCCTGGAGCGGTGGCCCATCCTGCGATGGATCCCCCTGCTGACGCAGACCTGGCTGACGCTGATGCCCGGTCCCGCCTGCCGGAGGGAGGCGGTCGTCGAGCGCAAGGCCGTCCAGTCCGAAATCGACAGATTCAGCGAGCGCCTGGAGGAACATCGCACCCAGGCCGCCTACACACTCTCCTACGCCAACCGGCGCCGCACTGAGATAGCCAGAGCCCACGTCAGCTCCCCCGACATCCTGGTTTTGGACGAGCCCACGGCAGGAATGAACCAGTCGGAGACGGCCGAGGTGCTGCAACAGCTCCTGGAGCTCAAGGCCCACGGGCAGACCATGCTCCTGGTGGAGCACAAGATCGACCTTATCGAAGCACTGTGCGACCAGGTCATCGCCATGGACGGCGGCAGGATCATCGCCTCCGGACCTCCCAAGCAGGTCAGTGCCGATCCCCGCGTCATCGCCGCATACCTGGGCGACCGCAGACCCCGCAACGATGCCCCCATGAACGGGCAGGCAGATGTTCTGGCCCGGCAGAACGCCCTGGCTCCGGCCACCGTTGTAGAACCGATCGATGGCCAGGATTCCGACAGCACAGGAACCAAGCTAAAAACCAAAGCTGAGTCGTCTGATGACAATGAGGGGAAGCCAACCACCGAGGGGGATCGAACCTTGCTCTCCCTGGATGCCGTGGATGTGAGCTATGGCCCGGTCAAGGCCCTGGACCATGTCAGTCTTCGCGTTCCCCAAGGCGGCATCGTCTCCCTCCTGGGCGGAAACGCTTCAGGCAAGTCCACAACCATGAAGACCATCCTGGGCCTGCTCGCTCCAAAGGAGGGAACCATCCGTTTGGATGGACGGGAAATCACCCACACCCCCACCAAGGATCGGGTCCGTTCCGGAATCGCCTCGGTGCCTGAGGCGAGAAGGGTCTTCGCCGCCATGAGCGTGGAAGAGAACCTGCGCATGGGTGCCTACACCCAAAGGGAACGCAGTCAGATTGAGCAGGATCTGGAAGCTATATATGAGCGCTTCCCCCGCCTGGCCGAACGTCGTGGGCAGCAGGCCGGCACCCTTTCAGGAGGCGAACAGCAGATGCTGGCCTTCGGCAGGGCCCTGATGAGCCATCCCCGGTTGATATGCATGGACGAGCCGACCATGGGTCTCTCCCCCAAGCTGGTCGACCAGGTGCTTGAGCAGATCGCCTCCCTTCGGGACCAGTTGGGCATCTCCATCCTTCTGGTCGAGCAGCAGGCCGAGCTGGCCCTGTCCATCGCCGACTACGGGTACGTGCTGCAGAACGGCCTGATCCGTCTGGAGGGGCCCGCCCGACAGCTCTTGAATGATGAACGTGTCCGCCAGGCATACCTGGGCAAGGCAACCTCCCGATAGCGGGCAATAAGGAACACCTATGAGCGGAGCCTTGCCCGAGACCCTGAAAGAAGATTCGATGGTGGGCTAGCGAAGGATTCACGACCGGACATAAGCAGAGGAAGACACCCGCATGAGCAAAGGATTTGCAACAAAAGCCGTCCATGACGGCTATGACTGTCAAAGCCAGGGCGGAGGCGCGGCCAGCGTCCCCATCTACCAGTCGGCAGCTTTTGACATGGTCACCGCCGACCGGGGCGATGCCCTGGCCGCCGGCGAAATTCAAGGGTTCTCTTACTCACGCCTGGCCAACCCCACGGTCAAGGTCCTGGAGGAGCGTCTGGCCAGTCTGGAGGGTGGCAAGGGGGCTGTGGCCATGGCTTCAGGGATGGCCGCCGTGTCATCCACCCTCATGTGCGCAGCCGAAGGTGGCGGGAGGCTGATCTCCCCTGTCGATCTTTATGGAACCTCCGTGGATACCATGAAGACCTTCTTTCCCAACTTCGGCATTGAAACGGATTTTGTGGACGACATCAACGATCTTGACGCGGTGGAATCCCTGATCCAGGACAACACCAGGGCCATCTTCGCCGAGTCCGTGGCCAATCCGTCCACGGCCATAGCTGACATCCCCGGCCTGGCCGACCTGGCCCATCGGCATGGGCTGGCCCTGATCATCGACAATACGGTGCCCACACCGTACCTGCTCAACCCGATCGACTTCGGTGCCGACATCGTCGTCCATTCGACCACCAAGGGGATCAGCGGCCATGGCAACTCCCTGGGCGGGGTCATCGTGGATGCAGGACGGTTCGACTGGGGCAACGGCCGCTTCCCGCAGATGAGCCAGCCCGAACTGATCATCAGCGACGAGCGGCACGGGTCCATGGTCAGCTTTCTGGATGCCTTCGGCAAGATGGCCTTCCTCCGCAGAGTCCATACCAAGTACCTGCACACCTTCGGAGCGGTCATGAGTCCCTTCACCGCCTACCTGCAGCTGACCGGCCTTGAGACTCTGCCCCAGCGGGTCGCCACCGAGGTGAAGACAGCGACCACTCTGGCCCGCCACCTGCTGACCATTCCCCAGGTGGAGCAGGTCAACTATTCGGGCATTCCCGAGGGTCGGCACCAAGGGAATGCAGACCAGCAGGACCGCCTGGCCTCGACCCTGCTGCCCAAGGGTGTCGGCACGATCCTCTCCTTCAAGGTCCAAGGAGGCTATGAGCAGGTCAAGCGCATCGTGGACTCGGTGCATCTCATGAGCTACATGCCTAACATCGGCGACTGTCGCACCCTGATTGTGGACCCGGCCAGGATCACCCACAGGGAGGTTCCAGAACCCTACCGCCTCAGCGCCGGTGTGGGCGACGACCTGATTCGAATCTCCGCAGGCCTGGAGAACCCGGACGACCTGATCGCCGATCTGGATCAGGCATTTGCGACCGCCTACCAGGGCACTCTCTAAGGCTGAGTCCCCTACATCACCAAACCCGTTCTGCTCCCAGCAGTATCTTCAGATAATGCGGAGTAGGCATATAGGCAGATTTGCATAAAGAAGAACCTGTACATAAAAAAAGGACCCGGCCAAATGGTCGGGTCCTGATGAAGCCAGAAGACGGGAAGAACTCAGCGGGTCTCCCGGTGCAGGGTATGCTTGCCGCAACGGGGGCAGAACTTCTTGAGCTCCAGACGGTCAGGAGTGTTACGACGGTTCTTGGTCGTAATGTAATTACGCTCCTTGCACACGGTGCACGCCAGCGTAATGCCAGGACGGATATCTGCGGCTTTTGCCATGGTTCACCTCTATAGTCGTTGCACGACCGACGTATGTCGGCCACAGTAGCGAGGAAGAGACTCGAACTCTTGACCTTACGATTATGAGTCGTACGCTCTAGCCAGCTGAGCTACCCCGCCAGAGAGCCTCGGGTGAGAATCGGACTCACGACCTCTTCCTTACCAAGGAAGTGCTCTGCCACTGAGCTACCGAGGCGTGGCGGATAGAGGATTCGAACCTCTGAAGCATTACGCGGCTGATTTACAGTCAGCTCCCTTTGACCGCTTGGGAAATCCGCCATGTCGCACTAGAACCGGAGCTCCGTACGGCAACTTGCCTATAATGACATGTTTTTCTGTTTTCCGCAAGTCCCGCTCCAACGTCGTGTCTTCCGTGTCAGAGCGGGACAGACAGGTTAGAAATCCCAGTCGTCGTCGTCCGTCTCCACGGCCTTGCCCATGACGTAGGAGGAGCCCGAGCCGGAGAAGAAATCGTGATTCTCGTCGGCGTTGGGGCTCAGGGATGCGATGATGGCAGGATTCACATCGGTGGTGTCCGAGGGGAAGAGGGCGGGATAGCCCAGGTTCATCAGGGCCTTGTTGCCGTTGTAACGCAGGAACTTGGTAACATCCTCCACCAGGCCCACCCCGGAGTACAGGCTCTCGGTGTATTCCACCTCGTTGTCGTACAGGTCGCCCAGGAGCTCGTAGGTGTAGTCGCTCATGGCCTGGCGCTCGGAGTCGGAGACCTTGGCCAGCCCCTTCTGGTACTTGTAGCCGATGTAGTAGCCATGCACGGCCTCGTCACGGATGATCAGACGGATCAGATCGGCCGTGTTGGTCAGCTTGGCATGACTGGAGAAGTACATGGGCAGGTAGAAGCCCGAGTAGAAGAGGAAGGACTCCAGCAGGGTGGAGGCCACCTTGCGCTTCAGGGGGTTGTCGCCCTCGTAGTAGTCCAGGACAATCTGGGCCTTGCGCTGGAGGAACTCGTTGTGCTCGCTCCACTCGAAGGCGGCATCGATCTGAGGGGTGGAAGCCAGAGTCGAGAAAATGGAGGAGTAGGACTTGGCATGGACCGACTCCATGAAGGCGATGTTGGTGTAAACAGCCTCCTCATGAGGGGTCAGTGCATCCGGGATCAGGCTGACGGCACCCACGGTCCCCTGGATGGTGTCCAGAAGGGTCAGTCCGGTGAAGACCCGCATGGTCAGAGTGTGCTCCTCCTCGCTCATGGCCTGCCAGGAGGGCAGATCATTGCTGACGGGAACCTTCTCGGGCAGCCAGAAGTTGCCGGTCAGACGATCCCAGACCTCCAGGTCCTTCTCGTCCTCCAGACGGTTCCAGTTGATGGCGGAGACCCGGTCGATCAGCTTCAGCGGCTGCCGGGGAATGGAAATGGGTGGGACCATGGTTGATTGCTCCTTGTTGGATAGGTGTTCGACAGTGCGAAGCGGATCACGACTGGACCGTCAGTCTACCGCATGGACGGACCCGGCCTGTGGATGTGGATACCAAAGGGCCGGCGCCGCCCTCAAAGACGGCACCGACCTGGGATTGCATATGCCTTGGGGCAGACGCCTTAGAGCATGCAGCTGACGCAGCCCTCGACCTCGGTGCCCTCCAGCGCCTGCTGGCGGATCCTGATGTAGTAGAGGGTCTTGATCCCCTTGCGCCAGGCGTAGATCTGAGCCTTGTTCAGGTCGCGGGTGGTGGCCGTGTCAGGGAAGAAGAGGGTCAGCGAGAGCCCCTGATCCACATGCTGGGTGGCCTCGGCGTAGGTGTCCACGATCTTCTTCCAGCCGATCTCGTAGGCATCCTCGAAGTAGTCCAGGTTCTCGTTGGTCATGTAGGGAGCCGGGTAGTAGACGCGCCCGATCTTGCCCTCCTTGCGGATCTCGATCTTGGAGGCGATCGGGTGGATGGAGCTGGTGGAGTGGTTGATGTAGGAGATGGACCCGGTCGGGGGGACGGCCTGGAGGTTCTGGTTGTAGATGCCGTCCTTGAGGATGGCCGCCTGAAGCTCCTTCCAGTCCTCAACCGTGGGGATGTGGACCTGGTACTGGTCGAAGAGGTCCTTGATCCGCCGGGTCCTGGGCTCCAGGGAACGGCTGCCATCGGTGTACTTGTCGAAGTAGTTCCCCTGGCCTGCCGGCTTGGCGTAGTCGGACTTGGCGAAGGAGGCGAAGGCCTTCCCCCGCTCCACGGCCAGGGCGTGGGAGGCCCTGTAGGCGTGGTAGGCCACGGTCATGAAGTACATGTCCGTGAAGTCCAGCCCCTCCTCGGATCCGTAGTGGATGCCCTCGCGTGCCAGGAAGCCATGGAGGTTCATCTGCCCCAGGCCGATGGCATGGCCCTCATCGTTGCCCCGCTTGATGGAGGGGACAGCCTCGATGTTGGTGTGGTCGGAGACGGAGGTCAATGCCCGCACCGAGGTCTCGACCGTGTCGGCCAGTCCGCCGTCCATGGCCTTGGCGATGTTCAGGGACCCCAGGTTGCATGAGATGTCGCGACCGATATGCTCATAGTCCAGGTTCTCGGAGTAGGTGCTGGGCTCCTGGACCTGCAGGATCTCCGAGCAGAGGTTGGACATGGTGATCCGGCCGTCGATGGGGTTGGCCTTGTTGACCGTGTCCTCGAAGAGGATGTAGGGGTAGCCGGACTCGAACTGGATCTCGGCCAGGGTCATGAAGAAGTCACGGGCGTCGATGTACTTCTTGTGAATCCGCTTGTCCTTGACCATCTCCTCGTAGTGCTCGGTGATGGAGATGTCAGCAAAGGGCTTGCCGTAGACCCGCTCCACGTCGTAGGGCGAGAAGAGAGCCATGGGCTCCTTGCGCTTGGCCAGCTCGAAGGTGATGTCGGGGATGACCACGCCCAGGGCCAGGGACTTGATGCGGATCTTCTCGTCCGCGTTCTCCCGCTTGGTATCCAGGAAGCGCATGATATCAGGATGGTGGGCCGACAGGTAGACGGCGCCGGCACCCTGGCGGGCACCCAGCTGGTTGGCATAGGAGAAGGAGTCCTCCAGGAGCTTCATGACCGGGACCACGCCGCTGGACTGGTTCTCGATGTGCTTGATGGGTGCACCCATCTCACGCAGGTTGCTGAGCAGCAGGGCCACGCCGCCGCCCCTCTTGGACAGCTGCAGGGCGGCGTTGACACCACGGGAGATGGACTCCATGTTGTCCTCGATACGCACCAGGAAGCAGGAGACCGGCTCGCCGCGCTGGGCCTTGCCCAGGTTCAGGAAGGTGGGGGTGGCGGGCTGGAAGCGTCCGGAGATGATCTCATCCGTGTACTTCATGGCGGCCTGCTCGTCCCCGTCGGCCAGCTCCAGGGCCACGGCCACGCAGCGCTGGGGGAAGTCCTCCAGGTAGCGCTTGCCGTCGAAGGTCTTCAGCGCATAGGAGGTGTAGAACTTGAAGGCACCCAGGAAGGTTTCGAATTCGAAGCCGCTCTCGGCTGCATGCTGATAGATCTTGTCCAGGAACTCCGGGGTGTAACGATCAAAAACCTTCCGGTCGTAGTACTCGTGATCCAGGAGGTAGGCAATCCTCTCGGCCGTGGAGGGGAAGGTCATGGTGTTGGGCCGCACGTGCCGATCCATGTACTGGCGCTCGGCCTCGTGGTCCTTGTCAAACTGAATCCTGCCGTCCTTGTCGTACAGATTCAGCATGGCGTTCAGGGCATGGTAGTCGTGAGCCGGATCGAAGGTCTCCTCATCCTCGGATGCGGTCCTATCCAGGGCCAGGGACGTGTCCTCGTTTGCTCCCATCGGGTGTCCTTTCATGAGTATTGCGGTGATAGTGCGTGTAATGAAATTGGCTCAGGACTCGGGGTGGTTGCGGAAGAAATCCACAACCCCACGGCGAACCTTCTCCTGGTCCTCCTTGGTGCCCATGAGCTCGAAATAGTAGAGGAAGGGTACATTGCACTTGCGGGAGATGATGTCCCCCGCCATGCAGAAGGCCTCCCCGAAGTTGGTGTTGCCCGAGGCGATGACCCCACGGATGCCGGCCCGGTTGGCCGGATCGTTCAGAAAGCGCTTGATCTGCGGCATGACCGCCTTCTTGGCTGATCCGCCCCCATAGGTGGGAACGATCAGAATGTAGGGCTGTCGAATGTTGAGCGGCGGATCCTTGGGCCTCAGAGGGATACGGAAGACGTCAATCCCCTCGTCATCCAAATGGCAGTTGGCGATGAACCGGGCGGTGTTGCGCGAGGCCGACGAGAAGTAGACCACGGCCCCCAGGCGCTGACCCTGGGCGGCGAACTCGGGAGCGCTGAGCTCCGAATCAGTTCCGGCGGTCTGCTGTTGCTCCATGCTTCCTCCTGATCAGGCCATCCAGAGCCTGTCTTGACGGTGATGCCCGCCCTGAGGACGGACCGATCAGAACCCGCCCAGCGCGAGCCTGAACTACTATATGTGCTGTTGATATCGGAAACGGTGAGCATATCTAGGGTTTTCTGTGCCCAATATCACACCGGTTCCGATTCGTTCAGAAGTCCCAGTCGTCGTCGTCCGTGGACTCGGAGTGCCCCATGACGTAGGAGGAGCCCGAACCCGAGAAGAAATCGTGGTTCTCGTTGGCCGATGGCGATAGGGCCGCCAGGATCTCCGAACTGACATCGGTCTGGTCGGCTGCGAACCGGGCCGGATAGCCCAGGTTCATCAGCGCCTTGTTGGCATTGTAGCGAACGAAGGCGAAGACATCCTCGACGAAGGGGAATCCCTCATAGATCTGCCCCGAGTAGACCATCTCCAGGTCGTAGAGCTTGTCCAGCAAATCGTTGGTGAACTTCTCCAGCATGGCCTGGTCGGCCTGGGTCCTCTCCTCCAGACCCCGCTGATACTTGTAGCCCGAGTAATAGCCATGGATGGCCTTGTCGCGCAGGATCAGCCGAATCATGTCGGCCGTGTTCATCAGCTTGGCATGACTGGAGAAGTAGAGGGGCAGGTAGAAGCCCGCGTAGAGCATGAGGGAGGAGAGCATGGTGGAGGCCACCTTGCGCTTCAGGGGATCCTCGCTGACGTACTCGTGCAGGACCGTATGGACGCGCTCCTGGAGGACGTCGTTGGCCACAGCCCAGCGGTAGGCCTTGTCGATCTCCTCACTGGAGCAGAGGGTGGAGAAGACCGAGGAGTAGGACCGGGCGTGGACAGACTGCATGAAGGCGATGTTGGTATAGATGGCCTGCTCCTGCTCGGTGCGGGCGTGATCGATCTGCACCAGCTCGCCGATGGTGGCCTGGGTGGTGTCCAGCATGGTCAGTCCGGTGAAGACGCGGACGGTGGTCTGACGCTCATGATCGGTCAGGGTGTTCCAGGATGGGATGTCGTTGGACAGCGGCACCTTTTCGGGCAGCCAGAAGTTGGAGACCAGGCGGTTCCAGACCTCCAGATCCTTCTCGTCGGTGATGTTGTTCCAGTTGACCGGACGGATCCTGGCTTCAGGGGTGACACGGTACTGGGGCGGGGTGATGGACTTGCGCATCATCTCGTCGTCGGCATAGACACCGGCCTCTGGCTTGGTGCTCTCTTTGGTGCTTTCCTGCTGGCTCATGACAAAACCGCCTTTCGTGAATCAGTCGACTGCTGCTGGAGCTGCACTCCCATTCCGGCCAAAATGGCTCTGACCGCCTGAACATCCTCCGAGGTGCCCAGCAGCTCGAAGCGATAGAGCTCGGGGACACCGCACCGGCGGGCTATCAGCGGGCCGGCCGCGCAATAGGCGCTGCCAAAATTCCGGTTACCCGAGGTGACGACCCCGCGGATCAGTCCGCAGTTGACCGGATTGTTCAGGAAGTGGATGACCTGCTTGGGCACGGCCCCCTTGGCTGACCCACCGCCATAGGTGGGCACCAGCAGAAGGTAGGGCGCATCCATAACAGGCATGGGCTGGCGCCGCTCGTACAGGGGGATACGGATGGGCTCCTCCACGCCCAGCCGCTGTACAAAGCGGTGGGTGTTGTTGGAGACGCTGGAGAAATACACCAGCCTGGAGGCACCATCGGGAGGATCGTGCCGATCCATATCTGCTGAAGACATAGGGACTGCTGCTCCTTGGTAAACACTATATATTGGATTGACTTGGCCAGCCAACCACAATATATAGGTTTATCCAAGACGACACAAGTTCACAGAAGCAAAACCGCCTCCGCTGTGAGATTCCATACAAGGACGGAGACGGCAAGCATTTGCCTTTACACTCGCACCATGGCGACCGTCAGTCAGAGATTGGCCCCTGCGGCAGACCCTGTCGCCGCAGGTCGGCGCAAACCTCCAGGACCCGGTCGTTGGCCTCCCGCTCCCCCACGGTGATGCGGATGCCCTCACCAGGGAAGGTTCTGACCGACAGGCCTGCATCGCGGAAACGCTGATCAGCCTGCGTGGCGGCCTGACCCAGAGGCAGCCAGTAGTAGTTGGCTCGAGGTTGGGGGATATTCCATCCCTGCTCCTGCAAACCAGCCAGGATTCTGGCCCGTTCCTGCTTGAGTGCCTGGACCCGTTCGGCCAGGCGGTCCTGTGCGTCCAGGCTGGCCATTGCCGCCGTCTGGGCCACATCGGAGACGCCGAAGGGCAGGGCCACCTTGTTCATGCCGGCAATGATCGGCTCGGCAGCCACGGCGTATCCAATCCGCAGCCCCGCCAGTCCGTAGGCCTTGGAGAAGGTCCGGGCCACTATCACATTGGGATGCTCGCGCATGAGCGACAATCCGTCGGCGCGGTCAGGGTCGTCGTTGAACTGTATATAGGCCTCGTCAAAGAGCACCGGCAGGTCGGTGGGCAGGGCCTGCAGCAGACGTTCGGCCTGGTCGCGGTCGACGTTGGTCGCAGTCGGATTGTTGGGATTGTTGACGATGACCAGTCTGGTGTGGTCGTTGACCGCGGCGATCATGGCATCGATGTCATGCCGCCCCTCTTTATCCAAGGGCACAGGCACCCCTGTGGCTCCAGCCGAGGTGACGATGATGGGATAGGCCTCGAAACTGCGCCAGGGATAGACCACCTGGTCGCCATGGCCGGCCACCAGGTCAACCAGCTGGGTAATGACCTCAGTGGACCCGCATCCCAGCTGGATACATGCGGGATCCACCCCGTGCAGCTGGGCCAGCCGCTCTACCAGACGGGTGCCACGCATATCCGGATAACGGTTCAGATGGCCCAAGGCCTGTTCGGAGACGGTCTGAACCACGCCCGGCAGGGGCGGATAGGGGTTTTCGTTGCTGGAGATCTTGTAGCTGGTCAACCCGGGAACGGCTGGTGCCGGGCTGCCCTGCCGGTATCCGGGAAGGGAATCAATGCTGGCGCGATGACGATAGTACATGGGCACCATGCTAGTGGCCGCCATATGCTCCTGCGGTGTCTGTTCCGCTGCACGGTCCTCCCGAGACGCGAATGGCCCCCGGTCCTTGCGCAGGACCAGGGGCCACTATCACCGTCTCTTTACTTGAGGATGGCCAGAACGTCGCGCGCGGACACGATCAGGTAGTCCTCGCCGCCGTAGTTGACCTCGGTGCCGCCGTACTTGGAGTACAGAACCTTGTCGCCAACCTTGACATCCATGGGGATGCGCTCGCCCTTGTCGTCACGACGGCCGGGGCCTGCCGCCAGCACCTCGCCCTGCTGGGGCTTCTCCTTGGCGGTATCGGGGATGACCAGCCCGGAAGCGGTCTTGGTCTCCGCCTCAGCCTGCTTGATGACGATCTTGTCTTCCAACGGTGTGAGTGAAATCGACACTGTGGACCTCCTACATCTTGTGAGAACAGCCAATGAACCCACGCCGGAACGTCGATGAGAGGCTGACGAACACTCACCACGCATTCCTTTGCGCTACAAGTCATAGTAGCGCGAAATTAGCACTCTGCCAACTTGAGTGCTAACGCTGGTGGTGAAAGAATGATCGCCGATTGGTCCCTCAGGACTTGTCTGCCGGACGACGCCGAGCCAATATGGCCTCCACACCGATGGACAGGGAGTCCTCGCTGCGGTCGGGCACCTCGACCTGAGCCTGCATCTCCCTCTTGTGAAAGTCGTCGGGCTGCCCATCGGCCTTCTTCTTCTCGGGGGGACGGGCCACGGAGACCTGCCGGGTGGACTTGATCTCCAGGCTGTGAGGACCCTCGTCTTCGTTATTCTTGCCGCCCTTGTCCGATCCCTCACCACGGGCTGAACCCAGGGAGAAGGAGATCAGATCCTGGCCCGCCGCCATGCCGAAGGCGTCCAAGGCCGGAGAGGGATTGATGCGCTTGAGTTCATTGGTGGCATCGTCCTGAGCCTTTGCTGAGGACGATGATCCCCCGGATGTGGAGGACTGAGCCGACGAAGCTGAGTGCACTTTGCCGGCAGACGCAGAGGCCGATCCAGACTTGCCTGACCGGGTAGCAGCGGATTGCACGGATGCCGACTGCGGAGAGGCAACTGACTTGCCCACTGACGACTTGGGCGCTGCTGGCTTGGAGGCAGCCTTTTGAGCCCTTGAAGATTTGGTAGTTGCCGGCTTCGAAGCCTCCGGTCGAGAAGCCGTTTGTTTGGCTGGGGTCCGTTCAGAGGCTTTCTTGGTAGTGGACGGCTTGTTCGACATATGTGCGGTCTGTGCGGCTGTCTTCTCGCTCGACTTGACGGACCCGGCCGAACTCTTGGCCTTGCTGCTACTGACTGCAGACTTCGCAGGCTTGGCCGAATTGTGCTGCCTGGCCTTGAGGGCTGCCTGCTGATCAGCCTTGGCCTGGGCCAGCGTTTGACGAATCTCACCCTGATCAAGCACATCCGTGGCAGTTTCCGTGCCGCCTCCATTCTTGGCCTGCCCAGGTTTGCTGGGGGTCCTGCTCTTAGTCAGAATGGCTGCCTGCTGACGACGCTGCCGGGCACGCCGCTGGGCTAAATTGCGCTCCCAGGCTCGGGCCTGGGCCGAAGCATGCGCGCCAGCGACCAACACCACTACCACCAGCGCCAGGGGAATCAGAGTAAACCATGGGCTGTAGTCCATAAGGAAGGAGCAACCAGCCACCAGCAGGGTGACGACCAAGAGGGCAAGGACCAGGATGCGACGACGACGTATGGCCGCGCGGCGCAACTGTCTGATCTGCTTGATGCGCTGGGCTTGACTGCGCCGGTTGCCATCCTGCTGCCCTTGCTGCATGACCAACCCTTTCACCGTCCTCGACTGCCTGTCGCAGAACCTCATGCCGTCTTCCCGACCCACCATATGCAGGGAGGTGGAAAGCCTGTCCTGGCGATGCTCCGAGGCCCGCTTCATGCCCTTGACGGTGCGAAACGGCAACCAACCCAGCACCAGAATCACTGCAATCACCAAAACCACGATGCTGCTGAGTGATTCATAAACCATAGGTACTACGTTAGTTGACGGTATGCCCCAAGCGGCAAGTCAAACTCAGCGTGTCGACCATGTCCGTCCCAGGGGCTCATAGACGAGCCAGCAAATCCGGATCGAATTGGTCGCTGATCCAGGCAAAGGTCAGGTGGTCCCGCCACTGTCCGTTGACATACATGTAACTGCGGCGCAGCCCCTCCGGCTCCATGCCCAGCTTCTGGACTACGCGCAGGGATCGTTCGTTTTCAGGCAGAATCGCCACCTCAAGCCGGTGCAGATGGGGTCCCCTCCTGTCTCTGAATGCCCAGTCAGCCAGCATGGCCAGAGCCAGGGGTGCGAACCCATGACCAATCCAATCCTGATCCACCCAGTAGCCCGCTGTCGCTGTACGCATGGATCCGTAGCGGATGGCGCCCAGGGAAATCTGCCCCACGATGCTCTGATGAAACTCCATCAGAAAGACCGCGGAAGTGCCCTCCTGCCGGGCACGCTCCAGCTCCTGCATCCACTGAGCATAGGTCATGCCAGGCCCGTGGCGGGGATCCCCTGACTCCCACGGGGCCAGCCAATCGCGATTTCTCCATCGGACCGCGTTCCAGGCTGCTTGGTCGCCCTCGCGGATGGGCCTCAGTAGGAAGTCCCCATGACCCGGGGGCGCAGTCAGACCGTCAGGCAAATCCAGGGCATGGTCCGAACGGGCTCGGGAACCCTGCCAGACCTGGCGGAAGGTATGCAGAACCGACATGACTCCATGTTCTCACCGAACGGCAGCTGAGGCAGACATGCGTCCACCAGGGAGAACCCCCTGCTGGTAGAACTGAGGACATGAACGAGCAGGAACGCATCGATAGGGACAAGCAGGATCGACGCAGCCGGCTGCTTGAAGCCCGACGACGTATCGACCCGACCCAGTGCCTGGACGCAGGGCGCAAGCTTGCCGATCTGCTGGCAGGCCAGGTACTTGCCAGGGTCGAACGCTCCCGAGGCGGCCAAAGCCTGACCGTAGCTGCTTTTGCCTCCATTCGCGGGGAGATAGCCATGGACCCCAGCCTGGACCTGCTACTGGGCCGGGGCGACCAGGTGCTCATCCCCATGCTGGGAACAGGCACCCAGGTAGGTTGGGGTCGATTGCAATCCCGGCAGGATCTGGATGACATGAAGCGGATTCCAGGTTGGCGGCCTGACGAACCCGATATGCCTGCCCTGCCGGCACGGGTCTTGGGTAAGGCCGATCTGATTCTGGTGCCAGCGCTGGCCATCGACCATGCCGGCATTCGTCTGGGTCGGGGCGGCGGCTGGTATGACCGGGCTCTAGGCCTGCGTGCCGAACAGTCCCCAGTGGTGGGCATCTGCTGGCCCGGCGAATTCGTGGAAGCCCCCCTGCCCCATCTGGACCATGATCTCCCCGTGGATGCAGTCCTGACGCCTGAAGGTTTCACGCCCACAGCCACAGGTCTGTCACGAAGGCCCGGCACAGACCATAATGGTGATGAACAAGGCTGACGAGAGGCCCGGTACCGATTCTTCTGGTCGAAGCCACCACTAGGATATTGGGTGTTGAACCAATCGTCGCGCGAACCGACCATCAGCGGAGGGAAAGAACGGTGCCCACCTATCATTATCGCTGCAAGAACTGCGGATACGACTTCACCAAGGAGCAGTCCTTCAACGACGAACCCATCACCATCTGCCCCAAGTGCGGGCAACAGCAGGTCCGTAAGATCTTCTCCGCAGTGCCCATCGAGTTCAAGGGCCATGGCTTCTACCGGACCGATGGAGCCTCATCCTCTTCTTCGAGCTCCACAAGCAGCAAGTAGACCAAGAGGCACATTCGACCACATCGACCATGCAGACCCTGACGCCGGCCAAGCTTCTGGCAGGCTGGGGACATGGTCGATTTTTCTATTTTCAGCAACAAGGGTAAGCCTTCAGCGGCAGCCGGATCCCTGACCCGCCGACGGCGACTTTTTCGGCTGAGGCGCCTGGGGACCGCCCTGGCATTGGGGCTGGCAGTTTTCTGCACCTTGCAGATCCTGACCCAGGCCCAGGGCCGCCTGTCTATACTGGTCGCCGCACGACCCATTGCACGAGGATCAGCCATCGAACCTGCCATGGTTGAAACGCGGATCATGCATGGCAGGGAAGGTCTGCCCGGCCTGATCTCCTCGTTTGCACAAGTCCGCGGACGGCGGCTGATGATCAGCGTCCATTCGGGGCAACCGCTGACCACGGCCATGATCAGTAGCAGACCGGCACAGCCACCCGGAACGACCCCGGTGACGGTCCGCCTTGCCGACGATCCGGGCAACCTGCAGGCTGGCGACCAGGTGAGTTTGCTGGCTTCGGGGAACTGCCCAGCCGCCGCCAGCCCGCATCCCGCCCAAGACCGACCAGGTTCTGATAGGACGCCAGGGATTCCCCATAGCCAGCAAGCCAGCGACCTGCAGACACCTACTTCCGGGCAGGCCTCAGACGGCGGACACTGCATGATAGCCGAGAAAGCTCTGGCGCTACAACCGGCGCAGACAATCCCCAGGGACCGATCCGACCCGGAAGGACGGGAGGGCGACCAAGTCCGGCAAGCGTCCCAGGCCGTCTTCGCCCTGAACGCTGGTCAGGCTCTACTCTTGTTGTCGCTGGATCCATCCACCCCCGTCATCGCCATCCGCCCCGACAACACTCCCGCACCAACACCCTCTAATCATGTCGGAAAACCGAAACCATTCTGGGCCCGCGATAATGGAGGAAGAAGCAGGCATGGGCACTCCATGCCTCACATCAGCTACGGAAGGATGCAGGATGGCCTCGATCAATCAGGTGGCGGCCAAGGATACCGCCGAAGCAGTCCACAAAATCTCACAGATCAGCAACAAAGGCGTGCTGGGCGAATTCAAGCAGTTCATCTCGCGCGGATCCATGGTGGATATGGCCGTGGGCGTGGTCATGGGTTCGGCGGTGACCAGCGTGGTCAACGCCATCGTCAACAATCTGATCAGCCCGCTGATCGCCATGATCTTCGGCAAACCGGACCTGTCAGGACTCCTGACCATCAGCTACCGGAACGCCACTATTTCCTTTGGTGCTATTCTGACGGCTCTGCTCAACTTCCTCTTGATCGCCATCGCCGTCTACTTCTGCATCATCATGCCCATCAACAAGCTGCGGCAACTGAGCCGGGCAGCCTCGGGCATCAAGGACCAGCCCAATGCACCCAGCCCGCAAGACCAGAGCCTGCAGTTGCTTCGCCAGATCGCCGACGATATCCACCGGTCAACAGGTGCAGACAGGCAACAGGACGGAACCGAACTGCCCAAGGGTCAGGATTAGGATCAGCGGTCAGTCGCCACGCTCATTGGGGAAGAGCCCCCAATGCGGAGGTAGCTCGCCCAGGATCCTCCGGTCATCCCCGTCAAGACGATCCTGCGCGCAGACCCGGTCCTGAGGATCTTCCTCGATGCCATCGACATCGAACCGTTCCCTGCCTGGTCGAACCACCCGGTGATGCCGACGCGGGCGCGAAGTTGCAGGCCCATCAGGCTCACCGGTCTGCTTCCCGCGTTCTGGCTGATCATCCTTCGCCATTAACGCGCCTGCTGGTAGATATCGGCAAGGCGGGCGACGATCCTGTCGGCTTCTTTGTCGGGGTTGACAAAGGCCGAAACGCTCCAAACGGTCATGACCGACCATCCGAGATACTGCAGGTCCTCGGTGGTGAAACGGTGACGTTCCCGGGTGGACTGGGTATGCATGAACTCGGCGTCGTCTGTCAGCACCGCCAAAGCATAGGGCTTGTTCTTGAGCCCGACCACCAGCGGAATTCTGGGCGCCTGGTCGTACCCGTAATCCAGGGCTACATCCAGCCCTCGGGTCCGCAGCCGCTGGGCCAGATCCCGGAAGAGCACATTGGTGGACTGCTCGGCCTGCTCGGGTCGGACCGGTTCCGCATCAGGGTGCTCAGCCCAGGTCAGCAGATCCTTGAGCAGACGCGGCCCGGGCTGGTGAAGGCGGTCGTCCTCCAGATCCTCGGCGGAAAATGCCGCGACGATGTCCAGATTCCGATCCGGCAGAACAAGAGCATCCAGCAGCATACCCTTGCCCCCTTCGCCTTCCAGATCGCCAAACTGCTGCAGGAGACGGCCGTGAGTGGTCTTGGCAAAGCCCAGAGTGAGGATTACATCCGTGGCTCGAGCACCACAGACCTCGTCAATGCCGACGATGCGTACATGCCGCAGGAACTTGGCGAAAACCCTGTCCTTGGCTGCTGCTGATTTGAGTTCGGCGCCCAGCCGGGAACGATGGGTTGCCGACAGGGTGACCACAGTCAGCAGATAACTGTTCGGCACCAGGGAGAAGGATCCTGCCCTGCGCTTGAGCATGTCGACAACGGCAGCGACCTCCTGTTGACTGGACTCGACCAGACCGGTGGCCATGACCGGGACGCCAGCGCCCTCCACCCTGGTCAGGGTCACCCTGCCAGGTTCCCGACAATCGGGGACAGGTGCCGACAGATCCCCATAACCGTGATCCTTCAGGAAGGCGTCCAACCGAGTCGAGCGGCGTGAGGGACGGGCTTTGACGGTGACCGGGACCAGATGGTCGATCAATTGCAAAAGGCCATCCGAAGTGATGGTAGGCCGGTGGGCGATGACCGCCACCTGCCGGGCCCGAGCCAGCACAGTCAGCACCTGGATGGAGGGCATATGGGCCCCGGCATCGATGATGACCGTGTCAGCCAGCTGTGTCGGATTGGTCCTCGTTGCCAGTGTGGCCGGAGTCGCGATGATGATGGGCTTGGCTGCCGACAGTATGCCAGGGTGGGCCTGTTGGAAGACCGCAAGGGAGGCACCGGGGTTGCCGGCTAGCATGGTGTGCAGCTGATTGGCCTCCTGGGTGCGCGAGAAGAGCAGCTCGGACAGACGCTTTTCGCTCTCCTGGGCAACCATGGGCCCTACGCTGGCCACATGCTGGGCATCCACCTGGCTGAAACGGTCGGCTGCATTGGACAGGGCGGAACCATCCTGGTTGGAGATGATCTGCGAGGAGCGCATGATGTCGTCGAAGACCGTGGTCCACCAGGCCAGTTGCAGCTCGGCCCGTACCGCCTTGCCTTCAACCTGACGGTTGCGCAGGTCCTGGACCAGGTCCTGCAGCCCTGCCTCGTTGAATTCACCCTCCAAAGCGCAGCGCTCGGGCAAGGTATCCAAGGCTGTATGGTCGTCAAAGAGCGCCTTGAGCCGCTCCTCCACCTTGTTGAAGTCCATGGTCTCCAGATCGCCGCCTGCCGGAGTCGAGTCCAGGACGGTGTCCAGAGCTGTCATGTCGCGGATCAGGGATTCCTGCGTGTCGATGATGACGTCCAGTTTGGGCGGCAGGACCGGCCAGCCGCCGTGGGGGACGAAGGTCCGCCACTGCTCGGCCTGCTTGGAGACCACCACCAGCGACTCATGCAGATCCTCGACCTGGGCGCCGGGCCTGAGCAGGCTCTTGGCCTCCTTGACCAGACGTCTACGTTCCCAGAATCCCAGATTGGTGCCATTGGCCTTGCGATCGGCCTTGGACTTGGTGGCCTCGATCATGGCGGGGATGTCGCGCTCGAAGATGGAAGGCTGGAAGACATCCAAGACCCGGCGCAGGTTCTTGAGAACCACCACCTGCCGTCCCCAATCCTTGACGGTGGCCGGCACAGGGAATCCGCAGGTCTCTACAGTGGATTTGACCTGCTCACGGGTGTCCGGCAGAAGCCGCTGCAGAAGACGAACCACGCGGGAGTAAGCGTCCACAGCCTCGTTCTCGCTGACCAGGGTGGCGCCGTACCAGGGGGTGTCCTGGGGACCGATGACGAATTCACCCAGCTCGGCAGCCCTCTCCAGCTTGTCCGCCCACGTATCCAACTCGGGCTGCAGGTTGTGGGCCGTAGCCGCGCCCAGACGGACACGAGTGGCAGGATGCGTAGGCATATTGGCAATGTTGGCCAGATTCTGAATGGTCTGGTAGGCCGAAACCCCCCAACTGGAATCCACCCCATGCAGATCGCCCAGGTAGCGGGTCAGTCGGGAGCGGACACCCACAAGCTCGTCAGCCACCTGATCAAAATGCTCGCTGGACTTACCGGGTTTGAACCCCACTGCATCGATCAGTCGTTGGTCCAGGATCCTGCCCAGTTGGTCGTCGGTCAGATCAAGGGCCATGTCAGCCATCCCAGCGGCATCCAAACGATGCTGGAAACGCCGCTTCTCCTCCACCACGCAGGGCACATAGAGCACGGTCCTGCCGGCGGTGACGCAGCGCGAGGCAATGGCCAGGGCGTCATCGGCGCTGTGGCGGCCGGTCTGCTCATCCACGAGCACGCTGTGCCCGGTCGCCACCAGCTGGGCGGCATAACGGACCCGGTTGTCCACATCTCCAGCCTCAAACTCGCTGTGAGGGTCAGCATCGAAGGGGCTGTAGTCGGGCACTGGTCCGCCCTTGAGCCGCTCGGAGGCCGCCTGGTCGCCAGCCAGGGCATCCAGCAAATCGTTGCCGGTGGATCCAGCGGTCATCCGGTCCAGAATCCGCAGGCTTTCGCCCAGCAGCTGTGCCGATGGCTCGATAAAGCACCCCAGAACGATTTTCCGCTCAATGGTGAAGTCGCTGATATGCGGCGTGATCAGAGCCGTCATGTCCTTGAAAAGCGATGAGGTTTCAGGGGTGCCGCCCTGATAATGGGAGGCGGAAAACAGACGATCCGGATCCAGGGTGATGCCCCGCTCGCGCATGGCCGAGATCAAAGCAGGATTAAGATCCACCTTGCCTGTGAATCTGATAGAGGCCCTGGAGGCCCCCTGTGTGCTCTCATCGATGCGCACGGGATAGAGCAGTACGGGCATGTCGCGCCCCTGCCAGGCAGCCACCCCCACCACCATGGAGAGCTGGGCGAAACCGCTGGCACGCTCCTTGGCAGCCTGATCATCCAGAACCCGCTCCATGCGACGGTGGGCCGCACGCAACATGCCGCGATCCCGGAAAAGCGCATCCAGATGAACCTGGCCGCTGGCGAAAAGCTGGGCAATCCCGGAAGGATGCGCGTGCGTCAGATCCATCTGCGCGGCCAGCTGCGACACATTCTCCAAGGGAGTCAGTCCCACCTGGTTCTGATAGTCCTGGCGCCATCCCCGGATTCGCTCCAGGGGAGTCAACGGAGCCTTGACCTCTTCTGCCGCGCGCTCGGAGGCGGACCCAGCCGTTGATGCCTGTGCATCAGCCCGTTTGTCCTCTTCCGATCCACCGGTGCTCATTACCGTCTCGCTCATCCGTCCACTCACTTCCGCACGGCGTTCAGATATTCGTGATACCCGTCATTGTTGCGCAGGGCCGCGTCGATGTCCTGGTCGCCCTGAGCCTCCAACCAGGCGTACAGATCATCATAGAGGGCCGGATTCATCGCCAGGAAGGGCAGCAACTGGCGATGCTTGGCCATGGCGAACTGCAGGGCGAAATCCCCGGTGCGTTTGGCATCATCGGAGCTCATCCCATCCACTTCGATGGCCTCCTGACCACGGTCATAGTCACCCTTGGAAACCCGCTCAAAAACGGATCCAGGCTCGAAAGCCGGCTGATACCGCTGGTCATCATCCGGCTGATCCGCTGGCTGAGGACGCCGATCCTGATCTGACTCCTTCTTGGAAAGGCGGGCCAGCTCTACGGCTCCCAGCGGAGTGAATCCCTGGCCCGTGTCCGCTTCGCTCACCCGGCCTTGCCGAGATTGACCATCTGCATAACCCCTGCGGCCGGAAGCTGCGCGATCATCACGATGATGGCGATCATCACGGGCATCGCGAGCATCCTGGTCATAGCGATCCTGATCGGGGGCCGATTCAGCGGAACGGGAACGACGAGCATCAGCGAAAAGATCGCGATCGACCGGCTGGCTATCCTCCTCGCGAGTGCCGACCAAGGGCAGACTCTGCTCGGATTCGCGTTCCTGCCATGGCAGAGGCTGGCGGGCTTCGCCACCACGCCGGTCACCTTCGCGGTCCTCGAATACTCCATCATCCGGCTGGTCGGAATAGGCTCCGCGAGGGTATGATTCCTGGCCCTCAGCCGAGCCGACATCGGCCAGTCTCCTGTCGGTCTGGCCATGCTCGGCTGAATCAGCATTGTCAGAATACCGAACTTGCTGGCCTCGGGAATCTGCTGGCTCCGGTCTTCCTGAGAAAGGCGACGACGGATTGCCCTGTGAACCGCGAGCGGCTGGGACATTCCTAGGACGATCTGGTGAAGCGCCTCCGGCCTCTGGGGAGGAATCGGCTGTCTTGGCAGCGCCCAAGGCCATATCGTGAAGGGCAGTGACCCGGTTGCGAACCCCGTCGGCCTTGAAGATGCCAGTGGGCTCGCCGGCGCGCATGTCCAGAATGTCGTCGACGGACATTTCAGCCGCATCAGGCTCCACCATACCCCGGGGCTGTGTGGAGTATGAGAAGAGGTCAGGCACCCGGGGCGAGGGATTGGTCGTATCCTCTTCGGGATTGTTGATGCACACGAAGTCGACCGGGACATCACCGAACTGGAAGCGAGCCGAGCTGCTGGACAGGGGGAAGGCGGCATCCACAGGCAGCCTGACCAGGGAGCCGTCGGACTGGATCAGATAGGAGCCGTTGGTGGAACCCATATCGCGCAGGGTGGCCAGACCGTCCTGGTCGACGGAAAAAATGGCATGTCGTTTGGACATGGATTTAGTCTGATCAGGCACCTCCAGACGGCGCCGACCGTCATCGGCCAGCGGACGCAGGGGCTTGCGGCCAATCTCGACGGTCTCGCCAGGCTTGAGCCGGGTCTCTTCCGCCCCATTGAACTTGATTATCCACACCTGCCCCGGTCGCCGATCGTCACTCACGTTTTCGACCTCCCAAATCTGCAGCCGCCTTCACTCGGTACTACCGCCTATTCTGTCATGAAACCCAGAGATAGGATTGATTGCGTGCCGAATTACCTGATAAAGGACACATGAGAGGCTCGCAGGCATAGCACACCTCTTGGAGCCGTCCGGATCGGGAGTATCTGCAAGTCTGATTGTGGTAAACGGCAGGTGGTTCATTGCCTGCCATGAATCAATTTAGACACTTCGATCCACTCTTGTGCGGAAAGCAAGCGACTCATAATCGTTTGGTCCAAAGCCGACCCAACAGGCACACCCATCCCCCAGGGTATGGCCGGGTATGGGAAAGCCCCGAGCCGTCGGTGACGACACAGGGCTTTCCAGCATGCAAGGGCTCGGAAAGAGCCGATGACTACTTGAGCTCGACGGTGGCGCCGGCCTCTTCCAGCTGAGCCTTGGCCTTGTCGGCGTCCTCCTTCTTGGCACCTTCCAGGACGGTCTTGGGGGCACCGTCAACCAGAGCCTTGGCGTCGGCCAGGCCCAGGTTGGTGATGGCCTTGACGGCCTTGATGACCTGGATCTTCTTGTCGCCGATAGCGGAGAGCACGACGTCGAACTCGGTCTTCTCCTCCTCAGCAGGAGCAGCAGCACCGGGAGCGGCAGCGGCCACGGCCACGGGGGCGGAGGCCTCGACGTCGAACTCGTCCTCGAACTTCTTGACGAAGTCGGACAGCTCGACCAGAGTCATTTCCTTGAACGCGTCGATGAGCTCGTCAGCGGAGAGCTTGGCCATAATGGCTTCCTTTCATTTGTGGCGACCGGCATTGACTGGTAGGCCGATCACCGAACATCTTTTTTTGTGTTTGCCGTATGGATCCGGGCCAGTGGCCGTGGACTCAGGCGGCCTTTTCCTGCTTCTCGCGCAGGGCGTCGAACGTGCGCACAGCCTTGGTAGGCACAGCGACGAACAGGTTGGCGGCCTTGGACATGGTGCCCTTGAGCGCGCCGGCCATACGGGAGAGCAGAACATCGCGGGATTCCAGATCCGCGATCTTCTTCATGGCATCTGCATCAGCAACGGCTCCATCGATGAAGCCGCCCTTGACAATCAGTGCCGGGTTGTCCTTGGCGAAATCACGCAACGTCTTGGCGGCATTGACGTAATCACCCTTGACGAAGGTGATGGCGCAGGGGCCGGCAAGCATCTCATCGAGACCCTCGATTCCAGCCTCTTTGGCCGCAATCCGGGCTAGCGTGTTCTTCGCCACGTTGTAGGAAGTATCGCGGCCTAGCTTGTTTCGCAGATCGGCGACCTGCGGAACACTGAGCCCGCGGTACTCGGTGAGGATGATGGCATCGGCGTCACGGAACTTGTCCGTCAGCCTGGCGACAGCCTCTTCCTTTTCGGGCCTTTTCATGGCGTTCCTTCCTAGACAGACCTCTGGAGGGAGCCGGACGACCGAGCATGGCAGGCAAAAAGAAAGCCCTGCCGACAGGCAGAGCGGAAAACAGGCCACGAGGACCAATTGAAAACTCAACCTGTGCTGGCTCGATCAACCGAACTTAGGAGACCCAAGGGTCCCGACCAACGGTCTTTGGTATGCAAGGGGTAATAATACACAGGTCAGCTGCAGCCGTCAAGTTCACAGGCCCATAGGTGCCAAGCTGCACGGCCGAGGGCTCCTTGCTGATCGGCGCTCAGAGCCCGCGCACGATGCCCAGCACCAGCCTGGCGGCCGTGTCGGCATATTCGGAGATGTCGAACTCGCGGAAGACCTCATAGTCGGTGTCGGCATTGTCGCTCAGAGCGCGAATAACCAGGGCTGGCACCTTGTTGCGGGCCGCCACATGGCAGACAGCTGCTCCCTCCATCTCGACCGCATCGGCCCCGGTCTGCTCCTTGACTTCGGCAATCTTCTCAGGGCTGTCAACAAAGTAGTCACCTGTCGCAATGGTGCCGACGATGTGCTTGATCCCCATGGAGTCCAGGGTCCGGCTTGCCAGATCCAGCAGATGAGGATCCGAGTGGAACTCCTCGGTGCCGGGGGCCGACTGGGCCACCAAGCGCATATCAGTGTCCAGATACCGCAGGGTGCCTCCAAGGACCACGTCGTTGATGTGCAGATCCTTGTTCAGGTTGCCCGCAATACCAGAGAAGATAACGGCCCTGGGATGGAAGGCATCGATCAAATACTGTGTGGTGGCGGCGATGTTGACGGTGCCCATGCCACCCACGGTGGCAGCCAGACGAACCGGGCCGTGTGCCCCATCAAGGGTGCCACATATGACCTTCAGGCCAGCATCACCAGCATGGGGATCGTGATCCGCCTGCTTCAGACCTCGGCCGATCAGGGCCACCTCCTCATCCATGGCCCCGATGACGGCAACCGGCCGCCGATCTTCACCCTTCAGGGAAGCATCCGCTTCGCTCATACCTGACTCCTTATCCAAGATTTCACCTGCAACTGCAGCCCGACCAGACTACTGCAGGCGCAAGTCAACGAGCCACGCTTCGACGGCGGTCCACTGCTCCTGCCAGCTCCTCCAGCAAATCCTGGGTATCAGGCCAGGAGATGCAACGGTCGGTGATCGAACACCCGTAGACCAGCTGGTCCAATGGGGCCGGCTTCTGATTGCCTCCGCGTATGAAACTCTCCATCATCAGGCCAGTGACGCCTTCCTCACCGTCACCTATCCGCCGGGCCAGCTCATGGACAACCTGAATCTGGCGCCGCTCGTCCTTGCCGGAATTGCCGTGGGAAGCATCAATGAGCAGTCCGTGGGCAGCCGCGCTGTCCTTAGGCATGCGCTTGCGTAGCACGGCAAGGGCTGCCCGCACCGAATCCTGATCATAGTTGGGGCCGGACTTGGAGCCACGAAGGACCAGATGGCAGTCGGGGTTGCCCATGGTCGCCACTGCCGCAGCCTGACCCTCATGGTCTATCCCGAAGAAGGTGTGGCGCTGAGAGGCCGCATAGCAGGAATCAATGGACACATCCACGCTGCCGTCCGTGGCGTTCTTGAAGCCGATGGGCATGGACATGCCACTGGCCAGCTGCCGGTGGACCTGGCTCTCCGTGTTCCGGGCACCAATGGCCCCCCAACTGACCGCATCAGAAATGTACTGCGGCGATGTAGGCTCAAGAAATTCCGTGGCCGCCGGAAGTCCGGTTTCCAGCACCCCTAGCAGAATGCGCCGTGCCAGGACCAGGCCCTTCTGGATGTTATAGCTGCCATCCAGGTCGGGATCGTTGATCAGACCCTTCCAACCGACCGTGGTCCGAGGTTTCTCGAAGTAGACCCGCATGACGATCAGCAGCCGATCCTTCAACCGCTCATTGACGGCCGACAGACGACGAGCATAGTCCAGTGCGGCATCGGGGTCGTGGATGGAGCAGGGGCCCACAATGACCAGCAACCGGTCATCCCGCCCATGCAGGCAATCCACGATCTCCTGCCGGGAGCGGATGACCAGGTCCTTGGCCGGTCCATCCAAGGGATAACGAGTCAGCATCTGCGCGGGCGAGGGCAAACGGTCAAGCTCAAAAACTCGCCTGTTGACGATCCGGCCTATGCCTACCTCGTCCTCCCACCTGGGCACGTTCCCCGTCTGCAGGGGGTTGACGCCAGCCGCCAGCGCCTTGTGCACCAGTTCAACTTCATAAGCCTTACTGGGTCGGGGCAGGGGCTCCTGCGGCTCGTCCTTCATCCGGCTCATGCCTTCATCCTTTCCCGACGAGCTTGCACAGCATCGGCCAGGATCTGCAGCAGTTCCTCGGTCCTGTCCCAGGAAATGCAGGCGTCGGTGACGGACTGGCCGAAGACCAGCTGATCCAGCGGGGCCGGTTTCTGGTGGCCGCCCTCAAGAAAGCTCTCCATCATGATGCCTGACAGGCCCTGCTCACCCTTGGCGAGGCGGTCTGCCAACTCTTCAACCACCTGGGCCTCACGCACTGGATCCTTGCTGCAGTTGCCATGGGCTGCGTCGACGATCAGGCCCCGGCAGGCTCCAGGACCCAGCGGAGCCTGATGCATGGCTTCCAGGGCGGACCGGACGGATTCCGAATCGTAATTGGGGCCATGGCTGGAACCGCGCAGAATTATGTGGCAGTCAGGGTTGCCCCTGGTCTCGGCAGCGATGACATGGCCGTCCAGATTGATGGACAGGAAGTGATGCTCGGATGCTGCTGCCAGGCAAGAATCAACCGCTGCCTTTACGCTGCCCTCGGTCGAATTCTTGAAACCCATGGGCATGGACATGCCGCTGGCCAGCTCCCTGTGGACCTGGCTCTCCGTGTTCCGAGCACCGATGGCCCCCCAGCTGACCGCGTCAGAGAGATACTGTGGGGTGATGGGATCCAGCCATTCTGTGGCCGCCGGGATCCCCTGTCCCAGAACCTGCCAGAGCACCTGACGAGCCAGGCGAATCCCCTTGCGAATGTTGAACGTTCCATCCAGGTCGGGGTCATTGATCAGCCCCTTCCAGCCCACCGTGGTCCGGGGTTTCTCAAAGTAGACCCGCATGACGATCAGCAGCCGATCCTTCAATCGCTCATTGACCGCCGACAGGCGACGGGCGTACTCCAGCGCAGCCTTCGGGTCGTGGACTGAGCAGGGGCCGGTGATGACCAGCAGCCGGTCGTCCCTGCCATGCAGAACATTGCGAATGGCCTGGCGGGAGTCCCGTACCAGCTCCATACGCTCCGGATCCAGGGGTCGCGAGCGCAGAAAAACCCTGGGAGCCGGGATGGGATCCAGCTGACGAATGTTGACATCCACTGTTTCGGGAAAGACGGCCGTATCGGCAAAATACTGCCGCTCCTCTTCCGGGATGATATCCGGTTCCTTGACGAATGCCACGGTCGCTCTCCTCTCTGTCGTACTGCGACGATCTTGCCCGAATTCCTTATGACCACCCGCATCCGGACCAATGCGGACGGTTCGTTCCCGCAGCCCATGCAGACCGCGGAAACGAACAATTAGATGGATAAATTAGGT
The DNA here is from genome assembly GCF_003688305.1 of Bifidobacterium sp. wkB344. Classification (NCBI taxonomy): domain Bacteria; kingdom Bacillati; phylum Actinomycetota; class Actinomycetes; order Bifidobacteriales; family Bifidobacteriaceae; genus Bifidobacterium; species Bifidobacterium sp. wkB344. The sequence continues at coordinate 18,438 of NZ_NPOQ01000009.1, read as the reverse complement.
GTGGTTGCTCAGGCTAGGGCACCCATGGGATCCCAGGCGGGCAGCATGATGGCCTCTTGATCGAAGGCCTGGCGATACTCCTCGGACAGCATGGACTTGGGCACGGCCACCTCGTAGACATACTGGCTGAACCAGTCGTCGCTCATAGTGAAGTAGCCCTTGTTGGCGATGTCACCGCCCCAGGAGTTCTCCACCCTCCAGCGGTTGGTGGTCCGGCCGTCGTCGGCCACATCCACGCCCACGAATGCCATGGCATGGTTCTGGGCCGAATCGCCGAAGCGCACCCTCTGCTCCTTGTCCATGTCGAAGTCCACTCCGTAGACCCTGCCATACTCGAACAGATCAGTCGCCCACTGACCGGCCTTGCGGTCCATCATGGGGTGGCAGTCGGCGCCGAACCAGACCGGCAGGCCCTGCTCGCTCATCAGACGACGGGCGCAGTCCTTCATGACCTCTACAGGAACGTTCAGGTACTCGGTGGGATCGCCACCAGCAACGTTGCCCAGATGTTCGATGCCAATCTTGCGGCCCTTGGGGTGCTCGGGGCGTGGATCGTCGACCAGGCAGACATAGTCTTCAAGCCCGGCATTCACGTAGCGCTTCCAGAACTCCTGTGGGGTGATCCGCCCATCCCGGTGGAAGACGCCGTCCTTGTCGGTCCACTCCCAGTCGAAGCTGGTGGGCGGAGTGCCCAGATGAATGGTCAGGATACGATGACCGGCCTCCAGGGTTCGATCGACGATCTCGTCGATCCCGTCCGGATTGGCCACCATGTGAGCCGTGGCCTGGTGGAGCAGGCGACGCAGCTGATCGTTCATCTGGCTGGTGTTCTGCGAGGAGGCGGTCTCGGGATAGAACTGCTTGGGCACTGCGCCGTACTTCTTATAGATGTTCATGGCCATGATCCACTGGCCGCCATCGCCCATGACGTCGCCCATCATGAAGCGCATGAGCTGGGAGTCGACGGGCTCGCCAGCACGCACCAGAGCCGCCACGTCGCGTAGGAAGTAGTTGACACGCTCAAGCTTGTCATAGTACATGGCGTAGTTCTGGGACAGCTCGAAATCACCCATGGGGTTGGCTGTGCTTTCACCATCGATGTTCAGCGCCTTGCGGGCTATGAATCGGGCTACGTTCAGCGAGCTGAAGAGCCAGCAGCGGCCGGAATGCGCCTGCGAAGTGACCGTGCCATTATCGATGCTGACCGAAAATCGGTGCTGGAGCAGACGGGAGCGGTTATAGTTGTGGGCCACCTCGTCAATGCCTACCTGAGTGACGGCGTTCATGGCGACGTGGTTGGCCTCGCGCTCATCGAAGGCGGTGCGCAGGCCCTCCAAACGGGTCTGATCCAGTGGTGTCAGTACTGATGTCATACGGTCTGTCCTTGTTTCCTTTCATGCGGATGTATCTGCATCCCTGCATCCAGCATAGCGGGAATCGGCCCTTAAGGGTTCGCCTGGCGGAGGATGTGGACAACTGTACCCTTGTCAAGCCAGGGAGAAGCGCTGTGCCGCATTGACGACGGCCAGGGCCACCAGGACGGCCAGCCCGAAGGAGATCCAGCCCTTATAGGTGCCGTGGCGTGAACGATTGGCGCGGAGGCGGTCTGCCAGCTTTCCCCGAATCAGCCAAAGGACGACCAGTCCCCCAACCAGGCCCAGAAGGGTCATCCCCTGGTTGATCATCATGCCGGTGCGGGCCGGCACCGTCTGGATCAGCCACATCGTGGCGTCAGCCAAAACCAGGTTGTTGAAGATATGCAGGGCAATGGACCAGAGGATGGAGTATTCCATGGCGATGACACCCAAAACCAGACCCAGCAGGAAGGTGAACAGGCTCTGGGTGATGTCTCCGTGCAGGCAGGCAAAGATGAAAGAGGAGGTGACGATGGCGAAGGTTCGTCCGTAGGGCTTGAGCCTGCCCATGACCACGCCGCGCAGCAGGAACTCCTCGACGACGGGGACCAGGATGGCCGTGTCCAGGGGTGACAGGAACCCATGCTGGCCCGCCGCGATCTGGGAGGTGGTGGAGTGGTAGACCAGCCCCAGGGCCTGGGATCCCTGGTTGACCACCCAGGTGAAGCCGGTCTCGATGCTGCTGGCCAGCATGATCAGCAGGATGGCCCCGATCAGCACGGCCGGACCGGGATTGGTCTGCGCCTTGTACTGCACAGGGTTGGAACCGCGCCCGAGCAGATCCTGACCGCGGGTGCCGAAGAGAAAGACCAACATGACCAGATCACCCAGCAGATCCCCCAGCCCTGGCTGACGGGCAATGCCCAGGGCCGCAGCCACAGCGGGCAGATTCAGAATCCCTGCGATCAGGTTGGCCACCACCAGATACACCAGGGCATAGAGGGATTGCAGGTCCACTCCACGGCGCACCTGGGCACTCCATGGGCGAGAAGCCGCAGCCGACCCGGACGACCCCGTGCCAGACACATGTGATGATGCGTGCCGTGATTGCTGCATGACGCTCTCCCAACCCCGTGACCCTTGGCCTGCACCTCTTCACTACCGACTCTAGGCCTCAGCAGGGGTTCAGGCCGAGATTGACGGCCACCCAACTTCCGAGCAAGGCAGAACGACAGGGCCGGATCGCAGACCATACCTACGATCCGGCCCCAAGGAACAATGTCCTTTGCTAATCAGTCCCGATCGGTCGGGGTAGCGTCATCGTTGATGGGCGGAATAACCGTAGTTTCCTGATCGGTGACTGCCTTCTCCACCTGTCCGGCCTCATCCTGGGCCGGCGCGTCATCGGCCTGGGCGGATGCATCGGAGAGGGCGCTCGGCGTCGGAGAGGGCAGAACCTGAGTAGGCATATTGGCTGAGGATCTGACAGCCGCAGCCACGTTGGCGTCCTCCTCGGAATCACTGGTGGAATCAGTGGCCACGCCATCGGTCGGTTGGCTGGCTGGAACCGGATCGACCGGTGTCTGAGGGGCTTCTACCTGGGCATCGGCAAGGGGCTGATCGACGGCCTGATCCTCGCCTTCAGCCTCCGAGGATGTCGCCGAAGCCGACGAAGCAGGAGCCGGCAGCGGATCCGCGGCAGGTACAGCGTTGACCACGGGCACGCTGGGCGCCTGCCCCTCGTCCTGGTCATTGATCACAGCCTCGTCATGGAAGCCGTCGAAGTTGCCGAAGGACTTGGAGAAGATGTTCCGCAGCTCGTCGACCCGAGAGGTAATGGTGGCCTCCCGGTGCTGCAGCTTGGCGATGTGGTCCTTGAGCCCGTCAAGCTCGGATTGGGCGGCCTTGCGCTGATCCTCGATCTCGGTTTGGGCGCGCTGCTTGGCCTCCTCCAGCAACTGGTTGGCCTTGCGCTCGGACTCCTCCCGCTTGAAGGAGGCGAACGAATCGGCATCCTTGCGGGTGGCCTTGGCCTGTTCTATCAGCTCCTGGGTCTCCTTCTCGGTCTTGACCCGCCGATCCTCCAGGTTCTTGAGCAGCTCGCCCACCTTCTTGGTGGCATCCTCCTGCTGGGCGGCAATGTCGGAGCGGACCTGCTCGGCCTCGGCGTTGACCTTGGCCATGGTCTCGGCGCTGGTGACCTTGGACTCGTCCACGATCTGCTGGGCCTCGGACTTGGCTTTGTCGGTGATTTCCGAAGCCTGCCTACGGGCGTCATTCAGGCTCTTGGAGACCTGCTCACGCACGTCGGCCAGCTTCTTGTTGGCCTCGGCCAGGGCCTTCTGGATCTGATCGTTGGCCTCTTTCTTGAGCTTGGCGATCTCCTCGTCGCTCTTGCGCCGCTTGTCGGCAATCTCCTTGGCGGCCTTGGCCTTCTGTTCGGACAGCTCCTTGTCCTGGGTGGCCTTGCTGGTGGCCAGCCGCTTCTCATGTTCCTCGCGTGAGTTCTGCAGCTCCAGATCCAGGGCCTGGCGGCGTTCGGCCACGACCTTATCGGCTGCGGCCTTGTTCTGTTCGCTCTGCTGCTTGGCGGTGGTGGTGACGGTCCTGGCTTCGTCGTTGGCGGCCTCGACGATCGACTTGGCCTTGGCGTTGGCCTCGTCCACGATGTGCTTGGCTTCAAGCTGAGCCTTGTTGACCAGGGTCGTCGCCTTCTCTTGGGCAGAGGTCTTGGTGGATGCCGCATCCTGCTTGGCGCGGTTGAGCAGCTCGGTGCTGGTCTGCTCGGCCGAGGCCAGCAGCTGCTGGGCGTTGGCCCCCAGGGAAGCAAAGGAGTTGCGCGGCTGTTCGGGCTTGCGGGACTTGACCTCCTGGAGTTCCGCCTCCAGCTTCAGAATGCGATCGTCATCGGCCTTGATCTGCTGACGCAGCCGGGCTAGATTGCTCCGCGAGGCCGCCAAGGCCTGGTCGACCCGCTCCTTGTCATAGCCTCGCAGGACAACGGGAAACTGATCTTCGGCCATGGAAACACTCCTCTTCGCCACCAGGACATGCCGGGCCGTGACAAAGATGTCTTCGGTCCGGTGGATTTACCTTGACTCTACCCCATGACCGACCAAAAGTCGCCGTCTGACCTGCCGCCGACACATTGGCCTTACATACGGGTCTCAGGCAATAAGAATGGGGCTGGAGGAGGGCCTACGATAGTAGCGAATGGTCTCGTTGACCACCTCGCGCACAGCCTCTATCTGCTGATCCAGGGGCAGACCGCACTCCTGACCGCCGCTTTCGTTGACCAGGGGAAGGCTGACGAACCCGGCCAGGACATCCTTGTGTCCTGCAGCCCAAGCCAGCAGGTTGTAGAAGAGCGCGTTGCAGACATAAGTGCCCGCGTCCGAGCTCAGCGTGGCAGGAATGCCGCAGGTGCCGAAGTCGTGCAGGATGGCCCTCAGCGGCAGTCGGGTCCAGTAGGCGGCCGGACCCTGGGAGTCGATGGGCTGGCGGTTGGCATGACGGACGGTATCTCGAGACTCCTGCTCCCCCAGATTTTCCCGATCGTCAGCGTCGTCCTCCTTGAGGTTGACGGCGCAGCGCTCCATGGCGATGCCGCGAGCCCGACGCTTGAGCCCTGTGGCGATGATGATATCCGGACGCACACGCTCTATGGCCTCATGCAGTATGGGCCAGGCCTTGGCGAAGCTGACAGGCATGGTGACGGAGGAAATAGCCAGATCCACGCCCTCCAGCGGATCCTCCTCGGTGGGGCCGACTGGCCGCATGCCTTCCATGCCATGCTCGGCCAGAGCCTGTGAGACCTGATAGGAGGGGTTGACATCAACACCCTCGTAATGATCGTATCCGGCGACGATGACCTTGATCTGCTCCATGTGCCCCATGGTACACAGGACTTCACCCGGCCAGGGAGCGCGCTATCCATTCAGCCATGGGCACGTCCGAAGGCAGGGTGATCTTCATGTTGGTCACACTGCCGGCCACGATGGCCACCGGTTCCTCGGGCAGGCGATCCACCACCACCCGGGTATCGTCGGTGGGATGGAAGTCGGGGTCTGCGGCAGCCAGGTCGTAGGCCTTGCGGAGGGTGCCGAAGCGGAAGGCCTGTGGGGTCTGGGCCCGGAACATGTTGTCTCGGTCGGGCACCTGACGGACCACCTTGCGATCCCCCAGATCCCCGGCCATCAGCATGGTGTCGGTCGAGGCCACGGCCACGGTTGCGGCGTTGAAAGTATCCAGGGCATCGATGCAGCCATTGATGGACTCCTGGCTGACGAAGGGGCGTACCGCATCGTGGATGAGCAGCTTGGCATCCTGGGGGATCTCCGCTTCGGCCAGGGTCTGCAGGGCCGCCTCGGTGCTGTCCATGCGCTCGATGCCGCCCTGAATGACCATGCGGACCTTGTCGTAGGTGTCATCGCCCACGATGGCCTCGACAGCCTCCCGCACCCGATCGTTGACCACGACCAGAATGTCGGTGACCCGGGCATTGAATTGGAAGGCGTCAATTGACCAGGTGATGATGGGTTTGCCGCCCACCTGCACCAGCTGCTTGGGGTTGCTCTCGTCAAATCGAAGGCCCAGCCCGGCCGCCAGAATCACCGCCACAACTGGCTGAATCTGCTCCTCTGGCTCGGCGTTATCCTGACTGACCTCGGACGGGGCTGCTGATGCTCTGCTCTCACTCATAAACTCAACGGTACTCACGCGAGGACAGGAAGGGGCGCAGACCCGGTGCTATCTGCACCGAACATCTGCACCCGAGGCCTGCTCCAGCTGTCAGAAGCCAGTCAATCAACATACTGCATCAGTCGTCGGCCAGGATAAGGGCCAGCATGCGCCCCTCCCCCGCCTTGCTGGCCAGCGAGGCCCGGCGGTGGGAGTACCAGAGCGGATTCTCCAGGGTACACAAGGGTCGGCGCAGGTCCTCAAGACGCCTCGACAGGGAGGGGCCCTCATTGTCATGGCTGCAGAGCTCTTCCAGATCCGGATCCTGGCAAAGGTAACTGGTGGCAGCAGCGACCCGCGGGGTGGAGTCAACGATACGGGTCACTCCTGCCGCCTTCAGTTCCATTCTGGCTGCAGCGGCGATGTCGATGGCGATTCCGCCGAATCGGCATGGTCCGGATGCGCCAGGGAAGCGCTTCTCGAAGTCATCAGCCAGGTTCGAACACACCTGATAGCAGTCTGCGCAGATCCTAGGCCCCAGCGTTGCCACGATCCTGGAGGGGTTGGCGCCCTTGTCGGCCATAGCCTGGACTGTGGCTGGAATGACGCCAGCCACCAAACCACGACGACCGCAATGTGCCGCACCCGTCACGCCGGCCTGGGGGTCGGTCAGCAACACAGGAAGGCAATCGGCCGCGAAGATGCCCAGGGCCAGGTCACGACGGGTGGTCACCTGCGCATCGGCTTCGCAGCGCCCCTGGGGCTGACCCTGGTCGGCGTCCCAGACCCTGGCTGAGTGAACCTGATCCACCAGGACCATGGGACGGTCCAGCTGGCGGCCCAGGGCCTGACGGTTGGCAGCCACCGCCTGCGGGTCGTCGCCCCCCTTGCCGCCGAGATTCAGCTGGGCATAATCGCCCGAGGAGACCCCGCCCAGCCTGGTGGTATAGACCACTTTGATCCCAGGCGCCAAGGCTATGGGAATGGTGACTGGGATCGGCCGGCCCTGATCGTCCAGTGACGGCAGGGGACTGCTGTCCAGTAGGGTCCGTTCCCGATCCCAGGCTTGGCCCTGATCGCTCTGGGTGCCCTGCTCTCTTGGTTCAGGCTTGGGACTCATGCAGTCGCCGCCCGGTTCAGGCGGTCCATCTCGTCCTCGCTCAGTTCCATGTCAGCCGCCTGTAGGGAATCCAGAATGGTGGCCGCCCTGTGAGCCCCGGGAACCACAAAGACGTTGCTGTTCTGGGACAGTTCCCAGGCCAGGACCACGCGCTGGTGGGAGACACTGCGCTCCTGAGCCACCTGCCGGAAGGCATCATAACGGGTTTCGTCCTTGGGCGCTCGGAAGCCTCCCAGGGGGCTCCAGCAGACGAAGGCCAGACCCAGTTCAGCCGCATGGTCCAGCTCCTGGCGGGAGCTGGTGAAGGTGGGTGAGAACTGGTTCTGCACGGCTACGAGATCATCGCCCAGAATCTTGCGAGCCAGGTCCATCCGCTCAATATCTACGTTGGAGACACCCAGGGTCCGGGCCACGCCCTGCTTGGCCAGCTCAGCCATGGCCTCCAGCGACTCCTGGTAGGGCACCTGTGGGTCAGGACGGTGCATATAGAGCAGGTCAATGGTGTCCACGCCCAGGGCCTGAGCGGACTCCTTGGCGTGCCGGATCAGGCTCTCCGGCCGACCATCCACAGCCCAGGTGGGTCGCCCGTCAGTGAAGTTGCGGTAGTGCCCAACCTTGGTGGCTACCAGCACGTCCTGACGGGGGCCCTTCCAGGAGTCCAAAGCCTGGCGAACCAGTCGCTCGTTGGTCTGTTCGGGGCCGCCCGATTCGTAGTATGACCAGGCGGTATCCAGATGTCGGCAACCGGCATCCAGGGCCTGGTGGATGACGTCGATGGCCGTTGCCTGGTCCGGCTTGCCCTCGATGGACAATCCCATGCAGCCCAGTCCGACCGCTGTCGTAGTAAAGGGCCCCAAGGCCCGCATCGACGATGTCATGCATGTACTCCCGTCTTGTAGATTGAGGCCGGCTTCGACACCGCCGGCTCCCCATCGAGCTTAGCTTGTGGCCCAGTATCAACGACCGCCGAAGGAACCACCACCGGAGCCGCCACCGGAGCCGCCGAAGGAACCACCACCGGAGCCAAACCCACCAATACCACTGTCGGAACTATTGCCGCTGGCCTGGCCGATCAGGCCGCCGATCTGTTCGAGTCCCTGGGTCAACTGAGTACCCAGATCAACCACCCCGCCTTGGCCAAGCATTGAATTTGCAGCCAATGCTTCAGGGCCACTCACGGAGGAAGCCACCGGAACATTCTGGCTGTAAGGCAGGAAGGTACAGTAGAGCAGGCTCCCGCGCGCATTATTATTCAGCCAGTCGAAGTCGGTCAGTTCAGGGCTGGCCTGTGCCAGCTGAGCGACAACCCGGTCACTTATACCGAAGGCCGCAGCGTAAACCAGGTAGCGGTCCCAGAGCACCAGATCCTCCACGCCCCGGTGGCTAAAATCGCTGAAGTCCAGCAGATAGCGCCGAAGCCCTGACACCTGACCAGCCATGAGCTGTCCATTCCTGCTGAGCACTTGCCAACTACCATAACGAATGGAGAATGCTGCAACAGCCACCAGAAGCACGGCCAATGGCGCACGTACCAGCACGGTGCCCGGTAGGAATCCAGCCAGCAGGATGAAAGCGGCCAAGAGCACGGCCAGGAAGGGCAAGACCTCTATACCATGACGATAGGCACGCAGGTCAGCATTGTTGGTCTCATACTTGACGGCCTTGTCGAAAGCCTCCAGATAGACCTTGCCATGATTAGCTTCGGTGCTGGAGAAGAGAGCAATCATCTCGTACAGGTCGAAACGTTCATCCTTGGACCCCATCAGAGCGGAAGCACCTTCCAGCATGGTCAGGCAGGCTTCCTCGCTTAAGGACAGGGCCAGGGAGGCTCGATCCTGACTACAGACCGGATTAATGACCACCTCCATGGACTGCCGTTTGCCTTTGTGGAGCAGCGAGCGCATCACCTTAGTCAGGGAACCTCCGCCGGAATTCGCCCGGTCCTTATACTTGACCGGAATCAGAGCGATGGCCCGCTTGGAGGCCAGGGAGAGAATGGTGGCTGACAATTGCCTGCCAATAGGGGATTCTCTGGTCAGCATCAAATCGTTGATAACAGCGGCCACGGCCGGTGACAGATCAGGAGGCTGACGGTAGTAGATAATATCGCCTCGGTACTGGGAGTCTCCATAGGTGCGGAAGGCCTGCCAGAGCATCACTACAATCAGCGCGATAGCAGCTAAGACGGTCAGTACACCAGCCAAAAGTCCGATCCGCGCCCGTCTGGTCTGCTCGGCGTGCCAGTGCTCATACTGCTGGCGCTCCTGCTTGATGATGCGGTCACGCGCCGGTTGAGAGTCGGTCCTGACCACGGAGGAAACCCTCTTCGCATCGAAGAGAACCACCAAATCCAGATGCTGACCTGGCCCGATCTGGTCAGCTGAAAAGTGGATACGGCTGTCATCGCCCACCTGGTAGGAACCCTTGCCAGCGAAATGGAGCCAGGCCTTGGCATCCTTGTCCTTCTCTGTTCCTATAAGCTTGGGAAGCCTGACATCAGCGCTCATATGCTCGACGGAAATCTGGTTGGTGTCGCCCACGGGCTCCCATTGGAATTCAGCCACATCGGGATGGGCAGTAGTGACACCGTGGAAGGTCATGTCGATGCGGAAGCGCCGACCTGAATCCTCGGCAATCTGCGGAATGTTCCAACCCAGCTCCACCTGACACCGGTCCCCCTGGGCGCCGCAGGCGGATCCTTGGTCCGAGTCGCCCGGCTTGTAGGATTCCAATCCTGAGTCCGAGACTGTGCCCATATACCAGGTGCCAGCCATGGTCTTATCCCAGTCGGGAACCTGATCGAGGTTATCAGGATCCGTCGGCGGATCGGCTTGCCTATATGTAGAGCCATTGGTCAGGTCGCGCACGCTTATGTCACTGATGCCCGTCAGCCGGTCAGGCTTGATCTGATAACGCTGGTAGAGCTCCCTCCAGGGACGTTTGTCGCCGTTGTCGTCCTCACGGGAGTTCATGGTTACGGTCAGGTCCTGACTGATGCGCAAATCGCCGTTATCCAGGACCTGGACATCATAGTCCACTGAATCGTATACCAGGTCCGGCCAATTCTTGTTGAAGATAAGCAGAGCAGCGACTATGCACGTCACCAAGGCTGCCACCAAAGCCAGTGCCAAGGCTCGGAAAAAGCGGGAAGTGCTCCAGGAGGGATGGCCTGAGACCGGTTTCCCAGAGGAGGCCGCTGGGGCGTTCACTGTCCGAAGTCCACTACGGGCGCCTGGCGGCTACCCTCGTCAGCCTGGAAGTACTGGGCCTGACGGAAGTGGAAGAGGGATGCGATGATGTTTGAGGGGACCGTCTCGATGCGGGTGTTGAACTTCTGAACCACATCATTGTAGAACTGCCTGGCGTAGGCGATCTTGTCCTCCAGGTCCTTGAGCTGACGCTGCAAGTCCAGGAAGTTCTGGTTGGCCTTGAGCTCAGGGTAGGCCTCCGCCCGAGCCATCAGAGTGACCAGGGATCGACCCAGCCGCTGCTCAGCAGCGGCACGGGCCTGCATCTGGTCTCCGCCAGCCGTCTGGGCCTGGGCCACGTCGGCGCGGGCCTTGGTCACCTCCTCCAAGACGGTGGACTCGTGTGAGGCGTAGCCCTTGACCGTCTGGACCAGGTTGGGCACCAGGTCGGCACGCTGCTTGAGCTGGACGTCAATCTGGGCCCAGCCATTGGCGACCCGGTTGCGCAGGTTGACCAGACCGTTGTAGATACCGATTCCCCAGATGACCAGCAACACGACCAGCAAAACGATGATGATGAGCACGATCATTGATACGGACATGCCATCATTCTCTCACTAAATTCAGAAGAGACAAAAACGGGACCCCGTCCAATGGAACGGGGTCCCGGCATCAGTGGGAATCAGTCCTCACTGTCGAAGGGATCGAAGTCCCTGCGCACGCGGCGACGAGGGCGCTCTGAGCGCTCCTCCCGGTCGGCCCGGTACTCGTCATAGTGCTCGTCGGCAGCGTAGCGCGGATTCTCCCTGCGGCCACGGTAGCCGCCACGTCCGGAAGAGCGACGCTCATGACGACCGCCACGGTCGCCACGGCCACGACGCTCGCCACGGCCACGGCCACCACGATCATCGTCATCATCGCGGGAGACCCGACGACGATCGCGACGTGAGCCACGGTCCTCGTCCTCGAACCAGTCTCCGCCATCCTCATAGTCGCGGTCGCGGCTCTGACGACGGTGCCGGGGACGATCCTCCTGATCCTCGTCGTCGTAGTAGCGATCATCACGCTCGGAGCGGGAACGGCGCGGGGCCTCATACCGATCCTCGCGCTCTGAGGAACGGCTGCGGCGATCACGACGATCACGGTCACCACGTCCGCCGCGCTCACGACGATCGCCACCACGGTCACGACGATCTCCACGACCACCGCGATCACGGCCACCTGCGGACTCCTGATCCTCGAAGCCGGGGATGGCCAAAGAGATCTTGCCGCGGTCGTCCACACCCTGGACGATGACCTCGACGGTGTCGCCCTCCTTGAGGACGTCCTCCACAGAGTCGATGCGCTCGCCGTTGGCCAGGTTGCGGATCTGCGAGATGTGCAGAAGCCCGTCGGTGCCAGGGGTCAGATTGACAAAGGCGCCGAAGCTGGTGATCTTGACCACCTTGCCGTTGAAGGTCTCCCCCGCCTCGGGCACGTGCGGGTTGGCGATCTGGTCGATGACCTCCTTGGCCTTGGCCGCTGCCTCGCCGCCCTCAGAGGCGATGTAGACCGTGCCGTCGTCCTCAATGGAGACGTCGGCACCGGTGTCCTCCTGGATCTGGTTGATCATCTTGCCCTTGGGTCCGATGACCTCACCGATCTTGTCAACCGGAACCTGGGTGGTGATGATGCGCGGCGCATAGGGGCTCATCTCGGCAGGCCCGTCGATGCACTCGTTGATCACGTCGAGGATGGTGGCCCGGGCTTCCTTGGCCTGCTGCAGGGCGGCGGCCAGGATGTCGGCGGGGATGCCGTCCAGCTTGGTGTCCAGCTGCAGGGAGGTGATGAACTCGGAGGTGCCGGCCACCTTGAAGTCCATGTCGCCGAAGGCATCCTCGGCACCCAGAATGTCGGTCAGGGTCTTGTAGGTGGGCCGACCGTCGACCTCGCCTGTGACCAGACCCATGGCGATGCCCGCCACAGGGGCCTTCAGAGGCACGCCGGCAGCCAGCAGGGACAGGGTGGAGGCGCAGACGGAGCCCATGGAGGTGGACCCGTTGGAGCCGATGGCCTCGGAGACCTGACGGATGGCGTAGGGGAACTCCTCGCGGCTGGGCAGAACCGGGATCAGCGCGCGCTCGGCCAGGTTGCCATGGCCCACCTCGCGGCGCTTGGGCGAACCCACGCGGCCGGTCTCGCCGGTCGAATAGGGCGGCATCTCGTAGTTGTGCATATAGCGCTTGGTGGTGGGGCCGGACAGGGCGTCGATGGTCTGCTCCATCTTCAGCATGTTCAGGGTGGTGACGCCCAGCACCTGGGTCTCGCCGCGCTGGAAGAGTGCGGAACCATGCACGCGGGGCACCACGTCCACCTCGGCGGACAGGGTGCGGATGTCGCGCAGGCCGCGGCCGTCGATGCGGTAGTCCTGGGTCAGGATGCGGCGGCGGACGATCTGGCGCTGGAGCTCTTTGAAGGCGTTGCCCAGCTCCTTGTCCTTCTCGGCCTCATCCATTTCGGTGAACTCGTCAGCCAGGGCCTCGCGGACCTTCTCCTTGATCTCGTGGATACGATCCTGGCGGGGCAGCTTCTCCGCGATGGAGAGTGCCTGGTCCAGGTCGGCGTGCGCCACCTGGTCGATGCGCTCGTAGAGCTCGTCGGTGTACTCAGGGAAGAGCTGGAAATCCTTGGTGGGCTTGGCAGCCTTGGCCTTGAGCTCGCTCTGGGCCTCACACAGAACCTTGATGAAGGGCTTGGCGGCCTCAAGACCTTGGGCGACCACCTCTTCGTCGGGCTTGATCTGGCCCTCGTCATAGATAAGGCTCCAGGCGTTCTTGCCGGCGCCTGCCTCGATCATGGCGATGGCGACGTCCCCGCCCTCGACCACACGGCCGGCCACGACCAGCTCGAAGACGGCGCGCTCGCGCTCGCTCCAGCGGGGGAAGGCCACCCACTGGCCATCGATCAGGGCCAGGCGCAGACCCGAGACCGGCCCCTCGAAGGGCAGTCCGGAAATCAGGGTGGAAGCAGAGGCCGCGTTCAGGGCCAGCACGTCATAGGCATCCTCGGGGTTGACAGCCAGGATGGTCTCCACGACCTGGACCTCGTTGCGCAGGGTATGCGGGAAGAGGGGGCGCAGGGGGCGATCAATTAACCGGCAGGCCAGGATGGCCTCGTTGGAGGGCCGACCCTCGCGGCGGAAGAAGGAGCCGGGGATCTTGCCCGCAGCGTACATCTTCTCTTCCACATCGACGGTCAGCGGGAAGAAATCGTAGTTCTCCTTGGGGCTGGACCCGGCGGTGGTGGTGGACAGCACCATGGAATCGTCATCGAGATAGGCGGCTACTGCCCCATCCGCCTGCTGGGCGAGACGACCCGTCTCGAAGCGCACCGTGCGCTTGCCGTATGATCCGTTATCGATCGTGGCTTCTACAGCCGTGATTTCGGGACCCTCCATAGGGTTCCTCCTTTTGTTTACTGCTTGTTTACTACCTGATGTCAGGATGCTCGGCATCAATTGACTGCCGGAGATCCTTCTACTTCGGTCTGGTCCTGCCGAACCCCATGTCCGGCTATCTTCATTCCTTGCGGACCAACCTTGCATTTCAATTCAGCACCATCTTCTACAACCCCATCCCGGGGTTAACGGTGCCTGGTTCAGTCATGCAAAAGCGCCCGAGCGCTAGGCCCGGGCGAAAGCATGCATATTAGTGGCGTAGTCCAAGACGCTCCACCAGGGAACGGTAGCGGTTGATGTCCACCTTCTTGAGGTAATCCAGCAACCGGCGACGATGGCCGACCATGAGCAACAGGCCGCGACGCGAATGATGGTCGTGCTGATGCTGCTTGAGGTGCTCGGTCAGGTCGGAGATGCGCTTGCTCAGCAGAGCCACCTGGACCTCGGGGGAACCGGTGTCACCCTCGTGGGTCGCGTATTCCTTGACGATTGCCTGCTTCTGCTCACTCGTAAGAGCCACGGCTCCTCCTCTTGCATTCTTCCGTTACGCGGTGCACCAGCCCTATGCTGAAGCGCTCTCGATCCGCGGGCGAAACACGCCAAAAGTCCATTATACACATTTTGCGGACCAAACAAACAGCGACGGAATCAACAAAATGAAGGAAAGCATAACGACAATTTGATAAGCGCCAAGGAGGAATAAGTCATTTCACTCCGATGTAGCGAAGATGTCGCACTGTGTTGCACGAACCGACCGTGATTTACCGTGTAGTCCTACCATAGGTTGTTAGAGAAGTTGAGGGAATGTAACTTCATTCATCCACCAAAGAGGGCACCTAATGAAACAATCCGAGCAGAACTCCATCAAATCAGAAAATATCATTCTTCCTTTGGGATCCGTGGTGAAAACCAGAAGAGACCCGGGTACCCTGCTAGTTATCATCGCCCGCGCTCCGTTGACAGTCATGCATGGAACAACGGGTTACTTTGACTATGGTTCCGTACAATTCCCGTATGGCATGACTGATCCGGCCAAGATCGTTTTCTTCAACCGCCAAGACGTGACGGAAATAGTGTTCATGGGATATATCAACGCCGAGGAACGATCCTATGAACGAAGGTTTGATGAAGTCACCAAATCAACCTCCTACCCCCACCTTCATCTCTGATTCAGTTACCGGTCACATAGGACATACTCGATAAAAGGGATAGAGGGGAGAAGACCAAAAACGACCTTGACGGATGCGTTAATGAAGCAACCGCCTAGGCTATGCAACTGAGCACGTTGAACCGCTCTTTCATGGTCGGCGATTTTCTTTCTGGCGGTTTTTAATCAATGAGCGGCATTGCTGATTCCTTCGGCACATACTGACAACAGGCAGCTACCCAAGATGCTATGGCTCATGGCCTGATCACTGCCTCTGGTGGTGTTATCGGTGCTGCAGCATGAGCTGCCGCTGGAGCAGTTGTGGGATTCAATCGCCCCTGAACCAAGTACGATTGTAGGAGGTGGAATTGGTTTAGCCGTAGGATACCTCGGTACAGTAGCCGGCAACGCTTTTTACGACGATTCCGTCAATCGCGGGAATGGAGATGGCAGTGGGGCCACATGAAGGACAATCTATGGTAGCTTTCCCGCTGTCTCCCGCATTGCCATGTGCGCGGCTCGGATTGAAACCAGGGATGATATTAGTGGGTGCGTACTGATGGTGTACCTATTGATAGATGTCGTATTAGGCTCTCCGGCGATGCTGGTCTGGTTGTTTGTGTTGATGTCGTTCAATGCGTGGAGGTCGAGGCGGCTGATGGACCGCGTCCTGGCGCCCTACCTCCTGGCGCGGGGCCTGTGCCTGCAGACCTTCCAGGGGTATGTGTGGCGGCGGCGCGGCAGGATCGGCCGGCCCCGGCCCGGGCAGGTCCTGCCCCTGGGCTCGCTGGTCGTCCTGGCCGACGGGCCTGCCACCGTATCCGGGGCCTACAGAGGCACCGGATGGTTCGACGGTCTGGGAGAGGACGGGCTAGTGGTCCGCCTGGTCGGCCAGTATGTGCAGCCACCCGAACAGGCCGCCGGGTCATCCGGTCCATGGTACGCGGGCAGGATCTGCTCCGTGGGCGGCCTTGCCTGCGGACCCGGCGTGGTCCCCGGCGACGACGCCCCCCTGCCCGAGGTCGGCGTCGGCCACACCCCCGACCCCGACCTGGTCATCTTCACCCAGGACCAGGTCAGCCTTCTGGCCTGGAAGGGGCCCGACAACCCCGTCACCAGGCTCCTGCGCGCCCGCCAGGTCCGCGCCCTCGCCCGCGACCACCGGCGTGAGGACCAGGTTCGCCGCCGGGCACGGCCGACACCGAGCTGGCACGCCAGCCGCCCCGCATGGTGGCGCTACGAAGCCATCGGCTTCCTGCCCGACCGGTTCACCCGCGTCTACTGGGACCGCGTCCGCAACCAGCCCGTTAAGGCCCCCATGCGCTACCGGACCCCGGAAGCCAGGGAATACAACAGAAGACACTACTCCGTCCCCTTATCCATCATCGCGCTGATCGTCATCATCTTCATATCCGCCTTAAAAATAGCCCGCGCATGGCACCGCTTCGAACCGTACCATCCACTCCAGGGCGGCGATGTCCTCCTGGGCATGCCCCGTCGGACCACAGCGATCGTCAGCTGCGTCCTAGGCCTCGCCATCGGCGTCGGCGCATGGGTTTGGGCCACCCACCGGCAATTCCCCCAACACCAAATGACCCCGGCCAGCAGCCGCGAACTCCAAATCGCCCTCGACAATTACTGGATCGGCATGCGATACATCACAGGAACTACCATTCCCTACACCATGCATGTCCTCGGCTACAGCGTTTACATCCTGGTGCCGCTCATGCTCCTCACTGATTTCTTCACCCTTCCCGAATGGGTCCATACCCTCATGGGCTGGCCCTTCGTCGCTCTGTTTGTGACCTGCGGGAGCCTAGTCATCATAGATACCTCCTACGCCGAGCGGATAGCCAAACGCCTGGATCGGGAATTAGCCGAGTAAAGCCCATATGCATCAGCCCCCCCTCCCCCGTGATCAATTGCGCTTTGGTCTTACGTTCGCACCTCTTGACAGCGTGCGGACAGGAATCAACCCAAAACCACAACTGACAGTTACCGACACCCATCGTGCAGCATATTCTGGTAAATTCAGCGATCCTATGATTCATGCCGCGGTGATGAGGCCTCCGAAGAGGACGATGGCGATGGCAATCAGTTCAATGATGAAGAACATGGACAGTGCCGACCAGCTGTGAGTCAGCGTGTTCCAGGGGGAATCCTTGCGCACGCAGACCAGGATAGCCACAAAAATAACGGCAAAGACCGCCACGCCCAGCCCGGCCGCGATGATGCCCAAGTTGGCCGCGTTGGCCAGGATGGCCTGATGCTGATAGACCACGAAGGTGCTGTACCAGAAGTTCATCTTGAGCAGGCAGAGGCCGGCGATCAGCTGTTCGGCAGCCAGGCTCAGCACGAAGACCACCCGCCAGAACCAGGAAGACGACTCGATGATGGACATGCCGATGCCCATAAAGGTCAGCACGGTCACCGTCCAAGCAATCAGGGCAATGCCGCGCGGATCCAGAACCGAGGCATAGTGGAGCACGCCCTGGGTATGGTTGATAGCCAGCGAGCGCCCATATCCATAAGGAATGACGATGGCCAGAAGGACCGCCAGTGCGAAGACAACCCAGCGGACCGGGCGAGCACGGCGCTGCTCAATCTCAGCCAGGGAGTATTCAGAGTCCGGAATGGTCGCCTCAGGATGAGCCGAAACCTTGTTCACTGCGGTCGCCTCATCCGGGTGCGGTTGCACGACTGAGGAACCCGTTGCCTCGCTTCTGCCGGATTCCGCGCCATCCGCATCGTCGAATTGCTCCATCGGCGACCACACCTCCAAGTCCGCTACTCGTGGACACATCGCCTACAAGCTTATACCGGGCGGCGCACCCGCGCTTAAGAGCAGAAAGTACAATTCGCAAACACTTGGCATACAGGCAATAGCAGATAAATGGAGTCATCCTGAAAGCGACACAGCCCACCCACACAGAAGCGAGGAACACCTGATTTCGGCGACCAAAAATGCTGCAGGCCCAAAATCATCCCCCATGTGCCCGAGGAGCACCCGGGCCGCGTCTTCTGACCAGCCGATCATGCGCATCTGAAAACCATGACAATCCGTGTTCAAACACCGTGCTAGTCATATACAAAGCAGACAAAACCCTCAATCAGGGCACACCAATGCGATTACTCCGGCTGGAGAGAATCAAACACTCATGTTCGAACTATGAAGCGGTTATGGATTCTCCCCGGCGCTCCAATAGTGATTCTTTTACTGATTGCAGCAGCCTGTGGAGCTTGGTGAGCGAATCAGTCGAACTGCCTGATGCCGATGACATCACGGAAACTCACATACTCGTCACCGGGGCCGCAACCTGTACCGTAATTTGTACCATAGTAGACGCGATCCGACTGGATCATTCTCCTATCCTCATCATCCAACGAATCCCAGACCCGGCGCTCGGCTTCATCCATTTTCTCGGTGATGGGATGCCTCGACGCATAACTGTCGATCAGATCCTGGGGGATGTTGTCATGAGTGGTGCAGGCCTTATCCTTGGTTGCCATTT
>NZ_NPOQ01000005.1:0-54551 GCF_003688305.1 Bifidobacterium sp. wkB344 | reverse complement strand
TGATTTCGATGGTTGGTCGGTCGATTCGTAGGTGGTGGGGGTTGTTTGTGTTGCCTACGTTGTTGGCGTTTGTGGTTGGTTTTGTGGTGCCGTTTGTGATGGGTGTGTATTTGAGTTTTTGCCGGTTCACGACGGTGGTGGATGCCCGGTTTGTGGGGTTGGGCAATTATGCGGCGGCGTTGTCGGATAGGGAGTTCTGGCATGCGATGGTGTATACGGTGGCGTTCACGGTGGTGACGACTCTGGTCATCAATGTGTGTGGTTTCGCGGTGGCGTATATGCTGACCAAGGCGATCCGTGGGGCGAATGTGTTCCGTTCGGTGTTCTTCATGCCGAATCTGATCGGTGGGATCATCCTGGGGTATATCTGGCTGCTGTTGTTGAACGGGGTGCTGGCCCATTGGGGTCGTTCGATCACGTATTCGGGGGTGTATGGCTTCTGGGGGATGGTGCTGTTGTATTGCTGGCAGCAGATCGGCTATATGATGATCATTTACATTGCCGGCCTGCAGGCGCTTCCTGG
This sequence comes from Bifidobacterium sp. wkB344, assembly GCF_003688305.1. Classification (NCBI taxonomy): domain Bacteria; kingdom Bacillati; phylum Actinomycetota; class Actinomycetes; order Bifidobacteriales; family Bifidobacteriaceae; genus Bifidobacterium; species Bifidobacterium sp. wkB344. Next base: position 54,028 of record NZ_NPOQ01000005.1, on the reverse strand, counting down.
GGATGTGGTGGAGGCTGCTTCGGTTGACGGGGCCAGCGGCCGTCAGATCCTGTTCCGGATCACGCTGCCGTTGATGATGCCTTCGATCACGGTGTGCACGTTTTTGACGATGACCAACGGGTTCAAGATGTTCGATCAGAATCTGGCGTTGACCAACGGGGCGCCGTCGAACACGTCGGAGCTGTTGGCGCTGAACATCTACCGGACCTTCTACGGGCGTACGGGCTTCGAGGGCGTGGGCCAGGCGAAGGCGGTGGTGTTCTTCGTGATCGTGGCGGTGATCGCGGTGGTGCAGAACAGGCTGACGACCAGCAGGGAGGTGTCGGCATGAGCGGCAAGGTGAAGCATTCGGGGCTGTGGACCCTGTTCTTTGCTCTGGTGTCCTTGTTGTGGGTGTTCCCGATCGCGCTGGTGGTCGTGAACTCGTTCAAGAACAAGGCGTATATCTCGCGCAACGCGTTCTCGCTTCCCACGGGCAGGACGTTCGTGGGTCTGGAGAACTACCGCAGGGGTGTGGAGCGGACGAACCTGCTGGCCAGCTTCGGCTGGACGGTGGTGGTGACCGTGGGTTCGGTCCTGCTGATCCTGGTGTGCACGTCCATGTGCGCCTGGTGGATCGTCAGGGTCAACACGCGGGTGGCCAAGTTCCTGTATCTGCTGTTCCTGTTCAACATGATCGTGCCGTTCCAGATGGTGATGTTCACCCTGTCGAAAATGGCTGACATGCTGGGTCTGAACACGCCGTGGGGGCTGTGTGTGGTGTATCTGGGGTTCGGTGCCGGCCTGGCGGTGTTCATCTTCACGGGCGTGGTCAAGGGCATCCCCCAGGAGCTGGAGGAGTCGGCCATGATCGACGGGGCCAGCATCCCGCGCACCTTCTTCGGGATCGTGGTGCCGATCATGCGTCCCTCGATCGTGTCGGTGGCGATCCTGGAGGCCATGTGGATCTGGAACGACTTCCTGCTGCCCTACCTGACCCTGGACATGCGCCGGTTCAAGACCATGAGCATCGCCATCCAGTACCTGAAGGGCGGGTACGGCTCGGTGGACATGGGCGCCATGATGGGCTGCCTGGTCCTGGCCATCATCCCCATCATCGTCTTCTACCTGATCTGCCAGAAATACATCATCAAAGGCGTCCTCGCCGGCGCCGTCAAAGGATAAACCAAAATCTGGTACATACCAGATTTTAAAAGGGCCTCGCAGCAATATGTGGATTACTGCGAGGCCCTTTTGTTGACTTGTGCTCAGCGTTCTTTGTCCGTTATTCCTGCACTGTGCGAACTACCCAAGCGGTTGTGTCTTGGGGAAGCGAGCCGTCCTCGGCTAGGTCTCCCGATGTGAGCACAATTCGTCCTTGTGGAAGGGGAGTCGGTGTCTGCGAAAAATTAGTCAGACAGGTCAGTTCCGCAGGTTTGGAATCGACAAGTGCCTTGCGTGTGTAGGAAATCCGGCCGTCTGTGGCAGATAGGGCCGTGACTTCCACGTTGCCTGTGGGGGTCAGCAATGTGGCTCGTAGATTAAGGGCTTTCCTATAGAGGGAGAGCATCGAGGTCTTATTGCTCTCCTCTTGATCAACAGCAAAGTCTTTGAACCAGAGCGGCTGCGGAAGATGGGGGTCGCTGGCTGGCCCTCCATCCTTGGTATGCGAGGGGGAGAACCCGAAGGAGGCCCCTTCTCCAAAGGCAGGATTCCACTTTGCGGGGGCAGGTGTGTCTCCGGCGACCCAGGGCAAGGGGACTCGGCACCCATCACGGCCTTTTTCGGTGTATTTGCCGCGGGTTCGGTGCGCAGTCGGATCCTCCAGACGGTCCCAGGGAATATCAGGAACTTCGAACAGGCCAAGCTCCTCACCCTGATAGATGTATACAGAGCCAGGTAATGCTGCTTCGAGGGCAAATCCTGCGCGTGCCCTGCGCGTGCCCTTGGCCCGGTCCTCGAAATAAGTCTGCCCGTCTCGAAGGATCCAGTCCTTGTCAAGCTGATGATAGGTGGAGCTGTCCACTTGGGGCAGCGCGTATCTGGTAGCTTGTCTGACCACATCGTGGTTGCTCATCACCCATGTTGTGGTCGATCCTGAGTCCTTGGCGGATTGCAGGCCTTCGGCAATGGCGGTGTACAGGGCCTGGCAGTCCCAATTGGCCTTGGCGAACTCGAAGTTGAAGACCTGCCCCAGTTCGTTCTCGGATGCGTACAGATGCTGGTGCTCAGGCACGACCCAGGCTTCTCCGACTGCGAAACGGTGAGGTTCGAATTCGTTGAAGACCTTTCGCCATTCCTTATATATGTCATGTACTTCGGGTCTGTCCCATAGCGGATGCTCATAGTTGTGATAAGTGGACTGTTCCTGGACGGGCCATTTGTCCAGCTCGGACAGAGGGCGGCTGTCCAGATCCTTGGCCAGCCCGTGGGCCACGTCAATTCGAAAACCGTCTGTGCCATGATTGGACCAGAAACGGAATATGTCCTTAAAGGCTTCGTGAACTTCCTTGTTCTTCCAGTTCAGATCAGGCTGCTCTTTGGCGAATATATGCAAGTACCATTCGCCGTCGTCAACCTGCTCCCAGGCAGGCCCTCCGAACAAGGACATCCATCCATTGGGTGGCAGTTCTCCATTCGTACCTCTGCCCCGGCGGAAGATGTATCTGTCTCGTTCGGGGGATCCCGGAGCTGCACGCAGGGCATCCTGGAACCATTCGTGCTTGTTTGACGTGTGATTGGGAACAATGTCCACGATGACCTTGAGCCCTAATGCATGAGCTTTTTCGGTCATTTCGTCGAAATCAGCCATGCTGCCTAGGCGTGGGTCGACATTGCGGTAATCCATGACATCATACCCGCCGTCGGCCAATTCCGATGGGTAGAAGGGTGACAGCCAGATGGCGTCTACGCCCAGGTCTCGCAGATATTCCATTTTTTCGGTCACGCCTCGGATGTCGCCAATGCCGTCGCCATTGACATCCTTGAAACTGCGCGGATATATCTGATATACAACTGCCTGCTTCCACCAATCATCGTTCATGTTGTTGTTGGTCATGCACATCTCCTCCTCGAAACAGGCCGTCTTATTGATCAGCTTTTATGTGACAACGATAGCAAAACCATTGGTCATTAATTTTCGGCTTTCTAACAGCATTCATTAGAGCTTATTTCAGAGCTATGATGAGTCAATGCGAGCTTTGGAAATGTGTAATTGCATACGTTCTCATTACCATCAAATTGATCCGTCTCGGCAATTTAGACGCAATGGGAATAATATTTGCCAGAAGAAGTTGAGTGATGTAGGCTCAAGTTTCGGAGTGGTCATGATGGCTGCTTGCCCGGGCCGACGGGAGCCGGCCATCGGGACCACGAACGAAGCGCGAGCGGAGAACGTGAACGATGAGGTGCAGGGTCAGGCCCTACGCCCCGATTTCATCAGGAGGTAATGAGTATGGCACGTGCAGTTGGCATTGATCTGGGAACCACCAATTCCTGCATTGCAACCCTGGAGGGCGGCGAGCCCACCGTAATCGTCAACGCTGAGGGCGCGCGGACCACGCCGTCGGTGGTGGCGTTCAGCAAGTCCGGCGAGATTCTGGTCGGCGAGGTGGCCAAGCGTCAGGCAGTCACCAACGTTGACCGGACCATCAGCTCGGTCAAGCGCCACATGGGCACCGACTGGTCCGTCGAGATCGACGGCAAGAAGTGGACCCCGCAGGAGATTTCGGCCCAGATCCTCATGAAGCTCAAGAGGGATGCCGAGTCCTACCTGGGCGAACCCGTCACCGACGCGGTCATCACCTGCCCTGCATACTTCAACGATGCCCAGCGCCAGGCCACCAAGGATGCCGGCAAGATCGCCGGTCTGAACGTCCTGCGCATCATCAACGAGCCCACTGCCGCGGCTCTGGCCTACGGTCTGGAGAAGGGCAAGGAGGATGAGCGCATCCTGGTCTTCGATCTGGGCGGCGGCACCTTCGATGTCTCCCTGCTGGAGATCGGCAAGGACGACGACGGCTTCTCGACCATTCAGGTCCAGGCCACCAACGGCGACAACAAGCTGGGCGGCGACGACTGGGATCAGAAGATCATCGACTGGCTGGTCAGCGAGGTCAAGAACAAGTACAACGTGGATCTGTCCAAGGACAAGATCGCCCTGCAGCGGCTCAAGGAGGCTGCTGAGCAGGCCAAGAAGGAGCTGAGCTCCTCCTCGTCCACCAGCATTTCCATGCAGTACCTGGCCATGACCCCCGACGGAACCCCAGTCCACCTGGACGAGACCCTGACCCGGGCGCACTTCGAAGAGATGACCTCCGACCTGCTGGGCCGCTGCCGCACGCCGTTCAACAACGTGCTGCACGATGCCGGCATTTCGGTCCAGGACATCGACCACGTGGTGCTGGTCGGCGGTTCCACCCGTATGCCCGCCGTCAAGGACCTGGTCAAGGAACTGACCGGCGGCAAGGAAGCCAACCAGACCGTCAACCCCGATGAGGTTGTGGCTGTCGGCGCTGCCGTGCAGTCAGGCGTCATCAAGGGCGACCGCAAGGATGTGCTGCTGATCGACGTGACCCCGCTCTCCTTAGGTATCGAGACCAAGGGCGGCATCATGACCAAGCTGATCGACCGCAACACCGCTATCCCCACCAAGCGGTCCGAGGTCTTCTCGACCGCCGAGGACAACCAGCCCTCCGTGCTGATCCAGGTCTATCAGGGTGAGCGCGAGTTCGCCCGTGACAACAAGCCTCTGGGGACCTTCGAGCTGACCGGCATCGCTCCGGCTCCGCGTGGTGTTCCTCAGATCGAGGTCACCTTCGACATCGACGCCAACGGCATTGTGCATGTCTCCGCCAAGGACAAGGGCACCGGCAAGGAGCAGTCCATGACCATCACCGGCGGTTCAGCCCTGCCCAAGGACGAGATCGACCGCATGGTCAAGGAGGCCGAAGCTCACGAGGCTGAGGACAAGCAGCGCCGTGAGGATGCCGACACCCGCAACGCCGCCGAGTCCGCCGCCTATCAGACCGAGAAGTTGGTCAACGACAACAAGGACAAGATCTCCGACGAGGTGGCTAAGGAGGTCACCGACAAGGTCAACGCTCTGAAAGAGGCTCTGAAGGGCGAGGACATGGACAAGATCAAGAACGCCCAGAGCGAGCTGATGACCTCTGCCCAGAAGATCGGCCAGGCCCTCTACGCCCAGCAAGGCTCCGCTGACGGTGCAGGCGCCCAGGGCGCTGCAGGTGCCGCCGGTGCTGCCTCGAGTGCAGGCTCCTCTTCGTCCGCCGATGACGACGTGGTGGATGCCGAGGTTGTGGATGACGACGACAAGAAGAAGGACGGCGAGTGACATGTCGGCCTTCGACAAGGATGATGCCGGGCCGCTGAAGGGCGACCCGGCCGCTGCCGGCGAACCGGACGGGAACGAGGCCAAGGCCTCTGACGCCGCATCGACACCCGACCAGGAAGCGGCTCGCGGACGTCACGCCGACAAAAGCGCAGCAGACGAGAGTCAGGCGGATGGTCAGACCTCGTCGGGTTCCTCCGCCAAGGACGCCTCGTCAGCAGATGCTCAGGTTGATGCTGATGCTTCGAAGTCCGATGACCAGGATGGTTCCGACTCGGCCAAGGAAGACGGCGCCGACAAGGAATCAGAGGGTCTGACCCCTCTGGGCCAGGCCAAGAAGGAGGCCGCCGATTATCTGGAGGCTCTCCAGCGTGAGAGGGCCGAGTTCGTCAACTTCCGCAACCGTGCCAAGAAGGAGCAGGACATCTTCCGCCAGCACGGCATCGTGGATGTACTGACCGCCCTTCTTCCGGCCCTTGATGACATTGACCGGATCAAGGAGCACGGGCAGATGGACGACTCCTTCCAGGCTGTGGCCAAGAAGATCGACAAGACCTTCGAGAAGTTCGGCGTCGAGAAGTTCGGTGAAAAAGGCGAGGACTTCGACCCCACCAAGCATGAGGCCATCCTGCACAAGCCAGACCCCGATGCCAAGAAAGAGACCGTTGACACGGTGGTCGAAGCAGGCTATCGGATTGGCGACCGGGTGATCCGGGCTGCCAGGGTAGTGGTGACCTCGCCCGGGCAGTAGCAGGGACGGTGATTGCGGACCTTCCGCAGGCTGAATCGACGCCTTCGCATGCGGCGGCTGGGTGGGTTATGGTCCCGCCCGCCGCCGCACGCGAAAGGGCGGATTCCAATTCCATATATTCGTAGCTTATGAGGAAAGGAGACATGGATGGCTGAGAATGAATGGCTGAGCAAGGACTATTACAAGGTCCTTGGTGTCTCCAAGGACGCCAGCGAAGCGGAGATCACCAAGGCCTACCGCAAGCTTGCCCGCAAATACCATCCCGATCTCAATAAGACCAAGGAGGCCGAGGAGAAGTTCAAGGATATCTCCGAGGCCTACGACGTGCTCAGCAACAAGGAGCAGCGTCAGAAGTACGATGCCATCCGCCAATTCGGCATGGGGGGAGCCCGGTTCGCGGGCGGTTCCGGCCAGGGTGGCTTCAACACCGATGCATTCTCGGACATCTTCGGCTCCATGTTCGGCGGGGCCGGGGCGCCGGGAGGCACCCGCATCCGGTTCGGTAACGGTTCGGGACAGCCCGATTTCGCTGACATCTTCTCCTCCTTCGGCGGAGGGGCCGGTGGTGGCGGCCGAACCACCTACCAGGAGAGCAGGCCCAGGCCCGTCAAGGGCGAGGATCGCAACTCGAAAATCGGCCTGTCCTTCCGTCAGGCGGTCAAGGGGGCCACGGTATCCCTGAGCGTGGGTGGCAAGCGCTTCAAGACGCATATCCCCGCTGGGGTTCACAACGGCCAGAGGATCAGGCTGGCCGGCAAGGGTCGGCCTGGCAGGGACGGGGGCGCCAATGGCGACCTCTACCTGCAGATCAGCGTTCAACCCAGCCAGCGGTTCACCATGGAGGATAGGGATCTGGTCATGACCCTGCCGGTGACGGTATCCGAGGCAGCCCTGGGAGCCAAGGTTCAGGCACGGGACATCGACGACCAGGTCGTCACCTTCAAGATTCCGGCTGGCTCCTCCAGTGGCGATGAGATTCGTATCGCCGGCAAGGGGGTTCAGGATCGCCGCGGCAAGGGCGACCTGGTGGGGCGGCTTGAGATCCGTATGCCCGGTCGGTTGGGCATGGCCCAGAAGAAGGCCATGCGTGACTTTGCCAAGTCCAGTGGCGACTTCGACGAGCAGATCGCCGGAGAACGCATGAAGATATGACGATCCGGATGCCGGATCAAGTCGGAACGAACAGCGGAGAGGAGTGATGATCATGGTCAGGGTGGATCCCGAGACCAGGCGGATCTATCTGGCCTGCGCTCGCGGTCTGGTGGCCGGGCGCATCAGCCTGGATGCTGCCGACGATGCCGGCTTGGATATTGAATTGCCGGTCTTCAGCGTCGGTCAGGTCGGGCAGTTGGCCAACATCCATCCGCAGACCCTGCGTCAATATGACCGGTTGGGTCTGATCGTGCCGGAACGGACCGAGGGGGGTGCGCGCCGGTACTCCCTGCGGGATCTGGATCGGTTGGGTCAGGCCCAGCATCTGAGCCAGGACGAGTCCATCAACCTGGCCGGGGTGACCAGGATTCTGGCCCTGGCCGAGGAAAATCGACAGCTGAGGCGCCAGCTGCGCCGCTCCCACCAGTCACAGGGGTCCAGCATGTTCGCCGCCGCTGCCGACGGCCGGGTTGTCGAGGTCAGGCGATCCAGCAGAGCTCGGCTCTGGCGGCAGGACACGACACATGACGAGGCCGATCCGACTGAGTCCAAATCGCTGATCGTCTGGAGCGTACGCTCCTGAGGCAGGTGAGTGGCCTGTGCTATGGTGTACAGGTTGGCCGCTCGCCCAAGAGCTGCGGCTGATCGTCGCCTGAATGCTTTGAGTACGGGGAAACCGCTTGCGCGAAATTCGTCATTCTCTGCTTTGCACGCGGCCCGCGAACTGTCGACCGACAGTACCGTTTTCTTCCCTGTTGTGAAAGGTCATTGTGACTGCTTCATCCATGCCCGATTCCAATTCGTCCAATGCCGACCATTCTGCTGTAGAACCTATGACTTTTGACCAGCTGGGGGTGCCTGAACCCTTGGTTCGTGTCCTGCGCAAGGACGGCAAGACCAGTGCCTTCCCCATCCAACGCGACACCCTGCCCGATGCTCTGGCTGGTCGTGACATCCTGGGCCGAGGGCGGACCGGTTCCGGTAAGACCCTGGCCTTCAGCATCCCCCTGGTGGCTCGGCTGGCTGCCGACCAGGGAGGGCGGGCTCGCCATGGCCGCGGGAATGCCGCCGGATCAGGCAGTCTGCCCCGCCCGCGTGGTCTTGTTCTGGCTCCCACCCGCGAGCTGGCCAATCAGATCGACGAGGTTCTCAACCCCCTTGCCCAGGCCTACGGCATGCGGACCTGCACCGTCTACGGCGGCGTTGGCCAGGGTCGTCAGGTCGATGCCCTTCGCCGCGGGGCCATGATCGTGGTGGCCTGCCCTGGTCGCTTGGAGGATCTGCTCCGCCAGCACAAGCTCAGCCTGGAGGATGTGGAGATCGCCGTGCTGGACGAGGCCGACGAGATGGCTGATATGGGCTTCCTGCCTGCCGTGGAGCGGATTCTGGCCCAGGTTCGCCCGGGCGGTCAGCGCATGCTCTTCTCAGCCACCCTGGATCACGGTGTGGATGCCGTGGTCAAGCGTTTCCTCAAGGATCCCAAGATTCACGAGGTGGATTCCGCCACCCAGCATGTGGATCTGATGACCCACCACATCTTCCGCACCACCCAGGCTGCCAAGCATGATCTCGTGCGCAAGTTGGCCTCGGGCACAGGACGGCGGATTCTCTTCACCCGGACCAAGTTCCAGGCCAAGAAGCTGGCCAAAAACCTGATCGACAATGGCATCCCGGCCGCACAGCTGCATGGCAACCTTTCTCAGAACCAGCGTGATCGCAACCTGGGGGCTTTCTCCCGGGGCGAGGTGAAGGTCCTGGTGGCTACCGACGTGGCCGCCCGCGGCGTGGACATCAGCGATGTGGACCTTGTGGTTCAGGTGGATCCGCCAGCCGATCCCAAGTCCTTCCTGCATCGGTCAGGGCGTACGGCCCGGGCCGGCCGTTCCGGCGACGTGGTCACCTTGGTCCTGCCTGACCAGTGGCGCGACACCAGGCGGATGCTACGCATGGCCCATATCGATGCCAAACCGGTTCAGGTGACCGCCGATTCGCCCGAGGTTACCGAACTCGTAGGGCCCGTGGCCAAGCCGGTGGAAGGCTGGTCCTTGCAAGCCGAGCAGCCGCAGGCCTCGGGGGGCCGTTCTGCCCGTGGAGGCCGTGGCGGCCGAAGTGGACATCGGAATCGTTCCCGGTCGGACAGGCATTTCGATCGCGGCGGCCAGGCTAGGGCTGCGGGCCGGGATCGGGACCGTCGGCCTTACCGTTCCCGGCGGTCAGGTGACCGACCGGTATTCGATCGTGAGGATGGCCCCTTGGACGGCCGGACCAGAGGCCATCGTCATTCCGGCAGCAGCGAGCGGACCCATGGTCACGACCATGGCCGTGGCAACGGCCGTGCTGGCTCTCGTTTTGACGCAGACCGTCGTGGGTTCCGCCGCGGTCATCGTCATCATCGTCGCGATGACAACCCCTTCCGCTCTGCCTCCAAGCGTTGATCCACTGATGGGCGTGTTTCCAGCGATACGTCCATCGTGGTTGTCGGCTTCGATGAAGCCTCTCTGAGGTTTGACGAGGAATTGCAGTTCAATCTGACCCTGGCCGTGCGCCAGGGTTCTTGCTTTTAAAATTGCCTGATTGATCCTGGCAGAAGAGCGATTGCGATGTAGCGAAACGGCATAAAAAAGAAGAAAAAGTATCTCGACACTGTGGAGCTGAGGGTAGTCGAAACCCCGACCTCTTCGATGCGAACGAAGCGCTCTACCAACTGAGCTACAGCCCCATTCGTTGCCCGACCGTAGCCGAACAACAGAAGCTTACTTTAGCGCGTGCCCTGGCCAAACGCAAAATATCTCAGGCCAGGTATCAGTCTGCCTTGGCGCTGGTTTCTTCGACGGAAGTCTTCTTGCGGCCGAACTTTGCCTTGGGCAGGCCAATGACCGTGGGCAGGACCGAGATGACCAGGATCAGGATGATGACCAGCTCGAAATGCTGCTGGACTGCGGGGATGCCGCCGAAGAAGTAGCCCAGGAGGGTGAAGAGACTTGACCATACCAAGCCGCCTAGCACACTGAAGGGAGTGAAGCGCCGCCACCGCATTCCGGAGATGCCTGAAATGAAAGGCATGAAGGTCCTGATGAAGGGGAGGAAGCGTCCCAGGACCACGGCCAGAGGGCCCCACTTGTCGATCAGGCCCTCGGTCTTGGCGATTCGCTCGGGGGTCAGTGACTTCACGCGCCCTGAACGGACGATGGCCCGGCCGAAGAAGTGCCCTATGAAGTAGTTGCTTTGATCGCCCAGGATGGGGGCCAGCCAGACGACGGGCAGGAGCACGTCCAGGGCCATACCGCTGGATGGGTCATGGGCGAAGACGCCGGCGGCGAAGAGCAGGGAGTCGCCCGGCAGGAAGGGCATGAACACCACGCCTGTCTCGATGAAGATGATCAGGAAGATGAATCCGTAGGTCGGCACCAGCCCCATGGCGATCCAGCTCGCGATGGCGCTGCGCGGATCCTTGAGCAGGTGTATCAACCAGTTGACGAACCCCATGAATCGCGTTCCATTCCGTCGATGTGTGCTTTTCCAGAACCGAGACATACTTTAACAAGCTGGCCTTGGCACCCGGCACTCCCCGGTCTGATTCCTTGCGAGGACAACACAACCTATCAGCAGTCGGCCACGGTCCTGTCGTCGGCCCACCTGTGCGAAGATAGGCGGGAAGGGTCACACAATTGAGGAGTGGACATATGGTCAATGACGAACGACTTGCCTTCCCTGAGGACTTCACCTGGGGCACGGCAACGGCATCCTTCCAGGTAGAGGGTGCGGCGCACGAGGATGGCAGGGAAGACTCCATCTGGGACGTTTACTGCAGGCAGCCAGGAAAAATAGCGGATGGATCCAATGGCGATGTCGCCTGTGACCAGTATCACCGCTACCCAGAGGACATCGCTCTGATGAAGCGGATGGGGGTGGGGGCCTACCGGCTGTCTGTGGCCTGGCCCCGTATTGTGCCCCAGGCAGGCGGCGCCATCAACCAGGCTGGCCTGGACCACTACCGGCGGGTGCTGGACATGCTGTTGGAAAACGGCATCAAGCCTGTCGTCACCCTCTACCACTGGGATCTGCCCCAGTACCTGCAGGAGGCTGGAGGCTGGGCCAACCGCGACACCGCCCAACGATATGCCGACTATGCAGCTGTCCTGGCCAAGGTTCTAGGCGATCGGGTGCAGACCTGGACAACCCTGAACGAACCCTGGTGCTCGGCCTATCTGGGCTACGGCAATGGCGGCCATGCTCCAGGCATCTGCGACTACGGGCAGGCTCTGGCAGCGGTTCATCATCTGAATCTCGCTCACGGGCTGGGAGCCCAGGCCATCCGTGCCGAGCTGGGTGACAGGGCGCGCATATCGGTGACCCTGAACCTGCAGGTCAACCGGGCCGATAGCGACGATCCGGCGGATCTGGCGGCCAAGACCCGGGCCGACTTGTTCGCCAACGAGGTCTGGCTGGGCCCCATGCTTGCCGGCACCTATGACCAACGCATCCATGATGCCGCCGAGGGCCTCACTGACTGGAGCTTCGTCCGTGACGGTGATCTGGAACAGATCCATCAGCCCTTGGACGTGCTGGGCATCAACTACTATTCAACCAACCACGTGCGGGGTCGAAACGGCGCTGGTTCCGAGCGCAACCCCATGCCCGCCCAGGATATGGTCGAGACTCTGCCTCCTCAGGGACCGTTGACCGCCATGGGCTGGAACCAGGAGCCTCAGGGACTGACCGACCTGCTTATGGAGGTCTCCGGCCGTTTCCCCAAGCTGGATCTTATGATCACCGAGAACGGGTCCGCCTGGGAGGACCAGGTCAGCTCGGATCCGTCCTTCCCTGGAGGCAAAGGGGTGCATGATCCCCAGCGGGTGGCCTATCTGGAGGAGCACCTGCGCGCTGTGGCCCGGGCCATCCATGAAGGGGCCCGGGTGACCGGTTACTTCGCCTGGTCCCTGCTGGACAACTTTGAGTGGGCCCTGGGCTACACCAAGCGTTTTGGGCTGATCAGGGTCGACTATGACACCCAGGAGAGGATCTGGAAGGATTCCGGTCTGCGGTACGCGCAGATCATCCATGATCGCGCAGTCTGAGCAAGACGGCATACAAAGGTTACTGCAAAGCGGTCGGGCATCCCTGTCCGACCGCCTTCTTTGTCTTAGATCCAGCTGGACAGCCACATGTGCATGCGCCAGAAGTCATAGGGGATGGGCATGGCGGTCCACAGCGGGTAGAAGAAGACGGAGGTCAGGCCTAGCAGGGTCAGGCCCATGATCATGGTCTGCCGGTAGAGGACGCCGTCCGAATTCTGCCGTAGCCAGTTGGCCACATAGCAGATTGCCAGGATCATCCAGGGCAGGATGACGATGGAATAGAAAGTGAAGGTGGTCCGGTTCATGTATTGGATCCAGGGCAGCCAGCCGGCCAGCATGCCTGCCAAGACCCCCCAGATCCGCCAATCTCCGTGCTTGACCACGACGGCGATGACGATGGCCAGAACCATGCAGATGCTGCCCAGCCACCAGGTCAGGGGATTGCCCAAGGATGTGACAGCAGCCACGCAGGGGGAGTCCTTGGCCAGTCCGCACAGGCCGGGAAAGCCTGTGATCTTCTGCCAGTAGAAGCTGGTGGGTCTGATCTGCAGGGGCCACGTCAGGGGATTGGCCATATATGGATGGCGGGTGTGCAGGGTGGTGTGGAAGTGCCACATCTGCCGGTGGTATTCAGCCAGGGACCGCAACCCCTCCGGCAGCCAGGTCAGACCCTGGCCAGGGTGCTGGGCCGCCCAGCTGTGCATGAAGGAATCGCCGTGCAGGAACCATCCCGTCCAGGAGGCCAGATAGGTGCCCGCCCAGACGGGGATCATAAGCAGGGCCGCCGGCAGCCCGTCCCTGAACACGGCGCTCTGCAGCCAGGATCCGTATCCTGCCTGATGGCGTTCCCAGCCATCCCAGAGCACTGAGATCAGGGCGAAGACGGCGAAGAAGTAGGCGCCTGACCACTTGGTGCCGGTGGCCAGGCCCAGGAGCAGGGCGGCTCCTGTCCGCCACCAGGACCAGGCGATGAAGGGGCCGGTAGTGGCCACGGGCAGTTCGACACGGCTTTGCCGTCCTTGCTGTCCCTGTGACTGGATGACCTTCACCCGGTAGTGCAGACGAAAATCAGCCTGATCCTTGGCCCAGGATTGTCGCAGCCTGGTCCGAGCCCAGTCCCGGTGGCCCATCAGGCACAGCCAGGCTCCCAGGACGAAGATCATGACGAAGTTGTCCAGCAGGCCGGTACGGCTCATCACGATGCCCAGACCATCGATAGCCATGAGGAAGCCAGCTGTCAGAGCGATGGGCAGGTTATGGAAGAGGCGCAGGGCTACTCGGCAGAGCAGCAGGATGGCGATGGTGCCCGCCAGAGCAGTGGCCGCTCGCCAGGCGAAGGGGTTCCCGGCTCCGCCGAACAGTTTGAGACCCAAAGCGATGCACCACTTGCCCACCGGCGGGTGAACCACGTATTCGGCCTGGGGCAGCCAGTCGCCTGTATGCCCCTGGGCAAAGAGCTGGTCGATGGGAAGGTCAAGGGGGCCGGCTTTTTTTGGCCAGTTGCGCGGCTCGCCGGTCATCAGCATGGTCCAGGCGTCTTTGACGTAATATGTCTCGTCGAAGACGATGGCCCGAGGGCTGCCCAGCCGCACAAACCTCAAAAGCCCGCCCAGAAGAGCCATGAGTATGCAGGCCAGCCAGCTGCTCTGCCTACGGGAGAGCCTGGGTATCGTGATCCCTCGTTTGGTGTGGTGACCCTTGGGCGTGCTGAAGATGGACAGCATGGCAGGGCGACCGGACCGGTGGGCGGCGTGCCTGCCGTGTCTGGAGGAGCGATGCTGCGAAGAAAGCCCTGCCAAAGATGTCATCACCCCTAGATTAGGCCATACTGAAGGCATGAGCAGCATGAATGGCCGGAGCGATGGACATATACAGGGTGGAGAAAGCCATGCAGGGTCGATTTCGCCCAGTGTTTCACGTGGAACAGTGGTGCTGGCGGCCACGCCTATAGGCAATGTCGCCGATGCCTCGACACGCTTGGTGGAGCTCCTGCAGTCGGCGGACCTGGTGGCAGCAGAGGACACGCGGCGGCTCTATGATCTGGCCAATCGTTTGGGGGTGCGCGTAGGCGGCAGGGTGGTGGCCTATCACGATCATAACGAGCGGCGGATGGCCGATCCCATCCTGGATCAGGTTTGTGACGGAGCCTGCGCGCTGGTGGTCTCAGATGCAGGCATGCCCACCATCAACGATCCGGGCATGGCCATCGTCAGGCGGGCCATTGAGCGAGGCATACCGGTCACCTGTGCCCCTGGTCCCAGCGCCGTGCTGGATGCCCTGGCCCTCTCTGGTCTGCCGACCGACCGCTTCTGCTATGAGGGGTTTCTTCCCCGTCGGCACCAGGAGCGGTTGCGGCATCTGCGCACCCTGCGCAGCGAGGAGCGGACCATGGTCTTCTATGAGACGCCCCACCGCATTGATCAGGCTATGCAGGACCTTCAGGAGGTCTTCGGCCCCGACCGGCTCATGGCCCTCTGCCGGGAGCTGACCAAGGAACATGAACAGATCCGGCGGGGCACAGTCGGTGAAATTGTGCGTTCCCTCCAGGAGGATCCTCCCCGTGGAGAGATGGTCCTGGTCGTGGCTGGCGCATCCGCCTTGGAGGCCAGGCGCAACGATCCTGAGGCCATGGATGATCAGCGGCTGGCGGTTCTGGCACGTGATCTGGCTCGCAACGAGGGCTTGCGGCTCAAGGAGGCCATCGCCCGGGTAACTGCCGAGCACCCCTTGGCTGATGGAAGCCTGCCCAATCGCAAGCGGATCTATGCCTTGGCTGTTCAAGAGGATAAGGGGGACTGATGTCCATTGCCCTCATCCAGCAGCACCTCCAGCGCCCTGCGCACACCGGGCCCGCCCAACTGGGAGATGGTCTCCAGCAGCGCTGGTGAGGCGGCGGGATTGGCCACCAGCCACCGGCGCAGCTGAGGCTCTTCTCGGGCGATGGCCCAGAGGATGCTCGGGTCGGTCGCGGGGTCTGTGGCCATCAGTGCGGTGGGCACCAGGGGAGGCTCTGGTGGCGGGGCACGCATCTCGGCCATCGGTTGGATGCTATGGGGATCGTCTTGGCCCAAACCGTCTTCTGCCAAGGATCGCGACCGGCTGCTGATGGCAGTCATGAGCCGGGACATGCGTTCAGTGGCGGAGGATTCACGATGGCCATGTGCACCTCGGCCACCCATCATAGGCAGACTCATAGGATCGCCTTGAGTCTTCTTATGGTCTCCATCCCTTGAGCGTGGCCAGGCCAGCGGGGGTTGGAGGACAGAAGCGCCTCGCAGGATCCGCAGCTGACCTGGTATCGCTCCATGAGCTCATGCAGGACCGCTATGGTCTCTTCTCCGTTGCACCGGCCCGAGGGATCGCAGGCCAGATCGCAGGCCGTCCAGAGCGGCGAAGTCACCCAAAGTTTCCCCAGCTTCATCAGATAGCGGGCATCCAGCTGTCGCTGGTGGGGGTGCAGAGGTCTGCCGTGAACCGGCGTGCGGAAGTGGGAGTTGGAGATGATGTCCAGTGTATCGGGGAAACGGCCGTTGATCCATATCCAGAGCGCCAGTCCACCGCATGCTGCTGCGCCGTAAGGCACCATGGGCATGACGATGGAGGCGCGGCCGTAGAGGCCGTCCGCCTGTTCGTTCAGGTAGCAGCAGGATCGGTCCAGACAGGTTACGATCCCCTCATTCACCAACAGGCTGAGGCTGAGCGGGCCGGGCAGATCGCCGGTTTGGATCAGACTGGGCAGCGGTTTGGGTTCGGGGGTCAGGGCCCCAAGCTCGGTCGTAGGAGGACGGCCGCGGGTGCGCATCGGCGCTGCTCCGGCTGGTGGTCCGGGCCACTGTTGAGCGGTGTCGGCGAGTGGTGTTCGGCCTGGCGGCTTTGTTGTAGCTCTGAGGGTGCGGCTGGCGCCATGGGCAGTGGTAGGCGTCCACGTCACTCCCCCGAGGACGTGTTCTCGTTTCATGGTTCGACTGTAAATGGCTGGTTCCGGGTTTACCTGGGGGAAGGCCAAATTTGTGCACTTGTGGATAATCTGCTTGCTGGATGGCGGTCCTGTGGACGGGCAGGGGGATTGTAGGCCTGAGCCGATAATCTTGCTGGTATGAGTCATATCCTTGTTTCCGTCGCCTGGCCCTACGCTAATGGGCCCCGTCACATCGGCCACGTCGCTGGGTTCGGCGTCCCCTCGGACGTCTATGCACGCTACGAACGCATGAAGGGCAATGATGTCCTTATGGTTTCGGGGACTGATGAGCACGGCACCCCCATCCTGGTGGAGGCTGACGCCGAGGGTGTGGGCCCCCAGGAGATCGCCGACCGCTACAACCGTGTCATTGTCAAGGATCTGTGCGATCTGGGGCTCAGCTATGACCTCTTTACCAGGACCACGACCGGCAATCACGAGAAGGTGGTACAGGAACTCTTCCGCCAGTGCCGGGCCAACGGCTACATCTATGAGGGCCAGCAAAAGGTGGCCATATCGCCCTCCACCGGCCGGACCCTGCCCGATCGCTATATCGAGGGGACCTGCCCCATCTGTGGCGCCGATGGCGCTCGCGGTGACCAATGTGACAACTGTGGCAACGAGCTGGATCCGGATGAGCTGATCAACCCCGTATCCAAGATCAACGGGGAGACGCCTCGGTTTGAGGAGTCCAAGCACTTCTTCCTGGATCTGCCCGCCCTGGCCGAGGCCAACCTGGCATGGCTGAAGACCCGCAAGGGCTGGCGCAGCAACGTGCTCAACTTCTCCCTGGGGCTCTTCAAGGAGGTCAAGCCGCGGGCCATCACCCGTGACATCGATTGGGGCATTCCCGTGCCTGTGGACGGCTGGGTGGATGACCCCAACAAGAAGCTCTACGTTTGGTTCGACGCCGTCATCGGCTACCTGTCGGCATCCATCGAGTGGGCCCGCCGTCAGGGCGACCCCGAGGCCTGGCGCAAATGGTGGAATGACCCCAAGGCTCTGGGCTACTACTTCATGGGCAAGGACAACATCACCTTCCACTCGCAGATCTGGCCCTCGGAGATTCTGGCCTACAACGGCCAGGGGTCCAAGGGCGGGCAGCCGGGATCCTACGGCGAGCTCAACCTGCCTGAGCAGGTGGTGGCCAGCGAGTTCATGACTATGGAGGGCAAGAAGTTCAGCTCCTCCAGGGGCATCGTCATCTACGTCAAGGACATCCTGGCACGCTATCCGGTCGATGCAGTCCGCTATTACATTTCCATCGCTGGGCCGGAGACCTCGGACTCGGACTTCACCTGGGCTGAGTTTGTCCGGCACAACAACGAGGAGCTGGCCGCCTCCTGGGGCAACCTGGTCAACCGCGTGGCCAACCTGCTCAACAAGGACTTCGGTAGCATCCCCCGCATCGAGGAGGACTGGCTGACCGAGGAGGATCGTGCCCTGCTGGATCGCAGCCTGCAGGCCTTCGATACCGTGGGCTCCCTGATCGAGCACCATCGTCAGAAGGCCGCCCTGGTCGAGGCCATGGCTCTGGTGGGCGACATCAACAAGTACATCTCCGCCCAGGAGCCTTGGAAGATCAAGGACGACCGGAATCGTCTGGCTGCCGTCCTGCACACCGCAGCCCAGGCGGTGCTGGACGCCAACATCATGCTGGCCCCCTTCCTGCCCCATGCCTCACAGCGGGTCTGGGAGACCATGGGCGGCAAGGGCACCTTCTCACCCCTGCCCCGTATCGAGGAGGTTGACGATCTGGATCGGTCCGACTTCCACTATCCCATCATCACCGGCGACTACCGGCTGGGGGAGACGGTCCATCCTTGGGCGCGCGAGCCTCTCAGGGACGGCACACCGATCGAACAGCCCACACCTATCTTCCCGCGTATTCCCAAGGAAGCCGTGCAGGAGGAGCTGGATCGTTTCCAGGAGCAACTGGATCGCCGCAAGGCCAAAGAGCGCGCCAGATTCGAGGCGGAACAGGCCAAGCTGGGCGACCAGGGCAAGTGACGGTCGACGCGCCCGGGACGGTATTCGTGATTCACAGAGAACTTTGAGGTTTTCGGGCACTTCCTCCAAGGTAGCGCTGGTTATATTTGTTCTGTCGGTTGAAGTACTGGCCGATGGGGGTCATGCGGCCCCGATAACTGAACCCCTTCTTCTCTCTCTTCTCGCCCGGCGGTTTTTCAAACCGCCGGGTTCTTTCGTCATGGAAGACCCATAGGATGAGTAACCATGAAGGTTGCCCAATTCGCCTGTGTGCTCTTCGATCTGGACGGGGTACTGGTGCCCACGACCGTCCTGCACAAGGCCGCCTGGAAGGCGTTGTTTGATCAGGTCCTGCCCTCGAACGTCCCGGCTTATACGGAGCAGGACTACTACGCCTATGTGGATGGCCGGCCCCGCTATGACGGTGTCGACGCCCTGCTGCGCAGCAGGGGCATTGAACTGGACTGGGGCAGCCCCAATGACGATCCGCAGCTGGACACCGTCTGCGGATACGGCAATCGCAAGAACATGACCTTTGAGCGGATGCTGAAGCAGAAGGGCATCGATCCCTACCCTGATACGGTGGATCTGCTCAGGCACCTGCGCACCGACAAGAAGCGTCTGGCTGTGGTATCCAGTTCGCGCAACACGGCCGAAGTCCTCCAAGCTGCTGGAATCGCTGGATACTTCGACACCGTGGTGGACGGCAACCTCAAGGACGAGATGGGTCTTCAGGGCAAGCCGGCCCCGGACACCTATGCCTATGCGGCCAAGGTGCTGGGCCTGCGCAATGAGGATGCTGTTGTGGTCGAGGATGCCCTCTCCGGCGTAGCCGCCGGCCATGCGGGCAGGTTCGGCCTGGTCGTGGGCGTGGACAGGGGTGCCGGCCGCGAGCAGCTGCTCAAGGCTGGCGCGGACCTGGTGGTGGACCAGCTGATCGAGCTGATCGACGACGATGCCAGCGAGCGTGCACAGGCGGAGGATCCGGACCTGGATGAGAATCGTTTTCCTGTCGAGGACTGGGGTCTGAGCGAGGTCGGTCGGCCCGATGCTGTCAGCGCCACGGTTTTCTCGGTCACCAATGGCTCTGTCGGTGTCAGGGGCGAAGGCGGTGGGGAGCGCTGCCTGGGCAACGGCACCTTCCTGAGCGGCTTCCATGACACCTTCCGTATAGCCCATCCCGAAAGCGCCTACGGATACGCCCAAGTGGGTCAGCTCATCCAAGGGGTGCCCGATGCTTCGGATTTCACCCTCAAGGTGGAGGGGCTGCCCCTGGGTCGGCCGGAGAAGACCACGCAGCGTTTGGACTTCCGAACCGGAATCGCAACCACCACCAATCTGTACGATCTGGGCCACGGCATCCACCTGAAGACCGTGCTCACCCGCATGGTCTGCCTGTATGACCGCAGCCTCAGCGTTTGCACGCTGACCGTTGAGTCGCCTGACCGGGACATGGCTGTGGTCGTCGAGGGTCCGGTCAACGCCGACAATCCCCGCCATGTCAACTCCAGCGACCCCCGCAAGTCGACCTTTGTGGACGGCTGTGGAATCCATGAGGTGCTGGACAATGCGGTCTATGGTGAGCTGAGTGCGGATTGCAGGGTCTTCCGCTGCAATAATTCACGGCTCAGCCTGGCCTTGGGCGTCAGGCAGTTCAGGGATGGTCGGCCTGTCGAGGGCCCCGGTTGGCGCATGGACGTGCCCAAGGGCGGTTCCACCCGTCTGGTCCGCTACGCCGTCTACCGCAGCCACCCCATTCTTCCGGCTGGCACCAGCGGCAACGGTCTGGTCGTGCAGACCCGCGGCGAGGGGACCAGGAATCTGGTCGAGGACTGCCGAGATCGGCTGGAGGAGGTCAGCACCCTCTCTGTGGAGGAGCTGGAGCGGCGTCAGCGGGAATGGCTGGATCGATTCTGGGAGCGTCAGGATATCCGCATCCAGGCCGACGATGGCGGTCGTACCCAGCAGATGGTGCGTTGGGAGCTCTTCCAGCTGGCCCAGTCCACGGCCCAGATCGAGAACGGTGTGGGTGCCAAGGGTCTGAGTGGGTCCGGCTACAGCGGCCACTACTTCTGGGATACCGAGATCTACATTCTCCCCTTCCTGATTTATTCAGCGCCTGCTCGGGCAAGAGCCGTCCTCCACTACCGCTACCTGATGCTGCCTGCCGCCAGGCGTAGGGCCTGCGCACTCAACCTAAACGGCGCCCTTTTCCCTTGGAGGACCATCGACGGCGAAGAGGCCTCCGCCTACTTCCCCACGGGCACGGCCCAGTACCACATCGATGCCGATATCGCCTACGCGGTGGCCCAGTATGTGCAGGTCACCGGCGATGAAGACTTCCTACAGGCTGAGGGCATCGACATCCTGGTGGAGACGGCCCGTCTCTGGATGAGCCTGGGACGTTACAAGGAGGACGGCCGCTTCCACATCCACTGCGTGACCGGCCCAGACGAATACACGGTCTTGGTTGATGACAACCTTTACACCAACCAGATGGCCCGATTCAACCTTCTGGCCGCTTACAAGGGCTACCAGCACCTGCGCGAGAAGCATCCGGATCTGATCGGCGGCATACGCGAAAGGCTGCACTTCGACGACGAGGAGGCCGACAAATGGTCCAGCGCGGCTCAAGCCATGTTCGTCCCCTTCGACGATCAGGAGGGCGTCCATGCCCAGGATGCCCAGTTCATGCAACGCCCTCGCTGGCATTTTGATCGGTTCACGGCCAGGCCCCTGCTGCTGCACTACCATCCGCTGGTCATTTACCGGCACAAGGTGCTCAAGCAGACCGACGTGGTTATGGCTCTCTACCTGCTCAGCTCCTGGTTCACTCCGGAGCAGAAGCGGGCCGATTTCGACTACTATGATCCGCTAACCACCGGGGATTCGACCCTGTCAGCAGCCTCCCAGTCCATTCTCGCCGCAGAGGTAGGGCATGACCAGCTGGCCATGCAGTACTTCCGTCGGTCCTTGTTTACGGACGTGGACGATCTGCATGCCAACACGACGGACGGCATCCACTTGGCTGCCTGCGGAGGTGTCTGGTCCAGCCTGGTCTGCGGCTTCGGCGGCCTGCGGGACACGGGCGGGACCGGTCTGAGCATTGACCCCCACCTGCCTTCATCCTGGCGCTCGATGACCTACGAGCTGGAAGTGCGGGGCACCAGGTTCCAGGTTGCTGTAAGGACGGACGGTGTCGATCTGAAGCGCCTGTCAGGACCCAAGCTGGATCTTCTGGTCCAGGGACATCCACGTCACATATGACCTACGGATTCTGGGCCTAGACACACTCGGGATCAATGGATTAAGTAGGTGCCGGGCTGATCGAAGATGACTGGAACTTAACGCTACAGACTCGAGTGGGTCTGTAGCTTCAGGAACAGTTTTCAAGAAAAACTAGAAGTGAAGATACCATGATCTGATTCACTCATATCCCAGATCTAAGTTTTACTGGTCGTGTCCTCTGTTGCGGTACCAGTGAACACATTTATTGGAGCACCGACGCACGATTATGGGATCGTATTCGTGTGAAGCTTCGTCCTGGTTGTCTGCATGCTGCCGCCGCTCAGCGGGTCAGGGTGCGCTTCAGAATTCGGTACTCGCTCTCGGTGATGGGCATGATGGAACCGTGGCGCTTGGTCAGCCGGCCGAAGTTCATATCTGTAACCAGATCCCAGTCCTGCCGCTCTCTGGAGGACAGATCGGCACAACGGAAGGGCAGATAGCCCCGGCCTTCGGCGAACTGGTCGCAGATCAGGCCGAAGGGCATGGCTCGGCCGTCGGGTCCGGCGGTGTCGGCATCGTTGTAGAGGAAGAGCTCGGGGCCCTCCAGATACCGTGAGGAGTAGCGTCCCTGGCCAAAGATGTCGGTCAGGTTCGACAGGTATGACCAGGCCTGGTCGTCGTCGGTACGCACAAGCTCATGGGTGACCGCATAGGGGTTGCGGGTGCGTTCCAGGGTGATCTGGTCATCCTTGGAGGCCCGGTACCACCAGCCGTCGGGTGCCTTGAGCATGGTCGTGTCGATGATCCCGTTGCTGCGGTCGATCCATTTGATCGGGCGGGAGAAGGAAACCAGATCGGTGCTGGTGGCGTAGTACATGTTGATGCCGTCGCCCAGCTCGTTGGCCAGGTCGGATGCGGCCGGATCCTCGGCCCTGTCGGCGGCCGCCGTGGCCCAGAAGACTATCCACTGCTCCCTGTCGGCATCCCAGCAGGCCTCCGGTGCCCAGGCCATGCCAGCCTTGGGTATGGCCGAGGCCACATCCACCAGGCGGGGTCTGCCCCAGTGGGCCAGGTCCGGCGAATCCCAGATGACCAGGCCGGTGGATCCATCCACCGTGGACCGGCCCTCCTGCCAGCCGCCCCTGTGGTAGACGGACAGGTCGGTGGCGATGATGTGGAAGAGGCCGTCGGGTCCACGGACGATATAGGGATCGCGCACACCACCCTCGCCCTCGCTCCAGGTCAGCACCGGGTCTCCCTGGGCCCGCAGGTCATGCCAGTGCAGACCGTCCCGGCTGAGGGCGAAGTAGAGCTGCTCGTCCGTCTCGGCCTGTTCGTGTCCGGTGAAGTGGACGAAGAGGTAAGCGCTGGTCGCCTCGAACGAGGGTTGCCAATCCGTAGACATGTTCCACCTTTCCTGCTTACGGCAACGGTACCGCGGCGGCGGGGGACTGGCGGACAGGCGGCGGGTGCTTCTTCGCTCTTCCGTTCCGGCCGTCCCAGGGCCGTCAGAGGTGATTCTAGCTGCCGACCTTCCTTTTGGCGGAGTCGGTTGTCTGGGCGGGTCGCAGTTTGGGCCGCACGAGACCCTAGACTGTGGACTATGAGCAAGCATCATCGTGACCGCAGCTGGGCTCCCGACCCCGAGCCGCTGCCCGAAGGCATCGGAGTCATCGACGATCACACCCACATGGCCTCCGTGGTCCCCTTCGCCCAGGAGATGGACCGGCAGGCCAGGGAGCGCGGGCAGGATCCCGTTCCCGTCCGCACAGTCGACCAGCAGCTGGAAAGGGCCAGGGCTGTGGGGGTGGTCGGGGCCATCGACGTGGGCTGCGAGCTGCCCAACCTGCAGACGGCTGTGGACCTGGCCCTGGCCCATCCCGGGGTGGTCCACGCAGGACTGGCCATCCATCCCAATGAGGCCGTCCTGCACGGCCATCGAGGGGTGCCGGGCCCGGATGGACTGCCATTGAAATATCAGCCTTGGCATGATGTTTCTTTCGAGCAGGCGCTTGAAGAGGTAGCCCGCCTGGCCCGCGCATATCCCGACCAGGTGGTGGCCATCGGGGAGACGGGTATGGACCTCTTCCGAACCGGTCAGGGGGCCGAAGAGAACCAGCGGCAGGCCTTCCGCGACCACATTGCCCTGGCCAAGGAGCTGGATCTGCCCATGCAGATTCACGATCGCGACGCCCATCGGCAGGTTATCGAGACCCTGCTGGAGGACGGTGCTCCCGAGCGCACGATCTTCCACTCCTATTCAGGTGATGCGCAGATGGCCCAGGTGGCCGCTGAGCACGGCTGGTATCTGAGTTTTTCGGGGACGGTCTCCTACAAGGGCAACGAGGGAATCCGCCAGGCCCTGTCTGTGGTCGGCATGGACCACATCATGGTGGAGACCGATGCGCCCTACCTGAGTCCCATGCCCTACCGGGGACGCACCAACTCCCCTTACATGATTCCCTACACCCTGCGTGCCATGGCCGATGCGCTGGACTGCCCCCTGGCCCAGGTGGCCCGAGCAACGGCAACCACCACGCGCCGGGTTTATGGCCTGTGAAGGATGTCCGACGGACGGTGCCAGACCGGGATTAAGCTAATGGTGTGTCGCGGTCTGAATCGCCCCCACCAAGTGTGGGGGGAGAGTGCTACGGTTGTCGTCGCACGTGTGCGCGAACAGCAACATACGGCACCCGGAAGTAGATGAGTGAAGGCATTGGCCGATGGAGGGCTCTATGGCGGATGAGCGGCATGAGTTGGCGGCTCAGGATGATGGCAGGGGCGCTGACGAACCACCCCGGTTATCCGGTGAAAAAGCGGCGAAGCCGACGACGGCCCGTCGTAAAGGTCGGCCGACGAAAGAATCGATACTTCCTCAGGAGAGCTTCACCAAGGCTCCCAAGATCTCGGCCAAGTCCCGCACCCGGGAAGAGGAGAACGAGCTCAAGCGGGTTCGGCGCGAGGCCCAACGGGCGGCCCAGCGTCGCCGCACCCCGCCGAAGGGTCCTCTGGGCCGCTGGTGGCGGCGGGTGCAGTCCTCGCCAGACAGAATCAGCCTGGGCATGTGCATCGTGGCCCTGGGCGTGGTCTACGGCGACATCGGCACCTCGCCCCTGTACACTATGCAGGCCTTCGTGGCCGGGCAGGGCGGCATGGCCCGTGTGGACAGGCCGGCCGTGCTGGGCATGCTCTCCCTGGTCTTCTGGTCCATCACGCTGATCACCACGGTCAAATACGTCCTGGTGGCCATGCGCATCGATAACAAGGGCGAGGGCGGCATCTTCGCCCTGTACACCCTGGTTCGGCACTACGGCAAATGGCTGGCCATTCCGGCCATGGTCGGCGGTGCGGCCTTCCTGGCTGATTCGGTGCTGACCCCTGCGGTCTCCATCTCCTCGGCAGTCGAAGGCCTTAAGACCATCCCCATCCTGACTCCGATCTTCCGTGAAAACGGGAACCTGACCATGGTCATCACCTTCGTGATCATCCTGATCCTGTTTGCCGTCCAGTCACGCGGAACCGAGCGGATCGGCAAGGTCTTCGGCAGCGTGGTCATGGTCTGGTTCGCCTTCCTGGCCCTGATCGGCATCTACTGCATCGGCAACGACTGGTCCATCTTCGAGGCCCTGAACCCGGTCTACGGGATTCGCTTCCTCTTCAGCCCGCAGAACCCGGTGGGCCTGACCATCATGGGCACGGTTTTCCTGTCGACTACGGGAGCCGAGGCCCTTTACTCCGACATGGGCCATGTAGGCCGCGGCAACATCTACGCCACCTGGCCCTTCATCAACATCGCCTTGGTCTTCAATTACTTCGGCCAGGGGGCTTGGATTCTGCGCAACACCGACAATCAGGCCCTGCAGGGCGTGGACGGACTCAACCCCTTCTTCCAGATGATGCCCACCACCGTGCGCTACGTGGCGGTTCTTCTATCGGTGACGGCCGGTGTCATCGCTTCGCAGGCCCTGATCACGGGCGCCTTCACCATGGTCTCGGAGGCCACCGGCCTCAACTGGATGCCCCATCTTCAGGTGCGCTACCCGGCGCGTACCCGCGGCCAGCTCTACATCCCCACCATCAACTGGGTGCTGTGCGCGGCCACGCTGACGGTGCTGGCCATCTTCAAGGATTCCGAGCACATCTCAGCCGCCTATGGACTGGCCCTGACGGTGACCATGATCACCACCACCGTCCTGCTGGCCGACTACATCTGGCACGACGGTAAGCGCGTGTTCTCTCTGCTCTTCGCCTTGGTCTTCCTGGCCATCCAGATCCTCTTCTTCATGGCCTCCATGGCCAAGTTCATGCACGGCGGCTGGTTCACCATGCTGCTGACCGCGGCCATCCTCTACATCATGTACACCTGGGATGTGGGTACCAAGGTGGAGCGCTCGCAACGGCGGCATATGACGGCCAAGGAGTGTCTGCCCGCCCTGGAGATGCTCCACAATGACTTCCGCGTTCCCTACTACGCAGACAACCTGGTCTATCTGACCTCGGATGCGGAGATGCGGCGGCTGGACACCGACATCTTCTTCTCCATCTTCGCCAACCGGCCCAAGCGGGCTCGCGCCTGGTGGGCCGTCTCGGTCCAGACCACGGACGCCCCCTACACCCGCAAGTATTCGGTGGAGAACTTCGGCACCAACTACCTCTTCCGTGTGCGTATGAGGCTGGGCTTCAAGGTGGACCAGAATGTGGCCACCTACCTGCACCAGATCATGCACGAGCTGATTGACAGCGGCGAGCTACCCAAGCAGCCCTCCATCTATCCCAAGGTGGACGAGGATCCGCAGATCGGCACGGTCACCTATGTGCTGGTTCATAAGGCCCTGATGCCCGAGTCCAAGATCGACTCCCGCGGTGCCTTCTCGCTGAAGGTCAAGTACGCCATCCGCAAGGTGGCGGGCTCGCCGATCAAGTGGTTCGGCCTGGCTCCCTACAACCCCATCGTGGAGGTGCAGCCCCTGTTCGTCTCCACCAGGGCGGTTCCCAAGCTGACGCGCGTGGTCCTGCCCTCCCGCAAGATCAAGGGCGGCAAGCACCACAAGGGCTGAATGAGTGGAATCTCACCCCGGAGAGCTTGGCCCAAATCGAGTCCGGGCCATAGAATTGACGGCATGGAACCTGGTGCCCGGCCTTTCCGGGCTACCGTCGAAAGGTGATGTGATGACACAAGCTCAAGCCAATATCGGAGTCGTGGGTCTGGCCGCCATGGGTGCCAGCCTGTCCAGGAACCTGGCACGGCACGGCAATACCGTAGCGGTCTACAACCGCCACTATTCGCGCACCGAGACCCTGATCAACGATCATGGCCAGGAGGGCCGGTTCGTTCCGGCCAAGACCCTGCAGGAGTTCGTGGCCTCGCTGACCAAGCCCCGCACGGCCATCATCATGGTCAAGGCCGGGGATCCCACCGACCAGATGATCAACGACCTGGCCGACCTGATGGAGCCCGGTGACATCATCGTCGATGCCGGCAATGCCTACTTCAAGGACACCATCCGCCGGGAGAAGGCCATCAGGGCCCGCGGGCTGCACTTCGTGGGCTGCGGCGTCTCGGGAGGCGAGCAGGGCGCCCTCCTGGGGCCTTCCATGATGCCCGGCGGGACCGATGAGTCCTGGAAGACCCTGGGGCCCATCCTGGAATCCATCGCCGCCAAGGTCGATGGGGAACCCTGCGTCACCCACATCGGCACCGACGGTGCGGGCCACTTCGTCAAGATGGTTCACAACGGCATCGAGTACGCCGACATGCAGGTGATCGCCGAGTCCTATGACCTGATGCGCCGAGGCCTGGGCATGGATCCCGAGGCCATCGCACAGGTCTTCGAAGAGTGGAACCAGGGGGATCTGAACTCCTACCTGGTGCAGATCACTGCTGAAGTGCTCCATCACACCGATGCCACTACCGGCAAGCCCTTCATCGACATCGTCACCGACCAGGCTGGCATGAAGGGCACCGGCACCTGGACCGTGCAGACCGCGTTGGATCTTGCCGTGCCCGTGACCGGCATTGGCGAGGCCGTCTTCGCCCGGGGACTGTCCTCTTCGCCCGAGCTGCGCAGCCAAGCGGCCCAGGAGGGCCTGAAGGGGCCGCAGCCCAAGGCCGTCATGGCCGACCTGGCCGCCGATCCCGAGGCTCGCAAGTCCTTCATTGAGGACATCCGTCAGGCCCTCTACGCCTCCAAGATCGTGGCCTACGCCCAGGGGTTCAACGAGATGCAGGAGGGCGCCCAGGTCTACGGCTGGAAGCTGGACATGGGTGCCATCGCCCGCATCTGGCGTGGCGGCTGCATCATTCGGGCCAAGTTCCTGAACCGGATCTCCGATGCATACGCCTCTGGCCGTGAGCCGGGCTCCCTGCTCTTCGACCCCTTCTTCAAGCAGGCGGTCGAGCAGGCCCAGGATTCCTGGCGGCGTGTCGTGGCCCGTGCCACCCAGGCCGGCATCCCCATCCCTGTCTTCGCCAGCTCCCTGTCCTATTACGACGGGCTGCGTTCCGATAGGCTCCCTGCCGCCCTGATTCAGGGCCAGCGTGACCTCTTCGGCGCCCACACCTATGGGCGTGTGGATCAGCCAGGTGCCTTCCACACCCTCTGGGCCGAGGACAAGTCCGAGATCAAGCAGGACTGAGCTTCTCGCAAGAATCGCAAGGGGTCCGCACAGCCGCTGAGACGGCAGCGCGGACCCCTTTTTGTCATCCTGTCAGCGGATCTTGGCTGTGGATTCCCGGACCACCAGCTGGCAGGCAGCAGTCGTCTGGGTGGGGGGACGATTATCGTCGCCGCCCTGCAGGCGGGCCAGCAGGGCATCCACCGCCTTGCGTGCCAGGTCGTCCTTGTCGGTGCTGATGGTGGTCAGCGAGGGTATATAGGACTCTCCCTCCTGGATGCCGTCGAATCCCACGACGGCCAGGTCCCGGGGGACCTCCACGCCGCATTCGTGCAATCCTCGGATCAGACCTAAGGCCAGAGAGTCGGTCATACAGAAGATGCCGTCAAAGGGCTGGCCGGACGTGTGCGCCAGATGATGGCCCAGGTCACGCGCCATTTCCCCGTCCCAGCGGTCCAGGGGCAGGAAGTCTTTGGGGCGGGCCTTGATTCCGGCGTCCTTCAGAGCCTTCAGGCAGCCGGCCACTCTGCGACCGCGAACCGAGTGCTGTTGGACCGGATCGGTGGTAGCCGTCATGTCGGCACCAATCACGCCTATATGTCGGCACCCGCAGACCAGCAGGTGCCGCACGGCCATAGCGGCTCCCTCGAATCCGGCAGTCATGACCGAATCGAAGACCGGTTCTGCTGAGGGATCGTCCAGCAGAACCAGAGGCTTGCCATCGGCCAGCTCCTGCATCTCTTCATTGGTGATGCTGCCTGGGCTGAAGATGGTGCCGTCGCAGAGCTGACTGGTCACATGCCGGAGTATGGAGACCTCGTCCTGTTTGGAGTTGGAGGTCTGCTGGATGATGGCCTGCATGCCGTGGGCGTTGATCTGCCGGGAGATGGCTGCACTCATCTGTGCAGGGTAGGGCTTGTCAAGCTCGAAGATGGCGACGCCGATGATGCCGCTCTTGCCCGAGCGCAGGCTTCTGGCTGACAGGTTGGCCGAGTAGCGGAGCTTGCGGGCGGCGAGCAGAACCCTGCGCCTGGTGTCATCCGCTATGCGTGTATCGCCTCGAAGGGCATAGGAGGCAGTGGCTCGAGAGACTTGCGCCTCCTTGGCCACATCGCTCATCGTCACCATCTCGCACCTTTCCCGGGGTTCAGCCATTATCTTAGGCACGCGGGTGGCCTTATCAGAATGTAATTGACACGATTCAACCAACGTGCTATACCATATTGTGACAGCAGTTGAATCGTGTCAATTCGCGGGCCTCGACGTTGAACAGCCCGGACGGATGTTCAGAGGATTGATTGCAAGGAGGAGTCATGAAGCTGAAGCGAGCATGGAAGGGCATAGCTGCGGCGCTTGGGGTCGGCATGGTGGTGTCGGCCATGGGTGCCTGCGGGGCTGGTGGCGCTGACGGATCCAAGACCACGCTGACCTTCCTGTCATGGAACAACGAACAGGTGATGAGGCCATACATCGACCAATTCGAGCAGGAGAACCCCGGGATCAAGGTGGACTTCAGCTATTCGCCGCCGACCCCTGAATACATCCAGACCCTGCAGACCCGGCTGGTCGGCAACCAGGCCCCGGATGTGTTCGTCATCACCTCCGAGAACAAGGCTGACCTGATCAAGAACGGCTACGTGCGAGACCTGACCGACGAGCCCTTCATGCGCAACATCTCCAAGGCCAACAAGGACTTCGTCAGCCACCAGGGCAAGGTCTACGGCATGTCCGTGTCCTCCTGGGCTTCAGGAATCGTCTACAACAAGGATCTGCTGGCCAAGGCGGGTGCCAAGGAGGTGCCACAGACCTGGGATGGCTTCCTGCAGCTGTGCAAGAAGCTCAAGGCCGCTGGGGTCACGCCCTTCCTGGAGACCATCGCCGATGGCCCGAGCAGGATCCCCGATGCCTTCATGGGTTCGCAGTTCGACAGGGACAAGGTTGATGTGACCAGCCTGATCGACCGCCGCCCGCAAAAGCCGGGCAGCGACCAGCGTGAGGCGGCTGCGGCCTGGATGAAGCTCTACGACCAGGGCCTGGTCACCCGGGACACGGTCGGCATCAGCGGTGACGACATGAAGACCCAGTTCATCAACGGCCAGGTGGCGATGATCTGCACCGGCCCCTGGGACCTGCCATCCATCGGCCAGTCCGGGCTCAAGTATGGCATGGCCCCCATGCCGCTCATGGAGAAGGGCATGGTCAACTATGCCCAGGGATCGCCATCGCCTGCCTACGCCATCTACTCCCACCTCAAGGGCGCCAAGCTCAAGGCAGCCCAGAAGTTCCTGACCTTCATGGACAGCCGCTGGGCCCTGCAGCGTTCGGCCGACAACGGGGATGCCATCACCGTCCAGGGGTTCAAGGCCAAGGTCAAGCCCGAGTATGAGCAGGTCTACCGGGCCAACGTGCAGCCGGGCCACTACTTCCTGCTTATGAACTTCTACGCCAAGCCGGATGTGCTGACCACCGTCCGCCAGTCCGAGACCCAGCAGCTGGTCCAAGGATCCATCAATCTGGATCAGTGGGCCAAGGCCATCGACGACAAGATGGCCTCGGTCAAGTAGGAAGGGGCTGGATCATGGCTTCCCAATCTGCCTCGGAGCGTGCCAACGCCCATCGGCGGCGCATGCTCGGCCTGCGGCAGGATCTGACCTCTTTCTGGTTCCTCCTGCCTATCCTGGCCGTCTTCGTCATCCTCTTCGCCGTGCCGCTGGTGCAGACCATCATCTACTCGGTGACCGACTTCAACGGCTACAGCCTGAACATGCACTATGTGGGCTGGAAGAACTACCACAGTGTGTTCACCGATTCCTCGACCATGCAGGGCCTGGTGTTCACCATCCTGTACGCCGTGGCTCAGACGGTCCTGGTGACCATCTTCGCCATCCCCCTGGCTGTCACCCTGAACAGGAAGTTCTGGGGCCGCAACTTCGCTCGTTCCCTGTTCTTCTTCTTCAGCGTGCCATCGCTGGCCATCATGGGCATGGTCTGGAAGTACATCTTCTCGCCCATGAAGTCAGGCGTCTTCAATACCATCCTGGGTGTCTTCGGTCTGGGTCCGGTGCCCTGGCTGTCCAATTCGACCCTGGCCCGCTGCTGCGTCATCTTCATCGCAGTTTGGGCGCAGATCGGCTGGCACGCCACCCTCTACCTGGCCTTCCTGCAGTCCATTCCCGGAGACCTCTATGAGCAGGCCACGGTGGATGGGGCCACCAGCCGCCAGCAGTTCGTCCATATCACCCTGCCCCAGCTGATTCCGGGCATCGTCACCTCCAGTTTCCTGCTCATGTCAGGAGGCCTCAAGGTCTACGACCTGCCCTACACCATGACCAAGGGCGGCCCCGGGTACTCCACCTATACGGTGACTCAGTCCATCATTCAGCAGGGCATCGGCCAGTCCCAGTATGGGCTGGGCTCGGCCCTGGCGGTCCTGTTCACTCTGGCCACGGCTCTGGTGGTCTTCGCCCAGATGGGTGCCGCCAGCCTGATTTCCAGGAGGTTCCAATGAGCAGCAACAAGAGCTCGACCCTGACCCTGAGCCAGCGGGAACGGCGGCGTTCGACAGTCAGAAGCGTGGTGGTGCTGATCATCGCCCTGATCTGCGCTGTGCCCCTCTGGTACATCCTGATCAACACCTTCAAGACCATCCCCGACATGGCCACCAATCCCCTGGGCCTGCCCAAGCAGTGGACGCTGCGCAACTACACGCGGGCCTTCGCTACGGTGCCCATCGTCCGCAGTCTGGTCAACACCCTGATCGTCACCTTCTTCGGTGTCCTCTTCCAGGTGCTGATCGGAGCCTTGGCTGCCTACGGGATGATCCTGCGCAAGTCGATCTTCACCTCGGTCATCGGGGTGATCCTCATGATCGCCTTCGTCATCCCCACCCAGTCCACCCTGATTCCCCTCTATCGGATGGAGTCTAGCGTGGGGCTGGTCAACACGCTCCTTGGCCTGATCATCATGTACCTGGGTGGCGCGGTCTTCTGCTACTTCCTGATTGTGGGCTACATGCAGTCCCTGCCCTTTGAGGTCATCGAGGCCGCCAGGATCGACGGGGCCGGCCCCCTAAGGATCTTCTGGAGCATCGTGCTGCCTCTGATCAGGCCCATCCTGACCACGGTGGTGGTCTTCCAGACCATGTCGACCTGGAACGACTTCATGACAGCCAACGTCTTCATCAGCAGCTCCAACCTGCGCACCATCGTTCTGCAGGTCTACAACGCGGTCGGCCAGTTCACCACTGATTGGCCCAGCTTCATGACCATTACGGTCCTGGCCCTGATCCCGGTCTTCGTCTTCTTCATCTTCTGCCAGAAGTGGATCGTCTCCGGGCTGGTTGCCGGGGCAGTCAAGGGGTAAGCGACCAGTCGGAAGGTCGTAGTCAATGGCGGCGGTCGGAGGTTCCGGCCGCCGCACTCATAAGGAATCGGAGTCACAGTCCATGGAGGAATTCGCAAGCGCACAACAAGGGTCGAAGGGGATGGGATTGGCGAGCAATCCCTTGCATCGCTACTGTGCGGACCCGGATCTGGTCATGATCGGGGACCGCTGGTACCTGTACTGCACCGAGGACGGTCTGCCTGATTGGTCCTCGCACGCCTTCTACGTCTATGAATCCGGGGATCTATGCCACTGGACCCGCAGAAAAATCCTGGACCTGGACCAGGTTCCCTGGTGGCATGGGGGACAGGGTGCCTGGGCTCCCTGCCTGCTGGTGCGCCAGGGACGCTGCATCCTGTATTTTGTGGCCGACGGGCAGATTGGCCAGGCTGTCGCTCCTGGGCCAACTGGACCCTTCCGGGCGGCCCAGGAGCCATTCATCGCTCGGGGGGACTATGACTGCCTGCCCATCGATCCCTCGGTCTTCGTGGATGACGACGATGTGCCCTATCTGCTCTGGGGCAATAGCCGTGCCTACATGGGGCGGCTGAGTCCGGACGGCCTGCGTCTGGAAGAGGGTTCGGTGCGCTCCGCTGTGCCCGACAACTTCCGCGAGGCCGTCACTGTTTGCCGACGGGGAGACACCTACTATGCCTCCTGGTCGGAGAACGACACCAGGGATCCGAGCTACCAGATCCGCTGGTCCAAGGCGCCATCGCTGGACGGGCCTTGGACCGCGCCCCAGGTTCTGATCAAGGCCGATCACGCCAAGGGAATCCTGGCCACGGGACACCACTGCATCACCCGTGTGCCAGGCCAGGACGACTGGATCGTGGCCTACCACAGGTTCGCCAAGGACGGCCGAGGCGACGGCTGTCATCGCGAAATCGTCTTCGCTCCCTTGGATTTCGCCGATGACGGCGCCATGGTCCAGGTCCGTCCGCAGGTAGGATCCTACTGGTACCCGGCCCGGAACCCGGTTACTTCCTGACGATGGGGTGGCCACCGAAGGCGCTGCGCAGGGCGGAGACCACCTTCATGGTCATGGGGTCCTCGATCTTGGAGGATTGGCGGGCATAGAGGGCTGAGGTGATGGCCGGTGTGGGCACCCCCAGCTCCAGGGCATCCGCGATCATCCACTTGGTCTCGCCGGTCTCATCGGCCTTGCCAGCGATTCCGCTCAGGTGCGGGTCCTCCTTCAGGGCCTGGGCCAGCAGGTCCAGCAGCCAGGACTGGATGACCGAACCCTTGCGCCAGGACTCCACCACTTCGCCCGGCTCCTTGATCAGGTCCGAGGCTTCCAGGACCGCATACCCCTCGGCCAGGGCCTGCATCATTCCGTACTCAATCCCGTTGTGAACCATCTTGGCATAGTGGCCTGCACCGGTGCCTCCCGCGTGGACCAGGCCGTAGTCGCCCTCGGGCTTCAGGGTGTCCAGGATGGGCTGGATCCGGGCCACGTCCTGGTCCGATCCGCCGACCATCAGGGCGTAGCCCTTCTCCTTGCCCCAGATGCCATTGGAGGTGCCTACATCCACCAGGCCTATGCCCTTGGCGGCCAGAGCTTGGGCGTGTTCCTGGTCCTGGGTGAAGCGGGTGTTGCCACCATCCACGACCAGATCGCCGCGCTCCATCAGATTGCCCAGCTGATCGAGCGTGGACTCGATGGGCTTGCCGGCCGGAACCATGACCCAGATCACCCGTGGAGCCTCGAGGGCCTGAACCAGGGCTTGCAGGCTGTCCACATCCCTGCCCGAGTCCGGCGCGATGTCGTACCCAACAACCTGGTGGCCGCCGGTGCGCAGACGGTCTGCCATGTTCTTGCCCATGCGTCCCAGGCCGATCATGCCAATCTTCATAGTGTCAGTTCCTCTCCATTGACTGCAACAGTGTGAAGTTGACCGCGATGGTTGGTGGTCGGCCGCGGTCGGGCCGAATTGTCGGTGCTACTGGCGGGCTGCCTGCTTGACGTCGCACTGCAGGCCCAGGGTGTCGATGACCTCCTCGGCCTCGATCTCGGGAGACATGCGCAGACCTACGTCGATGGTCAGATGAACTTCGTCCGGTCCCAGGGGTTCCAGGTCGTCGAACTGGGATCGGAGCATCTGTGGCTTCATGAAGTGGCCCTTCCGCTTGGAGAGCCGTTCCATGATGGAGTCGTA
Organism: Bifidobacterium sp. wkB344; assembly: GCF_003688305.1. NCBI lineage: Bacteria > Bacillati > Actinomycetota > Actinomycetes > Bifidobacteriales > Bifidobacteriaceae > Bifidobacterium > Bifidobacterium sp. wkB344. The sequence continues at coordinate 19,383 of NZ_NPOQ01000005.1, read as the reverse complement.
GTCCCCGCTCAGGTGAATGAAGACCACTCCAGGCATCCGCAAGCGGTCACGGTAGATCCGCTTCAGGGCCGAGCAGGTGACGGTTCCGGGCACTCCACGGCGCATGTGGTCCTCGATCCAATCATGGATGCTGTCCAGCCAGGGCCATCGGTCCTCGTCGTTCAGGGGAATGCCGCGGGCCATCTTGTCGATGTTGGCTTGGGGGTGGAAGTCGTCGGCCTCGGCCATGTCCCAACCCAGTTTGCTGCCGAGGTGCTCGTTCATGGTGGTCTTGCCGCAGCCGGCAACCCCCATGATGACCAGAACCGGCGTGCGGCCTTGGAAGTAGTTTGGGGGAACCGTGTTGTCCACTGCCGAGGGGACCTTGGGCTCCGGGTGATCCTCTGCGCTCAAGGCGTCGGAGTTCTTCAACGTTGTGTCGACCATGTGCAACCTTTCTGAAAAGTGATTTGACAATGACGCTCAGGCGGTGATGGGCACAAAGATGCTGGCGATCATGACCAGAACCAGAACCACTACCGACAGCAGGCATTCCAAAACCGACCAGGTCTTCAGGGTCTCGCCAACGCTCAGGCCGAAGTACTCCTTGATCAGCCAGAAGCCCGCGTCGTTGAGGTGGGAGAGGAAGATGGAGCCGGCGCCGATGGCGATGACCAGGAGCGTAGTGGCTGTGGAGCCCGCATGCATCATGGTCATGGCGTTGCTGAGGATGCCGGCCGTGGTCAGGATGGAGACCGTGGCCGAGCCTGTGGCGATGCGCACGAAGACGGCGATGACCCAGCCCAGCAGGAAAATGGAGATGTTGGAGTGTTCCACAAAGGTGCCGATGATCTTGCCGATGCCGGTGGAGACCAGTACGCCCTTGAAGCCGCCGCCTGCGCCCACGATCAGCAGGATGCCTGCCACAGCGGGCAGCGAGGCTCCCAGGGAGTCATTGACGGTCTTCCAGGAGATGCCCGAGGCCGCCTTGAGGACCAGCATGGATACAATCAGGGCTATGGCCAGGGCCATTACCGGGTTGCCGATGAAATTGATGGTCTGTGCCAGGCCGTCCGTACGATCCTTGAAGCCGGGAACAGCGATCTCGAAGATGGAGGTCAGCAGCATGAGGACTGCCGGCAGCAGAATGCAGCAGACCGAGATGGCGAAGGAGGGCAGTCGGGTCTCCTCCTTGCCGGCCTGCTCGCTCTTGGCCACGAAGTCGGCTGGTGCCTCGACGGGCACCCAGCGGGAGGCCAACCGGGAGAAGCCCGGGCCCACGACGACCAGGGTGATCAGGGCGAAGGGGATGCCGAACATCATGGTCAGGCCCACATTGCCGGTCTGCTCGAACTGGCTCAAAGCGGCCAAGGGACCGGGGTGAGGAGGCACGCAGGCGTGCATGATGGATAGGCCCGCCAGGGTGGGGATGGCCACCCGCATCAGCGGAAGCTTGGTACGGCGGGCCACCAGAATGATGACCGGAACCAGAATGACCAGGCCAACCTCGAAGAACATGGGCAGGCCGATCAGGGCGCCAATCAGGGCCATGATCCAGGGGATGGTGGCGGGCTTGGACTTGGCTACCAGAGTGTTGACCACCTGGTCGGTGGCCCCGGTGTCCATGAGGACCTTGCCGATCATGGCTCCCAGGCCGATCAGAATGCCCACGGAGCCCATGGTGGAGCCGAACTCGCCGGTGAAGCTGGTCAGGGTGGCCACGGGACCATAGCCGGAACCGATGCCGACCACCAGGGCGGCACCCAGCAGGGAGACAAAGGGATGAAGCTTAACGACGGTGACCAGGAAAATGAGCACTGCCAGGCTGAGCACCAGACTGATGCCCAATTGGGTGGTGTTCAGGGAAACGGCCTGACTCGCCGCCAGGGTCAGGTACCCGTCGGCTGTCGGCTGCGACGCTAAAAGCATTGCTGCCTCTTCTCTGAGGATGCGAACCGTTCGGCCTGATCAGCTTTCCGGCTCTTATTTTTGCATTACTTAATATCGACAGTGTGATATTAAGTATGCCTTAACAGACAATATCTTACACGAACCTGGGACGGTTTGGAAGATGGCATGCTAAAAGCAGGATCGAGCCTCAACATGTTTGCAGAATCGTTTGATCCCTTTGGAAACGAGCCCGGTTGCTAGAGTGGAATTCGTGGAAAGCGCGAGCAAGCCTGATGACAAAACGGCTACAGAAGGCACCCTGCATGACCGGCTCTTGGACCAGTGGGGGGCAGCCATTGTCGATGGCACCATCGCTCCGGGCGACCGGCTGCCCGCCCCGGATCTGGATAGCCAGAGGCCCTCGCGCACGGTCACCCGGGAGGTCACCAGGGTTCTTGAGGCCATGGGTCTGGTCACCGTCAAACGCAAGGTCGGTGCCACGGTCAACCCCCGTCAACTCTGGAACATCTTTGATCCGCGGGTGATTGAGTGGAGGCTGCGCGGATCTGGCCGGGGACGAACCCTGCATGAGCTGTCCGAGCTCAGGGCATGCGTGGAGCCCATGGCTGCCCAGCTGGCGGCCAGCCACGCTGATCGGGATCAATGGGCGAAGCTGACGCGGGCCGCCATTGACATGGTGGCCAACGCTGACCGGGCCGACGGGCCGGACTATCTTCGGGCTGACGAAACCTTCCATCGAACCCTGCTTGAGGCATCCGGCAACGCTATGTTCGCGGCGCTGGGCGATGTGATTGCCTCAGTGCTGTCTGGGCGGACCCGGCATGAGCTTATGCCCAGGAAGGCTGATGAGAAGGCTTTGCGGCTGCACGGCGACGTGGCTGCGCTGATACGTCGGGGTGATGCAGAGGGGGCCCGCCACGCCATGGATTGGATCGTCGACGAATCCGATCGGGCTATCGCGCAAATGACTCGAAAAGACTCCGAAGACTCGGTCCCTGCTGCGGATAAGGAATCTTCGGAGTCCTGAAATCTGTAAAGGCTTTTGTTGCTGAAGGCTCAGTGTAGTTTCGAGGCGGCATCAGCGTCCAGGAGCCAGAGGGTCTCCAAGGTGCCCCTGGCATAAGAGGAGGGTACATGGGGATCGTCTGTAGTTCCCAGGGCAGCAGCCACGGCTGAGGCTTTCTCAGTAGTTGAGGTGAAGAGCCAGATCTTGGGGGTCCGGCGGATGAATGGCGTGGTCATGGTGACCCTGAGCGGCGGCAACTTGGGGGAGTTGCTGACGCCCGTCACCAGCAGATCGTCATCCTGCAATCTGACCTCGGACCGGTCGGGGAAGAGGGAGGCATAGTGGCCGTCGGGGCCCACGCCAAAGACAGCCAGATCCATGCGGCCCTCAGGGCCCAGTTGGTCGATGATCTCCTGCTGATAGGCGGCTGCCGCCTGGGTCAGGGCCTGTTCGTTCTCCTCCTGGCCCGCGGCCTCAACCCGGGCTGGGCTACGGGTGTCCACGGGCATGGAATGTACGTTGGCCTTGGGCAGCAGCCCCTGGTCGATCAGCGAGCCATACCAGGCCCGCCGTGCCTGTTCGTCGTTGCGGTCCGGGTCTTCCAGGCCCACGAACCGCTCATCGCTCCACCAGAGATGGACCCGGCTCCAGTCCACGCTCTGGCTCAGGGGATCGGCACCCATCAGGGTATAGACATCCGCCGCGTCCCGGCCACCGGTCAGCGCCAGGTCGGCCCGATCCTGACGGGCCAGGAGGTCGCCCAGCTCCAGCAGGATCCGGGCTGCGGTGGCTTGATTGAGCAACTTGGTTGTGGCATAAGTCACGACGCGACGATCGGTCATCTGATCCTCCTTGCATGCAGGTGAAGCTGGCCTCAGCCTACACCCGGACGTTTGCATATGAATTGAGTTACTGCAGAGGTCTACTGGTGGTCAACCATTCCCCACCCGGTGTGGATAACCTCCTGATAGACCTCGTCAGGATCCAGTCGCCCCAGTTCCTCGCTCATGCAGTCCACGGCAGAGCGCAGGGGCATGGAGATGGTCTGTGAGGCCTGACCGGGCTGGTTGATCCGGGCCTGGTCGTCGTGGTGGCGCTCCATGCTCATGACCCCGTCCGGGCGTTCGAAGTAGACACCGGTGACCGCCTGAGCCTTCGGATCGCGCTCGACGGTGACCGGTACCTTTAGCTTCAGAGCCAGCCAGGAGGCCAGCAGCTCCAATGGCAGGTAGTGGGCTTGGCCGGTTACCATGACCGAACGGATGGGCAGGTGGGGCGGTTGTTGCACCATGGAGGTCAACAGCGCTCGCCAGATGGTGATCCTGGTCCAGGACAGATCCACGTCCTGATCGCGCGAATGGGCCAGCAGCCCGGCGAAGGTGGCCTGGCGATCGTCGGCCTCCATGGCATCGGTGATTCTGCTGGCGGCCATGGTCCCGATGGGATCCTGTGAGGGATCCAGGGGCGGATTGGTGGGCCACCAGACTACTAGAGGTGCATCCGGCACCAGGAGGGGAATGACCAGGGCATCGGAATGGTCCAGCAGGGCTGCCACTGGTCGCAGAACCACCACTTCGCCGGCACCGGCATCCGAACCGAAACGTATTTCGGCATCCAGCGTGCGATCCCCGTTATGGTCGGTGTTCTTGTAGGAAACGCAGTCTTCTGTGGACTGTGCCGCAGCCGTCCTCTGATCCGCCTCCTGTTGGGCCTGATGGTCTTCGGCATTGGTCACTATGGCGATGACCCGGCAGGGATGTTCCCGGCTTGCGGCGTTTACGGTTTCCAGGGCCGCCTCCAGATGGGCCTGTTCGGTGACGATGACCAGGGTCAGCACCCGTCCCTGGGCGGCCTCCCCTCGTTCAACGTGGAGTTCGTCGATCTCCCTGGCGATGGCGGAGGTAGTGGTGTTGTTCAGTCTGACGATCATGGCATCCTCCAGTGGTATCCGTCGCGGGCCAGCATCAAATCAGCCTCTCGCGGTCCCCAGGTGCCGGCGCGATAGGGCTGGGGCTGACCCTGTCCTGCCCAAAACTCCTCGATGGGGTCCAGGATCTTCCAAGACAGATTGACCTCCTCGGTGGTGGGGAAGAGAGGCGGGTCTCCCAGAAGCACGTCCAAGATCAGCCGCTCATAGGCCTCGGGAGAGGCCTCGGTGAAGGAACGCCCGTAGGAGAAGTCCATGTTGACGTCGCGCACCTCCATGGCCGAGCCGGGAGTCTTGGCCCCGAAACGCATGGTCACGCCCTCATCAGGCTGTACGCGGATGACCACGGCGTTGGCGCCCAGTTCCCGGGTGGCTGTGGCCTCGAAGGGCAGGTGGGGAGCACGCTTGAAGACGATGGCGATTTCGCTGACCCGCTTGCCCAGGCGCTTGCCCGTGCGCAGGTAGAAGGGGACGCCGGCCCAGCGGCGGGTGTCCACATCCAGCCTGATGGCGGCATAGGTTTCGGTGGTGGAGGAGGGGTCGATTCCGTCCTCGTCCAGGTAGCCGACCACGTGCTGGGATCCCTGCCAGCCGGCCGTGTACTGGCCCCGGGCGGTGTGGGCCGCCAGGTCCTTGGGGATTCGGACTGCCGAAAGGATCTTGGTCTTCTCGGCCGTCAGATCCGATGCCGAGAAGGAGACCGGCTCTTCCATGGCTGTCAGGGCCATCAGCTGCAGGAGGTGGTTCTGGATGACGTCCCGGGCTGCTCCGATTCCGTCGTAGTAGCCGGCCCTGCCTCCGATGCCCATGTCCTCAGCCATGGTGATCTGCACGTGGGAGACATAGTTGGAGTTCCAGACTGGCTCGAACATCATGTTGGCAAAGCGCAGGGCCAGGATGTTCTGCACGGTCTCCTTGCCCAGATAGTGGTCGATGCGGAAGACCGAATCCGGCTCGAAGACCTCGGAGACCACCCGGTCAAGCTCCTTGGCCGATGCTAGGTCACGACCGAAGGGCTTCTCGATGATGACGCGGCGCCAAGCCCCCTCGGTGGAGTGGGAGAGCCCCGACTCGGCCAGCTGACGGGCCACTTGGGGGAAGGCCTTGGGTGGCACCGACATGTAGAAGGCATGGTTGCCACGGGTGCCCCGGACCCGGTCCAGCTCCGAAACAGTAGCCGACAGGCGGCGGAAAGCCTCGGCATCGTCGAAGCTGCCCTTGACGAAGCGCATGCCCTGGCTCAGATGTCGCCAGGTGGACTCGTTGAAGGGGGTGCGGCAGTGGGCGCGGACGTTCTCCTCCGCAAAGGCGACGAACTGCTGGTCGCTCCAGTCGCGCCGTCCGAAGCCGATCAGCCCGAAGCTGGCTGGAAGCAGCCCCCGGTTGGCCAGGTCATAAACAGCCGGCAAAAGCTTTTTCTTGGCCAAATCGCCGGTGACGCCGAAAATGACCAATGAGCTGGGGCCCGCGATGCGCGGCATGCGCAGATCGCGCGGATCCAGCAGGGGGTTGTGCCAGGGCGCCTGTCGGCCGCCGTCCTCGTCGGGAGGAGCGGGCTGGTCGGCGGAGCGCGCAAGTGGTGAAGTGTCCATAGTGCTCCTCGTGAAATACCGTGGCTCCCAGTGTACTGTCGGCAGTAGAAGGGCAGGGCTGATTATCCGCTGAAGTGTGCATAAGCGTCGCAAAGGTCACATTTGTGGCAAGGATCCCTAGAATGGTCGGTATGATTCCCAATGTTCCCATGGCCGAGGTCCTGCACCGCCAGTATGCGCCATCACAAGCCGCCTATGAACTGATACACACCCATTGCCAGATTATTGCCGCCCTCGCGGTGCGTATGGCTGACCAGGTCAACGAACGCCTGCTGCGTGGCGATGACCCTGACGGGGTTCTGCCCGAGCGTCCCCTGGACCGTGACCTGGTCCGCATAGGTGCCCTGCTGCATGACATCGGCACCTACCGGATCCTCAAGGACGACGGCTTCCAGGGCCGGCCCCTGACCTTCCAAGGCGAGCGGTACATCGAGCACGGGCTGGAGGGCTACCACCTGCTGCTGGATGCCGGGGTGGACGAGTCGGTGGCCCAGTTCGCCCGCAACCACACAGGAGTGGGACTGACCCGCCGCCAGGTGGAGGAGGAGCATCTGAATCTGCCGCCGGACGACTACCTGCCGGTCAACCATGAGCAGGAGGTGGTCATGTATGCGGACAAGTTCCACAGCAAGCACCAGCCGCCCATTTTCGTCTCCGAGCCCACTGCCGCCAAGCGCACGGCCAAGTATGGTCCCGACAACCTGGCTCGCTGGAGGCAACTGGTGGCCCGGTATGGAGTACCGGATCTGCAGCCTCTGGCTAAGTACTACGGCATGACCATCGTCTAATCCGGCCGGGCTGCTCCCCAGGAACTGCGGAAGCGACCACTGAATTCGCGCAGCATCCATGGGTCTGGTTGATAGGGGTCGACTGGATCGGTCCGGCAGGCCGCTACGGCTTTCAAGAAAGAGACCATACCTTGAGGCCCGTAAGCGTAAGGAGCTGCACACCAGACCGGGTTTCCCTCCAGGACGAGAGGTCGATCCGACCCACGGAGGAAGGCCAGATCCACGCTGATCGGAGCAGGCGATCGACCCTTGGCTGCCCGGAGGGCGCAGTTCTCGACGATCGCTCGATGCCTTGGATCGAAGATGGCACCGTCAAAGATCGTGGTAATGGTTCGAGAGCCCTCGCCTTCATGCAGGCAGTATCCGCTGGAGGTTACGATTTGGCCCCTGTCAACGATGACCCGCCACTCTTCATGGATATCGGGCAAGTGGGTCTGGAGGCGAATCAGCGATTGCGCAGGGGCTGTTCGCAGATCATTCTGCAGGTCTTCAAGGGTTCGTCGGGCTGCCGGCAGGCCCGATACCCGGCCGGCAGCCAGCTGCGACCAGGGGCGCTGTCCCAAGCCCGATGGCAGCCGACGCCAGTTCAGAATGGTCTCGGCCGTCACGGTCAGAATCCTGCGTTCGGTCAGGGACTGGTCCAGCTCATCCAGCCACAAAGTAGGTGGCGTTGACAGGATCCAGGAGGGACGTCCGTGGGAGGCCAGCCAGGCGTTCTGGGCGATCAGCAGCCCTGGGGTAATCCATATGGCTTCCTTGATGCCGACCTCCCGAACTGGTCCGAATCCATGGTGATGGTGCAGGATGACCCTCCGTTGCCGGCGTGGATCATTGTTGCTTAAATCGATTTGTTTGGTCATGACCCGGGGTATCCACTCCTCATGGGTGATGACCGAACAAATCAGTGCAGTGCTGTCCATCCCCAACCCGGAAGGCTGCGGCTTAATCGACGATGAATCGGTCGTCGTAGGTGCCCTCGTCCACGGTGTCAGAACCCCCGGAGGTCAGGATGATCACGGTGCAGTCATGACGGCGGGAGACCCTCTTTAGTGTGGCCAGCAGGGTGTCCCAGTCGCTTGGCTCAAGACCTTCGGTGGGCTCGTCGGCGATGAGCACGTCGCATTCGCAGCACAGGGCACGGGCCACGGAGGCCAGGCGGAAGTCCAAGGGGCCCAGATCAGCGGTCGGCTTGTCCTGCAGGCGCTCCGGGAAGCCCACCTCGTCCAGCAGCTGACGGGCCAGATTGTCCTTGGGGCCTAGGAAGGTGCGCCCGCTGGCGTCCATGGTGTAGACAAGATTCTGTACGGCGGTCAGGTCGCGCCTTAAGGCATCGGTACCAAAGATGGCTCCGATCAGGTGGCCGCGATAGTCGGAGGCCAGCAATTGGCGCAGGTCCGTGCCACGGAAGAGCACGCTGCCTTGGGTGGGGGCGCGCAGACCGGTCATCAGGGCCATCAGAGCGGCTCGTCTGGAAGGCGAAGTGGTCTCCACCGAGTAGATGCGGCGACGCTGGAATTCCAGATCGACATCATCCAGGATCTGTTCAGGGCGACCCTGGACCTTGCGCGTGTAATCCACATGCTTCAGGGAGAGCACCGGGTAGCCGCCAGGAACCAACACCCGCTGGCCATCGGTCTCCAGCAGTGGGTCCTCCTCCTGATCGTCGTCGGGATCCTCGGCATTTTCCTGCTCGATGACCACCTTGAAAGCGGCCATCGACACGTCTTCTTCCGAAGAACCATCCTCCTCGGGCTGTCCGTCCGTCTGAGTGGCTGCTTCTTCCTCGGATTCGGGCAGCGGTTCGGCGCCGGTGTTCTCGTCGGCTTTTTGCTCAGTATCGGCCGTTGTTTGAGCGGCTTGCTTCTGATCAGTCGTTGCCTGGTCGGCGGCCTTGGCTACAGCTTTTTCCTGGGACTCTTCGTCTGGCTGCTGGTCCGATGTCTTTTCGCTCATGCCTCGTCCTCCAGGTCGTTGGTGTATAGCTGGGCGGTTCTAAAGGCCGCTACCCTGGCAGCTGCTGCCAGAGCGAGAACCAGGCAGACGGCCAGGCCAATCAGGATCAGCTTCCAGATCAGACCAGCATGAGGCATGCTGGACAGGTTCCCCAGCCGGAAGAGCGACCGGCCCAACGGCCGACTGATCGCGGCGCCCAGCACCAGGCCCAGCACCAGGCCGGGCAGGGTGAGCAAGAGGGTTTCCAAGGCGAACTGCCAGCCTAGCCGAGCCTTGTGGACCCCGATGGTGATGGCCATGCCGATTTCGTTGGCACGGTTGCGCAGCATGAGGAACAGACAGCCAAGCAGAATCAGCCCGCCCAGCAGGCAGACCAGGATAATGGTGGTTCGCGCCTGGTCGGCGGCCCGGTGAACAGGCGCCATCCGCCGTTGGTAGTCCTTCAGGCTGGGGGAGTCGATGTCGTACTGCGAGGCCTTGAGTCCGTCCTTGCGCAGCTCCTTGATGAACTTTTGGTAGGTGCTTGGCGAATCCAGGACGAAGGCGACGAGCAGTTCATGGCCGGGGTCTCCAGGCTTGCTGGCTGCATCCAGCCCCAGCATGGCAAAGGTGGGATAGGCCGTGTAGATGGCCCGGTTGGCGGCCTGATCCACGGCCTTGCGATAGTGGTAGGTGCCGGAGATGGTCAGCTTGACCTGCTGATCCTGCTGGCGAGGATCCTTGATGGTCAGGGTGTCGCCCACCTTGAGCTTGTTAGCCTGCGCCATCTGCTTGGAGATCAGCACGGTCTGGGTGCCGGAGGCATTCTGGGAGGCGTAGTCCAGCCCCTTGCCCTGATCCACCGCGAAGGGGCCGTGAGGCAGGGTGGGTTCGGCCTCCTTGTCAGAGACCCCCACCAGGGAGTAGGTGCCTGACTGGGGCAGTCCCTCCGGGCTGATGTCGGCGGTCTCATGGAAGTAGGCCTTGTACTGCATGCCATCCATCTGCAGGCGCTGGGCGTACTTGGAATACTCGTTCCAGCCCAGTGGAGAGGCCTTGGTTCCCTTGCGCGGGCTAATGACGGCATCCACCTGTTGGGATTCGTAGTCTGTGGTACGTGCCTTGGTGTCAGCCTGGAGCACGGTGGCCGCCGTCGTGGCCAGAGCCGTCACTACCAGGCAGGCCAGAACCATGACCAGGCTCCGCGCCGCATGCCGCCTGATGGTGAACCAGGCGTTCTTGAGAACGAACATGACACCCTTCCTGATAGCGTTCCAGGGATGACCGGGCGGCCCACAATGGCGGGCCTAAAGTCCGGTCGCCGTCCTCCAGTCTAGCCAGGGACGCTCCCAAGCTAGCGGTGCGAACTTGGAGCTTGCTGAATGTCTCGCTCGGCCTCCTGTTGGTCGGCGTGGGAGAAGTTGCGCACCTTCAAAGAGACGACCAGAGCAGCCAGGATCAGCACCAAGGTGAAGACCAGTCCGTAGTGGGTGCCCCTGGTGAAGGCCTGGGCTTTATCAACACCGGTTGCCTGCCCCTCGCCCATGGCCAGCAGGGAGGTGGTGATGGCCGTAGCCACGGCTCCTACGATCTGTTGCATGGTGTTGATGATGGTGCTTCCGTCGCCGGACTGCGGGCCGCTCAGTGAGTTGAGCGCGTAGGTCTGGGCCGGCGACATGGCCAGGGGGCAGCCGATCATCAAAATGATATGGGCAGCCACCACCAAGGCCACAGGGGTGTGCGGGCCGGTGAACAGGAGGATGACCGTGCCAAGCAGGGCGACAAGGAATCCGCAGCGGACGGGCATTCGGGCTCCGAAGCCGTCATAGAGTCGGCCGGCGAAGGCTGAGACCAGAGCGTTGATGGCGCCGCCGGGCAGCATGAGGATGCCAGTCATGGCTACGGGCAGGAGCAGTCCCCGCTGCAGGAACTGGGGCAGCAGATACATGGAGGAGAGGATGACTGCGAAGTCCAGCATGACCAGGGTGGCACCGTAGCGGAAGGCCGGGATGGAGAAGATGCGCAGGTTGAGCACCGGGTGCTCCAGGCCCAGCTGGCGACGAATATAGAGGACCAGTGCAGCCAGGGCAACAACCAGAATGATCAGGGTGACCGGGGAGAGCCATCCATAACGACTGGCCAGACTGACCCCTGCCACCAGTCCGCCGAAGCCGACAATGGACTCCAGAATAGAGGCCAGGTCGGGACGCTGGTGGGTGATGGTTCCTACGTTCTTCAGGAAGCAGACGGCGAAGATCAGAGCCACCACCAGGAAGGGGGTGAAGAACCAGAAGATCCAGTGCCAGGTCAGCTTGCCCAGGATGATCCCGGTCAGGGTCGGGCCGATTGCCGGGGCGAACATGATGACCAGAGCGCACATGCCCATGACCGTGCCCAGACGGGCAGGCGGGAAGATCAGCATGGCCACGGTGAACATGAGCGGCAGGATCAGGCCAGTGCCGATGCCCTGGATCAGCCGTCCCGTCAAAAGGACAGGGAAGGTGGGGGCCATGGCCGAGACCACTGAGCCCGCCAGGAAGGCGACCAGGCCGAAGATCACGGTCTGCCTGGTGGTGAACCACTTGGAGATCAGGCTGGAGAAGGGCAGGACGATGCCGATGACCAGCATGTACCCCGTGACCAGCCACTGCACGGTTGAGGCGGGGATCTGGAAGCTCTCCATCAGGTTGGGCAGGGCGATATTGAGCGAGGTCTCGCTCAGCATGCCCACGAAGGCCCCGATCATCAGCGCGGCGATGGCCGGCCAGGGATGGGGGACGGCCGGTCGTGACCGGTGAACAGAGGCAGGGGTGGACGTGTTGTGCACGATAATGATCTCCTTCTTCAGACAAACAGCACGCCATCTTAGGGAGGCGGCCATTTTTTCGTAAGTCGGCATGTCTACTCGCTTCGCCGAAGGCGTGCCGCATCGGGGTGGAAAAGGTTATGCTCGGGAATGGTCGTCAGAGACCATAAGGAGGGTGCGTGTGGATTGGCATGCAACGGTCTACGGGTCAAGAGCCGTTGGTTCAGGAGGCCATGGTTTCTATGATCCGGGCGACGAGGAGGGGCGGACCTTTGGCGACCCGGACACCATCTCTGACGCCGCTCTGCGTCGATTGGGCGGCAAGGCCTACTTTCGCGCCCACCAACTGCTGGATGACCGCCGCTTTACGGACCTGCGCCTACGGCACCTAGGAGCTTTGACCGTTCTCAAGGGACGTGTGCCCGCCACCTATCAGCCAGACGGTGACTGCATGGTCCAGGCTCGGCTGGATGAGCAGGCCCATCGGGTCATTGACTCCTCCTGCACCTGCCGGGCCTTTGGGCGCCAGGGTCCTGCCTGCAAGCATGTGGTCGCCCTGATCATGGCCTACAACGAGTCCAGCCAGTTCTTTGCAGGATCGGATGACTGGGCCGGCGATCAGGGTCGGTCCGGTTCCGCCCGGTCAACTTCGGGACCTCTGGCAGCCTATATGCACCGGCAGGAGGGTCGGCGGCGGCAGGCCTTTCGTGACCGCCAGCTGAGCCTGCTCAAGCAGGAGAACGGGCCGGTTGGTGGCCGTCACCTGCCCATCGGCTCGGTCGGGTTGATTCCCGACCTGACCAGCGAGCGCGGAGGCTGGCTGGTCCGTCTGCACATCACTCTGTCCTCCCACGGGGTCGCCTACCTGGTCAAGGATCTGCCAGCCCTGCTGCGCGCTGTGGACCAGGGCGAATTCATGTCTTACGGACGGCGGTTGGCCTTCATCCATTCTCGTGACACTTTTGATGACCGGGCCCAGGCTCTGCTAACCATTCTGGAAAGGGCCGGTGCCATCCGCCGTAGCCTGGCCGAGCAGGAGGGGGGCATGCACCGCCGTCTTACCCGTGCGGGATTGGCGGGGATCCGACTCAGCGACGACGAAGTGGCGCAGATCCTCGACCTGTTCGTGGACTCTGGACTCACCCTGGACTACACGCCTCCCGAGGATTCCTTCCTGCAGACCATGCCTGCCCCGGTAGTTGGCGGGGATCCGGACCCCGGCATCGCGGTCAGCAAGGAGGCGGATGGCTACCGGATCACCCATGCCCTGGCCGTGGAACGCTTCGTCGTTGGCCAAGCACATTCTTTCGTTATCGTGCGCCCCTCACAGCCCGGCATAGGGCTGGATCCGGGACCGGTCATCCACCGCTGCAGCGCGCATTTCATGCGTCATCGGGACCTGCTGGAGACCCTCTGCCGCCCTGGTGAGGATCGGGATCTGCATCTGGATGCCGACGACCTGGATCTGTTCGCCCGGACCGTCCTGCCTGACCTGAATCAGGGTTCCCATGAAGGATCTGGGCTCTCCGCCAGTCTGCCCGAGGAGCTGGATGCCCGGCGGAGGCCGCCCTGCAGGATCGAGCTTTACCTGGATAGGGATCGGCAGGGGGTCAGCTGCGATCTCAAGGCCCGCTATGGGGACCGTCTGCTGCCAGTCGGTGCTGATCCCGCCTCGGAGGATGAACCCGGCAGGGATCGGGAGAGCGAGTCTTTGGCCCGGCAGACGGTCCGCCGTTATTTCCCTCTGATGGAGGAGGGGCTGGCCCGCATCCCCGAGGAGAACGAGGAGGCCATCCACACCCTGCTGACCCGAGGTCTGCCCGTGCTCAAGGGGCTGGGGCGGGTCTTCTCCACCCCGGCCTTCGACGGGCTGAGCGTCGTCTCTCATCCGCAGATCCGCGTGGGTGTCAGGGTGCGCTCCGGTCTGGTCGAGATCTCGCCCATCGCCGATGAGGTACGACCCGAGGAGGCTGCTGCCATCCTTGCTGACCATCGCCGCCGTCGCCGTTTCCATCGCCTGCGCAACGGGGCCTTCGTCGAATTGACTGATCTGAATACGGATGCTGTGGACACCCTGGCTGAAGACCTGGGCATTGACCCTGCTGATCTGGCCAAGGGGCCGGTCCGGGTGCCTGACTTTCAGCTGGGCTACCTGGATGCGCTGGTGCCCGAGCAGGACCGCGATTCTAGCTTCCGCGACTACCTGAAGGAGCGCAAGCCTGATCCTCAGGGGTTCGAGGTCCCCGATGGGCTGCGCGGGCAGCTCAGACCCTATCAGGTCGAAGGGTTGCGTTGGCTATGCACTCTGAGCGACCGTGGATTCGGCGGCATCCTGGCCGACGAGATGGGTCTGGGCAAGACCATACAGATGCTGGCCTACCTGCTTTCCCGTCGGGGTCAGGCCAGGGATCGGGGAACTTCGCTGATCGTCTGTCCGGCCTCCTTGGTCTACAACTGGGAGGCCGAGTGTCGCCGCTTTACGCCGGATCTGCGGGTAGCGGTCCTGGCGGGAGGGCGCAGCCAGCGTCAGGCCCTGCTGGATCAGGCCGGGTCCTACGATCTGCTGATTACCTCATACGATCTGCTCAGGCGGGACCTGGACCGGTATCGGAGTCTGCCCTGGTATGCCCTGGTTCTGGATGAGGCCCAGTACATCAAGAACCATGCCACCAAGGCCGCGCGGGCCGTACGAGCTCTGGACAGCCTGCACCGGTTCGCCCTGACCGGCACGCCCATCGAGAACCGGCTTTCCGAGCTTTGGAGCATCTTCGACTTCCTGATGCCGGGGATGCTGGGTCCATACTCTCGGTTTCGGGACCGCTTCGAAATGCCCATACTCAGCGGAGACCAGGATGCCCAGTCCCGGCTCCAGGCCCTGGTGGGACCCTTCATTCTGCGCCGGCTCAAGTCCCAGGTGCTGACGGATCTGCCTGAGAAGATCGAAAACGTGATCAGCGTGCCCCTGCAGGGTCGGCAGCGCAAGCTCTATGCAGCCCTGGAGCAGGAGCTGAGGGCTACCCTCAACAAGGAAAAGGACCAGGAGTACGAAGTCGGCAAAATCCAGGTCCTGGCCCAGCTGACCAGGCTGCGGGAGGTCTGCTGCGATCCGCGTCTGGTCTACCAGGATCAAGGTCGGGACCGGCGCGGCGATTCGGCCAAGTTGGATGCCATCGAGGATCTGGTGGTCTCCTGTCAGGATGCCGGACGGAAGATGCTGATCTTCTCCCAGTTCACCTCCTACCTGGACCTGATAGCCCAACGGCTCCGTCGGCTGGACGTGTCCTACGATCTGATCACCGGCGCCACCTCCAAGAAGCGGCGGCTGGAGCTGGTGGAACAGTTCAACAGGGATGCCACGCCGGTCTTTCTGATCTCCCTGAAGGCAGGCAACACCGGGCTCAACCTGACCGGAGCCTGTGTGGTGGTCCATGCGGACCCCTGGTGGAATGCCGCTGCCCAGGAGCAAGCCAACGACCGCGCCCACCGGATCGGCCAGACCCAGGATGTCAACGTCTACCAGGTCGTAGCCAAGGACACCATCGAGGAACGCATCCTCAACCTGCAGCACAGTAAGAGCGACTTGGCATCGCGCTTTGTCGATTCTGCCGCGTCCACCGGCGCTGCAAGCGTGGCCAGGCTGAGCAGAAAAGACCTCTTGGCCTTGCTGGGCTGATTTTGATCGCATCTTGATGTGAATCTACTTGAACCTAATAGTCATTAGTCTTGAATGCTGTGTCATCATCGGTGGCGAGGCCCTTGGGCCACGGTTACGGTTACTCTTGATGCGGTAGTCAAATCGAAAGACTATGTATATAAGCGGATTGACGGTTGTTTCACTGCCGGCTTGTCGTTTTGGCTGCAGTTGATTATTCGGGTTATGGGAGCCTGGCTATCTTCAGCTCCTTTGATGACGGGAAGCTGGAGGAGAGAGCATGATCAGCGGCGTGCAGATGTTCTGCTCAGAGTTTTTGGGCACAGCACTTATGATGGCCATCGCTTTCATGGTCGCAGCCAGCAGATCGCTTCCCAAGACAGGGGCCTATCGAGCCGACTGGATCAACGCTTCGTTGGGCTGGGGCCTTGCTGTCTATGTAGGCGTATATGCAGGGTGGAAAACGGGCGGCCATCTCAACCCGGCCGTGACTTTGGCCAGGGTAGTCGGTCACTGGATTGATCCACAGGCGACCTTGAACGGCCTGGCCATGGGCAAGGGCGGCATTCCGGTCACCTTAGCCAATGTGGCCATCTTCATTTCCGCCCAGTTCCTGGGTGCTTTCTTTGGCACCTGCCTGGGCTACCTGGGTACTCGCAAGCATTTCGAACTTCCGACCGATACAGATACCAAACTCATGGTTTTCTGCACCAAGCCGGCTATACGTTCGAATTTCTGGAATCTGACATCGGAGGCCATCGGCACGGCCATCCTGGTTACCTGGGTTTTCATCAACGGAGGAACGCCTACCCAGGTCGGGCCCCTGGGCGTGGCTCTGGTCATCACGGTTCTGGTCATGGCTCTGGGAGGGGTTTCCGGTGCGGCCATGAATCCTGCGCGTGACTTTTCCGCTCGATTGGCCTACTGCCTTTTGCCCATGTCCGGAAAGAAGGACGCGGACTGGAGCTACGCCTGGATACCCTTTGTCGGGCCGATCGTCGGAGCCTGTATCGGTGTTCTAGCTCCTGCCTGGATGGGGCTTCTGCCTTGATTGTCGGCATGGAAAAGCCCCTGGACCTGTCAGGGGGTTATTACGACAGGACCGGGGGTCGAATTAGTTAAGGTAGCTCAAGCTCAGTAGCTGGCTGAGGTGGGCTCCTGGAAGCGGACTGTCAGCCCGCGGCCGTGGTGAAGGAACATCTCTGCACCGTGGCGGTCGACGTCGCGATGGGTGAAGAGCATGCGGATGGCGAAAGCCGTCTGAACGTCATCGGGCAGATCCAGGAAGGCCTTGTGGGCATCCCATCCATCGGCTGCGACAGCCTTGTTGGGTACGTAGGCATATCCATAGCCGTCCTCGTCCACGTAGCCCAGGAATGGCAGATCCCATGCCTGGTGGTAGCTCAACTGATCCTTGTAATCCTCGACCTTCTTAAGGGCCTCATCGCTGATGCCGTACTTGCGTGCGACCTCGTTAGCCTTGGCGGTTTTCGCGTCGGCATCTTTTTCGAACATGGAAGTATCAACAACAATGACTGTATCGTCTGCCATGACTGACCTTTCTGTGTGACGGCCTGCACGTGTGACAATCGACATCATGACCGTGCAGGGCCATGACCGTTCAGGTGACCGTCCATCGTCGACGGTGACCTCTGGATGCAAGATTCCTTCCACTTGCAAGAATAGCAAATTTCGTCAGTAGATAGGGGCAGGGAACCGTGAGGTTCGCCATAGGTGGCTGTCACCAGTGAGAAACGTGTCCAGCTGTGTTCTCATGCGGGGAACGATTAGCCCAGGTCGGCTTCTCGATCTCTGCGATGCCGAAGCAGGCACATCAGTGCCAGGCCGAGGACGGCAGTGCCGATAGCCAGCGCTACAGGCATGACCATGTCTGAGCCTGAGGCGGCTAGGGCCTGGGAATCTGCAGATGGCTTTGCTTGGTCATCAGAAGATTGGTTTCCTGCTGCCAGTTTTTGGCTATTGCTGGGTACATGATCGGACTCGCTCGGCTTGTTCGGCTTGTTTGGTCCTACCGGCGGATTTGGCTTGTCATGTCCTCCAGAGTTGCCAGGGTCGTCGGGGTTATCTGGCTTGGCCTGGTAGGTGTTGGTGAAGGTGGTGTCCTTGCTGGTGACGGTGGCCTGGAGCTGGCCGTTGAGGTCGTCGGTGACGTGGACGTCGACCGTGGCCGCGTGCCGGTCGTAGGTGATGCCGGGCAGGCTGCCCTGGTCCTCGCGGATGGTGTAGTGGTAGTCGCCGGGCTGGTCCAGGGTCAGGTCGTTGAAGGCGATCCTGCCCTGGGCGTCGTTGGATGCCGAGCCCGCTTCATGGCCGGTCTGCCCGTCGTACAGGTGGAAGGTGAACTCCCCGGCTTTCAGGTCCCGGCCCTGCAGGTGCTTGGTGGCGGTGATGACGGGCTTGGCCGGCTTGGCCTGGTAGGTGTTGGTGAAGGTGGGGTTGTTGCCGTCGATGGTGGCTTGGAGCTGGCCTTGCTGGTCGTCGGTGACGTGGACGGTGATCCGGTGCGTCTTCTGGTCGTAGGTGATGCCGGGCAGGCTGCCCTGGGCCTCGCTCACGGAGTACGTGTAGTCGCCGGCCTCGGTCAGGGTCTGGTCGGGGAATGCGACGGTCCCGTCGGCCTTGTTGGATGCCTGGGCCGGCTTCCCGCCCTTGGTGTTCTGCAGGAGGAAGTCGAACTCCCCGGCTTTCAGGCCCCGGCCTTCCAGGTGCTTGAAGGCGGTGAGCCTGACCGTGGCCGGCTTGGCCTGGTAGGTGTTGGTGAAGGTGGTGTCCTTGCTGGTGACGGTGGCCTGGAGCTGGCCGTTGAGGTCGTCGGTGACGTGGACGTCGACCGTGGCCGCGTGCCGGTCGTAGGTGATGCCGGGCAGGCTGCCCTGGTCCTCGCGGATGGTGTAGTGGTAGTCGCCGGGCTGGTCCAGGGTCAGGTCGTTGAAGGCGATCCTGCCCTGGGCGTCGTTGGATGCCGAGCCCGCTTCATGGCCGGTCTGCCCGTCGTACAGGTGGAAGGTGAACTCCCCGGCTTTCAGGTCCCGGCCCTGCAGGTGCTTGGTGGCGGTGATGACGGGCTTGGCCGGCTTGGCCTGGTAGGTGTTGGTGAAGGTGGGGTTGTTGCCGTCGATGGTGGCTTGGAGCTGGCCTTGCTGGTCGTCGGTGACGTGGACGGTGATCCGGTGCGTCTTCTGGTCGTAGGTGATGCCGGGCAGGCTGCCCTGGGCCTCGCTCACGGAGTACGTGTAGTCGCCGGCCTCGGTCAGGGTCTGGTCGGGGAATGCGACGGTCCCGTCGGCCTTGTTGGATGCCTGGGCCGGCTTCCCGCCCTTGGTGTTCTGCAGGAGGAAGTCGAACTCCCCGGCTTTCAGGCCCCGGCCTTCCAGGTGCTTGAAGGCGGTGAGCCTGACCGTGGCCGGCTTGGCCTGGTAGGTGTTGGTGAAGGTGGTGTCCTTGCTGGTGACGGTGGCCTGGAGCTGGCCGTTGAGGTCGTCGGTGACGTGGACGTCGACCGTGGCCGCGTGCCGGTCGTAGGTGATGCCGGGCAGGCTGCCCTGGTCCTCGCGGATGGTGTAGTGGTAGTCGCCGGGCTGGTCCAGGGTCAGGTCGTTGAAGGCGATCCTGCCCTGGGCGTCGTTGGATGCCGAGCCCGCTTCATGGCCGGTCTGCCCGTCGTACAGGTGGAAGGTGAACTCCCCGGCTTTCAGGTCCCGGCCCTGCAGGTGCTTGGTGGCGGTGATGACGGGCTTGGCCGGCTTGGCCTGGTAGGTGTTGGTGAAGG
>NZ_NPOQ01000013.1:0-309409 GCF_003688305.1 Bifidobacterium sp. wkB344 | reverse complement strand
CGTGCGCGACCCCGCCGACCCCACTAATACGAGTCAAGGGCTGAAAGCCGTACAGGTCAGCACCGGATACTCGCATTCGCTGGCAGTCGGCAGCAACGGATACGCCTACGCATGGGGGGACAACCAATATGGCCAGCTCGGCAACAACAGCACCAACAATTCAACGGTCCCTGCGCTCGTGCGCGACCCCGCCGACCCCACTAATACGAGTCAAGGGCTGAAAGCCGTACAGGTCAGCACCGGATACTCGCATTCGCTGGCAGTCGGCAGCAACGGATACGCCTACGCATGGGGGGACAACCAATATGGCCAGCTCGGCAACAACAGCACCAACAATTCAACGGTCCCTGCGCTCGTGCGCGACCCCGCCGACCCCACTAATACGAGTCAAGGGCTGAAAGCCGTACAGGTCAGCACCGGATACTCGCATTCGCTGGCAGTCGGCAGCAACGGATACGCCTACGCATGGGGGGACAACCAATATGGCCAGCTCGGCAACAACAGCACCAACAATTCAACGGTCCCTGCGCTCGTGCGCGACCCCGCCGACCCCACTAATACGAGTCAAGGGCTGAAAGCCGTACAGGTCAGCACCGGATACTCGCATTCGCTGGCAGTCGGCAGCAACGGATACGCCTACGCATGGGGGGACAACCAATATGGCCAGCTCGGCAACAACAGCACCAACAATTCAACGGTCCCTGCGCTCGTGCGCGACCCCGCCGACCCCACTAATACGAGTCAAGGGCTGAAAGCCGTACAGGTCAGCACCGGATACTCGCATTCGCTGGCAGTCGGCAGCAACGGATACGCCTACGCATGGGGGGACAACCAATATGGCCAGCTCGGCAACAACAGCACCAACAATTCAACGGTCCCTGCGCTCGTGCGCGACCCCGCCGACCCCACTAATACGAGTCAAGGGCTGAAAGCCGTACAGGTCAGCACCGGATACTCGCATTCGCTGGCAGTCGGCAGCAACGGATACGCCTACGCATGGGGGGACAACCAATATGGCCAGCTCGGCAACAACAGCACCAACAATTCAACGGTCCCTGCGCTCGTGCGCGACCCCGCCGACCCCACTAATACGAGTCAAGGGCTGAAAGCCGTACAGGTCAGCACCGGATACTCGCATTCGCTGGCAGTCGGCAGCAACGGATACGCCTACGCATGGGGGGACAACCAATATGGCCAGCTCGGCAACAACAGCACCAACAATTCAACGGTCCCTGCGCTCGTGCGCGACCCCGCCGACCCCACTAATACGAGTCAAGGGCTGAAAGCCGTACAGGTCAGCACCGGATACTCGCATTCGCTGGCAGTCGGCACAGATGGGGGCAACACAGCATGGGGAGACAACCAATATGGCCAGCTCGGCAACGACGGCATCCCCACGGGGGAAAATAACAGTAAAGCCAAGAGTCCTGTTCCTGCGCCGGTGGTACTCAATCCGCAGCCGGTGATAACCAGTGTCAGATTCGACCAGACTCCCTTATCCGGCCTGAGACGCGGCGATGACGGCAGCGTCAACGCGCTCACGCCTGCACACTTGCCGGGCACGGTCACAGTCAGCGTGGACTACACGATAGGCGGCGCACCCCAAAAGCCGGACACTACCCTCCGATACACGTACACGCCTGCAACGCCTGCAGGCGTGCTCCCCCAGGCCGGAGGGGAGGGCATCCTGCTCGCCCTGGCCACAGGGACCGTAAGCATGGGCGGGGTCCTGGCATCCCGCCGCCACAGAAAGGAAACACATAGTCTGTCACATGCTTCGCACGAGTAAGAGCGGCCGGGCGGCGTATCAATCCCCCCGCCCCCGGCCCTACATAGGGGGAGCAGGGAGGAACGTGTCAGTCAAGGCTCAAACCCCAAGAGAGCCGACACTTCCTCCCGCGCCCCCACCACACTTATTTAACCGCCAATGACGTGATGCCGGCCAAACCGATCTATCCATGGTCCGATCATTCATACCCACAACACGGTCCAACTGCATTTGAGGCAGCACGTCAAACACAGTCGAAAGGATAGGCAAGTAATGAGGCCTACCCTGGCAGACCTGACCTAGGCAGTCGGCATCAAGGACAACAGACCAGACAGAGCCCAGAATCATTGGGCAGAGGACAATGCGCCCCCGCACCCCGCCAGCGCAATCGAACCACACATATACGCGCTTCCGCCGGACCGACATTGGCGCCATCCAAGAAGCCACAAGGCAGGACGGCCCCGCCTGCCAGATCAGCCTGATCCCGGCAAGCTCCCAGACCCCTGCCAGTGCGATGCGGTGGCGGCGGCCAGCTGACAGACCCCGCAGACTGCCTGTCAAATTGACCCACCTCCACCCACAGGGCAGCTACGACCCTAGGCTGACCAGTCTTTTGAAAGCGACGGGAAAACCAGCAGATTCCGGATTCTTCACCCGCACTATCCTTGGCCGTCGGAGAATGATGACTACCGGGTCGCATCATGTTAGGTTCGGCCGAAACGTTCGCCCGCACAGAGCATTGGATGCCGCCATCCGTAGCACCCAGACCTGATTGACACTGCCGCTTCCCTCACATCCGATTTGTCAGCCCGTTTCGTCATTGAGCAGATGCTTAATATGGCGGTCGATATAAGAGTCGACACAGTGATGCGATTAATCGGACAATACGACGCTGACATAACAGTTAATGGTGGCTCGCCGTAGCGTGCGGATCGGCTATCACGGATTGCTTCGTGTGTTGTTTTTTCGGCCCAGTGGTATGGTGTGAAAACAGGGGCATCGGAAATGTGTCTGTCTTCCGCAGTGGTTCATGCAATTGGATGCAAGGGCTGGCGTTGAAAGGCTGAACGGTTTTCCGATGGACAAGACGTTACAAGGCAAAGCGGCACCGTTTCGCTGGTTCGACCGTCACGAACCAACAGACAATGCCCAGTGATGGTAAGGGGTTTACGAGTCATGCATGTGGTTTCCCAACTGCGTCGCGCGTTGGCGATGATGGTCGTCCTGCTGGGCCTGCTGGCAGGCCTGGGCGTCGCGTCCGCCAACGCGGCGGACGCTCCTATTCTCACCGGGGGGGGGGGTCGTCAGACCCCTCGCGTAGCTAAGCAAACCCCCGGCACTCTCCCCAGCAACGCAACCAGCACACCACTGCCCTCACCCTCACCAATACAAACCACCGGACCATTAAACCCGACAGCAAGTCCAGAAACCACGTCATCGACGACGGGAACACCTGACAATACAGACTCCGCTCCCGCTAAATCAGCCGAACAAGCAGACAATCGAGCTTCACATACAGTGCGCTTCGACCCGGCCGACGGCAACAAGCCTACTCAGTCAACCGTGAAAACCGGCACCCTCGCCACTCCCCCGCAACAGAACCCTGTGCGTGATGGCTTCCGCTTCGACGGATGGACATACGACGGCCAGCCTTTCGACTTCCAGACCCCCATCCTCCAGGACACGACCCTGAAAGCCCAGTGGACAAAAATAACAGATTGGACGCTGAACCCTGACCACGGGCCCGCTTCCGGCGCCGTCCTGACCATCAACCCGTCCAGTCCGCAGGAACCCTACTACACCAGCATCCACACCACTGGAAACCAGACTGTCGGCCTAACGGGCGACGGGCACATCTACACATGGACACAAGACAGCACACCCAAGCAGGCTCCCTCACCCGCCCAGGCTGCCGACGGGTTCCACTACCTGCAGGCCGCAGCCGGCAACCGATCGCAGGCCGCATTGGGATCCGACCAGCACATCTACACCTGGAACAGCCAACAGCCCACGCCCACCATCCTCGACACCGGCCCGAACACCAGGTTCACCAGCATCAGCATGGAC
The DNA here is from genome assembly GCF_003688305.1 of Bifidobacterium sp. wkB344. Taxonomy (NCBI): domain Bacteria; kingdom Bacillati; phylum Actinomycetota; class Actinomycetes; order Bifidobacteriales; family Bifidobacteriaceae; genus Bifidobacterium; species Bifidobacterium sp. wkB344. Next base: position 305,574 of record NZ_NPOQ01000013.1, on the reverse strand, counting down.
AATGATCTGCTGCTGGCCATGGACCAGCAGGGACAGGTCCACGCCTATCAGACCAGCCAGGCCGACAGCCAAAACACAAAACCGACAGAACAAGCCACAACCAGCCTGCCCGGGCAAGCGCAGGCCATCACCGTCGCCGCCTCCGACAGCCAGGCTCTCATCGCGGACGCGGACGGACACGCCTGGACATGGAATACGACCACCGGAAACTCCAAGCCCGAACGAGTCAAACAGGACCCGGGCGTGCACACCGTCCAAGCCCAAGCCCTCAACCAAGGATTCATCCTCCTAGACACAGACGGGCAAGCCTGGTACCTGGCCGACAACACCACCGCCATGATCCAGATCAGCCTGCCGGACAGCACGCAGGCCAGCCGGATCACCGCCAACAAGAACCAGGCCATCATCACCGGCACGGACGGCCACATCTGGGCCTGGAAACCCGGCAAAACACCCGCCAGCGCAGACAACGGAAGCCACCACTACACGCAGGCCGCAAGCATAGGCAACAGCATCATCGCCGTGGACAAGCAGGGCGGCGTGTTCACCTGGAATCTGGCCGACCAAGGCCAAGACGGCAAGCGAGCCAGACTCGACACCACTGTTGCCCCAGCACTCGAATCAGCCAGCATGGACGGCCAGCCATTAACGCTCAAGAAAACAGGCGGCGTCTGGCAGACAAAGGCGACCACACACAAGACTGGTCCAGCCGCCATTCTCATCGCCGGCAAACAGGACGGCCAACCCTTCAGCAGAAGCCTCGGTTACACCGTCAGCCAGCCACAGGCACGAGATGCGAAGACAGAAGCCAGCCACACAGTTAGCTTCAAGACGGACGGAGGAAACCCCAAACCCGAAGACCAGAATATCCCCTACCCATATGGCAGGGTCCAGCGGCCTACAACCGATCCAACTCGCGAAGGCTACCAGTTCGATGGGTGGTTCATCGACGAAGTCGCCTACGACTTCAGTAAGCCCGTCACCGACAACCTCACCCTCACCGCCCACTGGACAAGCAAAAGCGCCAGCGACACATGGAGCATCAACCCCAACAAGGGCAGCCAACTGGGCGGGCAGAAAACCACCATCACTCCGCCAGCCAACACCAACGGCATCAAATTCAACCAGACCAGCGGTGGAGGGGACCCCATGCAAAGTCAGATAGGATACTCGCTGGCCGTAGGCAGCGACGGCAACGCCTACGCCTGGGGCAACAACCTGAATGGCCAGCTTGGTGACGGGACAACCAGTCAACGGACCACACCGGTCATGGTGAAGAAGCCTGATCGCAAGACGTATACGGATGTGCCAGCGGATTTCACCTACGTGCAGGTCAGCGCTGGAGGCCAGCATTCGCTGGCCCTGGGCAGCGACGGATTCGTATATGCCTGGGGATGGAACTACTATGGCCAGCTCGGCAATGGTGGCAGAGGCGGCTATTTAACTGCTCCTGTGCGCGTACAAAACCCCAACAACTCAGGCGAGGGCCTGAAGGCGATCCAGATCTCCGCCGGTTTGTGGAACTCTATGGCGCTCGGAGATGATGGGACCGTATACACCTGGGGCAGCATATCCAAAGACGGCTATACAAACAACGGCACGAATCCGCAGACAATCCCTTCCACCGTCAAGGATCCCTCAGACACGAGCGGAGCTTTCCACGCCATACAGATAAGTACTCATTGGACATTCGACATGGCCATCGGCCAAGATGGATACGTATACGCCTGGGGCTACAACGGCAACGGTCAACTCGGCAACAACACCATCGACGGGACTCATGATTCGGCCACACCGAGCCGCGTATTTGCATCCAGCAAGTCCACCGCAGCGGCTGGCCCCTGGCTGAAGGCTGTTCAGGTGAGCGCCGGAGGCTGGTATGCGCTTGCAGTCGATGAGAACGGGAACACCTGGTCATGGGGACAAAACATGCGCGGTCAGCTCGGCAACGGCACCTCCTCCGACTCATCCGTCCCTGTGCTTGTACGATACCCTGCTAGTGCAGGCACGGTGAAAATTGTGCAAGTGAGCACCGGTACCTGGCATTCTCTGGCGATAGACGAGGATGGAAACACATGGGCATGGGGCTGGAACAGCGACGGTCAGCTAGGCAATAACACACTGGGCAATCAGTCATCCCCAGCAAAAGTGTTCGCTTCCTCGCAATCCAAAGGCTCAGCCGGCCCCTGGCTGAACGCTAAGCAAGTAAGCGGAGGTTGTTATCATACGCTGGCGATCGATACACATGGGAACGTCAGAACTTGGGGAAACAACACCAATGGCCAGCTAGGCAATCCTGACGTGAGAAGTCGAAGCCTAGTTCCTGTCCTAGTAGTGTTCAACCTGCAGCCGGTGATCACCAGCGTCAGATTCGACAGCAGCACCGCGACGAACCTGACCAACATCAGCAACAGCAACAGCGTCACCGTGACCACACCTGAACACCTACCGGGCACGGTCACGGTCAGCGTCGATTACATGCTAGGTGGCGCTGGACAGGTTTTGACCGACAAATCCCTGACCTACATGTACACGCCTTTGGGTGTGCTCCCCCAGGCCGGCGGGGAAGGCATCCTGCTCGCCTTGGCCACCGGCATGACCGGCATGGGTGGGGTCATGGCCTCTCGCCGCCACAGAAGGGAACAGCTACAGCTTCTACACGCTTCGCACGAGTAAGACAGGCCGAAGGCTTATCAATCCCCCGCCCTCGGCCTCACGGGGCGCACGGAGGCAAGTGTCACTCAAGGCTCAATCCCCAAGGGAGCCGACACTCCTCTCGCGCCCCCACCACATTTGTCAATCGACCGCCCGACAGCGACAGTAGAAGCAACCACTCTTATCGGGCACGGCCAGTCGATCAACCTGCATCAGGGACAAAAACCCTACGACCGGTCTGCTAATGGTCGACAGGCTTGAAGTAGATGATTTCAGCGCCAATCAGAAGCGGGTTGCTGCAGTCGACGGCCCCAAGACGCTGATGCTCTCCAGACTAGATCCGCCCTTCAGCCTTCTATCACCAGGCATCTATTGAACTTCGTGAAGGAGATAAGAGTCAATAGGGCGATGCTTACAGGCCGTTTCCACTAGTGATGCAATTAGCCAAAAACACAAAACCAATTACCACATGGTCGTCTATAGCGAGATCACCTATCACGAGTTGTATCGTGTGTTATTTATGGACTGGGTGGTAGGGTAAAAAACGAGGGATGTCGAAAAGACAGCTGGCTTCCGCCATTGGCTGATGCAATCATGTTGGACTGGCGCTGATAGGCAGAATGGCTTTCCGACGGTCAGAACTTTGTATAGGCAAGCGGCATTGACTCCGTTTGGTGTTTGGTGAAGGGGTTTTGGTTTCATGCATCTGGTTTCCCGTCTGCGTCGCATCCTGGCGATGATGACCATCCTGCTGAGCCTACTGGCAGGCCTGGGCGTCGCATCCGCCAACGCGGCGGATACTCCTATTCTCACCGGGGGGGGGGGGTCGTCAGACCCCTCGCGTAGCTAAGCAAACCCCCGGCACTCTCCCCAGCAACGCAACCAGCACAACACTGCCCTCACCATCACCTTTACAAACCACCACACCATTAAGCCCGACAGCAAGTCCAACCACCCCGTCATTGACGACGGATAGTCCGGACAATGTTGACTCCGATTCAACCAAGCCGACCGATCAGACAAACGGTCAGGCCGCGCACACAGTGCGCTTCGACCCAGCCGACGGCAGCAAACCCACCCAATCAACCGTGAAAACCGGCAACCTCGCCACTCCCCCGCAACACAATCCCCAACGTCCCGGCTTCCGGTTCGACGGATGGACACTCGACAACCAGCCTTTCGACTTCCAGACCCCCATCCTCCAGAACACCACCCTGACAGCCCAATGGTCGAAAACCACGGACTGGACGCTGAACCCTGACCATGGGCCCGCCTCAGGCGCACGGCTGACCATCAGCCCGCCAGACAGGCAGGAACCCTACTATGTCAGTGTCCAAGCCGCAGGAAACCAGATCCTCGGCCTGGCCGGCGACGGCCGCATCTACACATGGACCCAAGACAGCACACCAAAACAGGTGCCCTCCCCCGCCCAGGCTCCCGACGGGTTCCACTACCAGCAGGCCGCAGCAGGCAGCCGATGGCAGGCCGCGCTCGGATCCGACCAGCAGATCTACACCTGGACCAGCCAGCAACCCGAACCCGCGACCCTCGACACCAACAGGAACATCCAATTCACCAGCATCAGCATGAACGGCGACCGGCTCCTCGCCGTGGACCGGCAAGGCCGGGTCCACGTCTTCCAAGCCGATCAGACCAACAGCCAGAATCCAAACACGAAGCCCGCAGAACAGGCCACAACCAGCCTGCCCGGACAGGCGCAGGCCGTCCTTGCAGGCGCCTCCGACAGCCGGATCCTGGTACTGGATTCGGACGGGCAAACCTGGGCATGGGACGCAAGCAAGACCGGCAACGTCAAACCCGAACTCCTCAGGCAGGACCCGGGCATGCGCACCGTCCAAGCCCAAGCCCTCAACCAAGGATTCCTCCTCCTGAACGAGGACGGGCAAGCCTACTACCTGGCCGACAACACAACTGAACCCACAGCCGTCAGCCTGCCAGAAGGCATACAGGCAAGCAGGATCACCGCCGACAGGAACCAGGCCATCATCACCGACAGGAACGGCCACGTCTGGTCCTGGAAGACAGACGCAACCCCCACCCGGGCGGACAACAGCAACCAGCCATACGCTCAGGCCGTCCTTGCAGGCGACAGGATCACCGCCATCAGCAGGCAAGGCGGCATATACCGCTGGAGCCCGGACAAGCAAGGCCAGCCCGGCAAGCCAGCCATACTCAGCACCACCACAGCACCCGTCCTTGAAACAGCCAGCCTGGAAGGCCAGGCTCTCAAACTCAACAAGAGGAACAATGCCTGGCAGACGGACATATCCTCCCACACGCCAGGACCAGCCACCATCCTCATCACCGGCAAACAAGACAACCAGCCCTTCACCAGAAGCCTCACCTACACAGTCGACCAGCCACTGACCAGAGATGTCCAGCCTAGCTCAATCTACAAGGTCAGCTTCGATACCACCGGAGGAAGCCAGGCACCCCAACCCCAACAAGTCACCTACCCGTACGGAAGGGTGCAGCGGCCCTCACCTGATCCGACGCGCAGCGGCTATCAGTTCGATGGTTGGTTCACCGGCAACACCGCCTACAACTTCAGCACGCCTGTCACCAAAAACATCACCCTCACCGCCCGCTGGACAAGCAAAAACCCAAGAACCACGTGGACCATCAACCCTGACAGGGGCAGCCAGTTCGGCAATGAAACCACCACCATCACCCCGCCAGACAGCACCAGCGGCGTTAAATTCAACCAAATCAGTAATTCAATTGGATCTGTCGTCATGCAAAATAGCGTTTCCTTGGCTGTAGGCAGTGACGGTAACGCGTACGCATGGGGAGACAACAGGTCTGGCCAGCTCGGCAACGGGACGACCACCCAGCAGAACACGCCAGTCCCGGTGAAAAAGCCAGCAGGCGTGTCGGCTGACTTCACCTATGTACAGGTCAGCGCCGGATACCGGCATTCACTGGCCTTGGGCAGCGACGGATACGTATACGCCTGGGGAGACAATACATATGCCCAGCTCGGCAACAACACCAGCGGCGGCTATTCAACTGTACCCGTGCGTGTCTGTGATCCTTCTACACATTCCAACGTAAATACGGGACTGAAGGCCATACAGGTTGACGCTGGAGGCGAGCATTCACTGGCAATCGACAAGGAAGGTAATGTCTGGGCATGGGGACGCAACGGGAACGGTCAGCTCGGCAACGGCACCAACAGCAACTACTCGAGTACTCCCGTACGCGTGTGCGATCCAGAACATCCTACGGATGCAAGCAAAGGGCTGGTGGCAATAACAGTAGCTGGCGGAGGAGCTCACTCATTAGCGATTGACAGGGACGGGAATACCTGGGCTTGGGGATTCAACAGTTACGGCCAGCTTGGCAACAATGTCACGAACGGCTTCGATGGTGCTAATCCTGTTCCTGTGCGCGTGCGCGACCCGAACAATCCCGACGATACAAGCAAAAACTTAAAAAGCGTTCAAATCAGCGCCGGTTTTGAACATTCCATTGCTATCGATGCCCAAGGGAACACCTGGTCATGGGGGTGGAATTATTGGGGCGAGCTCGGACAGAATACGACGAATCAGGATATTCTTTCCCCAGCTCGAGTATACAATCCCGACAATCCCAGTATCCCCTTCAAAGCCAGCCAAGTCAGTGCGGGATACGACACTTCCCTAGCAATTGACACCAATGGAATTGCATGGTCGTGGGGACGAAACACTTACGGCCAACTTGGCTATACCAATTATGACGATTCTCGAGGCCACAACCAGCCAGCAAAGGTGCGAAATCCTGCATCCTCAAATAACACCAATCTAAGCCTTTCCAGCACTCTCGTCAGTGCTGGAAACTGGCATTCCCTGGCTATCGGCAAGGATGGATACACATATGGATGGGGATACAACAAGTATGGTCAACTCGGCAATAACAGCAACAAAGATGCCTATGTCCCGATGTTGGTGGAGTTTAACCTGGCTCCGGTAATCAGCGCAGCCAGGCTCGACACCAGCCCCGGCACGCATCTGACTCCTGTCAGCAACAGCAACAGCGTGACCGTGCTCACGCCTGAACACCTGCCGGGCACGGTCACGGTCAGCGTCGACTACACGATGGGCGGCTCAGGAAGCACGCTGACTGACACCTCCCTCAGATACACGTACATGCCTGCAGGCGTGCTCCCCCGGGCCGGAGGGGAGGGCATCCTGCTCGCCCTGGCCACCGGCATGACCGGCATGGGCGCGATGCTAGCCTCACGCCGCCACCGGAGGGAACAACACCGTCTATTGCACGCTTCGCACGAGTAAGAAAAAGGCCTGGGGCACATATCAATCCCCCCGCCCCCGGCCCACATAGGGGGAGCAGGGAGGCCAGTGTCACTTAAGGCTCAATCCCCAAGAGAGCCGACACTCCCTCCCGCGCCCCCCACCACACTTCCGCACGCATATACACACGGCCACGCAACAAACCGGTTCGGGAGTATCAGAACAGGACGGCAATGATTCTTCTCTGCACCAACCTGGTCGACACTGGGAGAATCCCAGCAGCAGCAGCTGCTGCTCCCGCCATTTACAGGACATCCAACCGACAACCGTCAAAGACCTTGAGCGGATAGCATCGATAAACTGCCATGCAAGGCCTGAGATGCCGCCATCCGCGACTCCCCGACCTCACCGGCAATCTCGTCCAGAGCCGTCACCACCCCCGCCGCTTCCCACGCACCTGACCTGCCGAACCAATCTACTCCTGGACAGACAGAGAGCTTGGGAATCGGAGCACCGGTTAACAAAGCGATACCTACCTCCAATCTCTTCTGCCAGTGAGCCAATTAACCAGCAATACGGTTAGGCATGGGAATCGAACAAGTCTTGGACTACATTCCGAAGCACTTATTGCCAGGTACACCATGTGTGGTGCTTTTTCGGCTAGCATGATGAATGCAATGCGGTTGAGTCATTGGTTGGGTTTCGATGTGGCTCGAGGGGTCACTTTCTGACGGGTAGGACGTTGTAAGCAGAGGTCATCGGCACACTCTTGGGGATGCTGGAGGTAGATGTGTCCGATGTGGGCGAAAGGTGTTCGGCTTATGCATCTGGGTACCCATCTACGTCGTATCTCGGCGACGATGATCATCCTGCTTAGCTTGCATGCAGGCCCGGCTGCGGCATCCACCAATGCGGACGGTGATGCACTCCCCACTCTCTCCGGCAGCGCTGCCAGCACTCAACTTTCCTCGCCATCGGCCCTGAAAACCGCATCAACGCTAAAACCTGCAACAACTTCAGATGCCCCTTCAACGTCGACGGGCATTCCGGGCAGCACAGAATCGGCTTCTTCGGCCAAGCCATCCGATAAGACGGACGATGAAGCCACGCACGTGGTGCGCTTCGATCCTACCGATGGAGGCACGCCTGGGCAGGCAAGTGTGAAAACCGGAACCCTCGCCGCACCCCCGAAACAGAATCCTCAGCGTGATGGATTCCGATTCGAAGGATGGACACTTGACGGCCAGCCCTTCGACTTTCAAACGCCCATCCTCCAAGACACGACACTGACTGCGAAATGGAGCAAAGCCGCAGACTGGAGGCTGAGCCCGGACCACGGGCCCGCCACCGGCTCCCGCTTGACCATCAGCCCGCCCAGTCGGCAAGAACCCTATTACATCGCCATCCACACAGCAGGCAACCAGACAGTCGGCCTGACCGGCGACGGCCGCATCTACGCCTGGACGCAGGACAGCACACCCGTGCAGGTTCCCTTCCCCGCCCAGGCTCCCAACGGGTTCCACTACCTGCAGGCCACGGCAGGCGACCAATGGCAGGCAGCATTAGGATCCGACCAGCACGTCTACACCTGGACCAGTGAGCAAGCGACGCCCATGATTCTTGACGCCGGCCAGAACTCCAAGTTCACCAGCATCAGCATGAACAGGGACCTGCTGCTGACCATCGACCTGCAGGGACAGGTCCACACCATCCAAAACAGCCAGGACGACAGCCGGGATCCGACCAGGCTGCCCGGTCAAGCGCAGGCCGTCACCGCCGTCTCCTCAGCCAACCGTATCCTCGCCTTAGATGCAGATGGGCAAGCCTGGACTTGGGACACAACCAACACTGGAAGCGCCAAGCCAGAACGCATCAGGCAAGACTCGGTCATGCGCACCGTCCAAGCCTTCGATGAAGGAGTCCTCCTATTGGACGCAGGCGGGCAGACCCGATACTTGGCCGACAGCACAACCAGCCCTACATCTGTCAGCCTGCCGGACGGCGTGCAGGCCAGCAGAATCACCGCCAACAACAGCCAGGCCATCATCACCGACAAGGACGGCCATGTCTGGACTTGGGAGCCCGGCAAGACGCCCGTCCGCGCGGACAACATGGGACAGGTTTACGTGCAGGCCACGGCTGCCGGCAGCGGGATCACCGCCATTGACAGGCAGGGCAGCATATTCAGATGGAACCTGGACGCCCAGGGCAAGCCCGGAAAACCGGCCCGGCCCGACACCATCCAAGCGCCCATCCTGGAAACAGCCAGCATGGACGGCCAGCCACTCAAACTCAGCAAACAGAACGGCACCTGGCAGACGGACACCCCAGCCCACAAGCCCGGACAAGCCACCATCACCATCGCCGGCAGGCAGGATGGCCAGCCCTTCACCAGGAGCCTCGGCTACACGGTCGACCAGACCCTGACCAGAGAGGTCCAACAGGGCACCGCTTATACGGTCCATTTCGACACGGGCGAAGGAGGCCCGACCCCCCAGGACCAGAGCATCCAGCCAGTCTACGGCAGGGTCCAGCGCCCCTCCCCCGACCCGACGCGCAGCGGCTACCAGTTCGACGGATGGTTCACCGGCCAGATCGCCTACGACTTCAGCAAACCCGTCACCCAGAATCTCACTCTCACCGCCAAATGGACCAGCAAAAACCCCAACACCTCCTGGAGCATCAACCCCGACAAGGGCAGCCAGCTCGGCAAGGAATCCATCACCATCACACCGCCAGCCACCAGCCGAGGTATAAGGTTCAGCCAGGTCAACGGCGGAGGATACGTATATGGTGATCTGACGGGGTATTCGCTGGCTGTGGGCAGCGACGGGAACGCCTACGCCTGGGGACTGAACTGGTATGGCCAGCTCGGCAACAGCACGTCCGTCCAGCAGAACACGCCCGTCCTGGTGTCAAAGCCCGCAGGCACACCCACGGATTTCACCTACGTGCAGGCTGATGCCGGAGGCTATCATTCGCTGGCCATCGGCAGCGACGGGTACGTGTACGCCTGGGGGCTCAACGACCACGGGCAGCTCGGCAACCACACCACATCCAATTCATCGACCCCCGTGCGCGTGCACGGGCCCGGCAACACCGGCGAAGGGCTGAAAGCCATCCAGGTCGCCGCAGGAGCCTGGAACTCCATGGCATTGGCGGCCGACGGCACCGTATACACCTGGGGCGGCATATCCAAAGGACACGGTGATGACTGCTTCAGCCCGCAGAACGTGCCCATGGCGGTCAAGAACCCTTCGGATGCGAGCGGTGTCCTCCACGCCGTGCAGATCAGCACAAGCTGGTCCTTCGACATGGCCATCGGCCAGGACGGGTACGTGTACACCTGGGGCTACAACACCCATGGCCAGATCGGCAAGAACACCAGCGACGAGAGTTTCCACCTCACGCCCAGCCGTGTGTTCGCCTCCAACAAGTCCACGGCTGCTGCGGGCCCCTGGCTGAAGGCCGTCCAGGTGAGCGCCGGAAGCTGGTATGCACTGGCTATCGGCGAGGATGGCAGCACCTGGTCATGGGGCTACAATCAGTACGGTTCGCTCGGCGACGGCTACAGCAGCAGTGCAAGTCCTGTTCCCGTGCGCGTGCGATACCCCGCGAATGCGGGCGCAGTGACAGCCGTGCAGGTGAGCGCAGGAATTTACCATTCATTGGCCGTCGACACGGACGGGAACACCTGGGCATGGGGCTACAACGACTATGGTCAGCTCGGCGACAACGCCACCATTGACCGGTATTCCCCTGTGAAGGTGTTTGCCTCCGCGCAGTCCACGAGCTCGGCCGGACCCTGGCTGAATGCTGTGCAAGTCAGCGCAGGATGGCGGCATTCACTGGCGATTGGCACGGACGGAGTCGCCTACGCCTGGGGACAGAACTGGTATGGCCAGCTCGGCAATCTCAATTCAGGAAGGCAGAGTCCTGTTCCTTCACCGGTGTCGTTCAACCTGCAGCCGGTGATCACCGGCGTCACCTTCGATGCCAGCCCAGGCACGAACCTGATCCGCGGCGATGGCAGCAGCGTCAGCGTCACCACGCCCGCACACCTGCCGGGCACAGTCACAGTCAGCGTTAAATACACAACGGGCGGCGCGGGAAATACCCTGACCGACACTTCCCTCAGATACACGTACATGCCTGCAGCACCTGTAGGCGTGCTCCCCCAGACCGGCGGTGCAGGCATCCTGCTGACCCTGGTCACAGGAGTTGTGAGCATGGGTAGTGTGCTGGCCTCCCGCCGCCACAGGAGGAAACAGCATCAGCTGTCGCAAACTTAGCACGAGTAAGACCAGCCAGGGCGGGTCAATCTCTCGGCCTTGGCTTATCGGGGGCGCACGGAGGCATTCGTCATATAAGGCTCAATTCCAAGTGAGCTGACACGCCTCCCGCGCCCCTCCCACCACGCTTTTATCGATAACAGTCAGCGGGATCTGAAAGCAGTCATGCACGCGACGCTCCTATCGAGGAGAAAGAAAGGGATACATCAGTCCTGCTAAGGACACACGGTCGCAAGTCAGCCCGGCCTTCGTCTGTGCTTCTTGTCCCGAGGTAATTGCTGTCAACAACCACCCTCCCCTAGCCAGAGAAATCTTTGCCGCCGGGCAGTTGAGCCTCGCTCGGGTGTTGTCTGTGAACTGGGTGGTAGGGTGAAAAGCGGGGGACGTCGAAAAGACGACTGGCTTACGCCATGGCTACTGTAATCCGATGCAGGGCTGGCATTGAGAGACGGCACGGCTTTCCGACAGGTAGTACTTTACATTGACAGGCGGCATTTGCTCCGCTTGGTGTTTGGTGAAGGGGTTTTGGTTTCATGCATCTGGTTTCCCGTCTGCGTCGCATCACGGTGATGATGACCGTCCTGATCAGCCTGCTGGCAGGCCTGGGCGTCGCATCCGCCCAGGCGGCGGATACTCCCATACTCACCGGGGGGGGGGGGTCGTCAGACCCCTCGCGTAGCTAACGGAACCTCCGGCACTCTCCCCAGCAATGCAACAAGCACACCACTGCCATCACCCTCGCCAATACAACCAGCCACACCTTTAAGCCCAACAGCAAGCCCAGGCACCCCGTCATCGACGACAAGCAGCGCAGGCAGCATAGACGCCGCTCCTGCTCAATCAGCCGAAAAAACAGATGATCAAACTTCACATACAGTGCGCTTCGACCCCGCAGACGGGAACACATCTACTCGGTCAACTGTGAAGACCGGGACTCTCGCCACCCCCCTGTTACAGAATCCTGTGCGTGAAGGCTTCCTATTCGACGGATGGACATACAACGGCCAGCCTTTTGACTTCCAGACCCCCATTCTCCAGAACACGACCCTGAAAGCCAAGTGGACGAAGACCCAAGACTGGAAGCTGAACCCTGACCACGGGCCTGCTTCCGGCGCCGTCCTGACTATCAGCTCGCCCAGTTCGCAGGAACCCTACTACACCAGCATCCATTCAGCCGGAAAACAAGTTGTTGGCCTGACAGGCGACGGCTGCATCTACACATGGACGCAGGACAGCACGCCAATACAGGTCCCCTCGCCCGCCCAGGCTCCCGACGGGTTCCACTACCTGCAGGCCGCAGCCGGCGACCAATGGCAGGCAGCACTCGGATCCGACCAGCACATCTACACCTGGAACAGCCAGCAGCCCACGCCCACCATCCTCGACACTGATCGGAACATCGGGTTCACCAGCATCAGCCTGAACGATGACCGACTCCTGGCCGTGGACCGGCAGGGACAGGTCCACGCCTTCCAAGACAGCCAGAAAGACACTCAGAACACGAACACGAAGCCAGAAGAGCAGGAAACAACCAGACTGCCCGGAAAGACGCAGGCCGTCACCGCCGTCGCCTCCAGCAGCCGGACCCTCATCATGGACACGGACGGGCAAGCCTGGACCTGGGATGCGAGCAACACCGGCAAAGCCAAACCCACAAGCATCAAACAAGACCCCGGAATGCGCATCATCCAAGCCCAAACCCTCAACCAAGGATTCCTCCTCCTGGACGCGGACAGGCAGGCCAATTACCTGGCCGACAGCACCAACAGTCTCACAGCCGTCAGCCTGCCGGACGGCGTGCAGACCAGCAGAATCACCGCCAACAAGGACCAGGCCATGATCACCGGCACGGACGGCCACGTCTGGGCCTGGAAGCCCGGCGAAGCACCCAAGCGCACAGACAACGGGAACCAGCAGTACATGCAGGCCGTCGAATCTAGCAGCATGATCATCGCCATCAGCAGGCAGGGCAACATATACAAGTGGAGCCTGGACGGGCAGGGCCAGCCCGGCAAGCCAGCCAGACTCGACACCACACAGGCGCCCACCCTGGAAACAGCCAGCATGGACGGCCAGCCGCTCAAACTCACCAAGAACAACAACTCATGGCAGGCAGACATACCCGCACGCAAGCCCGGGACAGCCGCCATCACCATCACCGGAAGGCAGGACGGTCAGCCCTTCACCAGAAACCTCAACTACACAGTCGACCAGACACTGACACGAGACGACCAGCAGGGCACGACCCACACCGTCACTTTCAATGCTACCGGAGGAAAACCCGAACCAACACACCAGACCGTCTCCACCCCGAACGGCAGGGTGAAGCGACCCTCCCCCAACCCTACGCGTGAGGGCTTCCTGTTCGACGGATGGTTCATAGAACAGGTCGCCTACGATTTCAGCAAGCCTGTGACCAAGGATCTCACCCTGACCGCCAAGTGGACGCCCGCAGGCCGGAACAGCACGTGGAGCATCAGCCCCGACAAGGGCAGCCAGCTGGGCAGGGAATCCACCACCATCACCCCGCCAGACAGCGCCAGCCGGGGCATCAGGCTCAGCCAGGTCAGCAGTTCAACAAATAACGGTGCTACTTCCAATGGCTTTTCCTTGGCTGTGGGCAGCGACGGGAACGCCTACGCCTGGGGAAACAACGACCATGGCCAGCTCGGCGACGGGACGACCACCAACCGGACTACGCCGGTCATGGTGAGGAAACCTGCAGACACTCCTGCGGATTTCACCTATGTGCACGTCAGCGCCGGATGGCAGCATTCGCTGGCTCTGGGCAGCGACGGATACGTGTATGCCTGGGGATACAACGGCTATGGCCAGCTCGGCAACAACAGCACCCCCAAAGGGGTATATAACAGCAAAGCTAAGAGTCTTATTCCTGTGCGCGTGCGCGACCCTGCTAAACCTACAGACGCGAGCAAAGGACTGAAAGCCGCACAAGTAAGCGCCGGATGGGGTCATTCGCTGGCCGTGGGCAGCGACGGATACGCCTACGCATGGGGATACAACGGCTATGGCCAGCTCGGCAACAACAGCACCCGTAATTCATTGGTTCCTGTGCGCGTGCGCGACCCTGACAACCCCAAGGACGAGAGCCGAGGACTGCAGGCAATTCAAGTGAGCAGCGGATACGGTCATTCTTTGGCCGTGGGCCGCGACGGATACGCCTACGCATGGGGATACAACTACTGGGGCCAGCTCGGCAACAACAACATCAACAGTCCGAGTTTTCCTGTGCATGTGCGCGACCCTGACAAACCTACTGACACGAGCAAAGGGCTGCGGGCCATGCAGGTAAGCGCCGAATACGCTAATTCGCTGGCCGTGGGCAGCGACGGATACGCCTACGCCTGGGGAAACAACTACCGCGGCCAGCTCGGCAATAACAACAACATCAACAGCAACAGTGCGAATCCTATTCCTCTGCGCGTGCGCAACCCAACCAGCCCCACTGATAAGAGCCAAGGATTGCAGACGATTCAGGTGAGTAGCGGACACGATTATTCGCTGGCCGTGGGCAGCGACGGATACGCCTACGCCTGGGGAAAGAACAGCGGCTCTGTTCCTGTGCGTGTGCGTGACCCTGCTAAACCTACAGACTCAAGCAAAGGACTGCAAGCCACACAAGTAAGCACCGGATGGTCTCATTCGTTGGCCGTGGGTAGCAACGGGAACGCCTACGCCTGGGGAGACAATGGCGCAGGCCAGCTCGGTGACGGCACCAAAACCGACAAGTCGGCTCCTGTGCTGGTGTCGTTCAACTTGCAGCTGGTGATCACCGGCGTCAGGTTCGACCAGACCGCCGTATCAGGATTGACGCGCGGCGATAACGGCAGCGTCAGCATGCTCACACCGGCACACGCACCGGGCACGGTCACCGTCAGCGTCGACTACACGCTGGGTGGCGCACCCCAAACGCCGGACACCTCCCTCAGGTACACGTACCTGCCCGCAGGCGTGCTCCCCCGCGCCGGAGGGGAGGGCATCCTGCTCGCCCTGGCCACCGGCATGACCGGCATGGGCGGGGTGCTCGCCTCATGCCGCCACCGGAGGGAACAACACCAGCTGTCACATGCTTCGCACGAGTAAGAGCGGCCGGGCGGCGTATCAATCCCCCCGCCCCCGGCCCATACAGGGGGAGCAGGGAGGAACGTGCCACTTTAGGCTCAAACCCCAAGAGAGCCGACACTTCCTCCCGCGCCCCCACCACACTTCTGCAGGCGGGAAGCCGAGGGGCAGGCATGCACGCCCCCGTATCCGCCTGGGAGAGAGGGAAACACGGCCAGGCCGGCCACGGCCAGACACCCACAGCCGGCCTGGCCGCCGTTCATTTCTCTTCCCCCCCTCCCTCCTCATAATTTGGCGAGCAGCCGCCTTTACCCACCATTGAGGTCATCACCACCCAGGGCTCAGACCTGGCTCGTGTGTGTTGCTTGTTAATCCGGTGGTATGGTGAAAAACGTGGGGGCGTCGAGAAGACAACTGGCTTCCGCCATTGGCTCATGCAATCCGATGCAGGGCTGGCGTTGAAGGACAGAAGGGCTTTCCGACGGGCAGAACTTTAAACAAACAAGCGACATTTGGATTCGTTTGGTGTTGGTAAGGGGTTTCGGTTTCATGCATGTGGTTTCTCGTCTGCGTCGCGCGTTGGCGATGGTGATCGTCCTGTTGGGCCTGCTGGCAGGCTTGGGCGTCGCGTCCGCAAACGCGGCGGACGCTCCTGTACTCACCGGGGGGGGGGGGTCGTCAGACCCCTCGCGTAGCTAACGGAACCTCCGGCACTCTCCCCAGCAACGCAACACACACTCCACTTCCGACCCCATCGCCACTGACAACCACATCACCATTAAATCCCGAAACAACAGACCCGTCTGCTCCCTCATCGCCGACGGCTACTACCGGCAGTACGAATTCCGCTTCAACCAAGCCATCCGATACCGGCAATAATGCCACGCACACGGTGCGCTTCGACCCGAATAACGGAAACAAGCCAACACAGTCAACCGTGAAAACCGGCACTCTCGTCATCCCTCCAGAACACAACCCTGTACGTGAAAACTTCCAGTTCGAGGGATGGACCCTTGACGATCAGCCCTATGACTTCCAGACGCCCATCCTGCAAGACATGACCCTGACTGCAAAATGGGCCAAAACCACGGACTGGACGCTAAGCCCGAACCATGGGCCCGCCACCGGCGCCCAGCTGACCGTCAGCCCGCCCGACAAGCAGGAGCCCTACTACACGAGCATCCACGCTGCGGGAGACCAAATTGCGGACCTGACCGGTGACGGCCGCATCTACACTTGGACGCAAGACAGCACACCCATGCAGGTCCCCTTCCCCGCCCAGGCTCCCGACGGGTTCCACTACCTGCAAGTCACAACCAGCAGCCAATCGCAGGCCGCATTAGGATCCGACCAGCACATCTACACATGGACCAACCAACAGGCCACGCCCACCATCCTCGACACCAGCCAGAACACCAGGTTCACCAGCATCAACCTGAACGATAACCGACTCCTAGCCGTGGACCAGCAAGGACAGGTCCACACCTTCCAAGCCGGACAAACCGACAGTAACGATCTCAACGCAAAGCCAGTCGAGCAGGCCACGACCAGCCTACCCAGTCAGACCCAGGCCGTCCTCGCCATCGCCTCCTCCGGCCAGATCCTCGCCCAAGACACGGACGGAAGAATCTGGACATGGGAAGCGACCAACACTAGCAGCATCAAGCCCGAACGCATTAATCAGGATCCGAGCATGCGCATCACCCAAGCCACAGCACTCAGTTCAGGATTCCTCCTCCTAGACGCGGACGGACAGGTTCAATACCTGGCCGACAGTGCAACCAAACCTACAGCTGTCAGCCTGCCCGATGGCCAGAAAGCCAGCAGGATCACTACCAACAAGAACCAAGCAATGATCACAAGCAAAGACGGCCACGTCTGGGCTTGGCAGCCCGGCAAGGCACCCGTGCGCGCAGACAACGGGAACCACTACTACACACAGGCCATCAGCATAGGCAGTAAAATCACCACCTTGGACAGGCAAGGCAGCATGTCCATGTGGAGCCTAGACGCTCAAGACAAACCAATCAGACTAAACACCACGCAGACACCGATCCTGGAAACAGCCAGCATGGACAGCCAGCCAATGAGACTGAGTAAAGAAGACGGATCCTGGCAGATAAAGCTTCCAACCCACAACCCCGGGACAGCCACCATCACCATCACAGGCAGGCAGGACGGCCAGGCCTTCACTAGGAACCTGAAGTACACCGTCGACCAGACACTGCTAAGGGATGCCAAACAGGATTCCATCCCTACAGTCACTTTCAATACAGCCGGAGGAGGCCAAGCACCCAAACCACAGCAGATCAGTTACCCATACGGTAGAGCGAAGCGACCCTCACCCGACCCAATGCGTAAAAGCTACCAGTTTGACGGATGGTTCATCGGCGATGTCGCCTACGATTTCAGCAAGCCCGTCACCGAAGACCTCGCTCTCACCGCACACTGGACGCCCAACACACAGAACAACACGTGGAGGATCAACCCCGACAGGGGCAGCCAGCTTGGCAACGAAACCACTACCATCACCCCGCCAGACACCAGCCAAGGAATCAGATTCAGCCAAGTCAGCGGGTCAAAAAGCTACGGCTATACTTCCTATGGTTTTTCCTTGGCCGTCGGCAGTGACGGGAACGCCTACGCATGGGGAAACAACAGCGACGGCCAGCTCGGCAACGGGACGAGAACCAGCCAGACTACGCCGGTCAGGGTGAAGACGCCTGACCGCAACACGTATCCGGACCTTCCAGAGGATTTCACCTATGTGCAGGTCAGCGCCGGAGGCGAGTATTCCCTGGCATTGGGCAGCGACGGATACATATACGCTTGGGGAAACAACAAGTACGGCCAGCTCGGCAACAACACTAGGACGAATTCGCCTGTTCCTGTACGCGTGCGCGACCCCAACAGCCCCACCGATACGAACAAAGGACTGAAAGTCACACAGGTCAGCGGCGGAGGCGAGCATGCGCTAGCCGTAGGCAGCGACGGATACGCCTACGCCTGGGGACGCAGTAACTCTGGTCAGCTCGGCAACAACGGCACAAGGAATTCGCCTGTTCCTGTACGCGTGCGCGACCCCAACAGCCCCACCGATACGAACAAAGGACTGAAAGTCACACAGGTCAGCGGCGGAGGCGAGCATGCGCTAGCCGTAGGCAGCGACGGATACGCCTACGCCTGGGGACGCAGTAACTCTGGTCAGCTCGGCAACAACGGCACAAGGAATTCGCCTGTTCCTGTACGCGTGCGCGACCCCAACAGCCCCACCGATACGAACAAAGGACTGAAAGTCACACAGGTCAGCGGCGGAGGCGAGCATGCGCTAGCCGTAGGCAGCGACGGATACGCCTACGCCTGGGGACGCAGTAACTCTGGTCAGCTCGGCAACAACGGCACAAGGAATTCGCCTGTTCCTGTACGCGTGCGCGACCCCAACAGCCCCACCGATACGAACAAAGGACTGAAAGTCACACAGGTCAGCGGCGGAGGCGAGCATGCGCTAGCCGTAGGCAGCGACGGATACGCCTACGCCTGGGGACGCAGTAACTCTGGTCAGCTCGGCAACAACGGCACAAGGAATTCGCCTGTTCCTGTACGCGTGCGCGACCCCAACAGCCCCACCGATACGAACAAAGGACTGAAAGTCACACAGGTCAGCGGCGGAGGCGAGCATGCGCTAGCCGTAGGCAGCGACGGATACGCCTACGCCTGGGGACGCAGTAACTCTGGTCAGCTCGGCAACAACGGCACAAGGAATTCGCCTGTTCCTGTACGCGTGCGCGACCCCAACAGCCCCACCGATACGAACAAAGGACTGAAAGTCACACAGGTCAGCGGCGGAGGCGAGCATGCGCTAGCCGTAGGCAGCGACGGATACGCCTACGCCTGGGGACGCAGTAACTCTGGTCAGCTCGGCAACAACGGCACAAGGAATTCGCCTGTTCCTGTACGCGTGCGCGACCCCAACAGCCCCACCGATACGAACAAAGGACTGAAAGTCACACAGGTCAGCGGCGGAGGCGAGCATGCGCTAGCCGTAGGCAGCGACGGATACGCCTACGCCTGGGGACGCAGTAACTCTGGTCAGCTCGGCAACAACGGCACAAGGAATTCGCCTGTTCCTGTACGCGTGCGCGACCCCAACAGCCCCACCGATACGAACAAAGGACTGAAAGTCACACAGGTCAGCGGCGGAGGCGAGCATTCACTGGCCTTAGGCAGCGACGGATACGCCTACGCCTGGGGAGCCAATACTTTTGGCTGGCTCGGCAACAACAGCTACATGGACTCGGCCTTTCCTGTACGCGTGCGCGACCCCAGCAGCCCAAATGATACGAGCAAAGGACTGAAAGCCGTGCAGGTCAGCGCCGGAGACGACCATTCGTTAGCCGTGGGCACAGACGGATACGCCTACGCCTGGGGATACAACGGCTCTGGCCAACTCGGCATCAATATCATCGATAGCTTCAGCAATTCGCCATTTCCTGTGCACGTGCGCGACCCAGCCAGACCCACAGACGCAAGCGAAGGGCTGAAAGCCACACAGGTCAGCGGCGGATTCAATCATTCGCTGGCCCTGGGCAGCGACGGATACGCCTACGCCTGGGGAGACAACAGCAATGGCCAGCTCGGCAAGAACACCACAAGCAATGCGCCTGTACCTGTGCGCGTGCGCGACCCAGACAACCCCTCCGACGAGAGCAAAGGACTGAAAACCACACAGGTCAGCGGCGGAGGCGATCATTCGCTGGCCGTGGGCAGCGACGGGAACGCCTGGGCGTGGGGATCTAACAGCAATGGCCAGCTCGGCAACAACAGCATCCCCACAGGAGGCAGAAGTCTTGTTCCTGTGCCGGTGTCGTTCAACCTGCAGCTGGTGATCACCGGCGTCAGATTCGACCAGACCCCCGTATCAGGCCTGACCCGTGGCGACGGCAATAGCGTGACCGTGTTCACGCCCGCGCACCAGCCGGGTATGGTCACCGTCAGCGTGGACTACACGCTGGGCGGCGCACCCCAAACGCCGGACACCTCCCTCAGGTACACGTACCTGCCCGCAGGCGTGCTCCCAAGGGCCGGTGGTGAGGGCATTCTGCTCGCCCTGGCCACCGGCATGACCGGCATGGGCGGGGTCCTCGCCTCACGCCGCCACCGGAGGGAACAACACCAACTGTCACATGCTTCGCACGAGTAAGAGCGGCCGGGCGGCGAATCAATCCCCCCGCCCCCGGCCCACCTAGGGGGAGCAGGGAGGAACGTGCTAATCAAGGCTCAAACCCCAAGAGAGCCGACACTTCCCTCCCGCGCCCCCACCACACATATCAGTCGACCGCCCAAGCGCAACAGAGGAGGCAACTCCTCTTGCCGCACTCGGACGGTCGACTGCAACTGTTCTACTGCTGGTCGGCAGTCGTGGCGTAGATGGTCTTCTTGCAGGCCAAATACACGACCAGACCCAGCAGGGACACGGCAGCTCCGATCAGCAACAGGTTGCTGTAGTTGGCAGCCGGGCCGGTGGCGCCCATGATGCTGAAGCCCTCCAGGCTGGGCTTGCCCATCAGGCCGCCGATGATGGCGATGCCGATGGAGCCGGTCACGTTCATGACCAGGTCGTTCATGCCCACGCCGCGGCCCGACTGGTCCTGGGGCAGGGTGTCAAGCACGGTGGAGACGATGGGCGAATACATCAGGCCGACGCCGGCATAGTAGACGCAGGCAGTCAGCGTTAGGGCCAGCAGGCCGGAGTTGACCACCAGAGCCGTTCCCGCGAAGCCCAGGATCATCAGGCAGGCGGCGATGATGATGGCGGTCTTGCGGCCGATCCTGTCCACGATGGCGCCCGAGGTGGTGCCCAGCACAGCGGCCACCAGGAAGGCCCAGACCACATGCAGGGAGACCGTGGTGGTCGACACCTTGTAGACGTCACGCCCGATGGCGTTGAAGATGGGCGACATGCAGTAGTTCATGAAGTAGAAGATCAGGATCAGCCCGATGCCCATCAGCCAGCGCTTGTTGCGGAAGAAGTCCGGGGTGATGAAGGGGCTCTTGGCCCGGCTGATGTATACGGCGAAGATCAGGTAGCAGACAGCGGAGGCCGCCAGCAGCCACCAGGCCGTGTAAGAGAAGAAGAGGGTCAGCAGGGCCGTGGCCAGTCCGAAGATGACGAAGCCCAGCCAGTCCACCTTCTCGCCGTTGCCGCCGCCGGTGGGCAGGCTCTTGAGCAGGATGGGCAGGAAGATGATGGTGACCGCGGGAATCAGGAAGAGGTACTGCCAGGCTATGGAGCTGAGCAGACCGGCGGCGAAGATGCCAATGGCTGCAGACACCTGGTAGCCGGCCGTGAAGATGCCGAAGAAGATCACCTTCAGGGAGGGCTTGAGGTACTTGGTGGCCACGACCAGGTAGGCCGAGCCAGCCACCTGCTCGCCGGCGGTCTGCAGCAGCCGGGCCGCGATCACATTCCAGATGTTGGGGGCCATGATCGTGTTGGCCACGTATCCGTACACGGACCCTATGAACAGTATGCACAGGCCGAAGGTGACCAGCTTGCGCAGGGATACGAAGTCACCCAGGGACCCGTAGATGAAGCAGACGATGCCCAGGACGATGCTGGGCAGGGCCGTGATCAGCGAGGCCTGATCGGGAGCGCCGGCGTCCTTGCCGACCTGCTGGAAGACCAGGTTGAAGCCCTGCAGGCACAGGGTGCCCAGGACGAAGGTGATCAGCAGCAGGATCAGCGATCGTACTGCTGTCGAATCCTCGGTGGATTGCTTTTCGGACATGATGTCTTCAATACTCTTTCTCTTGCGTGAACTTGCCGGGGATGACGGACCTTAGTCAGCCTGGGAGGCCAGCTTGGTGATGCGGGTCATGAACTCGTCCAGGAAGCGGGGCACGTCCACGCCGACGGCCACGCGCATGGTCTTGTTCGGGTCGTTGAGCCGCTGCTCGTCGCCGATGGTGCGCCCGCGAGTGGCGCCTTCGGTCTCCACCTTCATGTTCATGGGCAGGGTGGTGACCAGGGTCGGATCCACGGCCACGCCCACGGCCAGCGGATCGTGCAGGCCGCAACCGCCCAGGTGGGGCGAGGTGGTCTCGTAGGCCTTGATGTAGAAGTCGGTCATGTCAGCCAGGAAGTTGCCTGCCGCGGTGCCCAGCTGCCGCCAGCGGGCGGTCTCCTTGTAGGTCAGCAGGGTCTGCAGGGTCACGTCCAGGCCGACCATGGTCACGGGCGCGCCGGAGCGGAAGAGCACGTCGGCCGCGTCCGGATCCTGGGAGATGTTGGCCTCCTGCCAGGCGTCCACATTGCCCGGCACGGTCAGGGCCCCGCCCATGAGCACGATGGAGCCGATGCGCTGGGCGATGTCAGGCTCCTTGGCCAGGGCGGCGGCGATGTTGGTCATGGGGCCGGTGGGCACGTAGACCAGATCCTTGCCATAGGTGTTGACCGCATCGATGATGAAGTCCACGGCCGACTGCGTCTCCGCCTTGCGGTCCGAGTCGGGGATGGCCACGTCGCCGATGCCGTTCTCTCCGTGGATGAAGGCGGAGACAGGCAGCACCTGGAAAGAGTCCGCCTTGGATGCGTGGGGCAGGCCCGGGTAGACCTTGACCTCGGGGTGGCCCAGCAGGTCGGTGATGGCCAGATCGTTGCGGATGCCCTGCTCCAGCAGCACGTTGCCATAGGTTCCGGTTATGCCGATCAGCTCAACTTCGGGGCTGCCCAGGGCATAGGAGATAGCCAGAGTGTCGTCGACACCAGTGTCCAGATCCAGAATCAGCTTGCGCATACAATGTTTCCTTTCATTGCCATGGCTGTATGGAACCATGGCCGTATGCATCCACGATGTCCTTGTGGTGAATGCTTGTTTATCATATGCGAAATTGAGCAGTTTCGCTGCCCATGACATGCGCAAGTCGTGGACAATATCCTCAAATGTTCATGTAGCCGGCGACCAGGGCCCGGATGACGAATCCAGACAGCGAATCCAACAGCTGGTTTTCTTCCGGCCGATTGCCCTGTCCACAATGGCGAGCCGGATCGACGGACCGGTCCCCCAGGTGCCTATGATGACTCTGATTCAGCCCGGATGAACAGGCGAAAGGGGAACCCATGACCGCGATTCAAGGACGGCGGCGCAACCTGCAACTGATGACCGCCCTGGGCGTGCTGGCCGGCGGCCTCTACGGCTATACATTGACCGTCATCTCCGGAGCGCTGGTCAATATGAACCTGGGCTCCGGCTCGGGCGGACACCTGACGGCCGGAGAACAGGGCATGGTCACCTCAGCCCTGCTGATAGGCGCCGCACTGGGATCCTACCTGGCAGGCAAGTTCAACGACCGTTTCGGCCCCAAGCACATTATCCTGACCGGCGCCCTGCTGGCCATCCCCGGAGCCCTGCTGAGCGCCCTGGCCCCCAGCCTGGCCCTGCTGGGACTGGGAAGACTGATCATCGGAGCCGGCATCGGCATGACCTCCACCATCGTGCCCATTTACCTGGCCGACATGGTCGGCACGGCGGAACGCGGACGGGTGGTTTCGGTCAACTCGGTCATGATCGTGGTCTGGCAGCTGCTGGCGGTCAGCGTCAACGCCATCCTGGACCGGATGGGTGCCGACTGGCGGACCATGCTCTGGGCCCTAGTGCCTCCGGCCATCCTGCTGGCCCTGCTGGCCTGCTTCCTGCATGACAGCCCGGCCCACCTGATCCGCCGAGGCGAGCCGGACCAGGCAGCAGCCTTCCTTCAGTCCACCCGCGACCAGGCAGAGGCCCGGGTGACCATGCAGAAGCTGTCGCAGCCGGCGAGCGCGAAGACCCCCAGCTTCAAGACCCCCTGGCTGCGGCGGGTGCTGATCGTGGGCATCGGCGTGGCCATGATCAACCAGCTGACCGGACTGAACATCGTCAACTACTACGCGCCGACCATCTTCACTGATACCCTGGGCTTCGACCCCTCACTATCAATGATCGCCACCGTGCCCGTCATCCTGGTCTCCGCCGTAGCGGCCACCATCGGAGGGCTGGGACTGATCGACCGCTTCGACCGCCGCGTCATTCTGGCTGTAGGACTTGCAGGCACTATCGTCTTCCTGGCCGCTATCGGGGTCTGCTACCGATTCGTCGGAGCCCCGAGCAGCGGGTCACGGACGGCCGCCTGGATCATGATCGGCATGATGATGATCTATGTGGTCTTCGTCCAGGGGCTGGTGGCCCCGGTCACCTGGCTGCTCCTGTCCGAGATCTTCCCCCAGCAGATCAAGAGCCGCGGCATGGGCTACGCCAACGTGGCCATGAACCTGACCAACTTCGGGCTCTCCCTGGTCTTCCCCACCCTCCTGGCCCGGCTGGGCGGCACCGGCACCTACCTGCTCTTCGCCCTGATCAATGTATGCGCCCTGGTGTTCGCCTGGATCATGGTGCCCGAGACCCGAGGCAAGAGCCTGGCCCAGATCGAGCAGGAGGCCCGGGACCAGGCATGAAATCGGGCATAAAAAGAGGGCGGAACCGGACAACGGCCCGCCCTTATGAAATCTGATACCTCAGATTCTGATGCCTCAGATGTTGAAGACCTTCTTGGCCAGCTTGGCGATGGTGTCGCCGCCCAGCTGTGCGACGTCATTCTTGCACTGGTTGATCCTGCCGAAGAGCTGGTCCGCGTCGTTGTACGACAGCGGCTGGCCGATCTCCTTGGACAGATCAACCAGCTGGTCGATGGTCTCCAGGTTGCCTAGCTTCTCTACCAAGGTCTTCTCGTCCATGAATCACTCCTCTGTAAGCGGCGGTGCAGACACCGGGGGCCTTGCGCCATCGATGCCCACCTTTCTCCTCCCATCATAGCCAGCGACCGGATGAACCGGGCGCGCACAGAGGCTCAAATCAGGTCGTAGGAGAAATCGTGGATCTGGTCCAGGGCCTGCCGGCTCTCCTCCAGCCAGGTCATGGCCACCGGATAGACGTGCCCCAGGGTCTGCAGACGGTTGGGCCGCAGGTCATGCAACTCGAAGTCGCGGCCCTTCCTGCACAGAATCTCGGCCATCTTGAGTGCATCGCCCTGCAGGAAGTCGTCGGCGCTGGTGTTCATGAATACCGGCGGCAGGTGGACCATATCAACCATGGTCGTCAGGTCGGCCACCCGGTCGCCCCCAGCCTGCACGAAGCTCCTGAAGAAGGATGGTGCGACCCTTGTCAGGTCATCGGTGGGCGAACCAGTCGGATGGAAGTCTTCCAGATCCACCGATAAGTAAGGGGTCAGATCGAGCAGGCCTGAGACGAAAGCAGCACCCCGAGGCTGCAGACCAGCAGGCTTCAGACCCAGCCTTTGCGCAAATTGATCATCAGACTCCACGGCCAGCGTATAGAGTGCCAGGGTGCCTCCGGCCGAGTCTCCCGTCAGAAAGATCCGATCAGGCGAAACCGGATACGCCTCCAAGTGATTCTTGATCCAGGTGAGAGCAGTCAGCACGTCGCTCAACTGGCCCATGAAGTCCGTGCTGGGGATCAGCCGGTAGTTGACCGAGAAGACCGCAAAGCCACGCTGGGCCAGGTGGGTGCAGAAGTTTCGGTTGAGCTCCTTGTAGCCATACATGAATCCGCCGCCGTGGATATCGATATAGACCGGCGTTACCCTGCCGTTGCGCAGCAGGGCATCATGAGGAAGGTAAAGGTCCAGCTTGTGGGCGCGCAGACCGTCGTCCACATAGGCGATGTCGTTGAGGCAGTCCACCCTCTCGGGCACCTGCCAGTGACGGGAACGGGGAGCATCCATGCGCCCAAAGGTCAGCCGAGAGCTCAGAACGGTCTTGGCTATATCGGCACTGCAGCCCTCCAGGTCCCCGTCAACCTCGGTCCAGCCCTCCAGGAGTTCACGTTCCTCGTCGGTTACGGTCATCTCTGCATCGTTGCTCATCATTCAGCCTTCATATCTTCCAGCTCTACGCCGTTGGTCTCTGGCAGAACCTTCAGAACAAACAGCAGGCTCAACGCCGCAAAGACGGTGTACAGCAAATATACGTTGCCAGTGCCGATCACATCCCGCAGCCATGGGAAGGAGGTGGACACCAAAAAATTCCCGATCCAGTTGAAGGCTGTTGCTACAGCCACGCCCATGGCACGGATATTGTTGGGGAAGATCTCACCAATGACCACCCACATAGCCGGCCCCCAGGTGCCACAGAATGTGAAGTAGAAGAGGTAGACCGCTACCAGAGTAAGCGGCGCCCACACACCCTTCAAGGACAGGCCCGCGGCAGTGACCTGGGCATGGTAGAAACCGAAAGTAGCGATAAGGAGGAAAATGGCCATACCGGCGGAACCGAAGGCCAGAAGCTTTCTCCGGCCGATCCTGTCAATCAGGGCCATGGAAACGATCATGGGGATGAACGCGACAAACGCACGGATAACCGAGATGTTCAATGCCTGCTGCTCAGAAAAACCAAGGGATCGCCAAAGGCTGGAATCATAGTAAAGAATGATGTTGACCCCGTTGAATTGCTGGAACAACGCCACAGCAATGGCTATCCAGACCACCTTTTTCAGGCCGAAGGTGCGTCCGCGCAGGTCGGACAGGCGGGGGGTGGTCTCGCTGCCGACCGAGAGCCTTATCTGAGCCACCTTTGCCTGCGGATCCCGAGTGCCGTTGAGTTGCCTGAGCAGGTCGGCAGCCTCCTGATCGCGTCCTTTCATGACCAGGTACCGGGGCGATTCGGGCAACTTGAAGCAGACAACCAGCATGATCAGAGCAGGGACCAGCATCATCAGCAGCATCCACCGCCAGGTGGGCACTGAAAACCACAGAGCCTGGTCAGCTCCGCCCGAACTCTTGGCCAGCACATTGTTGACTATGACGGAAGCAAACATGCCGATGCCCACCGCGAACTGCTGGAAGCTGGTCAGGAATCCACGCATTTTGGTGGGAGAAACCTCAGCGATATAGGCTGGGCCGACCACCGAAGCAAAGCCCACACCAATGCCGCCGATGATTCGGAAGAGCAGGAAACTCCATATCTCCGGAGCGAAGGCCGACCCTATTGAACTGACCACGAAGAGCAAAGCAGCCGAAAGCATGATCTTTACTCGACCAAATCGGTCAGCCAATTTGCCGGCGAACCAGGCACCGATTACGCAGCCCAAGAGGGCAGCCGATACGGACATACCGCTCATGAAGCTGTTCAGGCCGAAACCTGCTTTTGTGCCGGCGATGGAATCCACGGCCCCGTTGATCACTGCGGTGTCGTAGCCGAACAGCAATCCCCCTGTTGCCCCTGCCAGACAGACCAGAATGATGCGGCGTCGCACAGACGGATCAAGCACTTCCGTCACATCACCAGATAATGATGATTGATTGTTATTTTGTGACACGGTCACTCCTTTGTAGCATGACACATCGTTATAACTACGATATGCATGTCCACGGGTTAGAGAATGGCAATCGGTGACCCGAATGTGACATTTTGTGACCTATCTGCCTGTCAAAAATGAAATAATGTACAGACTGCTTTCCACGGAAAGGAGATGTACTATGCCGCAGCGTCCACAAAGCTCCCATCAGTACAACACGGTGATCAGCCCTGACTTCTTGGAAGAGGACATTTATCCAGAGGGCTATCCGGGACTGGTCATCGTTCATCACGACAACGACGAATTGGTCAGTGCCCATTGGCATCAGGGTCTGGAAGCAATCCATATCATCCGTGGGGGCGGCACCTTCCAGGTCGAAGACCAGCACTACATGCTCAGCGACAACGACAGTTTGCTGATCAGCCCCTATCAGATGCATCAGGGTCGCACGGTGGACCATAGCCAAGGTATGGTCAAAATCATCTCAGTCACCTTTAACAATGAAGTCGTCGGCCGGATTTACCCCTTTGCCGATAGATTTCTTTTCTCGCTCTCCGCTCCCAATGCCAACGTGGAAGACCGAAAGAATCTGGACCATCTGATGATCAGGATCGGCAGCCTGTATGAGCAGCAGGACACGGCTTCGGCCTTTCTGCTGAATGCCACACTTTTTCAGTTGCTGCACCTGCTGTACACCAGGTTCACCATCGGTGTGCGACCGCCGGAATCAATCAGGTCAGGGCGCAATGTCACCAGACAGATCCTTGGCTATCTAGCCAACCACCACGCGGAGAATCTGACGGAACGGACCGTGGCAGCCTACTTCGGCTACAGCAGAGAACACTTCAGCCGCCTATTCCGAAAGACCACTGGCACCACCTTCAAGTCCTATCTGACCAAATTGAGACTGGCCGAGGCACGCACCAACATGGATCGATCCAATGGCCCCATATCGGGCATAGCCGCCGATGCCGGGTTCCCCAGTCTGACCAGTTTCACGCGAGCCTTCACTCGTGAGTACGGGATTACGCCCCGGCAATATCGAAGGGAGCATCTCCAGATCGATCAAACAGCGTTACCGACGAACGGCGACAATCTACGGGACCAGCAACAATCCTCATAAAATGTTTGCTCGATGGGCAATGGGCCAAACTCCGGCAAACGGACACTCTTGCCCTTGATCGCGCTCCTGCCGGTAGAATAACGGAAACAGCGACAGAAAGGCCAAGGATGACAATCGCAAGCTACGAAGGCGTGTCCGCGCTCTCCCTGGGCCTGCCGCCCACCACCGCCATTCCGGCAGCCAAAGGGGAACTGCCCATAAGAGCTTTTACCACGCGACCTCCCGTCTCTTCACGGCTGCGTCAGCACTTCTCCACCAGCGTCGACAGGATCGTCATGCTGGCCCTGCTGCGGCCCGGTACCGTCCCTGTAACGGATGGCGCGCACTGCCATGAGGTGCTGGTCATGGCCATCGGGTTGAAGACCTCTGATGTGCCGGAGGATGTGCTGGAACATATCGCTACCATGCGCTCCTCAGGCATGGTCTTCATCACCATTCACCAAGGTGAAGAGGGTCTCGTCTGCACGCCGGCCGTCCGCCGGGCCCTGCCCACCAAGGCCGGTCATGAGACCAGGCACACGCTCCACCTGGGCAGACCCCGCCCTGCCGATGAGACCAATCTGACCCTGGCCGGCGACGATATGGACCAGCTCTGGGACAGCCTGTGCGCCCAGGTGACCCTGGACCAGACTGACGGTACGGATCTGGACAGACGCCTCGCCGTTCGCGAGCGCATCGAACTGCTCAAGGCCCAGGAAGCGAAGCTATCAGGAGACCACGGCCGGGCCAAAACCACCCAGGACCGCAACACAGCCTTCGCCAAGCTCCAGAAGGTCCGTGCCGAGCTGAAGCAGCTTTCCGCCGATGACCAGGTGGCGGAGGATTAGGACACAGAGTCTATCGTCCCGCCAGGCTGGTCAGCAGTCTCAGGACGGTCGCTCAACTCTGCACTTTCGTCGGGAATATCCTTGTAAGCTAAGTATTTGCGAAGTTCGAAGGCTGCGGCCAGAATGGGATAATCGCTCAGGTGACGGGGATTGTAGCCTGTCTCTCTCGCCAGAGCATCCAGCCGGTTCTGCATGGTGTTCTTGTGGATGAAAAGCTCCTGGGCGGCGTGGGTGATGCTACCGTTGTGCCGGGTGTAGGCGCTGAAGACCCTGTCGAACTGCTCAATGCGATCCGGCTCCAGGCCTGCAAAGACCTGCTCCACAAAGGCCAGGCACTGCTCAGTGGGCATTGAGGTGATCAGCAGCCCCGCGCCCATCTGCTCGTACCTATACCGCTGGTCATTGTCAGTGAATCCGGCCCATCGCGCTGCGATGCATGCCTGCCGGTAGCTGCGCCAGTACTGGTCCGGATCCGCCTGGATCGTCCCCGCACCCAACACCACCTGGGAGCCGACTGCACCAGCAAGAGCCTGCCGTAAAGCGGCCACGAAATCATCAAGCTCGGCCTGCCCCATCTGCGGCGCATAGATGCGAAAGTCCCTGGGACTTACAGCGAAGAGGGGAACCCCGAAGGACAGACACGTCTTGCAGAGTTTTTCGTAGAGCCGATCCTGATTGAGCCTTTCCAACCGGACTCCTGGAGCCCTGCCGACCAGAGCCAGCCGTGGACCTGACAAGTCCAGATCAAGGGCCAGGGCCAAGGCGTTCATCAATTCATTGTCCTTGTGCTCCAAGGTCAGCAGGTTGACCAGGTTACTGGTCATGATCCGCCTGTTGAATCGAGCAATCTGCTCCATGTTGGCGCAGAGCATGAGCCCGGTCATGCGCTCGATGATCCCGCCCAGAGCCCTCACCCTGTTCACGGGGCCGGTGATCCCGATGACCGCCACCACTGCGTCATTGAGCACTACCGGCACATTGACCCCGTCCTGGGCTCCCTTATAAGGATGCCGACGATCCACGGCAACGGTTTGACCGTCAACGGCCGCCTGGCGGGCCGCGCCATGGAAGCTGCCTATGCGCGAGGCATCAGTGCTGGCCACCATGGTTCCCTCAGTGTCGAAGAAATTGATATTGTACTCGATTACATCCTTGAGGTTGTCGACGATTGTCTGCGCCGTCGCAGGATCTATGGTCATGGCTCGCCTCCTGACAAATATGGTACATGAACCATTTTTTCGCACACCATCCTTCGCTTTTCAAGTATGGGTGACCTGGCAAAAAGAGCTTGACAGAGCCACACTGATAGTGAGAAAAGCTAAAGGATCGTTGCTGGTCTGGCATCTATGACGATGCCAAGCATGGTCCTTGGCACAAGATACGGATCAAAGGAACCGACATGGACATTACCTTGTCATGGTGGGCCGCCCTGCTGGGTCTGGCCCTGGCCATCATCCTCATTCTCAGGAAACTCAACACCACCTATGCGCTCATGCTGGGGGCCATCGTAGGCTGCCTGATCGGGGGCGCCTCCCTGGGCCAGACCGCCAACATCGTGGTGGCTGGCTCTCAAAGCGTCATGGGCACGGTTATCCGGGTTCTGGCTGCTGGCGTGCTGGCAGGAGTCATGATGGAGTCCGGCGCCGCCAACCGTATAGCCCGAGCCATCGTGGACGGCCTGGGCGAGCGCATGGCCATCCTTTCGCTGGCCCTGGCAACCATGATCATCTGCGCCGTCGGAGTCTTCATCCCCGTGGCCGTCTTGATTGTGGCACCCATCGCCATCGAGGTTGGCAGCCGGCTCAAGATCTCCAAACTGGCTCTGCTGATCGCCCTGTCTGGCGGCGGCAAGGCCGGCAACATCATCTCGCCCAACCCCAACACCATCGCGGTAGCCTCGGGATTCCACGTACAGCCCTCGGCTGTCATGATCGGCAGCTTCATCCCAGCCTTATGCGGACTGGCCATGGCCGTTCTGCTGGCCACCATCATGCAACATCGCGGGCGGATCGTCACCATGGACGACCTTGGCGAGGATGCAGCTAAAGCCTCCAAGGACAAGGATCTGCCTTCCTTGGGTCGCTCCCTGGTGGCCCCAATCACCGCTGTAGTCCTGCTCCTGCTCAACCCCGTGGGTTCCATTCTGCACATCGGCCTGCTGGAGCGGTTCCAGGTGGATGCCATGTACATCCTGCCCCTGGCATCCATCCTGGGTCTGCTGGCCATGGGACAAGGCGGCAAAATCCTCACATACACCAGTGCCGGCCTGCAGCGCATGGTGGACGTGGTCCTCATCCTGATCGGAGCCGGAGCCCTGGGCGGGCTGATCACCAGCTCCGACCTGCCCAAGCAGATCGTCAACCTCATCCACGCCATGGGCGTACCCGGTTCCATGCTGGCCCCCATCGCCGGCATCCTCATGGCTGCCGCCACCGCTTCCACCTCCACGGGCGTCATCCTGGGCAGCAGCTCCTTCGGCAAGTCCATCCTGGCTTTCGGCACCTCGGGGGTGGCTGCTGCTGTCACCATGCAGGCAGGCGCCACGGTCATCGACCAGCTGCCCCACGGCAACTACTTCCATGTCACCGCCAAGTCCATCAACATGACCCTGGGCGAGCGGATGAAGGTGGTCCCCTTCGAGTTCCTGGTGGGCCTGACCATGACCCTGGTGGCCATGCTGGTCTATCTGGTCTTCTGAAACGACGGGTCAGGAAAGGTCACAACCATGAAAATCATCATTGCACCCGACTCCTTCAAGGGCAGCCTGACCGCCAAGGAGGCTGCAGAAGCCATCGAACGCGGATTGCGACGCAGCCCCCTCAAGGCCGAAACAGTCCTGGTGCCCATGGCCGACGGCGGCGAGGGCACGGTCCAGTCCCTAGTCGATGCCACAGGAGGCCATATGATCCAGGCCCAGGTCACCGGACCTCTAGGCCAGAGCGTCATGGCCAGCTACGGCATTCTCGGCGACGGACGGACCGCCGCCATCGAGATGGCTGCGGCCAGCGGCATCCAGTTCGTCAACGAACAGACCCGCGACCCGCTGGTCACCACCACCTACGGCACGGGCGAGCTGATCGGCAAGGCCTTGGACCAGGGCGCACAGGAGATCATCGTCGGCCTTGGAGGCTCGGCCACCAACGACGGCGGCGCCGGTATGGCTCAGGCTCTGGGAGCCCGGCTCCTGGACGCTGACGGACATGAGCTGACCCAGGGAGGAGCAGCACTGGCCCGGCTGGACCGGATTGACATCTCCGGACTGGATCCCCGTTTGGCCCGCACCCGCATTCGTCTGGCCTCGGACGTAACCAACCCCCTGACCGGCCCCGAAGGTGCCTCGGCCGTCTTCGGACCACAAAAGGGGGCGGACCCATCCATGGTGGCTACCCTGGATGCGGCCCTGGCCCACTATGCAGCCGTCATTCGCAAAGATCTGCACCGGGATGTGGAGACCAGACCGGGCGCAGGAGCCGCCGGAGGTCTGGGCGCAGGCTTCCTTGCCTTCACTCCGGCCGTCATGGCTTCGGGCGTCAATATTGTGGTGGAGACCACCCACCTCAAAGAGCTGGCCCGCGACGCCGACCTATGCTTCACCGGCGAGGGCGGCATCGACTTCCAGACCGGTTTCGGCAAGACCCCCATGGGCACAGCCAAGGCCGTCAAGGAGTCCTCCCCCGGCTGCAAGGTCATTGCCCTGGCAGGCAACGTGGGCTCCGGGACCGAAGAGCTCTACAAGGTGGGCATCGATGCCATCTTCAGCATCAGCCCCGGGGCTGTCAGCCTTGAGGATGCCATAGCCAAGGCCGCCGACAACCTCGCCGCAGTGGCCGAGAACATCGGCAGGCTCCTGTCCTGATCCGTCTCTTGGATGAGCAGAAAATTACTGGGGGCTCCGGATGCCTTGCGCACCCGGAGCCCCCTGTAATCTGCTCGACATAACCTTCAGCAGTCATGCCGAACAGTTGGAAGTGATCAGTCGAATTCGGTGATAACCGAACGAATGACCTCGCCGTTGACCAGCTGCTTGTAGGCCTCGTCGATCTGGCTCAGCTTGATGTGCTGGCTGACGATGTCGTGCATGTTCAGCCGTCCGTCCACAGCGAAGTCGGCATACATGGGGATGTCGTGCTTGATGTTGGTGGAGCCCATCCACACGCCCTTGAAGCCGCGCTGGTGAACCAGCAGGTCGGCCGGGTTGATCTCCAGCGAGACCGTGGCATCCGGCTTGGTCAGGCCGATCGGGTAGGCGGTGCCGCCCACGCCCAGCATGTCCCAGGCCTGCTTCATGGTGACGGGCAGACCGATGGCCTCGAAGGCCTGATCCACGCCTCCGTCAGTGAGCTCGCGCACCTTGGCCACGGGATCCTCGTTCTTGGAGTTGATCACGTCGGTGGCGCCGAACTTGCGGGCGAACTCCAGCTTGTTGTCCAGCAGGTCGATGGCGATGATCCGCTTGGCGCCGCAAATCCGGGCTCCCGAAATGATGTTCAGGCCGATGCCGCCGGTACCGATCACAGCCACGGTGTCGCCAGGGCGCACATGGGCGGTGTTGATGGCCGCTCCTGCTCCGGTGATGGTGGCGCAGCCGATGCAGGCGGCCTCATCCCACTTGACCTGGTTGTTGACCACGGCCAGCTGGTTTTCGTGAATCAGGGCCTTCTCGGCGAAACCGCCGGTGCCGAAGGCCTGAGTGATGGGTCGACCGTCAGGGAAGGACAGGCGGGGCTTCTCGCCCGCGCCGCGCCCGCACTCCTGCTGCTGAGTGCAGGACTGGGGCTGGCCCTTCAGGCAGTTGGCGCAGTGTCCGCAGACCTGCTCCAGGGAGGCCACCACGTGGTCGCCCACCTTGATGCCGGACACCTCGGGGCCCACGGCCTCGACGATGCCCGAGATCTCATGGCCGATCACGGCCGGGAAGGGGAAGAATTTGTCGTCATCTTCGACCAGATGCAGATCCGAATGGCACAGACCCGAGGCCTGCACATCCACCAGGACCTCCGCGCCAATAGGGTCGTCAATGATGATCTCCTCGGGCTGGGCAAAGCCCTTGCCGATGCCATAGGCAATCGACGCCTTGATCTTCTGAGGCATAAACCATCTCCTAATCACCATGCCGCCACCGGCCTCATGCCAGGCAGGGCAAAAAACAATGTTGAACACTGCGCTGTGGCCACGGTCATCCTCAATGTATGCACCGTTGCCGCAGACCACCTTCATGCTAGCAGGAAAGAGGGGTCAATAAGCATTTAGACTGGCCCGGGAAGAGGCCTCCGGCGTTTCCTCGACGAGGGCTCCAAGCATCCATAGAATGGGCTTCATGTGTGGACGATTCGCGGCTGACCTGGACTACTCCAGTCTGGCCCAAGACTATGGTGCCCGGCAGGCTCCGGGACTGCCCAAGCCCTCCTGGAACATCAGCCCCGGGTCGGTCATCGCCCTGGTGGCCCAGGACCGACATGGGCAGCGGCACCTGCATACGGCCCGCTGGAACCTGGTCCCCTCCTGGTCGGACACCGATCAGATGTCTTATCCCACCCACAATGCCCGGGTGGAGAGCGCCCTGAGCAAGCGGACCTACGCGGACTCGGCCAAAAGTCAGAGGGCCATCATTCCGGCCAGTGGCTACTACGAGTGGACACCAGACCACCAGCCCTACTACTTCCAGACTCCCGACGGCCACACCCTGAGCATCGCAGGCCTCTACTCCTGGTGGCGTGCCAGACCTGGCCAGCCCTGGCTGCTGACGGCCACCATCCTGACGACACAAGCCACGCCAGATGCCGCCCGGGTACACGATCGGATGCCCCTGCTGATCACTGAGGAAAATCTGGATTCCTGGCTGGATCCGAGCATAGAAGGCAAGGAGATCCTGCCCAAGGCCGTGGAGCCTGGCCGCCATGCCTCTGAGACACTGACCATGCACCCGGTGGCACCCCTGAAGGGTGACGGACCGGAACTGACTGAGGAT
Organism: Bifidobacterium sp. wkB344; assembly: GCF_003688305.1. Lineage (NCBI taxonomy): Bacteria > Bacillati > Actinomycetota > Actinomycetes > Bifidobacteriales > Bifidobacteriaceae > Bifidobacterium > Bifidobacterium sp. wkB344. Next base: position 270,029 of record NZ_NPOQ01000013.1, on the reverse strand, counting down.
ATAGCCCTGGATCAGAGGGTCAAGAAAATTTAAAGGATTCGCAGAATTCAGAGGGTGAAGCCCAGCTCCCGCGCCGCCTCGGTGGGTACCGGGTCGTAGGCCCAGTACTCGCTCAGGTTATCGTCGGAGGACAGGCTGCGGATCTCGGCCTTGTCAATGTAAACCTCGCCTGACAGATGGTCGGTCTCATGCTGGAAGATGCGGGCAGGCCAGCCGTGCATGTGTTGGCGGTGCTTGCGCCCGGAACGATCCTCCCAGCTGGCAGTGATGTCCAACCAGCGCCGCCGGACCGCTTGGAATCCTTCCAGTGACAGACATCCCTCGTAGAAGGAAGCGGTCTCCTGCCCGATAGGTTCATAGGAGGGGTTGATGATGACCCTGAAGGGCAGCTCGTCGATCTGACGCGGATCATCCTCGTCGTCGCGGACATGGTCCTCGATGACCGCGATGGCCAGACCTAGGCCCACCTGAGGTGCTGCCAGCCCCACGCCTGGCGCCTCAAGCATGGTGGCGCGCATGGCCTTAAGCAGCCTGTTCAGAGTCTTGGCTGCCAGCTGACCCTGGTAGGGCTGGGCCTGCTGGCGCAGGACGGGCTCACCCATCTGCACAATAGGCAAGAGCTCTTCTTTGCCAGCCTCGGCCAGCATTGATTCCACCCGGTGGTTGAGATCGGCGTCGAAGGCCGCCTTTCTGCCGAACATGGATGATTCCGCCTTTCCTGGGTCGTCGATTCAGATGGCCAGCTCGTCGGCCACGACTGAGGCCAGCCGCTGGCAGACCTGGTCGGCCTGCTCCTGGGTGGCCGCCTCGACCATGACCCTGACCAGGGGCTCAGTGCCCGAGGGCCGCAACAGGACCCGGCCGGTACTGCCCAGCATCCGCTCCTCAGCCTCGACCGCATCCTGAACCTTGGCGTTGGTGCGTGCCGCGTTCTTGTCCACACCGGGCACGTTGATCAGCTGCTGGGGCAGCTGGGGGAAGTCGGCGGCCAGTTCCTTGAGGCTCTTGCCCGAGCGCACGACCTCCTTGGCCAGGGTCAGGGCCGTCAAGGTCCCGTCACCGGTGGTGGCGAACTCCCGGTTGATCACGTGCCCGGACTGTTCGCCGCCCAGGGTGTAGCCTCCGCGCAGCATCTCCTCCAGGACGTAGCGGTCGCCCACAGCCGTCTGCACGGTGACGATGCCCATCTCTTTCAGGGCCAGCTTGAGCCCCAGGTTGCTCATGACCGTGACCACCAGGGTGTCGTTGGCCAGCTTGCCCTCGCGCTGCTTGGCACGGGCCAGGATGCCCATGATCTGATCGCCGTTGACCATGTGACCCTCTTCGTCCACGGCCAGACAGCGGTCGGCATCCCCGTCGAAGGCCACGCCCATGACCGCGTCCGAGGCCTGGACCATGGCCTGCAACTGCTCGGGGTGGGTGGAACCGGCGTGCTTGTTGATGTTGTATCCGTCCGGCGAGGCGTTGATGACCACCACGTCTGCACCGGCCCGGCGTAGTGCCTCGGGGGCCACCACCGAAGTGGCTCCGTTGGCGCAGTCGGCCACGATCCGCAGACCGTCCAAGGGCTTGGGCTGGGTCTTGTCGGGGGCGACAGGGGCAACTGCTTCAACAAGGTGGTCGATGTACATGTTGGTGGCGGTCACCGTGTCATGGGAGACGCGGCCCACGCCCTCGCCCACCGGACGTTCCCAGTCCTGGCCCAGGACCGATTCGATGTCGTCCTCCTTGGAATCCTGGAGCTTGAACCCGCCCCGGGCGAAGAACTTGATGCCGTTGTCTGGCATGGGGTTGTGGGAGGCGGAGATGACCGCCCCCATCTCCACGTTCAGCACGCTGGTCAGGTAGGCGATGCCCGGAGTAGGGATGATGCCCACATCGATCACGTCAAAGCCGCCCGATGACATGCCGGCAGCCAGGGCCGAGGCCAGAAAGTCCCCGGAGACCCGGGTGTCGCGGCCAATCAGGGCCCGTCGGCGACCTGCGGACCGATCCGCGCCACGGCCCAGGACCCGGACTGCTGCATCGCCCAGATCCAAGGCCAGCTGTGCAGTCAGGTCTCTATTGGCTAAACCGCGTACACCATCGGTACCGAATAATCTGGGCATTTGCTCTCCTCCGAACGTACCATCCTGCATGCAGGCAACAGATTCATTATGGCCCCGCCCCTGACCCGTCGCCACCAGGGCCAGGGCGGGCAGAACACTCAGCGCAGGCGCTCGTTGTATTCGCGGACCTTGAGGATGCGCCTGGAGGACTCCGTGTTCTGGATGATCATCCCTCGCAGGGCCTTGGGGGCCTCGGCGTGGTCGGCCAGCCAGGCGTCGCCCGCCTTGACCAGGGCGGCTGGGTCGGCCTTGGTCGGGTAGAGCCCGCCTGCCGACAAGGGGTTGAGCAGGGTCTCCGCGATGTGGAAGGTCTTCTGTGCCCAGACCTCGTCCACGGCTGCGAAGAAGCGGTCAACGTAGGACGCGAAGAGCTCCTGGTCACCCGAGCCGGAGAAGCCGTCGGCCAGGGCCTCGATCTGCGAGTTGGTCAGATCCTCGTTGTGCAGGGCCTGATCCCAGGCCCAGGCCTTGGCCTCGGCCGTCGGACGGGCAGCCCGGGTGCCCATGGCGAACTCGCGGTTCTCCGTGGTGTCTTTCGCGGCCAGCTCCCGGTCGATCTCACCGTCAGCCAGCAGGTCGTGGGCGGACAGGGCGTGGATAATCAGCCAACGGGTGTTGTTGTCGATGGTCAGCCCCTCCAGCTTCAGGTCGCCACTCAGCAGGCCGCGGGCGTGATCCTCGAAGTCGGCGTCGTCCCCGTAGCCCAGGTAGGCGCGGACCAGCTGGAACTGCTCATCGGAACCGGGCTGGGCCTTCATAGCCAGATCCCAGAGCGTGCTGGCCACCAGCTGCAGTATGGGCTGGCGGCGGCGGGAGGCGGTGAAGTGGTGGGCGGCCGTGGAGATCTGAGACAGGGCGTAGCGGAAGGTGGTGGACTGGTGCTCGGTGGCCAGGGCCTTCAGGCTCAGGCTGATGAAGCGCTCAGCAGGGAACTGCGCATCCCGGGTCATGTCCCAAAGGCTGAGCCAGACCACGGCCCGGGCCAGGCGGTCCTCGATCCGGTACAGGTTCTGCGTGGCATACTCCAGGGAATCCTGATCCAGACGCAGCTTGGCATAGGTCAGGTCGTCGTCGTTGATCAGGATCAGGGCCGGACGCTTCTTGCCAACGACTTGGGGCACCTCGGCTCCCTGGCCGTCCAGATCCAGCTCGAAGCGGTCTGTACGCACCACCTTGCCGGACTGGTCCTCGTCATAGAAGCCCACAGCCAGGCGGTGCGGCCGCAGGACCGGGTGCTCCTCGGGGGCGGTCTGGTCGATCCGCATGGCGGTGATGGTTCCCTGCTCATCGGTCTGCACCTGGCTGGTCAGCGTGGTGATGCCGGCCTCCTCAAGCCAGAGCCGGGACCAGTTGCCCAGGTCGCGGCCGCTGGTCTTCTCCAGCTCGGTCAGCAGATCCTTCAGAGTGGCGTTGCCGTGGGCCTGAGCCGTCAGATAGTTGTGGATGCCCTGGAAGAAGCGCTCACGGCCCACGTAGGCGACCAGCTGCTTCAAGACGGAACCGCCCTTGGCGTAGGTGATGCCGTCGAAGTTGACTTCGGTATCATGCAGGTCGCGGATGGGGGCCACAACAGGGTGGGTGGTGGGCAACTGATCCTCGGTCAGGGCCCAGCTCTTCTCGCCGGAGCAGAAGGTGGCCCAGTCGTCGGTCCACTCGGTGGCCTCGGCGGTGGCCAGGGTCGACATGAACTCGGCGAAGGACTCGTTCAGCCACAGGTCGTTCCACCACTTCATGGTCACCAGGTCGCCGAACCACATGTGGGCCAGCTCGTGCAGGACGGTCTCCACACGGCGGTTGATCTGGGCCCCGGTGGCCTTGGACTCGAAAACGTAGGAGTCGCGGAAGGTGACCAGGCCGATGTTCTCCATGGCGCCCGCGTTGTATTCGGGCACGAAGATCTGGTCATACTTGGCCCAGGGGAAGGGCAGGTCCCAGGTCTTGGCGTAGAAGGCGAAGCCCTTCTTGGTCACGTCGAAGAGGTATTCGGCGTCCCCGTCCAGGGAGTCCTTGAGCGCCTGGCGGCAGTACAGGCCCATGGGGATGGTCCGTCCGTCCTCGTTCTGGTACTCGCTGGTCCACTGGGCGTAGGGTCCGGCGGCGAAGGCGGTCAGGTAGGAGCTCATGACCGGGGTGGTCTCGAAGACCCAGCGGGTCACGCCCTCGGTGCGGCCGCCCTCCAGGGTCCCCTCGGCGGTGCGGCTGTCCAGGTCCTGGTGGGAGGCAGGAGGCATGTTGGACAGAACCGTCCAGGATGCCGGGGCGTCCACGGTGAAATCGAAGACGGCCTTGATGTCCGGCTGGTCGAAGACCGCGTAGACCCTGCGAGCGTCGGGCACCTCGAACTGGGAGTAGAGGTAGACGTTGCCATCCGAGGGGTCAACGCTGCGATGCAGACCCTCGCCTGTGCGCGAATAGCGGCAGAGGGCCTCCACCCGCAGCTGGTTGTGCTCGCGCAGGTCCTTAAGCTCAATCCGGTCATCCCGGAAGGCCAGGGCCGGATCCAGACGCTGGCCGTTGAGCTCGATCAGACTGACCTGGTCGGCAATCAGATCCACAAAGGTGGACTCCCCCGGCCGGGCATCAAAGTCGATCAGGGCTGTGGAGGGGAAGGTGGCAGGCCCCTTGGTCAGGTCCAGATTGACCTTGTAGCTGACATTGGATACGACGACGGCTCGCTCTTCGGCTTCCACACGAGTCAAATTGGCTCCGGGCATGAATTTCCTTTCGCGCATGGATGTCGGTGCCCCCACCGGCATCGGCATAGGTCCTGTATGGATATGGCAAGTCAAGTCTAATGCGGTCACCAGCCGACGGGCCAGCGGGACGGTTTCCCTCTTTTCTGACGGCGCAGTCTGGACGGGAATAGTCGGACCCCCAGGCGGTTGGTCATGGTCGATGCCTCACGAATCTGGCAGAAAGGGAACGCCATGCAGGTCCGGACCGGGTTTACCACACAGCAGCTCAACATGCTCTGCCAGTATTCCTACGGGATCGGCCGAGGGGATGTCAAGACCCGGCCGGGCCTGCACTGGTTCGAGGATCCGGCTTTGGGCAGCTACTGGGTGCTGCGCTCCCGCTACTGCCCCGAAAACGGCTTCGAGGGAATGATCGCCGCCCAGGGCCTGGCGGATGGTCCGGACTATGCCCATTTGGTCGTGGTCTATGCAGGCACCAACCTGCGCGACGACCCCCGCCACGACATCCATGCCGCGCTGACCTGCTTCCTGCCGCCGCTGAACGGGGAACCGGGGCAGACGCAGCAGGCAGGCATCCTGGCCAGGCAGGCACTTGACCTGGCACGACGCAAGGCGGGAACCGAACGCGGGGTGCTCTTTACCGGGCATAGTCTGGGCGGAGGCCTGGCCCTGATCCAGGCAGCAGAGCATGACCTGCCTGCCAGAGTCTTCTGCGCTGTCGACCCCTGGCGGGTGCTGGACCAGGAGCAACGTCAGCGGGTGGCCCGCCACTACGGGGACGGCAAGTTCCTGGACTATCGTCTTGGCAACGACCGGGTGACCGGAACCGCCAACCGTCTGCTGAGCGGACAGGCTGACCGCAGCGCCTGTGTGGTCTGGTGCGGCAGGGGACCCAGCAGGTTCGGACACTGGCTGGGCGACTTTGACTTCGACCAGGGTGGCGAGGTCCTGGCCAAAACTCCTGTTACCGTGACCACATATCCGCGGTAATATGGGAATTAGGCGGTCTCCAAGGAGGGAGCGTCACCCGCCCGCAGGGATGTCATGTTGGGAATTCAACTTCGTCCGTGTAGGGCCTACACGCATATCAGAGAGGATATACGATATGAAAGCATTGATGTACTACGGCAAGGAAGATGTACGTCTGGAGGATGTGCCCGAGCCTGAGCTCAAACCGGGAACCATCAAGATCCACCCCGCCTTCACCGGTATCTGCGGTTCCGACCTTCACCTCTACTATGACGGCGAGCAAAACGGCGGCAACTCCAAAGATACCCCGCATCCTCTTTCCGGGGAGACCCTGCCGGTAGTCTTCGGCCATGAGATTTCGGGCACCATCGAGGCCATTGCCGATGATGTGCACACCGACATGAAGGTGGGCGATTCCGTGGTAGTCGAGGCCGAGATGGCCTGCGGAGAATGTCCAGCCTGCAAGGCCGGCAACTACAACGACTGCTCCAAGCTGGGCTTCATCGGCATCAACGGCTGGGGCGGCGGCATGAGCGAACACATGGTGGTGGCCGCCGAGCGCGTCTTCCCTGTGGGCGACCTGCCCCTGGATCAGGCAGCCCTGATCGAACCCTTCTCAGTGGCCTACCACGCCGTTCGTCTGATCCACACCGAGCCCGGGCAGACCGCCCTTGTGGGCGGAGCAGGACCTGTCGGCCTGCTGCTGGGAACCGTGCTTAAGGCCAAGGGGCTCAAGGTCATCATGTCCGAGCTCTCCCAAGCCCGCAAGGACAAGGCCCTGCAGTCCGGTGCCGCTGATCTGGTCATCGACCCCAGCAAGGATGATCTGCTGGAGCGGGTCAAGACCGAGACTGATGGCCGTGGCGCCGACGTGGCTTTCGACGCGGCTGGCGCCGGACCGGTGGTCCACCAGCTTCTGTCGGCACTCAAGGCCCAGGGCAGCCTGGTCGTCGTGGCCATCCACGTCAAGCCCATCAGCCTGGACCTGACCATGGAGATGGGCTTCGGCGAGAAGCTGATGTCGGGGTCCATGGGATACGCCAACGATCATGCCGATGCCATCAAGCTCATCCATGACCGGAACATCGACCTGTCCACCTTCATCACCGACCGGATCAAGATTGAGGACATCGTGGACAAGGGCTTCCGTCCGCTGCGTGAGGACGCGGAAAACCACGTCAAGATCATCGTGAGCATGTAAGCTCTGCTGTCTACTGATAACACTGAAGGCTCCGGCCGTCCATCTGGGCGACCGGAGCCTTCCGTATCTGTATGCAGGCAGTGGAGCTCAGTCCTGCGGCTGCACGTCAGTGGCGATGTCTGCCACCACGGGCACGATCATGGGCCGACGGTGCAGCTTGCGAGAGATCCAGCCGCCCAGAGTGCGGCGCATCATTTGCTGGAGCTGGTAGGTGCCGGTGGTTCCCTTGGCCATGGCATCCTCAAGCTGATCGACTATCTGGGAGTTGATGGACTTGAACTCGCTCTCATCCTCGGCCACGGCATTCAGGTAGAGCTTGGGGCCGGAGACAACCTTGCTGGTCTCGGTGTCGACCACGGCGAAGGCGGAAACGAAGCCTTCGGTGCCCAGAATCCGGCGCTGCTCCAGCTCGTCGTCGGTCAGCTGACCCACGGAGTCGCCGTCCACATAGACGTACCCGCAGGGCACTGATCCGACCACAGCGGCCTGGCCATGGTAGAGGTCCACCACGTCGCCGTCCTCGGCCAGGACCACGTTCTGCGGGTCCACGCCGGTCTTGACGGCAATCAGACCGTTGGCCACCAGGTGCCGGTTCTCACCGTGGATGGGCATGGCGCACTTGGGCTGCACGATGTTGTAGAAGTGCAGCAGCTCGCCCTCGTCGGAGTGGCCGGAGACGTGGATGGCCGCGTTGTCGCGGTTGACCACCTTGGCGCCCAGGCGCACCAGCTTGTTGATGACCTTGTAGACCTCATGCTCGTTGCCGGGAATGAGCGAGCTGGCCAGAATGACCGTATCGAACTCGTTGATGGTGATGTCACGGTGGGTCCCGTCGGCGATGCGGCCCAGAGCCGCCATAGGCTCGCCCTGGGATCCGGTGCACATGTAGACGATCTTCTCGTCCGGGATGCTGTGGGCATCCTTGAGGTCGACCACGGTGTCCTCGGGCAGGTGAAGGTAGCCCAGGTCGGAGGCGATGGACATGTTGCGGACCATGGACCGTCCGGCGAAGACCACCTTACGACCGAACTTGTGGGCGGCATCGACCACCTGCTGCACCCGGTGGACGTGGCTGGAGAAGGAGGCCACGATGATCTTGCGCTGGGCCTCGGCAAAGGCCTTGTCCAAGGCAGGAGCGATGGAGATCTCGGGCTTGACGAAGCCGGGAACCTCAGCATTGGTGGAATCGACCATGAGCAGATCCACGCCGGACTCGCCCAGCTTGGCGAACTCACGCAGGTCGGTCAGCCTGTGATCCAAAGGCAACGGGTCGATCTTCATATCGCCGGTGTCGATGATATGACCCGCAGGAGTGCGCACCGAGACAGCCAGGGCGTCAGGAATGGAGTGGGTGACCGCCACGAACTCCAGGTTGAAGGGGCCCACCTTGAGCTTGTCGCGGCCCTTGACCTCAACCTCAGTGGGCTTGAGATGATGCTCCTCACACTTGGCGTCAACGAACCCCAGAGTCAGCTTGGAGCCAATCAGAGGGATATCCGGACGCAGCTTGAGCAGGTAGGGCACGCCGCCGATATGATCCTCATGCCCATGGGTCAGCACCAGAGCATCCACCTGATCCAGCTTGTCCTTGATATAGCTGAAGTCAGGCAGGATCAGGTCCACGCCCGGCTGCTCCTCCTCCGGGAAGAGCACGCCACAGTCAATCAGCAGAATGTGACCGTTATACTCGATCACATTCATGTTCCGACCGATCTCACCCAGACCACCCAGGGGGACGATGCGCATGGAACCCTTACGGTACTTGGGGGGCGTCACCAGACGCTGCTCGGCCTGAGTACCCTTGCCGCGGGCGATGGCGCCGTTGCGGCGGTTGCGGGACTCTCCCCGGGACCTGCCTGACCCCTGCTTGCCGTTCTTGGAGGAGGACCGACGATTTCTACTCTTGCCGGTCGTATTTGATTCTTCTTGTTTTCTTGCCATTCTCACTTGTGTTTCTATTATCTGTACCCCCGTCTGATACAGGGGCGACGCTTGGTTGCTTGTCAGGAACGCATCAGCCCTGCGGCCTTCATGCCTTTCTCGGCTTGGATCAGCTGGTCCTTGCCAGGCCCAAGATTAGGGAGCCTCATCGTCGTGCTGTCCAAGACGCCGGCCACTTTCAAAGCGGCCTTGGCCATGACCGCCTGCTGCCCTTGGCCGTTCAGAGCCTGGACCAGCGGCGCCAAGGCGGTCGACAACCTCTGCGCCCCTTTCAGGTCGCCTTGATCGAACCGAGTCGCCAGGTCCTGCATAGGACCGCTGGCCACATGAGCCATGACCGATATGATGCCGACGGCACCCAAGGCCAGGAAGGGCAGGTACAGCCCGTCATCACCGGAATACCAGATCAGCCCCGTCTCCTTGCGCTTGATGGGAACTGCGGCCAGATCACCAGTGGCATCCTTGACTGCCTCGACATGCGGCAATTCGGCAAGACGACGGTAGGTATCCACAGTCACGTGCAACCCGGTGCGGCCAGGTACATCGTAGAGCACAATGGGACGATCCGCAGACCGGCAGACGGACCTGAAATGCGCTACAACCCCATCCTGGGAGGGTCTGGAGTAGTAAGGCATGACCACCAGGAGCGCATCCGCCCCGGCTTCCTGGGTCATCTCGGCCATGCGTACCGTATGAGCCGTATCATTGGAGCCTGCTCCAGAGATGACGGGCACATCGACGGCATCCTTGACGGCTCGCACCAAATCGACTTTTTCTTCCATGTGGGTGGCCGGAGATTCGCCGGTGGTGCCGTTGACCAGCAACCCATCCGCCCCATCAGCGACAAGCCTGCGGGCCAGTTTGCCAGCGGCCTCAAAATCCACGGACCCGTCATGGTTCATGGGGGTGACCATGGCCGGCACGACCCGCCCAAACGGGGCCTTGTCCAACAGATGGGTTTGAAGCTCAGACATACTTCAACGCTACTTGCAGACGGGGACTCATCACCCTCGCGACACCCCTCCCCCTCACACTGTCAGTCACGGTCCCTGCCCAAATCAACAGGAGGGGAAAGAGGCGGTTCCCAGTAGCATAAGCCAGAAGGCGGGCAAGCCAGGCCACCCTGCCGCCTCCCACGTTGTGCGTTCGATCCGCGTCTATCCATCACCTGGCACTACTCAGCCGGGCAGAGAGCAGCATCCCCCCGGGGCAAGCTCATTGCTGATCCTGTCCGGCGGTGCTGCCGCGTGCCAGAGCGGCCACCAGGGTCATCAGGTCGAAGATCAGCGCCCAGGCCGCCAGCCACTCGAAGGAGGCGTCACGATCATCGCCCGCGCAATAATCGATAGCCCACAAATCCTGCAGAAACCACAAGGCGCCCGTCGCGCCCACCGCCATGCACCAAGGCAGGCACGACAAGGGGGAGCCACCAAACAGCAGGCACAGCATCCACGATGGCAGCACGCATGACACAGCCGAAGCCGCCCACGCCGCCACACGGCCACGCACCAGATCCGACACAAACCGCAACCAGGTCACCGCAGCCGACACCAGCACAGCCACCGACACCAGCACCCAGCGCATCACCCCCGGATACGCGCCGGTCATCGCGCCGAACATCACCCCCCAGCAGGGCATCAGCGGCATCGTCAGCGCCAGGCACCAGAACCCAGGACGTCCCCCATGGCTCTCGAACCGACTCAAAAACCACGCCATCGCAAAACCCGAAAACAAGCCCGCCAGGCCGAACTGTATACAACGGTCGCGCACCCACTGCTCCTCCTGGTCGTACAAGAAGGCCCAGCCCGGCACAAACCCCGCCAGAAAGGCCGTCCCGTACACCGCCAGCTTGCGCACCACGCCGGCACGCGAAAAGACACGCTCCCCCGCGGGCGCATGACGCGCGCACCCCGCCACCCGCGACATGATCGAAGACGCGCTCTGCAGCCAGGACTTCCCTGCAGGAAGCCGCAAGGAACCGGAAACACCATCAGCCATCACACACCATCCTCCTGCTCAAGGCCTCGAATCCGCCACTTCGCCCACCCGGCCAAGAACCGGCACAGCCGGAGCAAGCTCATTGCTGATCCTGCACGGCGGTGCTGCCGCGTGCCAGAGCGGCCACCAGGGTCATCAGGTCGAAGATCAGCGCCCAGGCCGCCAGCCACTCGAAGGAGGCGTCACGATCATCGCCCGCGCAATAATCGATAGCCCACAAATCCTGCAGAAACCACAAGGCGCCCGTCGCGCCCACCGCCATGCACCAAGGCAGGCACGACAAGGGGGAGCCACCAAACAGCAGGCACAGCATCCACGATGGCAGCACGCATGACACAGCCGAAGCCGCCCACGCCGCCACACGGCCACGCACCAGATCCGACACAAACCGCAACCAGGTCACCGCAGCCGACACCAGCACAGCCACCGACACCAGCACCCAGCGCATCACCCCCGGATACGCGCCGGTCATCGCGCCGAACATCACCCCCCAGCAGGGCATCAGCGGCATCGTCAGCGCCAGGCACCAGAACCCAGGACGTCCCCCATGGCTCTCGAACCGACTCAAAAACCACGCCATCGCAAAACCCGAAAACAAGCCCGCCAGGCCGAACTGTATACAACGGTCGCGCACCCACTGCTCCTCCTGGTCGTACAAGAAGGCCCAGCCCGGCACAAACCCCGCCAGAAAGGCCGTCCCGTACACCGCCAGCTTGCGCACCACGCCGGCACGCGAAAAGACACGCTCCCCCGCGGGCGCATGACGCGCGCACCCCGCCACCCGCGACATGATCGAAGACGCGCTCTGCAGCCAGGACTTCCCTGCAGGAAGCCGCAAGGAACCGGAAACACCATCAGCCATCACACACCATCCTCCTGCTCAAGGCCTCGAATCCGCCACTTCGCCCACCCGGCCAAGAACCGGCACAGCCGGAGCAAGCTCATTGCTGATCCTGCACGGCGGTGCTGCCGCGTGCCAGAGCGGCCACCAGGGTCATCAGGTCGAAGATCAGCGCCCAGGCCGCCAGCCACTCGAAGGAGGCGTCGCGATCGTCGCCCGCGCAATAGTCAATCGCCCACAAATCCTGCAGAAACCACAAGGCGCCCGTCGCGCCCACCGCCATACACCAGGGCAGGCACGACAAGGGGGAGCCACCAAACAACAGGCACAGCATCCACGACGGCACCACACACGATGCAGCCGAAGCCGCCCAGGCCGCCACACGGACACGCACCAGATCCGACACAAACCGCAACCAGGTCACCCCGGCCACCACCAGCACAGCCACCGACACGAACACCCAACGCATCACCCCCGGACGCTCGCCGGTCATCGCGCCGAACATCACCCCCCAGCAGGGCATCATCGGCATCGTCAGCGCCAGACACCAGAACCCCGGACGCCCCCCACGGCTCTCGAACCGGCCCAAAAACCACCACATCGCAAAAACCGAGAACAGGCCCACCAGTCCGAACTGTATAAAACGGTCGCGCATCCACTGCTCATCCCCGTACAGGAACGCCCAGCCCGGCACAAACCCCGCCAGGAAAGCAGCCCCGTACACCGCCAGCTTGCGCACCACGCCGGCACGCGAAAAGGCACGCTCCCCCGCAGGCGCATGACGGGCACACCCAGCGACCCGCGACATGATCGAAGACGCGCTCTGCAGCCAAGACTTCCCTGCAGGAAGCCGCAAGGAACCAGAAACACCACCAGCCATCACACACCACCCTCCCGCTCAAAGCCTCGAATCCGCCACTCGACCCGCCAGAGCGTCGATTCCGGTCCTGCATCAGTGCCGTTCATGCAGGTCTCTTCCCATCCCGCATCGTCGAGGTTCGCCCTTTCCTGCTACCAGGATAGAGGTCACTGTCCGTTCGGGTCCCCTGGATACTGTGCCGTGCCAGTCTGACTCGCACCGAGGCTTCCGCTATCGACAACTGGATGACGGCGACGCGAGGGAACGCACATGATGGCCAGCCGGACTACCACAGCCAGAAGGAGGATGACGATTCCCGTAGGCGAAGGGGCGGACGGATCCAACCCTTCCAAGGCATCCGACACCATCGGACCGACAATCAGCCCCACGCCGACCACCTCCAGCACATAGGGGACGAGCGCCAACCACCCTGACAGGGCCAGATCATGCAGACGCCACACCATCAGGGCATGCATAGGCACCAGCACTGCCAGGGAGAACATCCCCGGTATGACGGCCAAGAGACCCGAAGAGAACAAGCGGGTCAGGAAGGTGTCCAAGACCCAGATGAATGCGGCGAAAACCCATATCTCCTTGCGGCAGGAGCGCCCCTTCCCCCTCGCATACAGGTAGAAAGGCCGTTGCATGCACTCCTGCATGGTCGCATCGTACATGGGCTCGTACCCTTTCATCACATCCACACGAGGCGGCCTCTTCGATAACAAGGCACTGGCCATAATCCTCACCTTCGCTTTCTCCATAAGCCCGTCCCGACGGATTGTCGGAACGGAACATCCAATATCGACATCAACGCAAACACACCCATGGCGCAGCCCGCCGTCCGGCGTCACCGGCCGGCATCGTCGTCATCATTGGAGGCTCCCAGGAGGGAGGCGATCAGCACGATCAGATCGAACACCAGCGCCCAAGCCGCCAGCCACTCGAAAGCCGCATCACGATGCGTGCTCGCGCACTTCCCGATTGCCCACATATCCAGCACGAACCACAAGGCGCCGACAACGCCCACCACGCAGCACCAGAACAAGGACGCGCCAGCAGACCCCGTCGCCTTGGCCAGCATCCAGGACGGCACCACGCACAACACCACCATCGCCGCCCACGACGCGAACCCGTTGCGCGCCAGCCGCATCACCACCGGAAACACCGACACCCCAGCAGCCACCAACACAGCCAGCGACACCAGGACCCACCGGAACACACCACCGGAATAACGGGCGCCGGAACCCGATATGACGCCGAACCCCGGAGCGCACGGAAGCGACAACACCACAAACCAAGGCCCCGGACGCTCCTTCCCATCCTCATACCGACCCAACAGGACAACCACAGCAAGTCCGGAAAGCACAGCAAGCAGCAACCCTTGGCCTACCCACATGCGCACCCAATCCTGGTTCTGGTCAAACAGGAGGAACCAGCCGCAGACGAACGCGGCCACATAGGTCAACGCGTACAGCACCGTCTTCCACAGAACCCCGCCCAGGGAGAACTCTCGGGCGCCGGGCTGGGCATGCGGGATGCTCCCGACCACACGCGACATGATCGACGACAGGACAAACGCATCAACCCGATCCTCAGCGCCATCCGACACCCCGCTGGACACAGACATCACTACCACTCACCCTTCGCCCTGCACCTGCGCAAGCACGGAACCCAAGAACCCTGCTAACGGCGAGAAAGGCTTCAAATAACCAAGGGCCTCAGACAACAACGTCTTCCACCCGACACCACCTTTATTCTGATTATAGACCTGAGGCTTTAAGGCATCGACCTCGTCTTTGACCACGGATCGGATTCCACGGGGAAACGAATTTCATCCTCTTCGAAACCGGCAGGATGCCGTTCTATTTACCCAGCATCATCGAAAAGTGGGAAACCAAATAACCACCTTGTTACATAAGGTCACCCAAAAGCCTCAACTTTGAAATAATTCAAGCCCTATTGAAAGACTCTTACCCACAACCTTCAAGCCAAACACTGCTGAACCTCCCCCGGCACAGACCCCCTTTGCCTTAACAGCCGGCGGGGGCGGCCAACAACCAGCAACGGTTTGCTCCCACCTGCTGTACCCGGTGGACGTAGCTGGAGAAGGAGTCCGCGATGATCTGTCCAAGGCAGGGGCAATAGCGCCATTGCTCTCAGGAGTAATTCAGATCAGTCCGGCAGCCTTCATGCCCTTACGGGCAAGAGCCACCTGATCCTCATCAGGACCTAGATTGGGCAGCCTCATGGTGGTCTGATCCAGTCTTCCGGCCGCCTTCAGAGCAGCCTTGGCCATGACGGCCTGCTGACCCTGGCCATTCAGAGCCTGAACCAGCGGATCCAGACGTGCGGCCAAATCCCTTGCCCCATCCAGGTCACCGGCATCGAATTCATCGGCCAAGCGCTTCATAGGCCCGGAGGCTGCATGGGCGATCACCGAAATGATGCCTACCGCACCCAAGGCCAGGAAGGGCAGATAGAGGCCATCGTCACCTGAATACCAGGTCAGGCCGGTCTCTTGGCGCTTGCGGGGCATGGAGGCCAGGTCGCCCGTGGCATCCTTGACGGCTGTTACCCCGTCCAGCTCGGCCAGCCTCCGGTAGGTGTCCAGCTCGACGTGCAGTCCGGTCCGTCCAGGCACATCGTAGAGAATAATCGGGCGCTGAGCCGACTGGCAGACCGAACGGAAGTGGGCCACCACCCCATCCTGGGAGGGCCGCGAATAGTAGGGCATGACCACCAGCAGGGCATCGGCCCCGGCTTCCTGGGTCATCTCCACCATCCGTACTGTGTGGGCGGTGTCGTTGGATCCCGCTCCGGAGATGACGGGCACTTCGACGGCATCCTTGACGGCCCTGACCAGGTTGACCTTCTCCTCCATGTGGGTGACGGGAGACTCGCCTGTTGTGCCATTGACCAGGATGCCGTCGGCCCCATCGGCCACCAGGGTGCGGGCCAGATTGGCGGCAGCCTCGTAATCAACGGATCCGTCTTTATTCATAGGCGTGATCATGGCGGGGATCACCCGGCCAAACGGGGCAGGAGGAAGCAGATGGGTACCAATCTCAGTCATATCTTCACGCTACTTGCAGAAGGGGACGCTCTTGCGGATATCAGAACAGATAGTGGTCCAGGCCCATGGTCAACCCGGGAATGCTCCCGGCACGGCGCACGGCCAGGAGGACTCCGGGCATGAAGGAGACACGCTCGAAGCTGTCCGCGCGGATGGTCAGCTGCTCGCCGGGGTTGCCCATGAGGATCTCCTCGTGGGCGTTCAGGCCCCGCAGCCGGACGGCATGGACGTGGACACCGTCAACCACCCGGCCCCTAGAAGCATCAGCCTGCTGGGTCGCGTCGGGCATGGGACCCATGCCAGCCTGGCGACGGGCTTCGGCGATGGCGGAAGCGGTTCCCAGAGCCGTGCCGGAGGGGGCGTCGACCTTGTCGGGGTGGTGCATCTCGACTACCTCGGCCGACTCGAAGTAGCGGGCAGCCATGGCTGCGAACCGGTCGGCCAGCACTGCGGAGATGGCGAAGTTGGGAGCGATGAAGACACTGATCCCGGGATGCCCGTCCAGAGCCTGCTTGACCTGGTCCAGACGCTCCTTGGTCCAGCCGGTGGTGCCGATGACACAGTGGACCCCCTGCTCTATCAGAGTCAGGGTATTGCCCAGGACGGTATCGGGGCTGGTGAAGTCGACTGCCACATCCGTGTTGCTCGGATTGATGGTTGCCGGATCATCGTCCGGGCCCAACAGCAGGGCCGTCTGCATATCCTGCGCGTCATTCAGAGCACGCACCACCTCGGTTCCCATGCGTCCTTCTGCACCCAGCACCGATACGCGGATCATCGGCTGCCTCCTTCTCGATTGTTTATTTCATTTCACTGTGTATTTTCGGTCTTTTTCTCGACCATACCCCTCCTGCGGCTCCTGGCCCAGCCCAGCAGGGCCAGAGGGACCGCGCAGCAGGTGACCACCGCAGGAATGGTCATGCCGCCATGGGGCCCGAACTGATCCAGGGCGACTCCGGCCAGGGTGGATCCCAGGGAAGGGCCGATGGATCCGCCGGTGGACAGCCAGGAGAGCCCCTCGGTCAGGGCGCGGGCATCCACGTTCTCGCGCACAATCAGGTTGCCGGTGGCGAAGATGGGCGAGACGCATAGGCCGGTCAACACCTCGGCCAGACCCAGCAGGACCAGGTTGTCCATGACCAGGCGGAAGACCACGTAGCCCACGGTCAGCAGCACCAGGAAGGTCGTCAGATAGCGCCAGCGGGATCCTTTGAGCCTGACCGAGCCGAAGATCAGCGCCCCGCACAGGGAGCCCAGGGCGAACAGGGCCAACTGCAGGCCCACAGCACCCTCGCGACCCATGGACTTGGTCAGGGCGGTCACCGATACGTCCACCGCAGAAAAACTCATGTTGAAGACGACAAAAATGACGACCAGCAGGAGGATGCCCGGGTAGACCAGGGCCGAGCGCGATCCCTGGTGGCCATCAGTATCACTCGGCAGAACGGTTCCGTGGGCATCTACCGGGGAATGATCCGCTGCCGACTGATCGACGGCCTCCATGCGAACAACGGCCGGTGGCTCGGTGGAACGCATGGCGAAGAAGGTCAGTCCGCCGACCAGCAGGGCCAGGGCAGGCAAGTAGAGCTGGGAGACCGGGCTGACTGAGGTAGCCAGGTAGGCGGAGAGGATGGGTCCCAGGATGAAGACGCACTCATCCAGTCCCGACTCCAGGGCGTAGGCGGTGTTGAGTAGGTTGGTCTTGTCCTCGCGCAGCACCCAGGCCCAGCGGGTGCGCACCAAGGCTCCGAAGGCGAACTGGGTCAGGCCCATCAGGGCCGCCAGCACGAAGAGCACTCCCAGAGGAACCCGGCGCATGGCCCCCACAGCGAATCCCAGGATGGCCAGAGCCTGCACGATCAGGGCAGTCACCCCGACCCGACGCTGGCCGAACCGGTCGAACAAGCGGGCGTAGAAGGGGGTGACCAGGGCCGCGCAGAGCGTGTAGACGGCGCTCATCAGACCGGCCGAGGTCCAGTTGTCATAGATGTTGTTCAGGGCCAGCACGATGCCCAGACCCATCATGCCCAGGGGCAGACGGGCCAGAACGGCCGACAGGCAGAAGCCGGCGGCGCCCGGATAGGTGAACAGGCGCAGGAATGGGGATTTAGCGGCCGCCACGGTCACCGTCCTTGCCCAGCTGGTCGCTCACACGACCTCCGTAGATGAAGATGTCGTCGATCCCTTCGAAGAACTGCGGGTCATCGGAGGGGTCGCGCCCGGCGAAGGCCGCATGGTCCCGCCCCTTGAGCTCGGCCAACCGCTCCATGCCCTTGTGGTCGTAGAAGCCCACGTCGCAGGAGGAATCCGTGTGGAGGTAGAAACGCTCGATGCCCGCCTGGTCCAAATGTTCCAAGGTGTCACGCCATAGGGCACCGCCCACACCGCGTCCCCGGGCACGGCTGGAGACCAGGAAGAGCCTCAGCTCAGCCTGGGGTGGGACAGCCAGATCGCACTGCTTTTCCAACCTGACCTCGGTCAGCTGCCACTGGCGGGCCCGATCCAGGGTCTGAGCGCCCAAGGTTGTAGCAGACAGCTGTTGGTCCACTCGCTCCAGCTCCTCTTGGGCCTGGGGGAAGCACAGTTCGCCAACCCCCTCGGCCAGCAGGGTCACCCCCAGAAAGTCCTGCCCATCGACAGCTATCCGGGCCCTGGTGGTACCCACCAGGTAGTGCAGGATGAAGTGGGCGGCGCTCAGCCGGGACACGGTGCCCTCGGGATCCTCCTGCACCTTCCAGGTAGCGTCGAAAGTCCCCACCAAGTCGGGCATATCCGCCCAGACCATGGGTCGTATTTCCACGCTCCCCCTCCGCCGGGAGGCCTGGTCGTGAATACTGGACGTTGTCATCTGTCTCATTGCTCCATTCGGGCGTGCCTGGCCCAACGACGGCACTTGGCCGTCTGCCGATCGCCTGCTGTTCATGATTGCTGATGCGCGGCACCCATCGCCTTATCCGGCGGGGTCTGTCGCAGACTCAGTCCTCGTCCGACTGCTCGGGTATGCCCTCGGCCAGGGATGCGAGAATTTCTTCTTCGGTCCTGGCACGGGCCCTGATGAGTCGATCCTGGGGCCGGTCTTCGCTTACATAATAAAGGCAGGCGTCGATGGTCGACAGGCCGATACCCTCCAAGCGTGACAGGAGCAGCCGGTAGAAGTCCAGCTGGACCAGACGGCGGTTGGTCGACTCCTCTCCGTGCGGTCGGGCACCGGTCTTCCAGTCCACGATGGTGTAGCGCAGATCCGGGCGATCAGGGTCCAGTCCGCCTGCGAAGACGGCATCCAACTTGCCCTTGACGATTTGGCCTGCCAGGACCGCCACGATGGGCCGTTCCACCCAGACGGGAGTGCGCTGGGCCCAGTCAGACTCAGCCAGCCGTTGCTCCCAGGTCAGCAGACGGGCCTGCACGGGATCGGCCTGGGAATCCAGGGACTCCCGCTCCTGGTCAAGCCCGGCCAGCATGCGGGCCCGCTCGGCCATGGCCCCGGGACCCAGCGGACCATCGAGCAGATTCGGCGATTCCGCCTGATCGGGCAGGTCCACCAGTCCTTGAGGGTCGGAAATTTCGGGCAGGATGAAGCGCCTGGCCCAGTCATGGAAGCGGGTGCCTGCCTCGGCCTGCGGGGAGGCCACCTGAGGTATGGGTCTGACCAGCCCCTGCCAGTAATCCCTCTCCATCTTGGGGTCGCCCCCTGCCGAACCAGCCTGAATTGCGGTGACGCTGCTAGCCCCGTGCCCCAGGATCCGTCGGCCGGTGCGCCGCAGCAGATCCAGATCCGTGAGCAGCTGGTCATCGGCGACACCCAGGCGGCCGGTGCTGACCTGCAGGACGCGGATCGCATTGGCGTAGAGCCCGTCATCGCCCTCCTCATCAACTGCGGGCTCGCCCGGTTCCCCGGCGCGCACCCAAGCGGCCGAACGATCCAGGGCTTGGCGTGTGCGCGCACTCAGCATCGGAGGCCAAAGCGCCTGGTCACGTTCGCCGTCGCGGGCGGCGACTTGATCCACTTCTTCCAGGGCGCGGTCGACAATGGCTTGGCGGTAGGACTGGGCGTTCTCACCGACAAAGAGCCCCAAGGGCGGCGTTGGTTCGCCCTCCTGCGCATCCTCTGCCTGCTCCAGCTTGACCGCATCGGGCTCTTCCTGGAAGAGCTCCACCAGCTCGGTCCAGAAGTTGGAGGCCTTATCCGGGTCCGGAGCCGGCGTGTTCAAAGCGGCAGTCTCCGTCTGGGAATCCTGGCTGAAGGTCAGCAGCAGATCATGCCGGGCCCTGGTCGCCGCCACATAGATCAGCCGCCGCTCGTCGTCTAGCAGCCGACGGCCGTACTGTTCGCGCTGAGAGGGGGCGATGGCATCGGCCCGGACCGGGCGCGCCTGGTCGTCCAGCCCGCTCTCCCGAGACAGGCCCATGGCCTCCTCCTCCAGGCCCGCAAGATCAAGCCGACCCAGCAGGTCTTCAGGGTCAGCTCCCAGTTGGGCATCGTGAGGAAAGCGGGGCAGAATCATGGCATCAGCCCGCACTGGTACCGGCACGGACTCGGGATCGACCAGCCAGGTACGGGCCGTGCAGTTGTACTGGTAGACCGGGCCATCCGGGGATTGGACCACCGGCTGATCCGAGGCGGGCTTGACCGTGAGCCGGTCGCCCTGGCTGCTGGGGAAGGCTCCACGCTTGAGCCCGACAACCGCCACAGCATCCCACTCCAGACCCTTGGCCTGGTGAACGGTCATCAGGGCCACATCGGCCTGCCGGTCGTCCCCGTCAGTGGGCATTTCGGGACTCTGGTCCAGGGAGGACAGCCAGGAGACGAACCCGCGTAGGCTGGGCCCCAGACCCTGGGGCAGCTCGGACAGGTAGACATCCACCTGATCCAGCAGGGCCTGGATGCCTACCTTGGCCTGGCTGGGCTCCAGAGGACGCTGGGGATTGGCCAGGGAACGAGACAAGACCAGGTCCACGTCCAGATCCAAGGCACGGATGGCGGCGATGACCACCTGGCGCAGGGGGGCCGAGGACTCGGCCTGGACCTGGCAGATGACCCGGGCAGCCTCGGCGGCCAGAACCCTTCCCCTGGCGGAGAGTCCGGAGCCCTTCAAGAGGTCTGGCAGGTCGTCGCGCAGGAGCAGGTCCACCAGGAAGACATCGTTGGGAACCTGGTCACGGTAACGGTGCAGATCCTCACGACGGCGGCGCGGATCGGGGTCGGACTCGACCAGGCCGGCACGAACCAGGGCCCGGTACTGGCTGTCCTCGTTGACCTTGGCGGCCAGGGAGGCCAGAGCGCTCAGATCGGCCGCATCCATGCCGAACCGGGCCGAAGCCAGCAGACGCATCAGGGAATCACTGTCGGTATGGTCGCAGATCAGGGAGAGCAGGGCCCGCAGATCCATGACCTCGGGTCGATCAAAGAGGGAGGAGTACCCGACGACCTGGCAGCTCAGCCCTGCAGCCTCCATGGCCTCGCGGTACCTGGGCAGGGCGGCCTTGGAGCGGAAGAGAACAGCCACGTGCGGCGAGTCACCGTGATTGCCATAGAGTTCGCGTGCCTTGAGAGCGAACCTGACCACCCCATCGATCTCCTGGCCTCCGGTGCTGTAGCCCAGGAGGCCCACGGTACCCGGGTCGGCATCCTCACGGGGACGGAGCCTGGCCACGTCCACCTCGCGCAGTTCCGCTTCGGACCGGCTCTCCTGGCCCCGATTGCGCAGGGGGACGGTCAGCTGGTTGGCGGCCTTGAGTACCCAACTGGAGTTGCGGAAGGTGCGCGACAGGGTCAGCGGATCCTGGTCCTGCGAGCGCCCAAAGGCCGTCACGCCAGACAAGGGACCATTGCCGGAGGCGGGTCGGTCGGCCAACATGCCGAACTGGGCCTGGAAGGTGCGGAAGGCCCCGGGACTGGCCCCACGCCAGGCATAGATGGACTGGAAGGGATCACCCACGGCGGTCACGGCGGACCTGCCGGGAGCCTGGTCCGCACTCCCCTGATCCTCCTGTCGATTTTGCGGGTGGAAGATGGCCGCTAGAAGCAGCGCCTGGGTGGTGGAGGTGTCCTGGTATTCGTCCAGAAAAACGTGGCTGTAGCGGCGACGCAGCTGGGCGCTGATGGAGGGGAAACGCTCGACCAGCTGGAAGGCGGCCAGGGTGAAGTCGCCGAACTCGGCCATGTTGGCCTGACGCTTGGCCCGCTGGTAGTCCTGGACCAGGGTCAGCAGCTTCTCTCGTGTCAGAACGGCCCGCCGCATGGCGTCCACCCGGTAGAGGCGAATGCTCTGTCGGGTGTCTCGAAAAGCCTCGATTTTGCCTTGATAGTGCTCGTCGGTCTCCTTCTTGCTCCGCTTGGGCGGCGTCTTGCCGGCTCTGGGCTCGGTGTCCGGCACGGGCTGGTCGCCGATCAGCTGGTCCGCGCGATCCACAAAGGCGCGGTCCCAGGCACGGATCCGCTCCACAGCCTGGTCGAAATCAGGGCAGTCGCTGCTGATCATGGAGGTGGTCACCGCCCCGGTCAGCCCCAGGACCCGGTTGACGGTCGTCGAGAAGGTCGCAGAGCCCAGGTCGTCGGATTCGCCATCCTGCACCGAGGAGCCAGCAGGAAAGATCAGATCCAGATGCTCGGCAACCACCTGTGAGGCCAGCTGGTAGGCTCCCGCCGAACTCAGGGGACGGGTGTCCTGATCCATGCCCACCAGCAGGCCGTACTGGCGCACGATGGACTGGAAGAAGGCGTCATAGGTGGACACGGTCGGCTTGAGAAAATTGCGTTCGGGATCCACGCCCGAGGTGCCTCTGCCCTGGTCGCGTCGGATGACCGCCGCCCCCACCCTGGACTGGAGTTCGGATGCGGCCTTGCGGGTGAAGGTCAACCCCAGAATCTGCTCGGAGGGCACTCCCCGACGGATCAGGGCGATGATCCGGCTGGTCATGGTCATGGTCTTGCCCGAGCCGGCGCCAGCCACCACCAGAAGGTCCTCATTGACATCCGCATCGACAATGGCGGACTGTTCGGCAGTCTGCTTCATTCCTGATCCTCCAGTAGATTGGGCGCCACCAGTTGCCATGCCTGACATTCCTGGCCATTGCCGGCCCGATGGCAACGGGCAGGGTCGAAGACCGCGTCATCCCGGCCAGCCGTCAGCTTGACCCCGGCAGCGAAGAAGACCCTGGCTATCATGGTCAGCCCCCATACAGCCTGGGAGGAGACCCGGGCGGCTCGGACCATGCCCCACAGGTCCGCATCCACCCCAGGCGGCACCTGATCAGGCAGATCCGCAGGCTCGGCCTTGGACTTGAGCGGTGAGGGCATGCCGGTTCTGGGCTGAGCGACAGTGACCAGCCTGTCATGCTCGAACAGTGGCGGTTGGTAGGCCATCTCCTCCCTGCGCAGCCCTGTTTGTGCATCCTTGGGCGGGGCCTGCAGCTGCAGGAGCAGGGACTGGCTCAGCTTCATCCCCTCGGTCCTGTCCAGATCGGGGGCCTGGGGCGAGCTCCAGGCCGCCCCCACCTCCGGGCTGCTGCCGGGCGTGGACGGGAAGGCCAGTCCCAGCTGATAGCAGACCAGCTGCAGGTCGTTGAAGAGCTGCCCCTGGGTATAGGGGACCCTGCCGGTCTTGTAGTCCACCAGCCGCAGACGGATGCCCTCGGGCAGAGACCTGACCTCCAGACGGTCAATGCGGCCGGTCAGCCGGACCGTCGTCCGGGCATCCAGGGCTGCCGGGAAGCCGTCGACCAGGCCGGACATCAGGGCGAAGAGCCCATCGGCATCCAAAGGCCTGTCGGGGAAGGTGGCTTTCCAAACAGGAACCAGGTCCTCCAGAGACAGGCTGACGTCGAAGGAGCGCTCGCTTTGGACCCCCAGCAAATCGCCGACCGGGACCGGGCTCTTGCCCCCCAGACCGTATTCGGAATCCGATGAGCGGACGAAATAAGAGGCCAGGTTATCCAGGATGGACTCCACCCGGCTCCTGCGACCACGCTGGTCATAGAGTTCGTCGGGGTCCCGCAGGCGCTGTTCCTGAGGGGCCAGTTCCTGGTAGATGTCCAGGAGCGCATCCCGCACCTGCTGCTGGCGGACGTCCGGATCACCCTGGCCGGGACGGTCCAAGCCCTGGGCTGTGCCCTCGCTGGCCACCTTGTGAATCAGGGAACCGAACTCCGTGGGCACCCTTGACGGGGAGGGACCGGAGAACTGGTCACCCAGGGCCCACTCCAGGGGGCAGTTCCAGATGGCATCGACCGCTGAGGGCGAAAGGAGGACCACCTGGCGGTCGGACCGGTGCTCATGGCGGTGCTCACGACCCTGGTCACGGTTTTGTGTTTGATCCGCCTGCCCGGTTTGATGGACGGAAGCATGTGCAGAACGAGGGGCATGATCCCTTTCAGTAACCGAGGCGACACCTGTAGCGGCGCCCACGGCCCTTGACTCGGCGGCCTGTGCAGTATGAACTTCTTCCCCCGAGGCCGGTTCAGCAGCGCCCTCCTGGTCATGGTCATAGAGGAAGGGCCAATGCCCGGGATCAGCTGAATCCTGGCCCTGGTCGGCCAGCAGCCGCAGGGCTTGCACGGCATCGTCCACTCGTTCACGGTCGACTTGATCTTCCGGGAGCAGCGCCTGGACAGCCAGGATGGACCGGGCGGCCGCCGTCAGGCCCCTAGCAGACACCTCCAGCCCTCCGTAGCGCTCACTGCCGCCTGAACCAGCACCGACCATACTGAACTCGGCCTGGCTCATATCGGCGGTGCGCGGATAGCGTTCAGGCAGATAGCCGTAGAGGAAGTCCGATGGAACCAGGTCATCGTTCCAGACCGCACTGATGCGTACCTGGGTCCGGGCCCGGGTCAACGCCTCCAGAAAACCCTTCTTCTCGGCGTAGAGGATGGAGCGCAGGGCAGGATCGTGGCTGAGCGTGTCCGCCAGGGGGTCGCCGATGCGGTCGTGCAGGACCAGGTCGGCCAGCTCCTCGGCTCCGAACATGGTGTCGCGGGGGATCAGATTGGGCCAGACCCCGTCCTGGACGGCGGGCAGCCAGACCAGGGGCCAGTCGGTGGCTAGGGCGGCAGCGCCGGCGGGTGTGGTCAGAGTGACGGCGTGCTCGATGGGCCCGATCCGTGCAAGGGAGTCGGCCTCGATCTGCATGGTGCGCACCTGGTCCATGAAGGCCTCGACCGTGGGGAAGCGACGAGAGCCAGCCGCGTACTGGAAGAGCCGCATGAGCGCGTCCAGACGGTCGTTGGCCTCCTCCCCCTCCTGGGTGGCCATCAGGGCTCGCCGCTGCCAGTCATCGGCCAGGTTCAGGCTCCGCCAGGCCTCCCAGAGCACGTATTGGGGCTGGCGATCCTCCAGGGCGCTGATGCGGGTGGCGGTCAGATGCAGAACCTGCAGGGCCTTGTCCAGGACCTGAACGTCAGGGTCCTCCCGGCGACCTCCGGCGATGGCGGTCATGGCCTCCAGAATGATTCCCGAGGATCGGTCATCCGGATCCAGCACCAGCAGGGTCTCCAGGGCTTGAACCGACAGAATGGCTGGCTGTTGAGCACCCCGGTCTCCCAGATCCACCGGCTGGTCCGGGGCCGAGGCGGTGGAGAAGGGACCAGACCCGTCCCCTGGCTCGACGGAATCGTGCCTGGTCAACAGGGAGTCATCGACGCTGATGCCGGATGAACGGTCCCTTTGAACCCGCCGCTCGGCCAGGTCCTCGACCCAGGTCTGCCAGGCCTGTCCCAGGAGCGGCAGGTCCTTCAAGGAGCCCGATGAGTCCGGGTCGCTCCCCTGCTGGCCGGACAGGGGGGCCAATGCGGCCATGGTCTCCATGATGGACTCCAGGCGTTCCATCCTGACGGGACGCTCTGCGCGAGCGGCGGTGGCGGGAACACGGAAGAGCGGCCCAGCCATCAGGGTGCGCAGGCGCGAACGGATCCAGGCGGCCACCTGCGCAGGATCATCCGGGTCGCTTCCGGCGGCACCAGGGTCCAGCACCGATTGGGCCAGCTCGACCAGGGCGAAGAGACCCTGGATGGCGGGCCCCTGGCTGAGCGGACGGGTCACCGAGGAGAAGCGTACCGGCACACCCTGAACGCGTAGCTTGCGGCCCAGGGTACGCAGGGTCATGTTGTCGTGGGCGATGACGGCCATGTCGTTCCAGTCACGCTGATTGGCCAGAAACTCATGCTTGATCTGCCAAACCAGGTCATCGTCCTCCTGGTCGGGGGTGTGGAAGAGCCTGGTCTGTACGCTGCCATCACGGATAAGACTGTCGCCATCGGTCAAGGGTGCCACAGGTCCGGCACCGGGCCAGGCAGGCAGCTTGCCGGGTCTGTCGGGCAGGGGGGTGTCGTTCTCTTCGACCCCGGCGATGCCCAGGCTGACCCTGGCAGCCACCAGATCGGCGTAGGAACCTGGAGCCGCCGGGTCGGAATCCCGGCCGCTTTCGGTATGCTCTGCAACTGCTTCCGGAACCACCATTCTCCGGGGTTTCAGGGTCACGGTGGCGGCGCCCAGGCAGGCGAAGTCCTGGGCCAGCAGGGGGGCGGCGGCGCCTGGCATGGGCTTGGACAAGGCCGTCAGGCGAGTGGCCAGAAATTCCGGATAGGAGCCACGGAAGGACTGGACCGACTGGTCGGGATTGCCTACCAGAAGGAGTCGGCAGCCAGCCTGGTTCAAGCCCTGCAACAGGCCCATCCCGGCCAGGGTGATGTCCTGCCAGTCGTCCACGACCAGCAGGTCTGGCAGGTCGTCATCGGCCAGACCGTCCAGACTGCGGGAGGCTTCGACCATGAGCATGGAGGGGTCCAGACGGAATTCGTCCGGGTAGCTCTCGGTGATGCTCTGGCGGTACTCATCCTCCAAGGCGAAGGCCAGCCGCCACTGCAGGCCCAACCGGTCGCGGCGGTCGGGATCCATGGGTTGGACGGCCAGGGCATCCAGAAGCTGGTCACGGTCATCCCTGTCCAAGCCCAATTCCGTCATGCGGGCGAACATGTCCCGCAGCTGGGCGATGAACCTGTCCGCGACCCCTACGACCCGTCCCTGGTCATCGCCAACCAGGACGGAGGACCAGCCCGCCCCGTTGCGGAAGTAGCGTTCCAGAAGTCGGCAGACCGCACAGTCGTCCCCGGCCTGTACATGCTCCAGATGGACGGTCATGACCTGCCTGAGCAGGGCATCCTCCTCGGCACCATTGAGCAGCCTGGGCAGAAGCGGATCGTGGCCCCCCTGGGCCAGCCGGGACCGTGTCAGCAGACGGAAGGCCAGGGCTTGCAGGGTACCCACCGGTCGTGTGCGGTCGGACCTGCCCCGCTTCAGAATGACCTGGCGGCTGACCTGGTCGGCCGCGGTCCGACCAGACACAGCCATGCTGGCACCGTCGCCAAACTGCTCCATACCGGCCAGCAGAGCCCGGGTAGCCAGCCTGGTCTTGCCGCTGCGGGGAGGACCAGCCACCACCAGGGC
Source organism: Bifidobacterium sp. wkB344 (assembly GCF_003688305.1). NCBI lineage: Bacteria > Bacillati > Actinomycetota > Actinomycetes > Bifidobacteriales > Bifidobacteriaceae > Bifidobacterium > Bifidobacterium sp. wkB344. The sequence goes on along the minus strand of NZ_NPOQ01000013.1, from coordinate 242,900 downwards.
CCGGGTGGGCCGGCCCTCCCCGTTCTGGAGCCGATCGCCGATAAGGGCGCGGACCGGTTCCATGGCCTCTTGCGGATCCACCGGTGGCTGCTTGCTCATAGCTACAAGAATAGGGTCCGGCATGGTCCATCTACAGGCCCCGAAACCCGCTGGTCCGGAACCGCCCGCAGGAGGCTCAATCGATGCCTGATCGGGAACGGCGTGCTGTTATCGTGGATAGCAGTTTCCAGGCAGTCCTTAGGAGGTGATGTCCCTTGCAGCAGAATGGTTCCCAGCCCCAGCGCCCAGGTGCGGTTCCAGCCATGGACGATGCGCCAGCGCTGCCCGGGCTGCGGCTTATTCGTCCCTTGGACCTGGGGGGCACCGCCGCCGTCTACCTGTACGAGCAGGAGGGGCTCAACCGACCTGTGGCGGTCAAGGTGGCCCTCCAAGGCAGCATGGACCGGCAGACCCATCAGCTCTTTCTGCGGGAGGCCAAGACCCTGGCCAAGCTCTCCACCCACCCCTGCATCCTGAGCATTTACCAGGCGCTGGTCAGCGATGACGGACGGGATTGTCTGGTGCTCGAATATGCTCCAGGCGGCAGCTGCAAGGCCATCATGCTCAATGGAGGCATGGATCAGGAAGGCGTGCTGGACCTGGGAGTGCGCATGGCCTCGGCCCTCTACTGCGCCCATGAACGCGGAATCCTGCACCGGGACGTCAAACCCAGCAACTTTCTGATCACCGACCAGGGCCTACCCGTCCTGGCCGACTTCGGGATCTCCTCGGGCATCTATGGAGGCGAACGGGCCGGCGGCCTTTCCATACCCTGGGCGGCTCCAGAGGTCCTGGCCAACCGCTCGGGAGGATCCGAGGCCAGCGACATCTACTCCCTGGGTGCCTCGCTCTTCGGCATGCTGGCCGGCCGCTCCCCCTACGAGTACGCCTACCGGGCCAGGGATGAGGATCACCTGGCACAGCTGATTCTGAGAGCTGAGACCCCGGTTCTGCACATGGGTGAGGCCTCTCCTATGCTGGTTGCGGTTCTGGAGAAGGCCATGGCCCATGACCGGGACGACCGCTACTACTCGGCCTTGGAGTTCGGCCGCGCCCTTCAGGAGGTCCAGCAACAGCTCTACGGCCATGCGACGCCCTTCATCGGTGAGGGAATTGACCCCTATCCCAAGGCGGATGTACGCCCGCACGCCCATACCGGAGCCATTGCGAGCGGGACGGAGAACAAGGAGTCCGGTCACTCCTGGACCGGGACAGGGACCAGTTCCGAATCGCGTCTGCAACCAGACAGGGAGGCGGTCGCTGACCATGGAGACAGCCAAGCCAGGCGGTTTCCTGGCGGCCGCCGCCTGATTCTTCTGGCGTCGATCCTCGCTGCCGTCCTGGCCGTTGCCTTGGTCTGGGTCTTGGTTGTCGGCCTGCCAAACGGATCCGAGCGAGGTTCACAGCCGACTACAGGAGCCTCCCAGATCCAAACCCAGCAGGCGCAGTCCCCGGACCCGACGGATTCGAGTGGCCCCCAGGATCTGCAGGAGGGCGCGGTTCCCTCGCCCACCCAAGGTCAGGGCCGTTACCAGGGCACCACGGCAGTTTTCACCTGGACCAATCCCGATCCAAAACCGGGAGACAGCTACGTTTGGCATCCCCTGGACCAAGGTGGCAACGACGACCGTGGCCGCAGCGTGCAGACCCGACAGCCGACCGCCCGCATCGACGATCCACAGGGGGGCCAGACTTGCATCACCGTCACCCTGGTGCGGGCCGACCGCAGCATGTCCCAGGAACCGACCATCATCTGCGCTGTTCAGTAACATTCGGTGGACGAATTTTCACATTCGACCACCCCGACTTTCACAGACCGACAAGCCCTTGCAAACCAGCTAAAATCAGTCCTCAGAGAGAGCATTGACGGCGGTCCGGGACGAGTTAAGAAGCTAAGCCTGTGTGGCAGGACAGGAAAGGAACCCAGGGGATTATGGACTTGCAGGGAGGATTCCTGCGGATGCGCCGGGCCGGGCTGCGCCTGCGGCATGCTCTGGCTGTCCGCGCCAAGAACCCTGCCGCCATCCTGGCCGTCACGCTGACGGCGCTGGTCCTGCTCATCCTGGGCGTCTTATTCGTGCATGGGGTGGACCGCCGTGCCGTTCAGGTGGATGACGGCAGCATCTGGATCACCTCCCAGAACGAGCGCAAGGTCGCCCGGTTCAAGCCCGACATCGGAGAGGCGGACGTGGCCCTGTCGACGGGCACCGACCACTTCGACCTGGCCCAAAGCGGATACGCAGTCATCCTGGGCCGGGAGGAAGGCATGGCACCCATAGCGGCCTCCACCGCCACCTTGGGGGACACCACGCGTTCGGATGCCAGGGTTCAGCGGATGGTCAACGGACCCACACTGGCTCTCTTCCAAGCACGGACCGGCAAAATCTGGGTGGGCCGGGCCGCTTCGCCGGGAGATCTGGACCCGCAGCGGCGGGACCCTGTGCTGACCCTGGGCTCCGGGGCATCCGTCACCGTGGATGCCTCCGGAGCCGTCTACGCCTACCGGCCCTCGGACGGGGTCGTGTTGAGGATCGACGGACCAGACTCCCGGGCCCACCGTGAACTGGACTCCCTGACAAACCACACCCCCGTCCGGGCCACTGCCTTCAGCGTCATCGACGGAAGGCCCGTTCTTTTGGCTGGCGACCGGCTTTACTGGCCCCAGGGATCCATCCGGATACCGCACCAGGGAGACCTGCAACTCCAATCCACTCCAGTGGATATGGACCGCCAGGGGCCCTGGGTGGGCCTGACCGATCAGGAAAGCGTCCACCTAGTTGATCTGGATCACCCCAGAAACAAGGTTGAGACTGTAGGCACCGGCGGCAGCGGTCAACCCGCTCAACCGGTCTCCTCTGGTGGATGCCTTTGGACGGCCTGGGCCTCCTCGGGGAACAATTTCCTGCGACTGTGCGCAACAGGGACAGCCATGCCGCAGGTTCGGTCACCGCAGCCGCGTCCCTCCACCCTGGAGGCCATCAACCCCACCTCGGATCTGGTCTTCCGAGCCAACCACCGGAGGGTCATCCTCAACGACGTACTGACCGGCGATGTCTGGAACCCCCGAACCTCCACCAAGGTGATTCGGCCGCAGTGGCAGACCATGGAGGTCAAGCACACGGACAGGACCGATCAGCGCCAGGACTCGGCTGACAATCGTCAGCGGTTCGCGGCCACCTGTCGATCAGGATCCCAACCCATCCAGGCCGAGGACGACAGTCTGGGCATTCGAGCCGGATCCAGAGCCCTGCTGGATCCCCTGCGTAACGATCACCAGACCGACTGCTCGGTTCTGCGAATCGAGGATGCGCGCAGCTCACAGGGCAACCTTCGCCTGACCCCGGTCATGAACGGCCGCTACCTGCAGGTGGATGCCACCGACGCACCTGTCGGCCGGGCCCGGATCAACTACTCCATCACCGACGGACGCGGCCAGGTCTCCTCGGCTGGCATCGACCTCAACATTGCCCCGGCCAAGTTGGACCGGGGCGATCAGGCACCGGTCCAGAACGATACCCCTCCCGAGTACGAGGTGGAGCAGGGAGCCACAACCACCGTCAACGCCCTGGCCGGCTTCGAGGATCCCGACGGGGACCCCCTGACCCTGGCCGGTGCCGAGTCCGTCAATTCGGATCGGATATCCCTGTCCACCAGGGCTGACGGACAGCTGACCATGAGTGCCGGATCGGCCACCTCCGGTCGGCTGGCAGTCAAGGTGACTGTTTCAGACGGAGTCATGCGCGGTCAGGGACTCATCTATTTCACCATTAGACCCGTCAACACCTTGGCTCCACTGGTCGATCCGGTCATTCGCCAGGCCACTGTCGGCCGAGAGGCCACCGTGGACCTGAGCAAGAGCGTACACGCCAATGCCGCTCAGCCCCTCCGCCTGATCCGGGTCGATAAGCCCGACGGAATCCAGGTAAAGGTCAACGCCGAGAGCCTTTCCTTCACTGCCACCGCCGCCAACCCGGGCACCTATTACGTGCCCTACCGGGTGGCCCAGGGTGACCGGGAGACCCAAGGGCTGGTCAGGCTGGAGGTAGAACACGACCATGGCGGATCCGCGCTGCCGGTTCCTGTCAACGATGTAGCCCTGCTGGGGACCGACCAGACCGCCATCGTCGATCCGCTCGACAACGACCTGGATCCCATGGGCGGAGTGCTGGCCCTGACCGATGTGCGGGTGGATCCGGACTCCGGCATCAAGGCTGGCATCGTGGACCACCGCCGGGTCTACCTGTCTGCCAGAAAAATCCCCACACGGCCGCTGAGCATTGCCTACACAGTTGCCAACGCCAGCGGCAGCGCCCAGGGAACCATCGTCCTGCAGCCTCCCTCCCTGAGCAGGGCAGCCTCAGCGCCCAAGGCCCCGAATCTGACGGTAGGGGTTCGCTCATCGGGCCTGGTCACGGTTTCGGTCATGGACAAGGTCACCCACGCTGACGGGACCAGCGTCACCCTGGACCAGCAGCTGACTACGGATCAGCGGGTCTTTGCGGGCCTGGCCTTCGTATCCGGGGATACGGTCAGATATCAGGCCAGCGAGCGCACCGGGGACTTCCCGGCCACCTATACGGTCAGGGACGATCTGGGCAACGCGGCCTCAGGCATCATCACCTTCCGGGTGCATGCCTCCGACCCGGCCAGCAAGCCCGCGCCTACACCCAAGGATCTGCGGGCCCAGGTGGCTGCCGGAACCAAGGTGCGCATCCCCGTCCCCTTGACCGGTATCGACCCGGACGGAGACTGCGACACCCTGTCCGGCTTGGGCAACCAGGCACCCAGGCTGGGCAGGATCGTCAAAGCCGGTGCCGACTACCTGATCTATGAGGCCTATCCCGACTCGCATGGCACTGACGAGTTCACCTACGCCGTGGAGGACTGGATGGGGCAGCGCGCCCAGGCACACGTGCGCATCGGCGTCTTCCCCGACTCCTCGGTAACCGGGGTCTTCGCCCGGGACGACAAGGTCAGACTACGGCCCGGGACCGTGGCCGACGTGCCGGTTCTGCTCAACGACATCTCTGGGAATGATGACTCCTTGAGTCTGGACCCCCACCTGGAGCGCCAGGGCCTGGACCAAGCCAGCGTAAAGGACGACATGATCCGGCTGACCGCCCCCTCACAGCCAGGCACCTCCTATCTGGTCTACCGGGCTCACAACCGGGCAGGGCTGAGCGACCAGGCCACCCTGACCGTGGTCTCGGATCCCCAGGCCCCCATCCAGCCGCCCATAGCCCAGGATTACCAGGTGGCTCCCGAGGATACGGTGGACAAGCGCAGCGTGGAAGTCAATCTGGCCGACTCCATCAGCAATCCATCCGGTACGCTCGATGACCTGCGCCTGGGGATTCATCCCGGGGCCAAGGCCCACGCCAGGACCGTAGGTGAAGCCGGCTCCACCAAGCTGGTCATCGACCTGACCGACCAGGCCAGGGCCGTACCCTACACCGTCACCAACACCCGGTACAAGATCACCTCAATGGCCTTTGTGAAGGTCCCCGCCTATGGTGTATTCCCTCCGGCCCTAAGACCACGCGCTCCGGCCCTCAAAGTGCGGGCTGGTCAGAGCATCACCATCGACATCGCCGATCAGGTCAGGGTGGGCGCAGGCAAGACCGCACGGATCACCTCCCGCCAGTCCGTTTCCGCCACCAAGTCCGACGGGTCCGACCCCTATGTGGACGAGCACACCCTGAGGTTCACCGCCGCCAAGGACTATGCCGGTCCAGCCTCATTGACCTTTGCCGTCCGTGATGGGGATCCAGGCGGCCAGGCCATCGTCAACGAGTCGGTGCTGACCCTGCCCATCACCGTGACAGGCGGCAGAGCATCACCGCCAGTCCTCTCGGCACCGGTCATCGATCTGGTGGCCGGGGAGCCAGCACAGACCATCTCCCTGCCTGCCATGACCCGTTGGCCTCAGGGAAGCGACCCGGCAGACAGCACATTCTCTTCCGGGGACCCCCAGGGGCCGATCCATGCCAAGCTGAGTCCTCGAGGCCAGCTGAACGTGTCCGCTGACAAGACCGCGACACCTGGCACCAAGGCCACCCTGCCGGTAACCATCACCGGTTCATCCGGCCAGGTGCGTACGGTCCTGACCTTCCGCATCGTCGCCACCACCCGGCCTCTGGCTTCGGTCCCCTCACGCCAGGTGGGGCTCAAAGCCGGTCAGAGTCTGGAATTGAACCTATTCGACGATGCCCTCAATCCCTTCCCCGACACCCCGCTGCGCGTGGTCGGCCTGGTCAGCGACGACACCTCACGTCTGACAGCCAACAACCTGGGCGACGGGAGGATCGCCATCAAAGCCGATCGTGACATCGGCGCCTCCACCAATACCATTCTGGCCACGGTCGAGGATGGCAGCCGGGATCCGGGCCGCCGGGTGAGCGCCACCATCACCGTGGGCATCATCGACCGCCCTCAGGCCCCCAGAATGCTGGCGGGCGCGGCCCAGGCAGGCGACGGAACGGTTCTGCTGGCCTGGGAGCCGGGTGCAGCCAACGGCAGTCCGGTGGACGAGTATCTAGTCTCCTACACCTCATCGGCAGGCTCGGGACAACGCTCCTGCGGCAATACCGTCACCTGCCGGGTCGACGGGTTGGCCAACGGCCATGACTACTCCTTCACTGTCCAAGCCCATAACCAGGTGGGCTGGTCCCCCGCCTCCTCGCCGGCGGCAGCCAGGCCAGACGCACTCCCCGGAGGCGTGCAGGCACTGACTGTGGACGGCGGCAGCAAGGAAACCCTGACCGTCACCTGGCGTCCGCCAGAGAATCATGGCTCACCCATCCAGGGCTATACGGTCCACGGGGAGGGTTCCGGCTGCGGTTCGCCACGATGGCGGTCGGCCACCTCCACCAAGGCGGTCTTCGATGTGGGTCATGACGAGTCCGGAGACACCTGCACAGTGAGCGTGACCCCAGTCAATATGGCCGGATCAGGACCTGTGGCCTCAGCCTCTGGAACCACCTGGTCGCACCCGGATCCGCCTGCATTCCAGACTCTGGAGTACCAAGGCAAGGATCAGGTCAAGCTGGTCCTGAACCCTGGTGCCGAACACGGCCGACCCTGCGCAGACATCCAGGTGAGCATCGATGGCCTAGACCCCGGCAAGGCTTCCTGGACCCTGCCATGCGGTCAGCCGGAGGTCAGTGATGTCATCACCCTGCCCGCCGGATCAGTCAAACCTGGTGCCAGGCTGAACTTCCGGGCGGTAGCTCGCATCCGTGGAGTGGGATCCGAAGGCCATTCGCCCGCCGCCACCAAGGAGCTGACCCTGCCCGAGGATGCCGACAAACCAAGCGACAAGACCCTTACCCGTCAGGGGTCCCTCAGCAGACAAGGATGAATGACCATGGATGATCGAAGCGCACAGGAACCCATCCAGCAGGACGGCACCATCCCGGATGACGCGACCAGGAGGAGTACCCCCAAGGCCGCCCGCGAGGCAAGCAAGGAAGGCCGACGGATCCCCGCCGACCGACTGGATGTACTCAAGCGACAGCGCCAGGCCCTCATGGCCGGTCTGGGGCAGCAGGAATCTGACTCGGCGGCGAACGACGACCGGACCAGGCCCGGCCGCATCCCCGTGGCTGCCGGACAAGAAATGAATCAGAAATCCGGGACGGAATCTGCCCCATCGGACCGCACCATGGTGGAAGACGGGACTATCCCCAGTCATCAGCCAGTCCGTGACCTGTTCTCCCGGTCGTCCTCAGCTCCTACAGGGCCTGACCTCGTCGACGCCACCGATCAATCCCGTCACCCACAGCTGGAGCGCACCTCAGTTCCCAGATACGAAGTCGAGACCGGGCAGAACCAACGGCCTCCCACCGAAGCAGGAGGTCATGCAGCAGAGACCAGGCAGCAGCGACGTTCAGGCCATGCCAGAGGCAACAGCCAGGCCGCCCTGGATGTGTCGACCTTCGCCAACCTCTTCCGCTCCATCGTGGACAACGTCGGCCAGGCGGTGCTGGGCAAGGAGGAAACCGTCGCCTTATGTGTCACCGCCCTGATCGCGGGAGGCCATGTGCTCCTGGAAGACAATCCGGGCACTGGCAAGACCCAGCTGTCACGCGCCCTGGCTGCCTCCATCGCCGTGGACTGCAAGCGGATCCAGTTCACCCCGGACCTGCTGCCCTCCGACCTGCTGGGTGTGACCTTCTATGACCAGGCTCAAGGACAATTCTCCTTCCGGCCCGGCCCGGTCTTTGCTTCCCTGGTTCTGGCCGACGAGATCAACCGAGCCTCCCCCAAGACCCAGTCGGCCCTGCTGGAGGTCATGGAGGAGGGCCAGGTGACCGTGGATGGCCGCACCTACCGCCTCCCTCGGCCGTTCATGGTGATGGCCACTCAGAATCCCATCGAACAGCTGGGCACCTATGCCCTGCCCGAAGCTCAGATGGACCGCTTCCTGATCCGCACCTCGCTTGGGGCGCCTGGACACGATGCCAGCATGCGTATTCTTGAAGAGGCCGACATCCGCGACCGGGCAGGCCTGGTGGAACCGGTGGTCGATGCCGCCCAGGTGGAGGCCATGGCTGCCTGCGCCTCCAAGGTTTTCTGTGATTCCTCCATCATGGAATACGTCATCCACATCATCGAAGCCACACGGCACAGTCCCGCCATCCGGGTCGGCTCCTCCATCAGAGGCGGGCTGGCTCTGGTCCGTTGTGCCAGGATCCGGGCCTGCGCCCAGGGCCGCGACTACGTGATCCCCGATGATGTCAAGAAACTGGTCGACCCCATCCTGGCCCACCGGCTGATCCTGACCTCCCAGAGCAGGCTGGCGGACATGGATGAACACCAGGCGCTGGCCGAAGCCCTGGCCAAGGTCCCCGTCCCCACAGGAGAGCAGTGAGCCATGACCGCCTTCGCCAGCCGAACTGCCCCGAAAGCTAGACCGGCATCCTCGGCAGGATCCGAACAGAGCCTGCGATCCCGGGCCGCCGACCTATGGCAGTCGATCACTGCCCTGGGCCGGGCTATGGCTCTGGCCACGCTTCTGTGCGCTCTGGCCTTCGCCCCTACAGGCTGGCGTGAACTGCTGGCGAGCGCTCTGCTGGGCGTGGGCATGCTCCTACTGGGGTTGTTGATGAGCCTGGGCAACCTGTCCTGTAACGCTGAAACGAGCCTGGACCAAGGCCATCTGGAGGTGGGTGGCCAGGCCGAGCTGATCCTGGTGCTGACCAACCCAGGCAGCCGCTCCACCCGCCGCGGCCGAATCGGCCTGGCCCTAGGCCAAGGAACCGTCATGGCACCCCTGCCAGCCCTGGCACCCGGTCAGAGTCACCAGATCCGCTTGAAACTGGAGGCCAGATCCCGTGGCGTGATTGACCTAGGCCCGGTGACCATGGAGGCTGGGGATCCGCTGGGACTCATCCGTCGCCGCCGAATTCTGACCGGCGCCCGCAAACTCTATATCCATCCCCGCACGGTGGCACTGCCGCCCCTCGAAGCCGGGCTGGAGCGCGATCTGGAGGGGAACCCTGGCCCCGGCATTGTCGACGACGATCTGGAATTCCATGCCCTACGCCCCTACGTTCCGGGCGACGACATAAAACGGGTTCACTGGTTATCCACCGCCCGGGCCGGCACCCTGATGGTCCGCCAGTACGAGCCCACCCTGCGCACCAGAATCAAACTGATCCTGGACGGCCAGGCCACCTCCTACAGGAGCGCGGATGAGTTCGAGCTGGCAGTCGAAATCTATGCCTCTCTGGGCTGCCGATGCCTGCTTGACGGCCGTCGGCTGCAAGCGCTGGCCCCAGAACCGGACGATCCCGATGCCCATGGGATCACCACCCTGCCTACGGAGGATCCCCGAAGCTTTCTGGATGCCTGCAGCGCCATCCGCCCCCGCCAGGACAGCTACGACAAGCCCGATCTGGCTGATGCTCCCGAGCAAACCAGTCTGACCATCCTGGTGACCGGTTCGCTGGGTGACCGCCAACCCTCAGTCCTAGCGGACAGATCGGCCCAGAACGCATCCCCGGTCATGCTGCTAGCTGCTGACCTGGATGCCCATCCAAGCCTGCAGACGCAACCGGGGTTGGTCAACGCTGTTGTGGGTAACAGGAAGGACCTTCCCATCCTCATGGAGAACCAGCCATGAGCACATCCGCATCATGGATGGACCAAGCCCAGAGGGAGCCTATCCGCCTGATCGACCAATCTGGTCTGCAATCCACCGTCGACCCGACCAGGCGCCGCTCCCCCGTCATTCTGGTCGCCGCATTGGCCCCACTTGATCTGCTGGCCGGACTCCAGCTGCTGCCGGTCTATGGCAGCTTGCCCTTCTGGCTGACAGTGGGAGCCGCCGCCTGTCTGACTGGACTGCTGATCGCCATGCTCCCCCGCCGTGGGATCGCCACTGCCCTCCTGCAGCCTCTGCTGCTGATTGCCGCCCAGTTCCTGCTAGGACCTATATTCGCTCTGAACGGGACCACCCTGGCCCATGTCCTGCCCACTTGGGCAACCCTGGCACAAGGGTGGTCCGCCACCTTCGGCGCCTTCAAGACCCTGGCAGCCATCGATCCGCCCCTTGGACCGGAAGCAGGCGGACTGATGGCCCTGTGGACGCTGATGCTCTGGACCTGTTACCTGGCCGTGCTGCTGGCCCGTCATGGCCTGGGCCGCAACCTGGGACGGCCGGCGCACCCCGTGGCTGTCCTGACAGCCACCCTGCCCATTCTGGCCACCATGGCTCTGTCAGCAGCACTAGGCACCAGCAGAGGCCTCTATCCGGCGTTGACAGGTGGCATCCTCTGGCTGCTCCTGCTGATCTGGTGCGCCAGTGGGCTGGGACTGCTGCGTCTGCAGGGGCCCGCATCCGCCCTCCTGACCCTAACCCTGGCAGCCGGACTGATGCTCTCCGCTGGGCTCCTGCCCGCCCCGACCCGACTGGTCATTCGCGACCACTATCAGCCGCCCATAGACCCCTACCAGTTCACCAGCCCCTTGAGCGATTACCGCGCCTACATCAAACGCCACCGCGACGATACCCTGGTCACGGTCCGCAACCTGCCCGCTGGCACCCCAGTTCGTATGGCCGTCATGGACCGTTATGACGGCAAGGTCTGGAATCTGTCCGACTCCTCAGGTGCAGGAGCCGCCGACTACCGGCGCATCGGCGCCCAGATCCGGACAGAAACACACCAGGAGAAGGCCAAAGACACCAAATCGACCGGACGACCTTTTACAGCGACCTTCGAGATTCGAGAGGGATTCAACCACGCATGGCTGCCTTCCGCCGGACAGGTCAACGGCATCGATACGGCTAAGGGCCTGCAACGGGAGGACCTCTACTTCAACAAGGCCACAGACACTGCCCTGACCGATCAGGCCCTGCAGAAGGGGACCAGCTATACAGTGCATGGCCTGGCCGAAGATAGACCAGCAACCCGTCGCATCGCCGACAGCGATCCGGGCGATGTGCAGGTGCCTCCCCTGGCGGATGCTCCTGAGAGCCTGCCCAAGGCGGCTGCCTCCATGACCTCCATGCAGGTGCGCGGCGGTGCCAGGGCTCTGGCCATCGAGGAACGGCTGCACCGGGAGGGGTGGTTCTCCCACGGTCTGGCCGGCGACTACCCTTCGGCCTCCGGCCACGGCGACTATCGAATCAATCAACTCCTGCAGGGCCAGGCCATGGTGGGCGACAGCGAGCAATACGCCTCAGCCATGGCCCTCCTGGCACGGCAGATGGGTCTGCCATCCCGGGTGGTCTTGGGATTCCTGCCCAAGAACCGTGACGGCTCCATCAGCAGGGAACGGACCAGGACACAGGCGGACGGCAGCACCAGAATCGACTTCACAGGCCGCGATGCCCAGGCCTGGGTGGAGGTCAACCTAGAGGGTCTAGGATGGGTCCCCTTCTACCCCACGCCACCGGAGACCAAGACCCCGGACAGGTCCCTGGACTCTACGCCACCCAACCCGCGCACCCTGGTCCGCCAGCCACCGCCCCCGCTGGTCGATCCTCCCCGCGACGACCGAACCACCCAGGGTCGGACTACCGTCGGCGGACAGGAAGCATCCCGGCAGTCTTCACCCTCATTCTGGAAGCGGTACGGCCCTTTGATAGCCAAAGTGACGCTCTGGACCATGCCGGTCTGGCTGCCCGCTCTCCTGGTTCTGCTCCTGCTGGCCGTCAAGGCCTGGTTGCGCCGACGGGCCCGGTCGACCGGCGATCCGAAGACACGCATCCGCGCCGGCTGGCGACAGATCGGCAACCTGGGAAGACAGACCGGCCTGTCCCTAGAGGGCACCCGTAGCGAGCAGGCAGCCCTGATCGCCCAAACCCTGCTGACCGACCCCCCAGGGTCCTCGTCGGCTGGGCTGCGTCGGGATCTGGATCGACTGTGCAACATGGCTGATCAGGCCTCGTTCGACCGTCATCCTTCAGATGAGCAGGAGGTCGAAGACTGCTGGCAGCTAGTAGACAAGCTCCGATCCGCCATCCTGTCATCCCTGCCGCGAACCCGACGCTGGCGCACACTGCTTTCCCCTAGGCATCTGCGCTGACCTGTCTGCAACCTGGACCGCAAGAAAACAAGATGAGGGCCCGTGCAATCGCTACGATTGCACGGGCCCTCATCCTTTATCACATCCGGCAGCCGAATCCGCCAGGCCGGGTCATCCAGCCCAAGCGGATCCGCGGCTACCGGTTGTTCAGACGCTCACTGGTTGGAGTGCTGATCCTCCGAAGAGGAGAAGGTGGCCGAACCGGACTGCTGGGACGGATTCTGGGCGGAGTCACTGCCATCGGCGGCATCCGAAGATCCCGTGTTCGTGGTGGCAGCCGTCTGATCGCCGGCCTCAGCTGACGGATCCTGCACGTTGGGGGTGTCCAGATGGCTCTGGCCGCCCTGGTCGTTGAGGAAGTCGTCCGGGTTGAAGTCGTCGCCCAGCTTCAGGTCTCCGAAGTCGATGTTGGAGAAGTCCACATCGTTCAGGTCGGCGTCGCTCAGATCCACGTCGCCGCCACCCAGACCGAAGTTGGGGTAGATGGTGTCGCGGATGGCCTTGTCGGGCTCCACGGTGGCGTTGCGGTACCTGGCCAGGCCGGTGCCGGCAGGAATCAGCTTGCCGATGATCACGTTCTCCTTGAGGCCCTTCAGGTCGTCGACCTTCTGGTTCAGGGCGGCCTCGGTGAGCACGCGGGTCGTCTCCTGGAAGGAGGCGGCCGACAGCCAGGAGTCGGTGGCCAGGGAGGCCTTGGTGATGCCCATGAGCTCGGGACGTCCCGCGGCCGGCTTGCCTCCGGCCTTGACGGCCTTCATGTTGGCGGCCTTGAACTTGGCCTGGTCAACCAGCTCGCCGGGCAGCAGATCGGTGTCGCCCGAGTCGATGACCGTAACGCGGCGGAGCATCTGATGGACGATGACCTCGATGTGCTTGTCGTGGATGTCCACGCCCTGGGAGCGGTAGACCGTGTGCACCTCGTTGACGATGTTCACCTGGGCGGCGCGCGGGCCGAGGATGCGCAGGATCTTCTTGGGATCCACGGAACCCTCGATCAGCTGGGTGCCGGCCTCGACGTGCTGTCCATCCTTGACCATCATGGGCGCACGGCGGGTGACCGGGTAGGTCAGCGCCTCAACAGAGGTGTCGTCGGGGGTCAGGGTCACCTGACGGCCACGATCGGTGTCCTCCACCTTGACGGTGCCGGGGAACTCCGCGATGGGAGCCTCGCCCTTGGGGGTACGGGCCTCGAAGAGCTCGGTGACACGGGGAAGACCCTGGGTGATATCGGAGGCCGAAGCCACACCGCCGGAGTGGAAGGAACGCAGCGTCAGCTGGGTACCGGGCTCGCCGATGGACTGGGCGGCCACAATGCCCACGGCCTCGCCGACGTCCACCAGCTTGTTGGTGGCCAGGGACCAGCCGTAGCACTTGGCGCACACCCCGCGGGTGGACTCGCAGGTCAGGACCGAACGGGCCTTGACCTCCTCCACGCCGTGGGCGACCATGTCACGCAGCACATCCATGGACAGGGCATCACCGCGCTTGTAGAGCACGGTCTTGCCGTCCTTGGGGTCGATCACGTCGGCGGCCAGGAGCCTGGAGTAAGGTCCGCCGTCGGCGGCCTTGACCAGGACCAGGTTGCCCTGCTCGTCGCGCTCGGCCACCTTCATGGTCAGACCACGCATGGTGCCGCAGTCCTCCTCACGCACGATCACGTCCTGGGAGACGTCGACCAGACGACGGGTCAGGTAGCCCGACTCGGCGGTACGCAGTGCGGTGTCGGCCAGACCCTTGCGGGCGCCGTGCTGGGAGATGAAGTACTCCAGCACCGACAGGCCGTCGTGGTAGTTGGACTTGACCGGTCGGGGGATGATCTCGCCCTTGGGGTTGGCCACCAGGCCTCGCATACCGGCGATCTGGCGGATCTGCATCCAGTTGCCTCGTGCCCCGGACTGGACCATGATGTTCACGTTGTTGTCCGGAGTGAAGTGCTCCTGCATGGCGTCGGCCACCTTGTCGGTGCACTCGGTCCACAGGTTGATCAGCTCCTGACGGCGCTCCTCGTCGGTCAGCAGACCCATATCGTACTGGGAGTTGACCTTGGCGGCCTGCCCCTGGTACTCGTTGACGATCTTTTCGCGCTCGGGCGGCACCACGATGTCGGAGAAGGCCATGGTCACGCCGGACCACTGGGCCCGGGTGAAGCCCAGATCCTTCAGGGCATCCAGGGTGGCCGCGACCTGTGCGGTCGAGTACCGGGTGGCAATGTCGTCCACGATGCCTGACAACTTGCCCTTGGGCACCTGCTCGTTGATGAAGGGGTAGTCCACAGGCAGCGTCCGGTTGAACAGGACCCTCCCGTAGTTGGTGGCGAAGAGCCTGGAACCGTCCTTGAAGACCTCCTCCTTGACCACGTCGGGGCTGCCGGGCTCGGGGTCGACGACCTTGAGGTCGCCGGGCTTCCAATCCTTGGGCATGACGAAGTCAGCGGGGACTCGCAGCAGGATCTTGGCCTGCATGTCGATCTCGCCCAGGTCCAAGGCCATCCGGGCCTCGGCCAGGCTGGAGAAGATCCGGCCCTGCCCCTTGGCGCCGTCAACCACGGTGGTCAGGTAGTACAGACCCAGAATCATGTCCTGGGAGGGCATGGTGACCGTGTGGCCGTCGGCGGGCTTGAGGATGTTGTCGGAGGCCAGCATGAGCGAACGTGCCTCAGCCTGGGCCTCGGCCGACAGGGGCAGGTGAACTGCCATCTGGTCGCCGTCGAAGTCGGCGTTGAAGGCCGCGCAGGCCAACGGGGGCAGGTGGATGGCCTTGCCCTCGACCAGGATGGGTTCGAAGGCCTGGATGCCCAGACGGTGCAGCGTAGGCGCACGGTTGAGCAGGACGGGATGCTCGGAAATGACCTCCTCCAGCACGCCCCAGACCTCGGGATCGCCGCGGTCGACCAGGCGCTTGGCGCTCTTCATGTTCTGCGCGTAGTTGAGATCCACCAGCCGCTTGATGACGAAGGGCTTGAAGAGCTCCAGGGCCATGGGCTTGGGCAGACCGCACTGGTGCATGCGCAGGGAGGGACCGACCACGATCACGGAACGACCGGAGTAGTCCACACGCTTGCCCAGCAGGTTCTGACGGAAGCGGCCCTGCTTGCCCTTGAGCATGTCTGCCAGGGACTTCAGGGGACGGTTTGAGGCTCCGGTGACGGGACGGCCACGGCGGCCGTTGTCGAAGAGGGAGTCCACAGCCTCCTGGAGCATGCGCTTCTCGTTGTTGAGCATGATCTCGGGGGCGCCCAGCTCGATCAGGCGCTTGAGCCTGTTGTTGCGGTTGATGACGCGCCGGTAGAGGTCGTTCAGGTCGGAGGTGGCGAAGCGACCGCCGTCCAGCTGCACCATGGGGCGCAGATCGGGCGGAATGACCGGGACGACGTCCAGGACCATGGCCTCGGGCTTGTTGCCGGTGTTCAGGAAGGCGGAGACCACCTTGAGCCGCTTCAAGGCACGGGCCTTGCGCTGGCCGGAACCGGTGTCGATCTCGTGGCGGAGCTCCTTGGCGGCACCCTCCAGGTCGAAGTCCTGCAGACGCTTCTTGATGGCCTCGGCGCCCATGCAGCCCTCGAAGTAGTCACCGTAGCGGTCCTGCATCTCCCGCCACAGATCCACATCGCCCTCCATGTCGCCGGGCTTCAGGGTCTTGAAACGGTCGAAGACGGCGGTGATCCTCTGGATCTGGTCGTCGTAGCGCTTGCGGATGGCGGTCATGTCCCGCTCGGCCCCGTTGCGCAGACGAGCCTTCATGGAACCCTTGACTTCGTCGGTCTTCTCCAGCTCGGCCAGGTCCTCTTCCAGCTTCTTGGCGCGCTTGTCGATCTCCAGGTCGCGCTTCTTCTCCAGCTGGTTGATCTCGTTGTCGAACTCGTCCTGCAGGTCGGGCAGATCCTTGTGGCGCTGCTCCTCGTCCACCTTGGTGACCATGTAGGCCGCGAAGTAGATGACCTTCTCCAGGTCCTTGGGCGCGATGTCCAGCAGGTATCCCAGCCGGGAGGGCACACCCTTGAAGAACCAGATGTGGGTGACGGGGGCGGCCAGCTCGATGTGGCCCATACGTTCGCGGCGGACGCGGGAGCGGGTGACCTCCACGCCACAGCGCTCGCAGACGATCCCCTTGAAACGCACGCGCTTGTACTTGCCGCAGGCGCACTCCCAGTCGCGGGTGGGTCCGAAGATCTGCTCGCCGAACAGGCCGTCCTTCTCGGGCTTCAAGGTACGGTAGTTGATGGTCTCGGGCTTCTTGACCTCGCCATAGCTCCAGCCGCGGATGTCGTCGGCCGTGGCCAGTCCGATTCTCAGTTTGTCAAATGCATTGACGTCCAGCACTCTATGTCCTGTCTCTGATCTTGTAACTGCTCTGAAGTTTGCCTTTTAGCGGGATGCCCGTCAGGCGGGCATCCCTGTGACTGGTGGTTCAGCGGTACTCCGGCTCGGGAGCTGACTGGTCGGCCTTGGCGGCGGCGTCCGGGCGGGCGCCGATGTTGAAGCCCAGGTCGTCGGAGGCGGCGTTGGGGTCGTCGTCCTCGTCCTTCATCTCGATCACGTTGCCTTCGGCGTTGAGCACCTCCACGTTCAGGGAGAGCGACTGCATCTCCTTGAGGAGCACCTTGAAGGACTCCGGAATGCCTGCCGCCGGGAGGTTCTCGCCGCGCACGATGGCGCCATAGGCCCGCACACGACCATCCACGTCGTCGGACTTGGTGGTCATCATCTCGTGCAGGGTGTAGGCGGCACCGTAGGCCTCCAGGGCCCAGACCTCCATCTCGCCGAAGCGCTGGCCGCCGAACTGGGCCTTGCCGCCCAGGGGCTGCTGGGTGATCATGGAGTAGGGGCCGGTGGACCGGGCGTGGATCTTGTCGTCCACCAGGTGGTGGAGCTTGAGCATGTACATGTAGCCCACGGAGATCGGCTTGGTGAAGGGCTCACCGGTGCGGCCGTCGTAGAGCACGGCCTTGCCATCGTCGCCCACCAGGCGCTCACCGTCACGGTTGGGCAGGGTGGTCTTGAGCAGACCGTTCAGAGCATCCTGACGCACACCGTCGAAGACCGGGGTGGCCACGGCGGTGCCGGGCTCGGCCTTCTCGGCTCCTGCCGGGATGTGCTTCTTCCACTCGGCCTCCAGGTTGGGATCCAGGCTGATGTCCCAGCCGGAGTGGGCGATCCACCCCAGGTGAAGCTCCAGAACCTGGCCCAGGTTCATTCGGGAGGGCACGCCCAGAGGATTGAGCATGATGTCGATGGGGGTGCCATCGGCCATGAAGGGCATATCCTCCTCGGGCAGGATCCTCGAGATGACACCCTTGTTGCCGTGGCGGCCGGAGAGCTTGTCACCCTGGGTGATCTTGCGGTGCTGGGCGATGTAGACCCGGATCATCCGGTTGACGCCGTTGGGCAGCTCGTCGCCGTCCTCCTCGGCATCCTCGCGGGTGACCTCCTTGACCTCGATGACCGTGCCGGTCTCGCCGTGGGGCACCCTGAGGCTGGTGTCGCGCACCTCGCGGCTCTTCTCGCCGAAGATGGCCCGCAGGAGCCGCTCCTCGGGGGTCAGCTCGGTCTCACCCTTGGGGGTGACCTTGCCAACCAGGATGTCGCCGGCCTCGACCTCGGCACCGATGCGGATGATGCCGCGCTCGTCAAGGTTGGCCACTGCATCCTCGCCCACGTTGGGCAGGTCCCGGGTGATCTCCTCGGCGCCCAGCTTGGTCTCGCGGGCGTCGGTCTCGTACTCCTCGATGTGGATGGAGCTCAGGGTGTCGTCCTGGACCAGACGCTGGGAGATGATGACGGCGTCCTCGTAGTTGTAGCCGTTCCAAGGCATGAAGGCCACCAGGAGGTTCTTGCCCAGGGCCATCTCGCCCTTCTGGGTGGCGGGGCCATCGGCCAGGACCGTGCCGGCCTCGACCCGCTCCCCATCCTTGATCAGGGGAACCTGGTTGTAGCAGGTGGTCTGGTTGGACCGCTGGAACTTGGCCAGCTTGTAGGAGGACTGGGTGCCGTCGTCATTCATGACACGGATGATGTCGGCGGAGACATAGGTGACCACACCCGGCTTCTCGGCCAGGATGACATCGCCCGAATCGATGGCGGAGCGCCACTCGGAACCGGTGCCCACCAGGGGACGCTCGGACTTGACCAGGGGGACGGCCTGACGCTGCATGTTGGTGCCCATCAGTGCTCGGTGGCCCTCGTCATGCTCCAGGAAGGGGATCAGGGAGGCGCCCACGGAAACCATCTGCCGGGGGGAGACATCCATCAGATCCACCTGGGAGACGGGCACATCCTTGGCCTCGGCCTCGGCATCACGAACCAGGGCCTCGTCCTCGACGAAGTGTCCGGTCTCGTCGATCTCCTGGTTGGCCTGGGCGATGGTGTGCTCGGACTCCTGGTCGGCGGTCATGTAGACCACGTCGTCGGTCACCTGGCCATCAATGACCTTGCGGTAGGGGGTCTCAATGAAGCCGAAGGGGTTGACCCGAGCGAAGGTGGCCAGGGAGCCGATCAGACCGATGTTGGGACCTTCAGGGGACTCGATGGGGCACATGCGTCCGTAGTGGGAGGGGTGCACATCGCGCACCTCCATGGAGGCGCGGTCGCGGGACAGGCCACCGGGGCCCAGGGCCGAAAGACGACGCTTGTTGGTCACACCGGCCAGCGGGTTGTTCTGATCCATGAACTGGCTCAGCTGGGAGGTTCCGAAGAACTCCTTGATGGTGGCATTGACCGGGCGGATGTTGATCAGGGACTGCGGGGTGATGGCCTCGGCGTCCTGGGTGGTCATCCTCTCGCGGACCACACGCTCCATACGGCTCAGGCCGGTGCGCAGCTGGTTCTGGATCAGCTCGCCCACCTGGCGGATGCGGCGGTTGCCGAAGTGGTCGATGTCGTCCACGTCAACCCGCAGCTCGATGTCCTGGCCGTCGCGGCGGCCGGGGAAGGTCTGCCCGCCGGCATGCAGGGTCACCAGATACTTCAGGGTGGCGATGATGTCCTCGGGATGCAGGCTGCGGTCGTTGAAATCGGCCTCAAGGCCCAGCTTGCGGTTGATCTTGTAACGACCGACCCGGGCCAGGTCATAGCGCTTGGTGTTGAAGTAGAAGGAGTCCAGCAGGTTGCGGCCGGCCTCGGGAGAGGCGGTGTCCGCAGGCCGGATCTTGCGGTAGAGGTCGGTCAGGGCCTCGTCCTGGGTCTCGATGGTCTCCTTCTCCAGGGCATCCAGCACCAGCGGGTAGCCCTTGAAGGCCTTGCGGATCTGCGGCTTGGTCATGCCGATGGCCATGAGGAAGACGATGGCGGACTGCTTGCGCTTGCGATCCACGCGCACGCCCAGCACATCGCGCTTGTCGATCTCGAACTCCAGCCAGGCGCCCCGGCTGGGGATGATCTTGGCCCCGAAAATCTCCTTGTCGGAGTTGCGGTCCTGGGTGCGGTCGAAGTAGACACCCGGGGAGCGGACCAGCTGGGAGACGATAACGCGCTCCGGGCCCCCGATAATGAAGGTGCCGTGAGGGGTCTGCAGCGGGAAGTCGCCCATGAAGACGGTCTGCGACTTGATCTCGCCAGTGTCCCCGTTTTCGAACTCGGCGTTCACATACAGAGGAGCCGAGTAGGTGTAGTCCTTCTCCTTGCACTCCTGAACCGTGTGCCGGGGCTCCTCGAAGTAGGGATCCGAGAAGGTCAGGCTCATGGTCTGGGCGAAGTTCTCAATGGGAGAGATCTCCTGGAAGACCTCATCCAGGCCGGAGACAGGGGCCACGGTATGGGTCCCGTTGACCTGATCCTCCTCGACCCGCTTCTTCCAGCGGTCGTTGCCGACCAACCAGTCGAAGCTATCGGTCTGCACGCCCAGGAGGTAGGGCACCTCGATGGGTTCGCGGATGGATCCGAAATTGACACGATCGGTGGCCTTGTGCAGTTTGATGTCGTGTTCGTCAGCGCGTGCCTGCGTAGTGGTGGTACTTCTTACAGCTTTATTGGCAGCCAAAATGGACGTTCCTTATCGCTCGCCGTACTCGATCATTCCTGTTACCCCAGGGAGATGCCGAATGGCCGCCATATGCCTATTCGCGGGCACCTCCTCGATGATGCATGCCCGCTATATGACACACCTCATGCAAAGACAAAACTATAGCAGACAATAACCATGGACGCAATCGGCGTGTCGTTTTTGGAAAGCTGCTATTGGACCATGACCGGCACTGGCTGGGAAACCACCCGTGGATTGGCCTTGAGGACCAGCTTGGCCTGGTAGGAGCCGGCATTGACGCGGGGCAGCTGATCGTCGGGCAGGCAGCTGTCCTGGCTGCTGTCGGCATTCCAGGTGATGGTCTGCACGTCCTTGTCGCCGGTGGCCATGAGCAGGGTGCGAGCCCCAACCGGACAGGCGTCGGAACGCCAGATGGTCTCCTCGCCGCTGGTGATAATCAGCACCCGGCCGCCGTCGGAGCCGTCCACCAGACAGGAGCCCGTTCCCTTGTGACGAATGGTCGCCGTAAAGTCGATGGATCCGCCGACCCCGGTACTGGGATCGGGCGCGGCCAGTTCCAAGGCCAAGTCCTCCTTGCCACAGTCAGGAGCTCCTGAGGAACGCTTCTTGCCGGAATCCTTCTTCTGCTTGTCTTTGTTCTTGGATTTGGTCTTCGAGCTCTGCTGGACACTGGTCGAGGTTCCCTGGGCCCCATTGCCTCCACGCAGTGCTCGGATGCCGGCCCCCACGCCCCAGACCAGACCAGCGCAGACCAGCAGGAAGAGCACCGCCAGCAGGGCGGCCGCAATCCTCCGGCGACGGTACATCCGCCGCTTCTTCTCGCTCATGCGTCGCTTGGCCATACTTCTCCAGTCTAATCGTCAGGGCGGCCTTCATTGCGGCAGACTCAGGAGGCCATCTGGGCCGATCTCCAGAAGGCCGTCCTCGTCCAGGGAGGCGATACACCGATCAAGTCGGATTTCGTCGTCGCACAGGGATTTCAGATCCTTCCTAGAGACGGGCGCGCCCGAAGCCTGTCGCAGTGCCTGGAGAATGGATCCGCGAATCTGCCGATCGGTGCCTGCGAAGCGCTGCCGGGGCCTGGTCCTGCCTGCACCCAGACCAGGCAGACCAGCCTTGAGGAAACGGCAATGGCCGGCCAGAGGACAGATGTCGCAGGCCGGCTTGCGGGCCACACAGACCGTGGCGCCCAGCTCCATAACGGCCTGATTCCATCGGGCCGAGGGCGGCTCCCGCCAGGCTGCCGACGGGATCTGCGGGTCAGCCGTTCCCGAGCTGTCGTCACCGTTCACGTGATGATCGGAAACTTCTGAATCTTCGTCCTCAGGCAGGACCTGCCAGGCCAGCTGGCGCTCCTCTCGGCTGGCAGCGCCCCCTTTGGATTCACGTCCCAGAAAGACCCTGGAGAGCACCCTGCGAATGTTGGTATCGATGACGGCGATCCTCTCGCCGTAGGCAAAACTCATGACAGCGCTGGCCGTATAGTCGCCGATGCCAGGCAGGGCCACCAGCTGGTCGTAGTCCCGGGGCAGCCGGTCTGCGTACTGACTGGCCACCTGCCGCGCGCACTCCTGTAGGCGCAGGGCTCGGCGCGGGTAACCCAACCTGCCCCAGGCCGTAATGACTTCAGCCTTGGGGGCGGCGGCCAGTGAGGCCGCATCCGGCCAGACTTTCATCCAGGCCGTCCAGTAGGGCACCACCCGACTCATCTGGGTCTGTTGGCTCATGACCTCGGAGACCAGGACCCCCCAGGGCGTGGTTCGCCCGAAGCGCCAGGGCAGGTCGCGGGCATATCGGCTCCACCAGTCGAACAGCCGCAGACGGATGGGCTCCGTCTCCGCCAAGGTCGTCTCCGCACGTTCCATGGGTCACACCGCCCTTCACCATCCGATTGCGCCTCATTCAACCGCCGTATTCTGCCCGACGGTGCCGACCGGCACTGCCTGGCCTGTCGTTTGGCGACGGTAGGTTGGCCTCATGAACAGGCAGGAACAGGAGCGGTCCGGCGACCCCTCGAAGGCCGTCGAAAGCATGTACGAGTACGGATACCGCAAATCGAATTATGGTCCCGACGAGCTGGTCACCGACGCCCACGGCAATCCCATATCGGTAGTGGATGCCCTGATGAAGGCCGATCAGGCCAGCCGGGTCAAGACCTCCACGCCCCACCTGTGCTACTACTCGCCGCGGATCCCCGGCAACACCGGCTCGGCCATCCGCCTATGCGCCGTGACCGGCACCATCCTGCATCTGATAGAGCCCCTGGGCTTCAACCTCAAAGACACCAAGCTGCGCAGGGCCGGCCTAGACTACCACGACATGGCCCACGTGGTCCTGCACCCGGACTTCGACGACCTGGTCCGCTCCATGCCCGACAGCCGAATCATCGCCTTCACCGCCCACGCCGACAAGCTCTACACCGAGGTCAGCTACCGGCCGGACGACATCCTCCTGTTCGGCCCCGAACCGGGCGACATCCCCGACCCCATGGAGATCATGGCCGGCCCTCACGTGGCCGAACAGGTCAGGCTGCCCATGCGGCCCAGCCTGCGCAGCCTGAACCTGACCAACTGCGCCTCCATCGCCATCTACGAGGCCTGGCGGCAGCTGGGATTCCAAGGTGGTCGCTGAACCCCGCGAGCGCACTCAGTTCTTGAAGCTGTGAATGGGCGCTGGGATGTGTCCGCCTCGATTGACGAAGTCCGCGCAGGAACGGGTATTGACCGGCACGACCGGCCCGCCGCCCATGAGCCCGCCGAACTCGGCCCACTCGCCCACCTGCTTGCCGATGACAGGAATGACCCTGACTGCGGTGGTCTTCTGATTGATCATGCCGATGGCCGCTTCGTCGGCGATAAGGCCCGAGATGGACTCGGCAGAGGTGTCCCCGGGGATGGGGATCATGTCCAACCCCACCGAGCAGACGCAGGTCATGGCCTCAAGCTTCTCCAGGGTCAGGCTCCCCTCTTGTGCAGCCTGGATCATGGCGGCGTCTTCAGACACGGGGATGAAGGCCCCGGACAGCCCGCCGACCGAGCTGGAAGCCATGATGCCGCCCTTCTTGACCTGATCGTTGAGGATGGCCAGGGCCGCAGTGGTCCCGGGGGCGCCCACCTGCTCCAGACCCATGGTCTGCAGGACCTCCCCCACTGAGTCTCCGACCGCCGGGGTGGGCGCCAGGGACAGGTCGATGATCCCGAAGGGCACATCCAGGCGGCGGCTGGCCTCCTGGGCCACCAGCTGACCCACGCGGGTGATCTTGAAGGCCGTACGTTGGATGGTCTCGCAGAGCTGCCCGAAGTCCGCTCCCTTGGCTGATTCAAGGGCGGTCTTGACCACGCCGGGCCCGGAGACCCCTACGTTGATGACGGCCGACCCCTGGCTGACCCCGTGGAAGCCACCGGCCATGAAGGGGTTGTCGTCCGGAGCGTTGCAGAAGACCACAAGCTTGGTACAGCCGGAGCTGTCTGAGTCGGCGGTGCTCTCGGCAGTGGCCTTGACGACCCGCCCCATCAGGGCCACAGCATCCATATCGATGCCCGTTCTGGTGGAACCCACGTTGACACTGGCGCAGACCCGTTCCGTCTGGCTCAGCGCCCTGGGCAGGGACTTGATCAGCAGCCGCTCGGCCGGAGTCATGCCCTTGCCAACCAGGGCCGAATAGCCGCCGATCAGGTTGACCCCGACCTCCTGGGCAGAGCGATCCAGGGCCTTGGCCACGGCTACATAGTCTTCCACCGTGTGGCAGGCGCCGGCGGCCACCAGGGAGATAGGAGTGACGGTGATGCGCTTGTTGACGATGGGAATGCCGTACTCACGGGCTATGGCATCGCCTGTGGACACCAGGTCGCCGGCCAGGGAGACGATCTTGCGATGGATGTTCCGACAGAGCATGTCCACATCACCGCTCACACAATCCAGCAGGCTGATGCCCATGGTGATGGTGCGCACGTCCAGGCGCTCCCGGTCGATCATGTCGTTGGTCTCAAGGACCTCGTCGCGTGTGATCATGGCCACCTCCTCAGACCCGGTGCATCCTGGTGAAGATCTCCTCGCGCTGGCAGCGGATGGAGACCCCGATCTCTTCTCCCAGGGATTCCATCCGCTGGCTCAGCGCGTCGAAATCATCCTTACAGGCGGTGCAGTCCACGATCATCATCATGGTGAAGAAGCCATCCAGAATGGTCTGCGAAATATCCAGCACATTGACACCCTGCTGGGAGAGGTCTGTGCAGACCTTGCCGATGATGCCGATGGCATCCTTGCCCACCACCGTGATGATCGCCTTGTCCATGACCGTCCTCCTCATCCACCTCGCCCTTGACCGGACCCCTGAAAACCGGGACCCCGCTCCCCCAGCTTAGAGGAGCGCCGGGAGAAGCGGGGTCGTAAGAGTCTGCAGTCCGATTCAGGATTCGCGCGCGGCCGCCGATGATGGCAGGGCGATCAGGGCTCTGGGGGCCTTGAATCCCTTGGAGGCGAATCGTTCGGCTATCTCACGGGCAAGATCGGAGCCCTTGCCGGCATCAGCCCGGGCGATGATGGATCCGCCGAACCCGCCGCCGGTCATGCGAGCCCCATAGGCCCCACCCTGACGTGCCGCATCCACGGCCTCATCCAGCTCCGGGCAGGTGACCTCGTAGTCGTCCCTCAGGGAGTCATGGGAGGCGTTGAACAGGCGGCCGGCCAGGACGTAATCGCCCCTGCCAAAGGCCTCGATAAAGCGGTCCACCCGTCCTATCTCGCTGACCACGTGGCGCACCCGCCGACGCATGGTCTCATCGGGCAGCTGCTCCAGCAGGGCAGCCAGGGCGGATGGGGGATCAGCAGCGCCATTGACCTGGTCTGCCACCTGGCGCAGGTTGGCCACCCCCAGCAGATGTGCCGCCTGCTCGCAGGTGGCCCGCCGCTGATCGTATTGGCCATCGTTGAGCTGGTGCTGGGCCCTGGTGTCGACGACCAGCAGCTCCAGGCCCGCAGCCTCCAGGTCGAAGGGGACCTGGCGCACATTGCTCATGGCATCCAGTTCTGGCCGGCAGTCCAGCCGCAGGGCGCAACCGGATCGACACCGCATGGAGGCGCTCTGATCCATGCCACCAGTGGAGGCTCCGGCCATATCGTTCTCCGACGTAATGGCAGCCTGGACCAGCCTGACCCGGCCAGCCTCGTCGCCGCCCAGTCCCAGATCGAACAGGTCATCCAGGGCCAGTGCCACGGCACAGGTCATGGCCGCCGAAGAGCTCAACCCGGACCCCACGGGCACGCAGGAGGCCAGGGCCAGGTCGAACCCTCGAACCTGAGGGAAGCCGTCCCGCTGCAGGGCCCAGGCCACACCTACCGGATAGGCCGCCCATCCGCTCACTCCCCGAGCCTGAAGACCATCCAGATCAGCCTGGACCGGATGCTCCGGATCCATGGTGGAGACCAGACGGACCCGGCTGTCCGTCCTGGGACTGACGGCCACATAGGTACGGTGGGGCAGGGCGATGGGCAGGCAGAGCCCGGCGTTGTAATCCGTGTGCTCACCGATTAGGTTGACCCGGCCGGGGGCGCTCCAGACGCCCTGAGGATCCCCTCCATAGACCTTTTGGAAGAGCTCCCGGGCCTTGGTGGCCCCTTGGCCGTCCGCACCCTGGGTCCAGGCCTGCATGAATTCCACTGTCGTCGTCATTGATTCTCTCCATTCTCCAGGTCCAGGGGCCCCAGCTGGCGGAAACGGTCGGCGATCCGCTCAGGGGTGGTGTCCGACACCCAGGCAGCCATGCCTGACTCGGATCCGGCAAGATACTTGATTTTGTCCACGGCCCGACGGAAGGAGAAGAACTGCAGGTTGAGCCGGTAGTCCTCCCGCCGCGGATCGTGCAGCGGTGCCTGGTGCCAGGCGGCGATGTAGGGCAGATCCATCCCCTTGCCGTCGCCCTTGTCAAAGAAGGCGTTGCCCCTCTTGAGCAGGGTGGAATACATGACGGCCAGGTCCCAGCGCTCCTGGTCGTTGAGCTGGTCCAGGCTCAGGATCCCGTCGCGGACGGGGGCCAGGTGGACCTCCAAGGGCCAGCGGGCGGCCGCAGGCACATAGGCCACCCAGGTGGCGTTGCGGAAGACCACCCGCCGTCCGGAGTCCAGCTCGGCCTTGAGGATATCCGCCAGGAGGTTGCCGCCGGTGCGCTCCCGGTAGTCGGCGCACTGCCTCAACTCCTGCTCCAGCCGGGGGGCGATGAAGGGGTAGCAGTAAATCTGTCCGTGGGGGTGGGCCAGGGAGACGCCTATTTCCTGGCCGTGGTTCTCGAAGGGGAAGATCTGTTCGATGCCCTCCATGGTCGAGATCTCAGCAGTCCGGAAGGCCCAGGCCTCCACCACCGTCCGCAGACGGGAAACCGGCAGATCGGCAGGCAACGCGTGCTCATCAGGGTCGAAGCAGACCACCTCGCAGCGCCCGTTGGCCTCGCGCACCGGCCAGAGGGGGTTGCCGTCCACCAGGGAGGGCTGGTCGGCCGCCTGGGTATTAGGCACCTGCATCATGGAGGGGAAACGGTTCTCGAAGACCGCCACGTTGTAGTCCACATCGGGGATCTCCCCATCCTGGTAGGGATCCCCAGGCTTTCTGGCGGCCAGGGGGTTGCCCTTGGCGGTGGCCTGCGGACCGGCGGTGATGGGCCGGTTCATCCGGGCCGTGGCCATGGGAATCCAGTCGCCGGTCAGAGGGTCCCGGCGCATCTGCGGCGGCTGGAAGGGCACCGTCCTGCCCTCCTGATCCTGATGGGGGGCGAACCGGTCGGTCAGCGGACGGGGATCGTCCAGACGCCTGGTCCTGCGGCCGGAGACGTACTCAGGATCATCGTCCAGGTAGAAGAACCGGCGCCCGTCGGCCAGCCTGGTGGGGGTGATGCGGATATGCTCCCTGGCGTAGTCGCCGGGAACATACCGCTGAGGGACATACTGCTCTGACTTCATGCTGCTCCTTCATCGTCCGTGATGATTGACAATCCATGGCAACCAGCTATGGCAACCCGCGCACCCCAGTGTGACCGGCCGCTCATTGAGCCTGATCCTCAGACCCCTCGGTGGGTTGAGCCTGGCCTTCCTCGGGGTTGACCGGCACCAACACCAGCCGCTTGACCAGGGAGCGGGTGGCCTCGGCCGACTCCTGGTCCAGCTGGTCGTCGGTGATGACGGTGTCCACCTGGTCGAAGGAGGCGAACAGGGACAGGGAGGTGCAGCTCCACTTGGTATGGTCGGTCAGGATGATGGTCCGGTCGGCGATGTCCATCAGCGCCATATCGGTGGCCGCCTCCAGGGAATTGGGCATCAGGAAGCCGCGTGGGATGGAGACCGAGTGGGTCCCCAGAAAGACCGTGTTGACCCGCAGGGAGGCGATGACCTTATCCGCAATGGGGCCTACCAGTGAGTTGGACCGGGTGATGACGCCGCCGGTGACGATGACCTCCACGTCCTTGCTCTCCATGGCCTGAACCAGCTCGGCCACGGGGATGGAATTGGTCAGCAGGGTCACGCCGGCGCACTGACGGCTCTCCAGGAGGTGCTGGGCGAAGACATAGGCCGTGGTTCCGCCGCCGATGGCGATGACGTCGCCCGGGGAGACATAGTCGATGGCGTGACGGGCGATGGTGTCCTTGAGGCCCATGTCCATCTGCGACTTGACCGAGAAGAGCGGCTCAGCCAGCAGCGAGCTGGTGGTGACGGCCCCTCCGTGGACCCTCTTGAGCAGGCCCTTGTCCGCCAGGTCGGCAATGTCCCGACGGATGGTCATGGCGGAAACGCCCAGCTCCTTGGAGAGGGCGGTGATACGGACTGCGCCACGAGTACGCAACCGGTTCAATATCAGGTGTTGGCGTTGTGACGATATCATTCGAACATTATCGCACACATTCGCCCAAATTGGCAAGCCGGCCATTGGACTGTGGTCGCGGTCCAAAAACAGGAGCGAACGATCAATGTTCCTTCGATACCCCGACCATTCTTCCATATGCCAGAGGCCTGCCGCGGCTATTCCAGCAATCTGTCAACCAAGGCACATTCTGTCTTCAAGTCGCCCACAAGGGCCTGCGGGGTCGCCTGAGAAAGCGAACACGATGGCGATGCAATGTCAGTTTCGATGGGTCAACCGTTCAAGTCCCCACAGGGTCACCTGTACCATGGCCTCCAGAACGATCCCGGCATCCATCTTCGAGCTGCCGCGAACCCGCTCCACGAAGACTATAGGCACTTCGACGACGCTCAGACCCATGGCCTGGACCCGACGCAGCATATCCACCTGGAAGACGTAGCCGCTGGAGCGGACCCTTCGCAGATCGATCCGCCTGAGCACATCCGCTCGATAGACCCGCAGGCCGGCGGTCATGTCACGCACTGAGGATCCCAGGGCGGTGCGGGCATACCAGGATCCCATACGCGAGATCAGGTCCCGATACCAGGGCCAATGTTGAGTGCGGCCTCCGCGCACCCGGCGTGAACCGATGACCAGATCCGGATGCGCCTCACCTCGGGCCACCGCCAGCATCCTGGCCAGATCCTGGGGTCGATGGGAGCCATCCATGTCCATCTCGCAGATCAGGCCATAGCCATGCCCCAAAGCCCAGCGGAAACCCTGCACATAGGCAGGGCCCAACCCGCGGCGGTCATGCCGATGGAGGACGTGCACGCGAGGGTCGCGCTTGGCCATATCCTCGGCCTTGGCACCGGTGCCGTCCGGGGAGTTGTCGTCGACGACCAGAACATCGACTTCCGGGCAGCAGGCCAGCAGCTGTGGAAGGGTCACTCCGATATTGTCAGCCTCTTGATACGTAGGCATGACCACAATGGTCCCTGCTCCACCACGAACAGCGTCCATGGCCGCTCTCAGCGTGCGATGCCGTAGGCCCCGCGCCGGTATGGCTCAGGGTAGGGGGCCTGCTGAGCGGACAGCCCCAGTTTGTAGGCGGCCCTGAGCGGCCAGTAGGGGTCGCGCAGACTGGCTCGACCGATCTCGACCGCATCGGCCAGACCCTTGCGTACGATCCGGTCAGCCTGCCTGGGCTTGGTGATCAGCCCCACCGCTGTGGTGGGAATCAGCACCTGACTGCGCACCTGGTAGGAGAAGGGCACCTGGTAGTTGGGAGCGGCTGGGATCTTCACGCCTGGCACCAGACCCCCGGTGGAAACGTCAATCAGATCCACCCCGTGCAGCTTGAGCACCTTGGCGGTGCGGATGGTCTCGTCCAGACCCCATCCGCCAGTGGCCCAGTCGGTGGCGGACATGCGCACCAGCAGGGGCATGCCCGAGGGAATGACCTCGCGCACCGCATCGGTCACCTGGATTAGCAGGCGCATTCTGCCGGACAGGTCACCCCCGTACTCGTCGCTGCGTCGGTTGATCAGGGGATCCAGGAATTGTGAAAGCAGGTAGCCGTGGGCGGCGTGCAGCTCCACTCCCAGGAAGCCGGCTTGAACGGCTCGCACGGCAGCGGAACGGAAGTCAGCCACAATGGAGGCTATCTGCGCCCGCGAGAGCTGAACCGGGACCGCCATCCTCCCGAAGGCGATGGGGCTGGGACCCACGGGCTGCCAGCCTCCTTCGGCCACGGGCACGGTGGCGTTGATATAGCCCATGGAGGAGCACCCGGAGGAACCCTTGCGCCCCGAATGGTTGAGTTGGACGATGGGGACGGCTCCAGCGGCCTTGACATCCCGGACGATGCCCTGCCAGGCCCTGGTCTGCTCGTCATCCCATAGCCCCACATCGCAGGGAGAGATCCGCCCCTGGGGATTTACAGCCGTGGCCTCCCCGATGACGACCCCGAAGCCGCCTAGGGCCCTGGATACATAGTGCTGATAGTGGAAGTTGGTAGGAACCCCGTCATGCCGCAGGGACGAATAGGTGTCCATGGGCGGCATCCAGATCCTATTGCGGATGTGCTGGTCGCGCAGTTCCATGGGCTGGAAGAGCGCAGGCAGGGCCGTCTCCCGCCTTTTTCCTGATTTTGATTTCCTGGCCTTTTTGACTCTTTTGGCCTTCTTGTCCTTCTTGGACGATTTGATCCCCTTGGCAGCCTTGCCAGTCTTCTTCTTGCTGTCGGCGGCATCCGGCTCAAAGGGCCAGATCGGTTTGGAAACATCCAACCTACCGGAGCCGCTCACCGGCCCCGGCATCACCTGATCCTCATGAACCCGGCCGTCGGCCCGAGGGGCCTTGTCATCCAGCTCTGAATATTCCTGGACCATCTGTTCCTGCCTCTCCCGGCGGACGGCCGTACCCCTCGTGGTCCCGCCCGTCGACGAATCCCTAATGGTCTCCATTGTAAGCACAGCCTCGCTCGGGTCCCAGCCGGAACCCATCAAGCGGATCAGGCCAGGTACTAGTCAGCCGCTTGCACGCTCTGAGTCGCTTCCGAAGTGAGCCCCTCGCTCTGCGGCTCCTGCACGCCTACACCACGGGTCATCTGACGCTGCTGCATCGGGGCCGACTGCTGAGGCTGGACCCCGCCGGTAAAGCGAGCGTCGGGGTTGCCGTAGGAGTTGTCCGGTTGAATGTTTGCAGCGGCCAGGTAGGTGTTCATGAACTCCTTCCATGCCGGGGTGGCGATGTACATGCCGTACCAAGTGCCCATGGACCGTCCGTTGATGACCTTGCCATTGAAGGAGACCTGGCCCTCAGCATTGCCCACAGTGACGAAGGAGGCCACCTGGGGCACGAATCCGCCGGTCAGCATGTACTTGTCCTCATGGGTGCCCGTCTTGGCGAAGGTCTTGCGGCCCCCGTCCAGTTGGGTCACGGCCGCCTCGCCTCCGGGCTGGACCACGCCCTGGTTGAGGGCATAGGCGGTGGTCTCGGCGATGCCCGGGTCGATGGCCTGATGGCAGTTGGCCTTGGGCACCTTGATGGACCGCTTGTTCTTATCGATCACCTTGGTCATGGCGATAGGGCTGCAGGCCACGCCCTTGGCGGCGATGGTGGCGTAGACGTTGGCCATGGTCAGCGGGGAGGCCTGGACCGATCCGATGGTCATGGGCGGCTGGAAGCTGTTGTCTGAGTGGATGTCCATCTGGTCCTTGGGCGAATTGTGGTAGCCCATGTCCTTGGCTGTGTCCGCTATGCTGCACAGGCCAATCTGCTGGGCCATGGAGGCCTGGGTGGTATTGTGCGAGCGGATCAGGCCCTGGAGGGGACTCTCCGGCGAAGTGGTGCCGCCGCCCGAGTTCTCAACGTGCCAGCTGCCAGTGCCGAATCCGTAGGAGGTACCGTCAGCCGTCTTGCAGGCGAAGGCGGTCTGCGGATAGCTGGTAGAGGTGCGCAGGGGCTGATTGATGGACTTGCCGGCCTTCATCCAGGCCACCAGATTGATGGGTTTCCAGGTGGAGCCCACGGGGAAACCCCAGCCGCCGCCGTCCTGCTGGTCCACTGCATAGTTGATGGCCGTGCGGGTGCCACCGCCGGAGTTCTGGGTGGCATCGTAAATGCGGTTGATGCCGAAGCCCAAAACCTCGCCGGTACCCGGGCGAATGGCCGCCATCGTGACTTCGAAGCCGGTCGGATCATCCACGGGGATGGTGTCCCGAGCCGCCTTCATGGCTGCGGCGTTGGCATTGACGTCCATGGTGGTGTAGATGTCCAAGCCGCCTTCCTTGAGGAGCTTGTTGCGATCCTCCTGGCTCTTGCCGAACTCCTTGGAGTTGAGGATCTGCTTGGTCACGTAGTCGCAGAAGAAGGCCGCGTCCCCGGCCGCCTGGCAGCCGGCGTCCGCAGACTGCACATGCAGCATCTGATCCAGCGGCTTGGCCTTGTTCTCCTCATACTGACGCTGGCTGATGTAGTTCTCCTGCCTCATCAGATCCAGGACGATGTTCCGCTGCTCCTGAGCGGCCTTGATATTGACGGTTGGGTCGAAGCGTGCGGGATTCTTGGTCACGGCGGCGATGGTGGCCGACTCGCCCGGATCCAGCTCCTTGGCCGACTTGCTGAAATAGCGCCTGGCCGCCGACTCAACCCCGTAGACGTTGGTTCCGAACTGGGCGATATTCAAGTACCCTTGAAGAATCTCGGCCTTGGAGTACTTCTTCTCCATCTGCACCGCTATCAGCATCTCCCGCATCTTGCGGGCTATGGTCTCCTCCTGGGCGTGGTACTCAGCGATGGGGTCGTTGTTTTCCTCGGCCTGGTTCATGAGCACGTTCTTGACGTACTGCTGGGTCAGGGAGGAACCACCTTGGGTGTCACCCTGCTTGATGTAGGTCTGGATGAAGGCCCTGAGCACGCCCTGGGTATCCACGCCCGCATGCTCGAAGAAACGACGGTCCTCACGGGCCACCACGGCCTTCTGCATGTAGTCAGAAACATCCTTGATGGGTACCACAATCCGGTTTTGCGCGTAGAAAGTGGCGATGACGGTATGCCCGTCGGAGGCGTAAAGGCGGGACTGCTGGGGCAGATCATTGACGTTGAAGTCGATGTTCTCCGTCTTCAGGGCAGGCATCAGATTCTTGGAGACGGCGTTGATGCCGAAGACTGCGGGGAACAGAAAACCAGAGACGACCACGCCACCTGCGACGCAGAAGATGAGGTAAGCCAGCAGCAGCGTGAAAAAGCGCCTGACCGACATGGATTTCTTTTGTTCGGGCATGGTCTCCATCCTAGGCCGTTGGCTCTACCGGACAGCGGCGTTCACATGCGTGAGCGTCGAATCAGCGGTCCTGGCTGGAAAATGATGATGGTACGGCCCTTGCGAGAGATCCATCCCCGGTTGGAGAAGTCCATCAGGGCCTTGTTGACGGTCTCCCGTGAGGCACCGACCAGCTGGGCCAGCTCCTCCTGAGTCAGATCGTAAGGGACCATCAGCCCCTGCTCGAAGGGTTCGCCGAAGCGCGTGGCCAGATCCAGCAGGGTCTTGGCCAGACGGGCCGGCACGTCCAGGAAGACCAGGTCGGAGATGCGCTCGTTGTCGGTCCGCAGGCGGTGGGCCAACACCTGGAGCATGTCCACAGCCACCTTGGGGTGCTGATTGAGCCAGTCAAAGAGAGCATCGTGATCCAGGGCAGCCACCTTGGTCTTGTTGACCATGACCACAGCCGAGGCGGTACGCGGCCCGCCGGAGGGGTCAAAGACGGGAATCTCGCCCAGGATCTCCCCACGTCCATGGATACTGAGCAGCTGGATGCGGCGGTCGGGCGACTGGCGAACCAGCTTGACCCTGCCCTCCTCCAGCAGATACATCCGGTGGTCGGTGTCCCCCTGCCGGAAGACCGTGGACCCCTTGGCATAAGTGGACTCGTGCATGGTGTCCAAAAGCTGGTCGGCATCCTGCCTGGGCACCTGTTTGAATAGGGCGGTCTGCCTGAGGGCGTTCCCGTCATCGGGAATCTCGTTGGGCTTGTGAACCGCCATACTCCGCACTCCTTTTCGCCATGTCTGGCGGGTCTGCACCGACTCACGCATGGTTGATGACCTCACGCCGGGTTCGACGCGACTGAGCACGATTATACCCACACACATCAACCCCCTCGCCTGTCATGCAATCTGGGCGGTCCACTCCCCACGGCCGTAGCGCTGCTGGGCCAGGGTGCGGGCCCGTTGCTCAACCTCGGGCGCAGGACTTGATATGCGAAGATCCGACACCAGGGAGGGCAGGGTGTCCAGAAGGGCATCGATCAGAGATTGACGGGTCAGACTGGTCTGCCTGTCGATGGGATCCACCCGGCTTTTGACCGAGTTCACGGCCTTGTCGTGGAATTTCGCCGGGTCCACGTTGAGTACCTGGGCCATCAGATCGGCATCCACCGAGTAGGAAAGGGTGGTGTGGTGGAGCAGTCCGCCCGGTCCGCGGGAGCCTGCCGGCAGTCTGCGCTGGGCGGCGCCCCCCATCTTGCCCCGCGGGGAGGCGATGTCATTCATGCCCTGCCAGCCCGCCTGAATCCCTTGCATGCGCAGACCACGAACCAGCCAATAGTCGCAGATCCGGTAGGAGTCGATCAGGTCGGTCCCCTTGACGAAGTCCAGGGGCAGATAGAGGGAATAGGTGATGGCCCGGTCGGGCTGGATGACCATGGTGCCACCGCCGGTACAGCGGCGAACCAGGGTAAAGCCCAGACTGCGCGCCCGCTCCACGTGGACCTCCCGGCTCAGGGACTGGAAGCGTCCCAGGATCACCGCTGGCGCCGCCCAGTTCCAGATGCGCAGGGTGGGTGGCAGCTGGCCCTGGGCCACGGCATCATTGAGAGCCTGATCCATGGCCATCTGCATGGCCGGCTGACGTGGACGGTCCCTGATCAGGTCCAGCTTCAGGCCAGACCAACGGCGGCGGCATTCGACCTCGTCCGGCTGCGACTGTTGAAAAGACGCCTGGTCGGGCTCCTCGTGCCTGTGGATGACCAGCCCAGACGGCAGGGCGCGCTCCAGTGCAGTCACTAGGGTCCATGGGGACACGCCGACAACCCGTTGGCCATCCCCTTCTGCCATGATCCTGCCCAGCCGCTTCAGAGCCAGACCAGGATCCAAGGGCAGCGGGATACGGCAAATTGCGGATTCCAGCCGGGATACCGGCCCATGATCATCCTCGGATTCACGGGACGCGGTAGGAGCCGGCTCCGTAAAGAAGTCGCCGTCAATCCTGCAGGAAGTGATGACTGGACGGGAGTCTGCCCCCCGGCCCAAGGTCAGGGTTACGCCCGCAAGTTTACCGCCCATCTGCTTGCCGACGCCGCGCAGAGGGGCCGGATTCAATCCGTCAACTCCCATCCGCGAGCGTCACGATGCCAGAAGGAGCCGGTTGAAGATGTCAGAATCAGGATGCCTTCGATCAGCCCCCAGATTATGGCGATGGTCGGCCCAATGAAGAAGAAGAGGAAGCCGATCAGGGTGAGCATGAGCTGAGCCACACCCCGGCCGGTTCTGCCCAGGTAGAAGTTGCCCACGCCGAAGCAGCCCAGAAAGATGCTGAGCAGACCTGCCGCCAACTTGCTGTGCGGAGTGGGTGATATTGGATAGGGACTCCTGCCGGTGGGCATAGCCCCTGGATACCCACCCTGGGGCATGCCCGGATAGGACCAAGGCATAGGAGCCTGCGGGGGATACTGCCGGCCAGGATATTGATTGCCTGGATACTGACCTGTTGGGTATTGATTGCCCGGATACCCACTCGGTGGGTACTGGCCAGACGGGTACTGGCCGGGATAGCCCGGTCCCGGCTGATAGGGCCTTGGCGGATTCTGGCCCCCAGGATACTGGCCACCGGAATACTGCCCACCATGATATTGCTGACCGGTTGGATATTGTTGACCAGCTGGATACCCGGCGGTCGGATACTGACTGGGCTGATAGGGCCCTGGCTGATACGCCCCAGGATACTGGCCACCGTTCTGAGGGGCAAACGGGTATCCGGCATTGGCTCTCTGCCCTGTCAGATACCCACCATGCGAATACTGACTCGTGGGATACTGACCGGAGGAATACTGACCGGTCTGATACGGATTCTGATTCCCACCGCCAAGATCAGGGCCAGCGGGATAGCCCGAAGCCTGTTGCTGCCCGTCGACGGCATCTGGACCTGACTGGCCCGGCTGCGCTGATTTGGCAGCGGCATCTCCCCCGGCAGGCTCCTGTTGCTCGGGCGAAACCTGCGGGGACGGGGAGGGACCGAAGCCGGGATTCCCTGTCGGCATATCGCTGGGCTGCCGGTCGTCCGGCTGGGGGGCATCATCCATAGTCATGCCCTCCAGTCTAGCCGCCATCCGGCCCGATCACAGTCGGCTTAGGATATCTCTGCCGATCTGCTCCGTGCTCCGCTGGGTGGAGCCGGAGCGTTCGATGTCGTCCTCCACGGCCCGTTCGATGCTGGCCGCCTCGTCCTCAAAGCCCAGATGATCCAGGAGCATCCCGGCCGAGAGAATGGCGGCCGTGGGGTTGGCGATCCCCTTGCCGGCGATGTCGGGGGCGGATCCGTGGATGGGTTCGAACATGGATGGGTAGGTGCCCGAGGCGTTGATGCAGCCGGAGGCCGAGTAGCCCACGCCTCCCACCACAGCCCCCGCCTCATCCGTGAGGATGTCGCCAAAGAGGTTGTCGGTCACGATCACGTCGAAGCGGCTGGGCTCGGTCACCAGGAATATGGTGGAGGCATCGATGTGCAGGTACTCGCGCTCCACGTCGGGGTACTCCTGACCCACCTGGTCGACCAGCCGCTGCCACATGTCTCCCGCATTGGTCAGCACGTTCTTCTTATGAACCAGAGTCAGACGACGGCGACGCTTCATAGCCAGCTGGAAGGCGTAGCGGATGACCCGTTCCGCCCCGTATGCCGTGTTGATGGAGACTTCGGTGGCCACCTCTTGTGGGGTGCCCCGGCGAATGGATCCGCCGGCCCCGGCATAGAGCCCCTCGGTGCCCTCACGCACGACCACGAAGTCGATGTCACCCGGGTTGGCCAGGGGCGACACCACGCCCTTGTAGAGCTTGGATGGCCGAAGGTTGACATACTGATCCAGCTCGAAACGCATTTTGAGCAGCAGTCCCCGCTCCAGGATGCCGGCCTTGATACGGGGGTCGCCGATGGCCCCCAGGAGGATGGCATCCTGCTGCTTGAGCCGGTCCAGATCCTCGTCGGGCAGAATGGCTCCATCGCGCAGGTAGCGCTCAGCGCCCAGGTCGAAGTCCTCATAGCGGATATCAGCCTTGCCCCGGGTCACCTTCTCCAGCACAGCCTGAGCCTGGGGAACGATCTCCTTGCCGATGCCGTCACCGGCAATGACCGCAATGTGATATGTTTTCTGCTTGCTATTTGTCATACCCCGAGCATAACGAGCCTGCCAGGGCCCTTTCCCGACCCCGACCGAATCCCGGACAGGCCGGGTTCAGCGGCTTTCAGGGACCATGATGGACAGGCACCAGGCGTTCTCGAAGGCCAGCTCCTCCCACTGCCGGTAGCGTCCGCTGATACCTCCGTGGCCTGCCTGGACCTCGATCCTGATCAGCGCATCGGCCCCCACCTGCGGCTCCTGCAGTCTGGCCACCCACTTGAGCGGCTCCACATAGAGCACGCGGGTGTCGTTCATGGATGTGGTCACCAGGATGGCAGGGAAATGGTCGCTGCCAAAGAGCCTACGCCGACGATCAGCGTCAGGAACGTTCTCATAGGGCGAGTAGGAGCGCATGTACCGGTAAACCTGCTGATCATGCAGGGGGTCTCCCCACTCGTCCCATTCAGTCACAGTCAGCGGTAGGTCAGGGTCCAGAATGCTGGTCAGCGCGTCCACAAAGGGGACGTCCGCCTCGATGCCGGCATAGAGCTGGGGAGCCATATTGGCCACGGCCCCCATCAACAGCCCGCCGGCCGACCCGCCGTTGGCCACGGTATGACGCGGATCCGCCCAGCCCTGAGCCTGTAGGGCGGCAGTCACGTCGATGAAGTCCAGGAAGGTGTTGACCTTGTGCAGCCGACGGCCTTGCTCGTACCAGGCGCGGCCCATCTCCCCGCCACCGCGCACATGGGGGACGGCGTAGAGTACGCCTCGGTCCAACAGGCTGAGCCTACCGGTGGAGAACCCCGGGTCCTGGCTGATCTCGTAGGCTCCGTATCCGGTGATGAACATGGGTGCGGATCTGTCCGGATCATGGTCCGGCCAGGGACGGCGCTCAGGATGGTCGGGAGCCTGGATAATCGTGTCATCAGGCCCGGTCCTACCGCAGGCATCCAGCCCCGGATGCATGCCCCGCCGCCAGACCAGAGAGACCGGCACCAGGGCCCCATCCCTGACGCGGACCAGAACCCGACGCTCGGCGTAGCGCTCAGGCCGGAAATCACCCAGCACCCGGGCCCGCTTGAGCAACCGATCCACGCCCCGGACCGGGTCCAGCTCGCGCAGCTCGGCCGGGGTCCCATAGCTGCCCCGGATGTAGCGCAGCCCGGGAGCCTGGTAGGAGGGGTTATCAGTGGGACCGATGCTGTAAAGACGGTCAATGCCGTCCCTGGCCTGGTCGGGCAGGACCTCACGGAAGCGCCAGGGCCGACCCGCCCGCAGATCCTCAAATGCCTGATCCTTGGCAATAACAGCCATATGAGGAAGACTGTCAGCCCGGTAGGTCAGGACCACGAAGCTGCGATGGATGCCCAGACCTTCGATTCCCAGCCCGCGAGCGCCCTGGAGGATGGCCGGATTGCCCGGATCCCGAAAGGGCTTCTCGGGCGGCAGGGAGGCCAGGTCTCCGGAGCGCTCGCAACCATAGGGGCTGCCTTGTGCCAGCCGCACCCCTTCTCCCAGTCGAAAAGGCGGACGGTGGCTGCGCAGATCGATCAGATCCACCTCGAAGTTGGGGTTGTTTACATTGTGGTAGACCACAGCTACCGGCAGATCCTCCCCTGCCGGACCGGCATCTTCGAACCTGGCCAGGCTGATGTCGTACTCGACCCCCTCCTTGCGAGGGATCAAGGGCACAAACTCGCCCTCTGGCTCATTCAAATCCAGCATGAGCACCTCGCTGGTGGTCTTGGACCCGGTGGCAATCAGCATGGCGGATTCGTCGTAGCTCAGGCCCAGCCCCACCCAGAAGCGCTCATCGTCCTCCTGGTAGACCATGACATCCTGGTCGACCGAAGTGCCCACCTTATGCCGCCAGACCGTGTCCGGACGCCAAGCCTTGTCCAGGCCGGTGTAGAAGACCCATCGGCCGTCGGGGGTCAGCACTGCCCCGGAGGAGACCTGGTCGATCCGATCAGGCAGGTCTCGGCCTTGGGAAAGATCCCGGATACGCAGGTCGTAGCGTTCGTTGCCCCTGGTGTCCAGGCCATAGAGCATCCACCGACCGTCGGCGCTCAGATCCAGGCAACCCAGGGAGAAAAAGTCGTGGCCTTCCGCCTCGGCATTGGCGTCGAAGATGACCTCCTCGCCAGGCATGGATCCAGGCGCCGATGAGGCCTGAACCGTTGGAGGATCCCAGTCATCCTGGTCGCGCACCGGCAGGCGGCACTGCACCCCGTACTCCTGGCCCCTAAGCGTTCTGGAGAAGTACCAGTAACCGTGCATCCGAGTTGGCACCGACATGTCGGTCTGCTGTACCCGGTCGGTGAACTCCTTAAGTAAAGTGGCCCGCAAACCCTTCTGACCGGCCAGACGCTCCTGGCAGTAGCTGTTCTGGTCGCGCACATAGGCCTTGGTGGCAGGATCCTCCCTGTTGCGCATCCACTCGTAGGGATCTTCGAAGTGATCCCCATGGAAGCATCGATCGGTGGGACGGCGTTGTGCACGAGGAGGAATGGAGTTGACGGCCGAAAAACTCATGGAGCGATTATATTCGGGCGCGACGACGCAGATAGGGCAACAGGGTCCGCATCAGATTGGCGCCCGTGGTCCCGTAGAAGACCGGCACCTGCGTCACCGGCATCGGCTGGGTGGCAGTGCGCTTGAACAAGGATCCCAGCCCGGTCTCCGAGGGGCTCAGCTGACGGATGCCGATGGCCAGGACCCGGTCCGGATATTGATGCACCACCTGGGCGAAGGTGGCGGGGTCGCTCTGCCCGTCATCGCCCATAAGCACGAAGCGCATCTGGGGGAAGTCGGCCATGAGCTGGTGGATGAACTCCATCTTGTGTTGCACGATGGAGGGCACGAAGGTCTTGGGCCTGGGATCCAGATCCCGCAGCAGCAGAGGGCCGGACGGAAAGCCGTGGTCACGGATGAAGCC
The DNA here is from genome assembly GCF_003688305.1 of Bifidobacterium sp. wkB344. Classification (NCBI taxonomy): domain Bacteria; kingdom Bacillati; phylum Actinomycetota; class Actinomycetes; order Bifidobacteriales; family Bifidobacteriaceae; genus Bifidobacterium; species Bifidobacterium sp. wkB344. Next base: position 202,687 of record NZ_NPOQ01000013.1, on the reverse strand, counting down.
GCGTATGGACCCCTCCACATTCCAGGGCGAGGCCGACAGATAGAAGAAGGGCATCCGGGGGTCCAGGTCGCGGATGCGGTTGTAGAGCACGGCCATGCCCGGCACCGAAGACCTGCGGTGCGGATTTGACAGGAGCAGGTTCCAGGCAGCCTTCCAATGATTGGGCACCTGGCTGATCATGATGGTGTCATCCACATCGGATATGACACCGACCGGCGTTTGACTGGGCACGATGTACAGCGGCGCGTCGACAGGTCGGCGGCCCCGCACCTGGTAGGAGACCCGGTGCACGCCTGGGGTCAGCCGATGCTCGGCCACCAGATCAAGATAGCCCGATCGGTCGGAGAAGACCGCATCCGCACTCAGGCTGCGGCTGGGATCGACGGCATCGTAGACCGAGGAATCGCCCACCTGGACCCTCCCGATGGCGGTGCTGTCAATGGCCAGCCTGACCCTGGTCCTGGGCGCGGGTACGGTCAGCAGACCGCGGATGCCCCGGATGGCCGGATCCTCACGTCTGCGGCCGTCGGTCAGAATAGTGCGGCAGATCAGTCGGGAGTATGACTCGGTACCGTAGCCCACATAGGGTTGGACGTCGGCCGACCAGCCCATGCGATCGGTCATATTGATGGACAGACCCACCCAGAGGTCGAAGGCGCCCGTTACCAGGCGCCTCAGCAGACGCACCGGAGCAGGTCTGCTCTCGATGCCCTCCCCGGGCGCGGCTGAATCGAAGGTGGTGCTGACCGATCGGACCCGCAGGGGCCTTTCATCGCGGCCGGATCGCCTGGTCATGTCTGAACCGTCAGTTCAGGCTCTTCAGTAGCTGACCGTACTCCTCGGCGCTCATCAGATCAGGCTCATCGTCCTCCAGGTCGATCTTGGCTATCCAGCCCTCTCCATAAGGGTCGGAATTGATGACCTCCGGATCGTCCGAGGCCGCCCTGTTGACGTAGGCGATGGTGCCCGCCACTGGGCAAACCACCGGCTCCACCGCCTTGGAGGACTCAAGCTCGATGACCTCGTCGCCAGCATCGACGTGGGTGCCGGTCTCAGGCAGATCCAAAAAAACCAGGTCTCCCAACTGGTCAGCCGCATACTCGGTCACGCCCATGGGCGCAGGAGACTGACTGGGGTCGATCCAGACGTGATCCTGGGAATACCTCAAGTGGTCAGGCACGTCCAAACGGGAGGTTCCATCACTGTGTTCATCGCTCATGGTTCCAGCCTACTCGACCGTCTGCCGCGACAGGTGCATCTACCGGGCCGGACCTGGCGGAACCTGACCCTCCACCTTGACCATGGTCCCGGCCGGGGCGTTGTCATAGATCCACTTGGCATCCTGCTCGTACATATTGATGCAGCCGTGGGATCCGTAGTGGGTGGGGTCGCCCTTGGCGATGCCCCCGTAGTTCCAGTCGGCCGTGTGGAAGCCCTCACTGCCGTTGTAGTAGGAGACCCATCTGACGTTGGGCGAGACGTAGCCGGGGCCGCGCATGGTCTGGACTGTGTAACGCACGTTGATGAAGAAGGTGCCGGTATCTGACTGGTCCCCGTCGTAGGGCTTACCTGAGCAGATGGGGAAGGTCTTGACCTCGGTGGTGCCATGGTAGGCGGTGGCGGTCTGATCGCTCAGGTTGACCTGGATCCAGGTGTCGCCGTCAGGCACGTCGTAGCGGGCCACACGTGTCTGCTCCTTATGCGGGGTGACCTCGGCACGCGCCTGGACCGGGTTCGTGTCACCCTGGACCAGGGCTTTGACGACCAGATCAGCTGTGGCGGGTACATCCGAAACCCGAACCCCGTCCACACCCTTGGTGGTCTCAGCCACCACTTCGCCCTTGGTGTTCTTGACATTGACGGCGGTGACCATATCCCGATCCAGATGCCGGGCCAGCTCCTGATCCAGGTACTGCTGAATTGCCTGCCGATCGAAGCCCAGCTCCATGGTTCCCTTGCCCAGGTCCGTCACCGGCTTGACCCAGGTGGCCACGGTGGCGGCCGGAACAGTCATGACATCGTCATCGGTCCCCTTGATGACCAGATCCTTGGCCACCCGTTGATTGGCTTGAGCAGCCACCTGATTGGCGGTATCCAGGCTGATGGGCATGCCCACGTCCTTGTAAACCAGCCCAACGGCCAGCCGCCTGCCAGGCTTGTCTATCAGAGAGGAGACAGCATTTTGCACACGGCCCATCTCAGGACCCTTGCCGCCACGCCCCTCCTGGGCCCTGAAAGCGTGAGCGCCGGAGTCAAAGACGATGGTAGAGGGAACGGAACGGTCCTGGCGGTCGATGAAGTGCTCGGTCAGATACTTGTTCATGGCCAGTTGGTCCCGCTCGGCCACCAGGGGTACAGCTTCGCTATGGAAGGGGTTGAGCCGGGAAATACCTGCAGAGCCCTTGGCAGTCATGACCCTTGTGACCGTGGCATCCTGATCCACACTCACGCCCAAGTCCTTTAGCCCCGCCCGCGCGGAGGCCCCTTCGCCTTTGAGCTCCACCTGGGAGTCACGCACCTGCTGATCGACAATCTGACGGACTTGGTCGTTGGTCCGACCCATCATGATCTTTCCGCCCAGGGTGACGCCGGGGGCCACCCGATCGCGGAAGAAGGCGCGAGCGCCGAACCAGCACCCTACCAGAATCAGCACAGCCAGAAGCAGCAGGGCCAGGATGGTACGCCCCCGATGACGGCTCGACTGGGCTTCGTGGGCGGGACCTGCGCCCAGTGCCCGATTCGCTTGCTTATCAGCGGACAGGTCCACAGGGTCGGGCCCGTCGCCGGTCGTCGGCGGCATGGTCACAGTTTCGGCCTGGTCGACGTCCGAGATACGAGGCTCTTCTTGCCCCTCCATGGCCATAGCACACCTTTCGCTGCTTACAGTTCCCTGCAATATCTTACGACAGGACCAGGTCTGAAAGCACGGGACTTCCCAAATAGGTCAGAGCTCGCTGCCATACCACTGTGCAATCATGTGCCTGGCCACACTGGCCGCCTGTGGTATGCGCAACTGGCCCGAGGCCAGAGCAGCGCCGAATTCCTCACGCGTGAACCAGTTGGCGGCATCGGTCTCCTGACCATCCACCCGGATGTCCGTATTCATGGATCTGGCTCTGAAGGCCACCATAAGGGAGGATGGGAAGGGCCAGGGCTGGGAGCCCAGGTACCGCATCTCACCCAGGTTCAGGCCCACCTCCTCCAGGGTCTCCCGCCGGACTGCATGCTCCAGATTCTCCCCCGCCTCGACGAATCCAGCAGTGACTGAACGAAAACCGGGAGCCCACTGCCGATTGTGCTGGAGCAGAAGCCGATCGTGGCTGTCCACCACGGCCATGATCACTGCGGGCTCGATGCGGGGAAAGAGCGTGTGCCTGTCTCCCGATGCACTCCCCTGGCAGATCTGAGCCCATCCGGCCTGGCTGGGATGGACCGGAGCACCGCAGCGGGGGCAGAAGGCCTGGCGTCCATGCCACACGGACAGGGCGACCGCGCAGGTTGCCAGGCCCACCTGCCGCGGACGGCCATGAGGAGCATACTCGCGCAGGGCCAGCCAATCGAAGCGCTGGTCAGCGGCCTGAGCCAAGTCACGAAGAGGTCCCTGGACAGCCTGACCGGCGCAGGCAAGATCCAGATCCAGGGCCAGCCAGGCCTGACGGTCGGCCTTCCCCAGATAGTAGCAGGGGGGCTCAAACTGGCCCGTCGAGCCTACCAGAGGACCCCGCAAGTAGGCAGCGGGCAGGGTAGCCAGACGGATGCTGGCCCCGGTGCGACCGGCCAAGGCCCCCTTGCCCCTAGGCACGGCCACCTTCCCGCCCCGTACCAGGATGACACTAGTGCCTTCCTGATCTAGCAGACGGTCAAGCAACCCGGGCTGTTGCCGCGATGCCGTGTCATAGTCCACGTCCCCCTGGGCCAAAGGCAAAAAGGGCAGGGGCCCGGTAAGGGCCAGCGGGGAAAAGACCGTTTCAGGATCGCTCATGCTTGCCTCCCTACGCGTTGAACCAGGTCCAGCAGGGCAGCGGCCACTTGGTCTGGATGCTCGACGGCGCTGAAGTGGCCACAGTCGTCGATGGCGGTAAAAGTGACATCGGTTCCGGCCTGGCGCATGGCCTGAGCCAGAGGCTCCATGGTGCGTGGAGGGCTCGAGGGATCGCAGCGGCCGCTGACCAGGGCCGCAGGCACTCTGATGCGGCCGACCAGATCACTCTGATCCGGGCGGCCCGCGGCCATCCGTTCACGCCAGGCGATGCCCCGGGGGTCCTGGGATTGTATCCATTCGGTCATGGTCAGTACAAAAGCGGGCGAACGCTTGACTGTGGAATCGCCCTCCTGGGGCCTGGCGAAGTGCATGACCGGATCCAGCGTCCCCTCCACCTCGCAGGTTCTGGCGATCTGCAGCCGGTTGGCTCGGGAGGACGGGCGGTCAGCCTTCATGGTGGTATCGCACAGGGCCAGCCCAGCCACCATCTGAGGGTAAAGCCTGGCTACGGCCTCGACCAGGTAGCCTCCCATGGAAAGTCCGACCCAGATGGCCTTCTGCGCCCCCGTGGCGGCGACCATGTCTACAAAGGCCTGAGCCATGGCATCCAGGGCACCAGGCAGGGCGCCATCAGAGTCAGCTGGGTCACAGGACGCCGGCTCAGGCAGGGGAGAATCGCCTGCCCCGGGCATATCCGGAGCATAGACAGGGAAGGGGGCCGTACCCGCACGATCCGCCTGGTCGATCAGCGAGGCCGCACACCGATCCCACATGCGGTGGTCCACAGGGAAGGCATGGACCAGCACCAAGGGCAGCCCCTCCCCCTGTCGATATACGGTATTGGCAATGGTCATGCCCGCCTCCAAGGATTCACGGCTCACAGCGCACCAGCCCAGGTCAGGGCGCTCATCAGCACCTTGCCGTGCCCACCGGGCATCTGGCTTATGAAGGACTCCAGCATGTCACCCTTGGGATCTATCCACTCCACATCCAGGGTCTCATCCTGAGGCTTGCAGTCCCCGGCCACCGGCACCAGATAGCACAGAGCAATGGCATGCTGGCGCGGATCGTAATACTCCGAGACCCCTGGCGTGGGGAAGAACTCAGCCACGGTGAAGGGCTGGGGGCTGGCAGGCAGCACAGGCAGGGCCAGCTGGCCCAGATCCTTGGCGATGTTCCTGGCCAGAGCCTCCCTGATGGTCTCGTGGTAAAGAATCCGCCCGGTGATCAGGGTGCGCTCGATGTTGCCCTGATCATCCACGCGCAGAAGGGTACCCACCTGGGTGACGGCGCTCATCTCATCCACACGAACCGGCACTACCTCCACATAGGGCATGGGCAGACAGCGCCGCGCACGGTCGATGGCGTCTCGATCCAGCCATCCAGGAGGATTCGAACCCGAAAAGCCTCGGTTGAAGTCCTCCGGGGTGATGTGTGAGAAGGCACCACGGTCGCGATCGGCATCGAAGTCGTCATCGTCGGGAATCTCGTCGTTCAGCACTGGCATGGTTCCATTATCCGTACCAGGCTTGACCGCCCACAGGACCCCGCCGGACATCTCCACCCAGAGCATATTCGGGCGCTTTCTCCAGCCTTGATGGAATGCTGAGGATTGAAAGCGGTTGCTAAGCACGGGAGCTTCCCGCGCGTCAGTCAAACTACTTCAAGGAGCGTTATCATGGCCACCACGACTATTACTTCGGATAACTTCGAGCAAACCATCAAGGACAACGACCTGGTGTTGATTGACTTCTGGGCCACCTGGTGCGGACCCTGCAAGGCCTTCGGCCCCATCTTCGAGAAGGCTTCGCAGGCCAACACCGACATCGTCTTCGGCAAGGTGGACATCGACCAGAACCAGGATCTGGCCGCAGCCGCCGACATCCAGGCGGTGCCTACGCTGATGATCACCAAGCAGGGGCAGATCATCTTCAAGCAGGCCGGCGCGCTCAGGTCTTCGGACCTGGACGACCTGATCGACCAGGCACGCAAGGCCGATGTGTCAACCCCGGCGCGGGTTTGAGTCAGTCGAGTTGGTTCCAAAGCAGGTTTGCACTACAGTAGAGCTGTGTTTGTCCAGTGACCCTTTCGGCACTGCCGAAAGCGTGCGGTCGATAGGAACTGACCAGTCGACTGATCACTGAGGATCTGTCGGTCCAACAGAGGAGAGTAATGGCGAACCACCGTAGAGGACGGATGAGTGCGGTCAAGGCTCTGACCAAGCGTCAGTGGCTGCGATTGGCTGCTGGTGTCACCGTTCTCGGCATGGTTATTGGCGCGGGCTTCGTCTCGCGCGACTTCTATACATCCACTGAGAGCTCTGCCAAGTCAGGCGTAACTTCCTACTCCGCTACCCAGAATCTGGGCACAGTGTCCCGTGGGAGCACCAGGCAGGCTATCCGCAACGGTGCGGGCGGCGCCAACTCCGATACCTCTTACGTGAATGTGCAGATCAACGGGAAGAACAAGGTGGTGCTGGGCAACGGCTTCACCAATGTCAAATCGGTCCTGGAGGCCGGAGACATCACCCTGCAGCCGGGCGACCAGATTACCCCCTCACTGACCAGCCGGGTCAGTGAGAAGACCGTCATCCGCATCGACCGGGCCAACGCCCAAGTCAAGACGGACGAATCCCCCATCCCCTTCAACACCATCGAAGAGAAGACCGACTCCCTGCCGTCAGGCACCACCAAGGTCAAGACCGAGGGACAGAACGGCGTTATGGAGACCACCAGCCTGGTTACCGCAGCCGGCAACAAGCACCTGACCAGCAACATCTTCGCATCCTTCGTCAAGACCGTCCCCGTGGACAAGGTGATCCTGGTGGGCACCGGCGGTGGCACCCCTGCACAGTCCGGCTCGACCACCACCACGACCCCTGTAGGCGAAGCCCAGAGCATCGCCCATGATCTGGTCACCTCCCGCGGCTGGGGCGAGGACCAATTCACCTGCCTGGTGCAGCTGTGGAACAAGGAGTCCGGCTGGCGGACCAACGCAGCCAACCCCTCAGGTGCCTATGGCATTCCCCAGGCATTGCCCGGCAGCAAGATGGCATCGGCCGGCCCCAACTGGCAGACCGATGCCCACACCCAGATCGTCTGGGGACTGGGCTACATCCAGGGCCGTTACGGGAATCCCTGTGGCGCGTGGGCCCAATCCCAGTCATCCAACTGGTACTGATCCCTTTTCATAAAACTCAATCAGGAAATTCCGGCAGGCTTCTTCGGTTTGCCGGAAGTTCTTTTTGTATATACGAAACAACCACTCCCAATTTCCTGCCGACTATCCGACCGTCAAGGCAAAAGGAAAGGCATCACCGAGGACTTGGTATTCCAGAGCCATATGATATAAGCTGAATTTGATTGAAACGTCATGCACGCTGGCCATGGGGATTGAGCTGGGGATGCAGATGCCACGTTGCATGCGCCGTTGCTTTCAAAGGGGACTGTATGCAATCGTCATATAGGAATCGTGCATGCTGCGTAGCTTCTCTTGCAGCCATTATCGCCTCAGTGTTGATATTGGGAAATCTCTCGGGGATTGACCTGGCGCAGGCGGATGCAACTGCATCCCCGACAGCATCGCAAAGCACGGAAAATGAAGCCGAGGGGGTGACCCCTAATATACCTGGCTCAACCCAAGCTCCCCCTAACGCTCCAACGCCAACAGTAACTCAAAGGCTGGATTCCCCTATCCAAACAACACCTTCTCCCGCCTCTCCATCCCCCACTTCACTAGGCTCAGCAAGCCCTGCTCCTTCCACCCGGTCGACAAGCCCCTGCCTAAATAATCAATGTTCGGTCACTTTTGACACGGCACAAGCTGACACAACGACCCCTAACACTCAGACCGTCCCTTCGGAAGGACAGGCGAAACGGCCGACCGATCCCACCAGGCACGGGTACCTCTTTGATGGCTGGTTCATTGGCCAGGTAGCCTATGACTTCAACCAGCCCGTCACCAGCAACCTGAAGCTGACCGCAAAATGGACAACAGGCGATGGCCATTGGTCCCTGGCACCTGCACATGGAGCTATATCAGGGGGAACCACCGTGACGGTAACTCCCCCAGCAACACGGGGGATCAAATTCTCACAGATCACGTCAGGATCCACCCAATCACTGGCTTTAGGATCGGACGGCAACATCTATTCCTGGGGCAAAAATGCTTATGGTCAACAGGGCGACGGCACAAACATCGATCACCAAGCCCCAATAAAAGTAGCCAAACCAGCAAATGTACCAGCAGGATTCATTTTCACGAAGGTAGACGCTGGTGATCATTCAGCCCTTGCCATGGGTTCGGATGGCAACCTCTACACTTGGGGATTCAACGCTTCTGGACAGCTGGGCGATGGAACTACCGAAAACCGCAGCAGACCTGCTCCGGTGAAAAAGCCGGATGGGGCCGCGCCTGGATTTACCTGGAAGCAGGCAAACACCAGGTGGGACCACACTGTGGCCTTGGGATCAGACGGCAATCTCTATGCATGGGGACTGAACTCATATGGACAACTCGGCAATACCAGCGTCCCGAGAGGCCCTAACAATCCAGCTGCATACAGCACTAAACCCGTCCCCGTCAGCAGGCCGGCGGGAATCACCCTTACCCGGGCGACCACGGGACGATACAGCTGCTTGGCCATGGGATCCGACGGAAAACTGTATGCCTGGGGATGGAACAGTTATGGGCGCCTAGGAGACGGCACCACAACAGATCGTTTGACGCCCACCCAAGTCCTTCAGCCCAATGGGGTCACGTTCTCGCAATTCAGCGTAGGAGCCGACTACAGTTTCGCCATCACTACGAATGGGGATCTTTACGGTTGGGGATGGAATGACAGCGGGCGCCTGGGAGACGGCACCACAACAGACAGGCATGTACCTACGCTTATACCTCGCCCAGCTGGGACACCTGCGGGATTCACCTGGAAGCAGGTCATGGGCAGGGACTACCACAGCATGGGCATCGGTTCAGATGGCAATCTTTATATTTGGGGCGTCAACCGGTATGGCGAGCTGGGCTTTCCGGACGTCCCCACCGGCGAGACCAGCACCGTCATCAGACCCCGGCCTGTGCAAAAGCCGAAACCATCAGTGGCCGGGGAGGAAACCAGCTGGGTTCAGCTCTACGCTGGCTGGGAGCAATCTTTAGCCCTGGGGTCAGACGGAAACCTGTATACCTGGGGATGGAACTGCGGGGGCCAACTAGGCGATCCGACCATTCCCACAGGTTACGACAACAGCAAAGCCAAGAGGCTGACACCGGGTCTGGCGGCCTTCCCGCTTACACCGGAGCTTACTGCGGTCAAATTCGACCAAACACTGGGCAGCAATCTCAAAAAAGCAGGTACAAACTGGCAGGTGGTGACACCAGCTCATAGGAAGGGGCGAGTGGATACGGCCATCACCTGGAATCTCTATGGTCCGCAACCCGATGACATCCTGGATTACATTTATGACCCGCCCACCTATGTCGTCACTTTCGACAAGGCCGACGGCAGCCAGCCCACCAGTCAGTCGGTCATCGAAGACCAGATGGCTTCCAGACCGGACCAAGACCCGACCCGTCCCGGCTTCCTATTTGATGGCTGGTTCAACGGCGATGCGGCATACGACTTTTCTTCCCCCGTCAAGGGTTCCACGAAACTGACAGCCCACTGGACGGCAGGCACCGGGCAATGGAACATCTCTCCCAAGCAGGGTCCCGACAGTGGTCAGACCAAGGTGACCCTGGTTCCACCTGCAGCGCGAGGCATTAGGTTCAGCCAGGTCAGTGCCGGCGATGATCATTCATTGGCTCTCGGATCGGATGGAAACGTCTATTCCTGGGGTGCCAATACATACGGACAGCTTGGCGATGGGACCACAACGGACCGCTTGACCCCGGTTCAGATTCCCAAGCCGACAGGCGTGAACCGATTCACACAGGTCAGTGCAGGAAAAGTCTTCTCATTGGCCTTGGATGACCAGGGCCACGCCTGGGCATGGGGTCTTAACAGCTCCGGACAGCTGGGCAACAATACCATTGCTACCAATGGCTCATCTGCATACAGCTCAAGCCCGATTCGCGTGCAAGCCCCAAGCGGGATGACGGCAACAAGCTTCAGCCTCACCGGCATCAGTGCAGGAATCACTCATGTCCTCGCCGTAGACGGGCAAGGCAGAGCCTGGGGCTGGGGATCCAATGAATTCGGCAAACTGGGTGTTTCCTCTGGCACTGTGGCGATGACAGGAATCACCACCAGACCCGTCCAGGTCGCAACCCCGCAAGGTGAGACGACGGGATTCCGCTATGCACAGGTCAGTGCGGGAGGCTCACATTCTCTGGCAACTGACACCCAGGGCCGTGCCTGGGGCTGGGGATCGAACCAGAACGGTGATTTGGGCAACACGACCGACGTGGCGCTGAATGGCTACACCTTCACACCTGTCCAAGCCAAGCCGGGCACCAACCCGACAGGCGGCTTCAAGACTGTTCAGATCATTGCCGGCAGCGGCCACTCTTCCGCCCTCGATGATCTGGGACGCCTATGGTCCTGGGGCGGGCACAGCAATGGAGAGCTCGGCCTGGGCGACACCACCACAAGGACTGCCCCATCCTTGGTAGCCATGCCTACAAACGTCAGCACGTTCACGCAGTTGACAGGCAGTAGAGTTAGCGGCAATTCGCTGGCTCTGGACCAGAACGGAAACATCTGGGGCTGGGGTCAAAACTCAACAGGCATGTTGGGGACTGGAGGCACGGGCAGCCTGAACAAGCCTACAAAGATGGGCAATCCATCAGGCATCGACCATTTCGTCAAGGTCAGCGCCGGCACTGGCCACACCCTGGCCATAGCATCTAACGGCAGCACCATGGCCTTGGGAGACAATAGCCAAGGAAGACTGGGGAACAACACGACACAGACGACTTATTCTCCTGTCAACGTGCTCTTCCCCTTCAGGCTCGGTACTCCGTCCGCAGTGCAATTCGGAGATACCTCAGGAACCAGCCTAAGCTCCACGGGGCAGAAGAACGGCTCCTGGACCGTGCTGACGCCGAACCACCAGGCCGGCAACACGACTGTTAGCATCGCTTGGACGCTCAATGGTGCTCCACAGGCAAACGATGAGACCAATGCCTTCCGTTTCATCCACTATGGAGTCCTCCCCCTGACTGGAGAGGCAGGCATCCTAGTGACCATCCTGACCGGCTTGCTGGCCGCAGTCGCTGGCCTGGCCGCCAACCGGCAACGCCTTGAAGCACAAAGCACACAAGGTGGAAAAGCAGCCGCTCGGCACAAGCACTGACAGGCACAAACGAGCAGGACCCCGCCACTAAAAGGTGTCGGGGCCCTGCTGCGGTCTCTGTGCCTGATTTGCTCTTTGCGCACCCTCAAACAGTCAGGTCAACCTGACAACAGCATGACGACGAACCGCACTGCTGAGCAATGGTCCTGAAGGATGCTGCTTGTGGAGAGCTCGTAATTCTAAGACTGGCTCAGAGCACAGCCTGAAGCACGAAGTCCAGGATGAAGAGGGCAGAGACCGCCCAGATGATGGGGTGGACCTCCTTGCCCTTGCGCTTGCAGACCATGGTCAGGCAGTAGGTGATGAAGCCGGCGGCCACACCATAAGAGATGGAGTAGGCAAAGCCCATGAAGATGGCCGTGAAGAAGGCCGGAATGGCCTCAGACAGCTCGCCCCACTCAATCTCGGCGAAGGAGCTCATCATCATGCAGCCCACAATGACCAGGACGGGCGCAGTGGCCGCCGAAGGCACGGCCGAGATCAAGGGAGCGAAGACGGCGCTGAGCGCGAAGCAGGCGGCAATGACCACCGAGGTCAGGCCGGTTCGGCCACCAGCTGCGATGCCCGCTGCGGACTCCACGTAGGTGGTGGTGTTGGAGGTGCCGAAGAGGGCGCCGATGGAGGTCGCCGTGGCATCGGCGAACAGAGCCTTATCCATCTTGGAGCTGAAGCCTCGACCGTTTTCCAAAGCCTGCTCGTCCTCGGCTGAGAAGATGCCTGAGCGCCGGCCGGTGCCCACAAAGGTACCGATGGTGTCGAAGGTGTCCGACAGGGAGAAGGCGAAGATGGTCACCAAAACCACTGGCAGCTTGGCCGGGTCGGAGAAGAGCGCGGGGAATCCTTCCTGGCTGAAAATGGCCAGGAAGGTCTGCGGCAACTGTGACCAGGCCTGACCCAGATCGACCGACTTGGCCAAGCTGGTGACCCCCATGGGAATGCCCAGGAGCGTGACCACGATGATGGCGATGACAAAGGCGCCCTTGTTGATAAAGGCCAGGTGACCCTTGAACTTGAAGATCAGCAGGAAGACGGTCAGCAGCAAGCCGATGACGAAGAGAATGACCCCAGGGGTGTTGAAGGTGGTCAGCCCAGGGTTGGCGCCGGCCGCCGAGGTCTTGTCAGGTGTGAACTTGATGATGCCCACATTGAGCAGACCCACATAGGCGATGAAGACGCCAATGCCGCCACCGATGGCGTGCTGAAGCAGAGGCGGAATGGCCTGGATGATCATCTTGCGCAGCTTGGTTGCCGTGACCAGGATGTTGATCAGACCGCACAGGAAGACCATGCACATGGTCTGTTGCCAGGTGAAGCCCAGCCCCTTGACCACGGTGAAGGTGAAGAAGGCATCCAACCCGACTCCTGGCGCCACGCCGTAGGGCACGTTGGCCACCAGCCCCATGATCAGGGTGCCGATGATGGCAGCGATCAAGGTGGCGAGAAAGACGGCACCCCAAGGCATGCCCGCTGTAGAAAGCACCGAGGGATTCACCACGATGATGTAGGCCATAGCGAAGAAGGTGGTGATGCCTGCTACCACTTCTGTAGAGACTGTGGTATTATTATCCGAAAGCCGAAATAGCTTATGCATATTCGATTCCTTATTGTCTTATTTGGCGATGAGACAAGGAAAGAATATCACGAGCACTCGGCTTTTTCTGTTACAAGTCCCCCTATTAAATTCCAATACCGCCGCAGAACTGTCCACTCACCTATAATCGGCATACCGGCAGGGCCCTGAAGCCTTCCTTACCTGGGGATGAGTTGAAGGGCACGGCACTTTTTAGGAGGGGCATATGGCCAGGAACAATCACTGGGACCAGGACGATCAGAAGCAGTATCAGCATGTGCACGACAGCGAAGTCGATCGTGGACAGGATGAACGCGCCGCTGAGCGGATCGCAGCCGCCACAGTCAACAAACAACGCACCCGCGAGGGCCGCACCCTGCGCCAGGAGCAGGAGCGTCGAGACCAGGGCAAAGACGATAAAAAAGACGACAAGAAGGACTGAATCCTCAGAGGGCGCCCATCAGTAAATGCGCCAAAACCATGAGGACCGCACCGATGACCGCAGTCAGCGCCAGGGTGAATCCCGCCAGACGGGCGTTGCCAAGAACCTTGTCGGTGAACATGGTGGCGAAAACCGCCGTTGGAGCCAGACAACACAGGGCCACCGCCTGACGGATCAAGGGTTCGAAGGGTAGCAAATACCATGCGGCCGTCGCGAACAGGATGCCGAAGGGCAGTCGCCAGGCCAGAATCTGCAGTACGGACTTAATATCATCCCATCCGCCAGGCAAGTCCATGAGCATGCCCACCATAAGCATGGAGCAGAAGGCGTTGGCCGCTGAGAATGGCCGGGTGATCTGGGCCGACCAGTCCGGCAGCGAGATTCCGGCCAGCGTGAAGCCCACCATGACCATATAGGTATCGAAAGAGGGCGAGCTCAGGAAGCCCTTGGCTATGGAGACGGCTGCGGCCTTGCGATGGAGTTTGCGTGCATCAGGGTCATCCAGCTTGACCGGTTCCCCCGCATCGGGATCCAGGGACTGGCCGGGTCGAATATGCAGAAGCCCTTGGGTCATGACGTTGGTCCCCGCAGAGACCATGACCGAGTTGCCGATGTCGAACATGGCGGCCGGAACCAATGCCGCCGCGCCAAGCAGGGACTGAAGCATGGGGAAACAGAAGCACCCGATGTTGAAACCCGATCCGTTGAGCATAAGAAAAGCCCGCTGAGCGGTAGGCCGATGCCTGCTGGTCAGGAAGATGGCCAGGGGCGGAATCAGCGCGGCCATGAAGGCGAAGGCCGAGACCAGAAGCAGGCTGGGATCGTGCGGGTTGGTGGCGAAGGAGTAGATGATGGCCCCGGGCAGGACAAGGTCGAACACCACGGTCTGCAGCACCCGGTAGTCCAGCGGACGAAAGAGTCCAAAACGCTTGAACAGGTAGCCCACCAGGATGATGCCCAAGAGGGTGGCCGGTTCCAGCAGTACTCCCATGCCCTCGCTCCTTCCGTGGATGCCGGAACCATGATACCTGACGGGCGGGGGCGCAGACCGGTTCTGTCTCAGCCGAAGCGACCGGAGATATAGCGCTCGGTGTCCGGCTCGTGCGGGTTGGAGAAGATGGTAGTGGTGTCGTCCATCTCCACCAAATGGCCGGGCTGACCCACGGCCTTGAGATTGAAGAAGGCTGTATAGTCCGAGACCCTGGCGGCTTGCTGCATGTTATGGGTGACGATGACAATGGTGTAGTCCCGCTTGAGCTCGTTGATCAGATCCTCCACAGCCAGGGTGGAGATAGGATCCAGGGCCGAGCAGGGTTCGTCCATGAGCAGGACCTGGGGGTGGACGGCCACGGCACGGGCAATGCAGAGCCGCTGCTGCTGACCGCCCGAAAGCCCGATACCCGGCTTGTCCAGGCGGTCCTTGACCTCGTTCCAAAGGTTGGCACCGCGCAGGGCCCACTCCACCAGATCGTCGGCGTCAGACTTGGCGATGTGCTTCTTGTTGAGCCGTATGCCGGCCAGGACGTTCTCCCGGATGGACATGGTCGGGAAGGGGTTGGCCCTCTGGAAGACCATGCCCACATCCCGTCGCACCTCGACCGGGTCTACATCCGGTCCATAGAGGTCGCGACCCTCCAGCAGCACCTGCCCGCTGACATGCGCCCCCGGAGTGATCTCGTGCATGCGGTCCAAGGTGCGCAGGACCGTGGATTTGCCGCAGCCGGAGGGACCGATGAAGGCGGTGACCTTGTTGGCCTTGATGCGCATGTTCACGTCCTGGACGGCCAGGAAGTCGCCGTAGTAGACGTTCAAATGGTTGATGTCTATGCGTTGGCCCATGTTCCGGCCTCCGTTCCTCTCATGGCGGCGCTCAACGGGTCCGCCCAACAGCAAAGATGCGTGAAACCAGCCGCCCCAGCAGGTTGAGCAGCAGGACAATAAGGATCAGCACCAGGGCCGCCGCCCAGGCCCGCTGCATGTGGACGTCAGTCAGGCATCCCGGGTCAGCGCCCGGTCCGCAGACGGCCAGCCCCTGGGAATACTCGTTGTAGACGAAGACCGGCAGGGTGGTCATCCTCCCGGAGAAGAGGTTGGGGTTGGTGGTGGCGATGAAGCCCGATGCTATCAGCAACGGTGCCGTTTCCCCGATGACCCGTGCCACAGCCAGAATGGTGCCCGAGACGATTCCAGGCAGGGCCGTGCGCAGAACAATGCTGGTGATGGTCCGCTGCTTGGTCACCCCCAGGGCATAGGCCGCCTCGCGCAGGTCGTTGGGAACCACGGCCAGCATATCCTCGGAGGTCTTGACCACCGTGGGCAGCATGAGCAGGGAGAGGGCCACTGAACCGGCCAATCCGTTGACGGTACCCGGTCCGACCACCAGGGCAAACATGGAGAAGGCAAAGAGGCCGGCCACGATGGAGGGAATCCCACTCATCACGTCCACCATGAGACTGATGGCCTTGGCCAGGCGACCTCCATGGGCGTACTCAACCAGGTAGACCGCGCACATGACGCCCACCGGAATGGATATGACCATGGATCCAAGGGTGATCTCCAGGGTGCCGATTACCGCGTGCAGAATACCGCCATAGCCCCCGGTCGGCGTGGGGTTGCCCCCTACCACACCGCTCATATTGTGAGTGAGGAAGTCCGGTGTCAACCGTCGCACACCCTTGGACAGGCTGACCCAAAGCACCGAAACCAACGGAATCAGGGCCACCAGGAAGGAGAGCCCGATCAGGACGGTCATCAGCCGGTCCTTGCGCTTGCGCGCACGGATGGAGGACCTGGTTGGCCTGAAACGATCAAAATCGATAACCGGCCCACGATCAGTGCGGCTTGCCATCATGCACCCGCCTTTGCTGTGATCCTACGCGCCAGATAATTGACGATAAAGGTGATAATGAAGAGGACCAGACCGGTGGCCACAAGGAGGGCCACACCCTGGGAGTCCGCCTCAGGGAACTGGGCAGCGATGTTGGCGGCGATGGTTTGGCTTTTGGAAGCCTGGAGCAGCCGCAGGGAGTAGCTGAAGCCTGGCGAGAGGATCATCAGCACCGCCATGGTCTCGCCCAGGGCGCGTCCCAGCCCCAGCATGGAGGCCGAAATGATGCCCGAGCGACCGAAGGGCAGAACTGCAAGGCGGATCATCTCCCACTTGGTGGCGCCCAAAGCCAAGGCGGCCTCCTGCTGCAGTCGAGGGGCCTGGACCAGGATGTCGCGAGTGACCGAGGTGATGATGGGCAGAATCATGACCGCCAACACCAGGGCCACGGTGGCCACGGACCGGGCCGGGGCTGCAACGGGTCCGGAAAAGAGCGGAATCCAACCCAAATGAACAGACAGCCAGCGCCAAAAGCCGGTGATATCGGGAACCAGGACCAGAGCCCCCCAGAGCCCGTAGATCACCGAGGGCACGGCGGCCAGCAGGTCAATCACCGTGCTGAGCAGCGTGGACAGGCGGGCGGGGGCGTAGTAGCCGATGAAGAGGGCGATGCCCAGGGAGACAGGAAAGGCCAAGAGCAGGGCCAGGCCGGCAATCAGAATGGTGCCGAAAACCAGCGGACCCACATAGCCCAGGAAACTGCTGGCCCGTCCACCGCTCAGGGAGAGGATGGCCTGGGTGCGGGAATCCGGGTCCCCAGTGAAGGCTGGAAAGGCCCGCAGGATCAGAAAGAGGGTGACCGCAGCCAGGGCCAACAGGATCAGGATGCCCGCCCCGGTGGCACAGGCCTTGAAAATCCTATCCACCCGCTTGGCCTTGTTCAGGGTTGCGGTCCCGTCAGGTTGCTCGCTCATGCCTTCCCCCCGATGGTCTCCACCGAAGCCATGGCCTGACTGCGCAGCCCCTGCCCTAGCTCGGCGCTGCCCGCGTTGGCCGCAGCCATACGCTGGCCCTGCTCGCTCAGCAGATAGGTCAGCCAAGCCTTGGCGAACCGAGCCTTGGATCCGTCTTGATCATGTCGATAGGCGGTGCAGACCACGTCGTAGGAGACCAGGACGATGGGATAGGTATGCTCCCGGCTGGTGCGATGGTCCACAGCCAGAACCACCCGTCCAGGCTGGCTGGCCTGGGGATCCCGCTGGGCCAGATCGAGCAGGTTGGCCGTGGTCTTGGCCGTAGGCGGCTGCCAGGTCTTCCCCACTTGGACGGCCACCGTACCCAGCCCGGTAGTCTGGGCTGCGTCCGCATAGCCAAAGGTGCCCTTCGCCTGGTTCATGGTCATGACCACTCCAGCAGTGCCCTTGGCGCCCTGCCCCAGGCCGTTGGGCCAATTCTCGCCCGCTGGGTAAGGCCAAGCGGACCCGGCCGTGTCGTGCAGGTAGTTCAGGAAGCTTTTTGTGGTGCCCGACTTGTCCGAACGATGAATCACGGTGATGTCCAGGTCGGGCAGATTAGCTCCCGGGTTGAGGGCCGCTATGCGCGGATCCCGCCAATTGGTGACCTTTCCGGAGAAGATCATGGCGATCAGAGCCGGGTCCATCCGCAAATGGCCGCCCGAACCCTTCGGCCACAGATCAGGCAGATTGTAGGCCACAGCGATTGGTGTGGCGTAAACGGGCAGGTCAAAGGCCGTACCGGAACCGCAGACCTGACGCGAGCGCTCAAGCTGCTCTGTTGTCAGCGGTGCATCGGTTCCGGCCCAGATGGTCGAACCCGAAAGGAAGGCGTTGACACCAGCACCGGAACCTGCCGGATCATAGGAAATACGCGCCCCTGGATGCTGCTTGCGGAAGCCGGCTATCCAGGCCTCGTCGGCGCTCTGCTGGGAGGATGCGCCGGATCCGGCGAACTCGCCCTGGAACAGCGTCTGATTTGCAGTGTTGCCTGTTGTGCTGCTTGCAATGGGGACGTTGTCACCGCAGGCCGCTAGGGGAATAATCATTGCCAGGGACATGAGGAGGGCCGGGAATCTACCACGACCATGACCATGTGCGTGCATGCTACCTACCTTGACCGCCGTTTCATTTCAAACGTCCGTCCTTATCAGCCCGTGTTGGACTTTCCCGTATTCACATTAGCGAAGCCCGCCTCACACAGCATACTGGAAACGCTGGCCGTCGGACAAACTCGTTACATCCGCGTCAGCCATGTGGAAAAAACCAATCACAATCCACAGCCGGGTATATCATAAGGTCATTGTCAGACGCTTAGCTCTCTTGTTCTTTTTCATAGTGTCACCGGTATCGGTATGCCCTGATTTGCTTTCTAGGACGGCACCGCAGGGAGCGGTATGCGCAGCGAGGACTAACCCGAAGGAAGTGGTGGTGCATGAGGAAGCAGGAGCTCGCCAGGCAAGGGCGGACCCTCAGCAAGGATGGAGCCTTCGTCAACGGAAAGCTCACCCATGAAGCCTTCCTGTCGCTGGCCATCCTGACCGTCATCACCTTCCTGGGCAACTTCACCCAGTTGCAGCTGGCTTCGGCCCTGCCCACCATTGTGGACGAGTTCCACATCACCCTGACCACCGGCCAGTGGCTGACCTCGGTATTCCAGCTGGTCATGGGCGTCATGGTGCCGTTGACCGGCTTTCTGACCAAACGCTTCTCCACCAGGCAGATCGTCATCACCTCCATGGCCGTCTTCACCCTGGGATCCCTGCTCAGCTGGCAGTCGCAGACCTTCGCCCTGGTCCTGCTGGGCCGCATCCTGGAGGCCGTAGGCACGGGAACCATGTGGCCCGTCCTGCAGATCACCGTCTTCTCCATCTATCCGTTGGCCAAGCGCGGTATGGCCATGGGCACTGTGGGCCTGGCCATGAGTGTAGCCCCGGCCATCGGCCCCACCCTGGGCGGCTGGCAGACCGATGCCAACGGCTGGCGCTCCATCTTCCTGACCCTGAGCATCTGCGGGGCCGTGGCGCTGCTCCTGTCCATCTTCGGCCTGCGCAACTTCGGCCAGCGCGATACCAGCGTCAAGGCGGACTTCTTCTCGGTGGCCCTGTCCATCTTCGGATTCGGCGGCCTCATGTTCGGCTTCACCAACATCGAGAACTTCCCCATCACTTCCTTCATGACCTGGCCCTTCATGTTGGTAGGCCTGATCGGGATCATCTGGTTCGTTCTACGCCAGCTTCACCATGACAAGCCCCTGCTGGACCTGCATGTGCTGCGGATCAAGAACTTCACCGTAGGCACCATCATCGCCTCCATGTCCTTCTTCGCCTTCAGCTCGGTCACCGTCATCCTGCCCATGTACATCCAGACTGACCGCGGCTTCTCGGCCACCATGAGCGGTCTGGTCATGCTGCCAGGAGCCATCGGCACCGCCATCGCCCAGTTCTTCGGCGGTCGGCTGCTGGATCGCTGGGGCGCACGGCCCGTGGCCATGACGGGCTGCTCAGTGCTGCTGCTGGGCACTATCGCCATGAGCATGATCGGTGCCAACACCTGGATCGGCCTGGTCTCCATCTGCCAGTTCATCCGCCAGATCGGCATGGGCTTCACCCTGATGCCCTTGACCACCTGGTCCCTGAACAACCTGGCTCCCAAGGATGTTTCAGCTGGTTCGGCCGTCACCAACACGGCCCGTCAGATTGCCGGCGCTGTCGGCGCACCCATCCTGGTCATTCTCATGGAGACCATCACCGCCCTGCGTCACAACGCCATGGGCGGTGGTCACTCCACCCAGATCGCAGCCAACATCTTCGGCGTACAGTGGGCCCTGCGCATCTCGGCACTGATCTGCCTGGGCATGGTTCTGCTGGTCTACTTCGGCGTTCGTGGAAACGGCGCCGGCTCCGGCCGTCAGATGACCCGCATGCTCCTGCGCCACATGCACATCATCCACACTGACGCTCCTGCCGTCACTGCCTCCCCCGCCGACTCCAAGGCCCAGGACTGATCACAGGAAAGTCATTCATCAACATCCGCTGGATCCGAGCAGATTCATCGCAGGGTGCAATATCGACAGACTGGTAAACACATGATGCCAGTTGTCAGTCGACCCTTTCGGCGGAAGCATAGGTCTTCGTAGACTCGCGATCAGCGATCCTGCGGAAGAGGTTGGCCTGGGCAAGTATGCAGAACAGCCAGCATGGCCTGTTTTTCCGAGCTGGTGACACTCAGGGAGTATTTGTCCTTGACTGCAATCTGACGGGCCACATAGGAGCACTGATAATCCTTGTTTTCGGGCAGCCAGTAGTCGGCCGAGGCACTCCCCTTGGCCTGGTTGGCGGGGCCGTCCACAGCAAGCAGATTGTAGGGGTCGTTGCCAAAACGGTAGCGGCGGGCCGTATCCCACTTGCTGGCTCCTGACCGCCAGGCATTCTCCAGGGCGACCACGTGGTCGATCTGCACGGCGGAGCTGGTCTTCTGGCCTCTGACAAATTCGATGGTTCGCCCCGTGTAGGGATCCTGCAGACGACCGCTGGCCACCTTGCACCCGCCGGGAGTAGTGGTACGCAGGTCAGTCAGGTCGCGGGTCAGCACATCCTCGCGTACATTGCAGCCGTTGCCATCCTCATCGGTCTCCTTGAAGCCGAAGGAATCACGCCGGTACTGGCGGCCAGGGCGGGCATGATCATCCACAGTCAGACCCTGCAGGGTCTGGGCCGCATCGCCGGTTGCCGTATATCGGCCGGTCAGCCGTCCGACTCCACCGTTGACCCTTGGCAATATCAGGCCGATGGTGATGCCCAGCACCACAGCCACTACCAGAAGAATCAGCACCCGTTCCGTGAGCGATTCGCGACGAAAGCGGGCCGGGGCGGGATTCCTCCATGTCGAACCGTACCGGCTGCGTCCTCGATACCGATATCTTCTGCGTCTCGGGCCGCTCATCTGCCGCCGATACCTCCTATGTCGACTGCTTGCATGAATCATCCATCATAGCGGTCAGGCGTAGGCGTAGGTCATCGGGTCGTGTCCTGCACGTACCGGGGAGTCCATGGCATCGATGGCGGCATGCTCTTCAGCGGTCAGGCTGAAGCTGAAGAGGTCCAGGTTCTCCGCCTGCCTTTCCCGGTGGACGGACTTGGGGATGATGATGGTACCGTTCTCGATGTGCCAGCGCAGTACCACCTGAGCCGGCGTTACCCTGTGGGTCCGGGCGATTTGCTCCAGCCTTCCGCCACCGGCTGTCAGGTCTGCACCGCGCGCCAATGGCGAGTATGCCTCGACGGCGATGCCATGCTCCTTGCAGAAGGCGGTCACCGTGCGCTGCTGCCAGCTGGGGTGCAGCTCGATCTGATCCACGGCAGGGTACTCCCCCGTCTCCCGGTGCAGCCGTTCCAGATGCTCGGGTAGGAAGTTGCAGACTCCAAGGGTTCGCACCCGCCCCTGGTCACGCAACCGATGGAAAGCTCGCCAAACCTGGTCGGCCCGCCAATCAAACGGCGTGGGCCAATGGATCATATACATATCGACATAGTCGGTGCCCAGCAGGGCCAGCTGGCGGTCGAAGGCCCGCAGAGCGCTGTCATAACCTTGTTCGGAGTCACGAAGCTTGGTGGTCAGCCACAGGTTGGCACGCTCAGGTCCGCTCTGGCAGCCGAAGGCCTTAAGGCCACGACCCACGCCGCCTTCGTTGAGGTAGCCCGCTGCTGTATCGATGTGGCGATAGCCCAGTTCCAAGGCAGAGCGCACTACTCCGGCTGTTTGATCATCGTCGATCCTGAGCACGCCCAGACCCACCTGCGGAATGCGATTGCCGTCAGACAATAGAATGTCAGGAACTGCTGTCATAGTCCACACCTTCCCAGGATGTAGCCCAGCCGTCTGCCGGGCCGTGCTCGCTCCATTTTAGAGCCAGGCAAAAGCCCGGTTACAACGGAACAGGCCTATGTGGTCAAACCTGCCCGCTCATGCACCGGCTTATATTTTGCTGATGCTGAAGAAGTACAGCACGTGGGTATCGAACCAGTGGTAGCCAAGGTCGAATACGGGCAGCAGGCTGATCTTCATCATCATGCCGACCGTGCCCCAAGCGAAGAACAGGCCGAGCACCGCCAACAGCCACATGAAGGCGCTGCAGATTCGTCTGGTTTTGATCAACCGGCGACGGCGGGTGGCTTCTGAACGGGTCTCCTGCTCATGGCTGACCATGATCGTAGCCAGCGGCTCCCCCATGGCCCCCGGTCCTGTCGCCCGAGATTCCAGATGCTCCATCTGCTCCAGCTCGTGACGGCAGTTGCGCCTGCGGCGTGAGAGCAGATACCAACCCACCAAGCACGCCAGGAACAGGGCCAGAAGCACCCAGACCATGTAAATGGGCGCCCCCTCCGGTTGGGTGGGAGGTACGTCATCGCCGATATAGTGACCACGCACTATCAGACGGTGGGAATTAACACCATAGGGATAGCAGGTCAGCAGGGTCACATAGTTGGAATTCTGGACTGGCTGCAGTGCACTGACATCGGTAGGCAAGATGATCTTAATCTGGTCCACCTTGTAGCTCATATGCCGCTTGAGCACTCGTATCTGGAAGACGTCCCCCTTGCGCAGCTGCGTCAGGTTATCGAAAAGCATGTAGCCGACTTCGCCGGTGTGTCCAGTGATAACGGAGTGGATGGTTCGGTTGTCTGTAGGCACGTGAGTCGTGGCGATGTGTCCTGTGCCGTCTTTAAGCACCGCATCACTAGTGCCGTGCCGCACGGGCAACTTTACGTTGATCTTGGGGATTTCGACATAGGCCATCATGCCCTTGCCGTCTACATTGAGGATTTTGTAGTAGCGACCCAGTGGTTCCTTGACTTCCTTGTACTTGAAGGGGTCCCTCAGCGTAGGCTTGCCTAATTCCTCGTCGTACTTCTTGGCATCACGCCACATGGCTCTGCGCTGTGCTGGCGAAAGTGCATCCACGATCTGATCGTAGTTGTCTACTGCGGAGGAATCCTTGGAATAGTTTACATATGCCGCCAACAGCGGGTAGAGGAAGATTGCCAGACCAATCAGGAAGGCCAAGGTCTCCAGGAGGCCGAACCCACGCCCTGACTTGCCAGCCTTACCACCGTTCTTGGCCTGTTTGGATGCTGCCGTAGCTGCCTGACCAGCGTTGCCTTGTTGACTTGTGTCCTGGGAATGATGTCCTGAAACCACAATTATGGGAGCCGACGTTGCAGCTTGGCCTGGGACAGACACTGGAGCAGCCATTGCATCTGAATCATCCGATGCTGAAGCTCCTCTATCCTTAGGTGTTGCCGAAGGCGGATAGGAGGGTGGTATATCGGAACTTGGAGCATAGGCAGGCGGCATATCTGCTTGCCCAGCAGGTATGTCTGACGAGGATGATTCAGTCGGAATGGACTCATATGCAACATCACCGTTGCCGGCGGCATGAACTGGGCTCATACTAGCGGAGTCAGTGTTCTGGTCCATCTATAGCCTTCCTCGCACAGCACTTCAAATAGTCCAGTTACAACCTTTTGACATACAAAGACCGGCGGCACCTATATGATACCGCCGGTCCTTATACATCCTCACAGATGCCTACGATGCCATTTGCTAGCATCACACCGACATGGGCATGAGAATACCTAGTGTTCATCCCTGTTCCAGGAATGGGCGACAACCGCCAAGTAGAGGCCCATCATGGCCAGGACCATAAGCAGAATGCCAGGCGCTACCATGGAGACGCCAGTAGCTGCAAGCTTTCCTGATCCTGGTCGCACGACTGGCACGACCTGAGACATATCCTGAGGTATGTCCACAAGCTTGGGGCTTATAGTCACATCATAAAGTGGATGGACTTCACCCTGCTCGCGGTAGAGCGGCAACTGTACGACCACAGGATCGGTTTTTACCTTTGCATTCTTGGGTGTTGCTACCAGAGTGACCAACCAGTATGAAGCATGGAAGTAGTCGCCATCAAAAACCGCGGGACTGCCTCCGTTCAGGCTGGATGCATCTAAATCAAGATTAGCTCCTGTAAGCCAGACACCTTGTGATTTGGCTTCTGATGCGTTGGTTATAGTGCCGTCTTGATCAGACACACCGTAGTATTCTGCGGGTTGTGTCTTGTCCTTGAAAGCATCTGGGTTGGCTGCCACCTCGTTACTGATGGCCGCTTGTGCCTTATCAGCGCCAGGATTGTGGTCTAATGCCTCCACCCGGCTCTTCAGAGTACCGGCATCCAGCCTCAGGGCACGAAAGACATATCCTGCTCCAGCAGATACAGGAGCACTCGGCAGAATGTCGTTCTGACCACCTTGACCTGAATGCCCTCTCTTGAGTTGCACCGTCAGGGTCGGGTTGACTGTCTCCGCCTCTGCCGCCGGCGTCATATCGAAAGCGGTAAGACCTAAGCAGGCCAAAGCCGCGATCAGACAGGGCAGGACCCGGTGGGTTAGGCATTTCGGCAAGGCAATTCCCTTCATAAACCTTCCCTTCCAAGGCCGCCTTTCGACGACGTGGTTGCGTCAGTTCTGCTGATCCAAAAACCAGACCAGCTTCCCGACATGTGCGGACCGCAGAAGTTCAACGTTCCGTATTAAAATGGCGGACGATTCACGGAGGAACCGTCCGCCATCGGGTCACCTCACATGATTCTTGATGTGACCGTGATCATCAGGCCCGGGCGGCGTTATTGCGCCGATTGCGGGCGTAGAGGGCACCACCCATGAGCAGAGCGCCAACAACCAGCAGCAGCAGAATGCCACGACCACCAGTCAAAGGCAGGGCCAGAGGCGAATCAGCGTCATTGGTCTTGTAGTGGGCCAGATACTTAGAGATTGCGACATTGTTGAACTGCATCTGAGTATCAGCAGGCACTGAACCGACAGGCACATCAAAGTGTCCGAAGCTCAGTTTCGAGTAGTCTGGCTGCAAAGTAGCGTTATTGCCATATTTCTGAACAATAGCTTCCTCAGTTAAGCCCACGTCCCCAAAAGTAACCGTTCCGAAGGGGACACCAGGGTTGCGCCAATCATCTGGAGTCTTGGTTTCGACCAACTTCCAGCTTGTATTTTGGACTGTCTTATCAGCTGCCTTTGTACCAGCTTCGAAGATTGGCAATCCCGCGAAGACTACCAAGCCTTTATCGTTGGCAGTAGCCTTGTAAATCTGAACGCCCGCAGGAGGTGTTTGTTGCGAACCATAGAAGTTACCATCCGAACCCAGGTATTTATCTGTCGAACTGTCATCCTTAACCAGACGATATTCCGTACCAGGCAAAGCTCCATACTTCGGATTCTGATGATCACTCTGCACAGAGCCAAAAGCTAACACTGCATTGGTGACGTTTGTATGAGATGGCACAGGATCCTGTGGATCACCTTTGGTATTCCTATTATCGCTAAAGTCAGATGCCGCATCGTTAACTACACCACCGGTACCTGTAGAATCACCATCACCGGTGACCAATGCATCATAGGTGACTTCAAGCTCCATCACTGGTGTTCCGACGGACTGCGCTTTTGAAACACCGCTGGCTGTAAAGAAGTTGAATACCCAGTAAGTCACATTATTCGAAGGTGCATCTGCAAACATCTTCTGTGTAGGATCATTCAAACGAGCTGGATTTGTGTTAGTAGTTGTATCCGATGAGAAGTCATCGGTGTCTTTCAGTTCTACCGTCTTAGCACCAGAACCAATACCCCGAATGTCAGCCTTGATGGTGGATGGATCGCCCTTCAGCGAGCTAGACATACGATCAGCAAGCCTTACATCGGCGTTTTTACCCGCCAACTCCTTGATATCGAGCTTTCCATCGTTTGTAGCAGAGTTACCACCATCATTGTAGATCTTCTGAGACAGCTTATAGGTAATCGTATCACCCGCAGTTGCTGTGGTTTGATTCTTGACAGTCTTGTCGGGACCCTTCACACTTTGCACAGTCTTGGCGAACTGTTGAGAATTCATATTCTTTGGATACAGGTGCAGGTGATAGATAAAACCACGCGTCTTGTCTTGATCTGACCCATTAGTTGCATAAGGCAGACCGAAGAAAGAATTTTGCGCAGGCTTGTAATTCTTCTTGTCAAGCTTGTTTGGGCCGTCGGTGAAAGCAGGAGAATGATCCTGGTCCTCAGACAGGATGTAGTAATGATTGGGGCCTGTTGGGAAAGCCGCTTTCGTACCAGTTATATTCCCAGTGGTGGAATCAATAGTTACTGACCCGTCTGAATTAGCCGAGTACCACGTGTCAATGACACCATGACCGTCAGTCACACCAGCGTATGGTGTAGTACCTTCCTTAGTGGTATAAGTAGTGTCGTCTTTTGCATCGATATCAGCCCAACTCTTGCCTGCTAATGGCTGCACTTCCGTAACTTTAAACAGAATGCCTTTTGCAGGAGTCAGATCGTTATTTTTGTTCAGCTGATCGACATCTTTGGCTGAACCGGTAGGTGCATAGCTGTCACCCAGTGACATATACTTCGTAACCGTTAACTGAGGTACCTTGGTGGTATCCAGATCGCCTGCTACGAAGTCATCTTCAGCAGCAAATCCATAGTCAGTAGCGGCCGAAGCCTGGGTGGCTGGCAAAACGACCATGCCCGCCAGGAGCGTCGCTCCGGCAACCGCCAAGCCTAAAAGCTTAGGGAGCCTTATCCCTTCATTATCTCGTTGCATGTGCATGCACGCATTCCCTTCTTTGTTAATAGGCACAGGATGGCCAGGCACATCTTCGCCTCCCCAACCGATCACTTCCCCGACTCAGGGGGGTGGGCAATATGTCAACTTTGGGACATGCCACTGTTCCCATTGCCTAATCATCACTGTACCGACAAAATTGGGACAACGCAAACCGACAAGCCGAATATAAAAAGCCCCACCACATGTGCTGTGGCAGGGCCTTGCAATCTGTCCTAAAAGAGGCGATCAGTGCCGGTTGTCCAGCCGGTGGTAGAGCTCGGCTGCACGCAGATCGGCCTCAAAACGGCGCGGTTCGGTGTTCTCGTCGATGACAGCGAGCTCCACGCCGGCCATCCGGGCGAAGTCCTCCCAGGCCTCGCGGCCAACGGTGGTGGTCATGCAGGTATGGTGGGCCGCGCCGGCGCGCAGCCAGCACTCAGCCGAGACCTTGAGCGAGGGCCGGGGCTTCCAGAGGGCACGTGCCACAGGCAGCTTGGCCAGGGACCCGCCGGGCTCGACCACATCCACTACGTTCATGACCAGGCGGAAGCGTTCGCGTACATCCGCCAGGGAGACGACCACAGCATCAGTGCAGGGGGTGGCCGTGAAGACCAGACGCACCGGGTCTTCCCTGTCGCCGATGGACAGGGGGTGGATCTCCAGGCGGGGCCGTCCCTCGGTCAGCAGCGTAGGCGAGACCTCCAGCATGTGGGCGCCCATGATCTCCTCATGGCCGGGCACGAAGTTGTAGGAGTAGTCCTCCATGAGCGAGCAGCCGCCCTTGAGTCCGTAGCCCATGACGTTGCCGATCCGGATCAGAACCGAGGTCTTCCAGTCGCCCTCTGCCGAGAATCCGTACCCGTCAGCCATCAGCCGCTGGGCTCCAACGCCGGGCAGCTGATGCAGGCCTCCCAGATCCTGGAAGTTGTCAACGGCGGCGGTGGCGCCCACCTCTTTCATCATGGCCCGCATGCCGAGCTCCTCGCGGGCGGCCACCACCAGGGAGTCGTACCGGGAGTCCAGAAGTTCGGGAGCCACCTCATAGCTGCGCTTGTAGTCCTCGATCAGATCTTTGACCTGGTCGTCGGTGACGGCGTTCACATGGTCCACGAGCTCGTTGACCGGCCAGGTGTTGACGGAGACGCCGAAGACCCGCTCAGCCTCGGTCTTGTCGCCCTCGGTGACGGCGACATCGCGCATGTTGTCGCCCCAGCGGCAGACCTTCATGTTGTTGGCGGCATCCCAACCGGCGCAGGCGCGTGCCCAGACGCCGATCTTGTCGGCAACCTCGGGGTCGGTGTAATGGCCGACCACGATCTTGCGCGGGATTCCCAGCCTGGTCAGGATGTAGCCGAACTCACGATCGCCATGAGCCGACTGGTTCAGGTTCATGAAGTCCATGTCGATGGTGTCCCAGGGGATCTCCACATGGTGCTGGGTGTTCAGCTGCAGGAGCGGCTTGCGCAGCTTCTCCAGACCCCTGATCCACATCTTGGCCGGGCTGAAGGTGTGCATCCAGGCCACCACGCCGATGCAGGCCGGGTTCGACGAGGCATCGACCATGAAGTTCAGAATGGAATCCGAATCCTTCAGCGTGGGCTTCAAGACCAGCTTGACCGGGATCCGACCCGAGTCATTGAGTGACTTGGCGATGTCCGCCGCCTGAACGCCCACCTGGCGCAGGGTCTCCTCGCCGTAGAGGTCCTGCGAACCAACGGCGAACCAGAGTTCCTTGCCCTCGAAGGGATTTTTCATGCTCATACTTTTGCTCCTTTGCTTATGCTTTCCGGCTCAGTGCTGGCCGTAGACGTGCTGGTACCGGTCGTTGAGCTTGGCTATGTCGGCCGGGTCGATGGGCTTGGGCGTACCGATCTGCTCGGCTGCCCAGGCCGTGTGGGCCACCTCTTCGGTCATGGCCGCCGCCTTGACTGCAGCCTCCGCATCCGCTCCCACAGTGAAGGGCCCATGGTTGCGCATGAGCACGGCCGGGCAGCCTGGGTGATCCTTGAGGGTGTCAACCACGCCCTTGCCGATGGCCTCGGAGCCAATCAGCTCAAAGGGACCCACCGGTACGGGGCCGCCGAATTCATCACCCATCATGGTCAGAACGCAGGGAATGTCCCTGCCGGTGGCCGCCCAGGCGGTGGCATAGGTGGAATGGGTGTGGACCACGCCGTAGACATCGGGCATGTGTCTGTAGATATACGCGTGGGATAACGTGTCCGAAGAGGGAGCCTCGGCGCCGTCAACCACATTGCCATCCAGATCGGTGACCACCATGGATCCCGGGGTCAGGTGCTCATAGCGCACCCCCGAGGGCTTGATGACCATCAGATCGGCAGAGCGCAACCGCTGCGAAACGTTGCCCGCCGTCCAGACCACCAGATTCCACCTGGTCAACTGCGCATGCAGGGTGGCCACCTGCTCGCGCACCAGTTTCACCTCGTCGCGCACCTCGGGCGAATAATCAGCCAAGGACACCATCAGCAACTCCTTTTCCCGGCCCGATCCTGCTGATCCGGCCGCTTGACGTTTTCAGCTCCCGGCCTCATCCCTGCAGGGGAATGGTCTTCACGGCGGCCTGCTCGATGGGCAGGCCCTTGGTGAAGCGGTCGAAGAAGGTTCTGAAGCCCTTCACATCAGCCGGATCCGGCTGCTCTGTTGTGGACTGGACACCTGCAAAGACATTGGCATCCAGGTAGTCGGCCAGAGTCTGGTCGGCATGACCCAGATAGTCGGCCAGGACGGCCATGCCCCAGGCGCCCCCCTCCACAGCGGTGGACATGACCTTGATGGGGGCATTGAAGGCGGCAGCCAGGATCCGCTGGGCCACCTTGGGGGTGGCGAAGATGCCGCCGTGGCCCACCATGGTGTCCACCTGGACATGCTCCTGCCGGGTCATCACATCCATGCCGATGGTGACCGGCGAGAAGGCCGAGAAGAGCTGGGCCCGCATGAAGTTGGCCAGGGTCATCCGTCCCTCGGGGCCGCGGGCAAAGACGGGGCGGCCCTCCTCCAGACCAGCCAGGAACTCCCCGGAATAGAAGCAGTAGTTGATCAACCCGCCGGCGTCCTTATCTCCCTGGAGGGCCTGGTTGAACAGGGTGGCGTAGAGCGCATTCCCCTTCAGGTCCAGACCGGCAGCCTTGGCAAAGTCCCCGAACAGCCCCACCCAGGCGTTCAGGTCCGAGGTGAAGTTGTTGGCATGGCTCATGCCGGCCGGATCCCCAGCCGGTGTGGTGACCGGATCCACCTCGGGGTGGAAGTCACGCAGGGGATGCTCCAGAACCACCATAGCGAAGATGGATGTACCCGCAGAGACGTTGCCGGTGCGGGGACGAACCGCGTTGGTCGCCACCATGCCGGTTCCCGCATCACCCTCGGGCGGAGCCATGGGCACGCCGGGCTGCAGCTGACCACTGGGATCGAGCAAGGCGGCCCCTTCTGTGGTCAGTGCCCCCGCGTCGCTGCCGGCGGTCAATGGCTTAGGCAGCAGGTCGTGGATGTCCCAGGGCTGGTCCTGGACTCGGGGCAGTCGGGAGAAGATGTCCAGCAGGCCCTGGTCGAACTCCTTGCGGGAGGAGTCAATGGGGAACATGCCCGAGGCATCGCCGATGCCGATCACCTTGCGGCCGGAGAGCCTCCAGTGCATATAGCCGGCCAGGGTGGTGATGTAGGCCACCCTGGGCACATGCTCTTCGCCATTCAGAATGGCCTGGTAGAGGTGGGCGATGGACCAGCGCTCGGGAATATTGATCTTGAAGGCCTGCGACAGCTCATCATGGGCCTGACGGGTGTTGGTGTTGCGCCAGGTGCGGAAGGGCACCAGCAGCTGGCCATCCTTGTCGAAGGCCAGGTAGCCGTGCATCATGGCCGAAATTCCCATGGCACCGATCTTGGTCAGCGTCACCCCGTACTGGCGACGGACATCCTCGGCCAGTGCCGCATAGGCCGCCTGCAGACCCTGGTGGATCTGATCCATGGAGTAGGTCCAGAGGCCGTCTTCCAACCGGTTCTCCCACTCGACATCCCCGGTGGCCAGCGTCCGGTAGTCATGGTCGATCAGTACAGCCTTGATACGGGTGGAGCCGAATTCGATGCCCAGACTGGTCGCGCCCTCCTTTAATTCACTCACGATGACGCCTTGTTCGCCAACAACCATGTCTGCTCCTTTGCCTGATATGTTAACGCTCACATAGCCTGGTTACGATTGTAACCGAGACCAAAGCATCAGGCAAACCAGCGGGTGCTAGCCAACAGTGGTCAAAGGCGCTTGATGGCGTAGCCCAGTGACCGACGCTGAATCACATCCGCTTGGATCAGCCCAACCCCATGGTGGGTGACCGGGAAGTCCACCGGCTGCCCCTGGTGAAGCAGGGCCAGGACCTGACGCATGGTGGCCACCCCCAGATCCTCAAAGCGGGGACGGACCGTGGCCAGCGGCGGATACATGTTGTCTACCGTGGGTACATCGTCGAAGCCCACCAGACTGATGTCACTGGGAATGCGGATGCCATGCTCCTGCAGGGACCGGGCCACGCCCACAGCCTGATTGTCATTGGCGGTGACCACGGCGGATGGCAGGGAGGTACCGCTCATGCCCCGCTGATCGATCAGGTGGTTCATCAGCGTGTAGGACTCCCCCGCCTCCCAGCTGCGGGCGTGGACCACGGCGGTTCGTATGCGGCAGCGAGCGCAGGCCACCTTCCAGGAGGCCAGCCGGGTGGCTGCATCCCGCCACTGCGCAGGTCCGGCCATGTAGAGCACCCGTCTATGGCCCCGGGAGACCAGCAGCCGGGCCAGCCGCTGAACGGCACCCCACTGGTCGATTCCGGTCAGGGCAATACGGCCGTCACCCCGTCGGCGACTCAGAGCCTCTTCGACGCTGGTGATGCCATGCGTGGAGGTGACGATGACCCGGGGCTGGCTCACCTCAACCTGGCAGGCGGCCTGGAACATGGTGTCGGTCGGCGTCAGAAAGATGAAGGCATCCACATTCTGCTCCAGGAAGGTGCCGCAGAGTTCCTGGAATCCGGCAAGCGTGCAGGCCGACTCGTCCACCATCATGACCGACATGAACAGTCCATGGGAACGGGCCACGGTCTCGATGGCCGTGATTGACGAAACAGGCCCAAAGAGACTGACACCGCCAGCCACCAGTCCGATGGTCCGGCTGCGGCTGGATGCCAGGGCCCGGGCAGAGTTGCTGGGACGGTAGCCCAGCTTCCTGATGGCCTGCTGGACCTTGATCCGAGTGGCTGGAGAAACGTCCTTAGAGTTGTTGATGACCCTGGACACGGTCTGGTGGGAGACCCCGGCCAGCCGGGCAACCTCGAACATGGAGGGGCGTTTGGACCGTGACCTGCCCCCGCTGCCTGCGGGCATGTGACCTTCTTCCGATAGCCGTGTCGACCGTTCCGATATTAGCCCCTGCCGGGACCGGACGAAGGCAAATGCCAGCTGACCCGGTGCAGACGGCTGGGCCCCAGACGGCGAATGGCCTCCAGGTGCGCAGGCGACCCATAGCCCTTGTTGTGCTCCCACTGGTAGGGGGCCAGGGCGGGATCGGAGGCAGCCAGCCGAACCATAAGCTGGTCACGAGTGACCTTGGCGATGACTGCTGCACAAGCCACACTGGCACAGTGGGCATCACCCTTGACCTGGGTGGAAACCTTGGGCAGAATCGGGAGGTCGGGGGCATCGAAGCTATCAGCGGCCGGGGTGATGTAGTCATGGGGACCGTCGAGGATGGCTGCCAGATTGCAGTCTGCCCCCAGGTTCATCCCATGCTCCAACTCGGCCAGTGCACGCAGAGCGGCGATGCCCAGGGCGTGGACGATGCCCCACTGATCGATCTCATGATTGGAGCAGGCCCCCACCGCCCAACCGGCAGCCCAGTCCTCCAGGTCACGGTACATGGCCAGTCGACGCGCAGGGGTCAGCATCTTGGAATCAGCCACCCCGTCAGGGATCTTCAGATGAGGCAGGTCGGCGGACCGGACCGCCACCACGCCGACCATGGCCGGACCTGCCAAGGCTCCGCGGCCGACCTCATCCAGGCCCAGCACATACTCGGCTCCCTGGTCAGCCAAGGCAGCCTCGGTGGCCAGGGTCGGTAGGATCCGCCTCACAGCCGGTTCAGTCCTGCGTTGGCTCGGGCACGGAGTCGAAGACCTTGTGCTGGTTGTTGAGCAGCTTCCAGCTGCCCACCGGGTAATAGGTCAGCAGTGCGGTGCCCTTGATGTTGTCCATGGGGACCAGGCCATTGTGGCCGTCGTCCTTGTGCAGGCGGGAATCGGCGGAGTTGGAACGGTTGTCACCCATAACGAAGACGTACCCAGGGTCTACCTTGACCTTGAAGGCAAAGGAGCTGGGCTCCACTCCTGGGCGCAGGTAGGAGCTCTCATCCAAGGCGACGCCGTTGACGGTGACTGGGGCGCCATGACCCTTGCAGGCCACTGTGTCGCCGGGCATGCCGATCAGGCGCTTGACCAGGTGACTGCCGCGGAAGCTGGGTGTGGACTCTTCGCCTAGCCAGTTGGCAGGATCAGTGAAAACCACCACATCCCCTCGGCGGGGAGCCATCATGGATCTGGTCAGCCGGTGAGTGGTCAGGATTCTGTCTCCGATGCCAAGGGTGTTCTCCATGGAACCGGAGGGGATGACGTAGATGCTGAACAAAAATATGCGCAGGATGGCGACGACGGCCAGCAAGGCAACCAGCTCGAACAAAAACTCAGGCAGAAAACCGCGTTCGCCCAGCCGCGGGTGACTGCCCTTGGTGGAGCCGCGCCCACCCGGGCGGTCGAAGGCATGACGGGGCGGCACCGGGGCTGAGGTGGCCTGCCTGCCGTCCGGGTACCAGAGTCCCGACGAGGTTGCTTCCTCATCCCGAAGGGCCATATCCACTCCTTGTCATCCGCCGGAACCCACACGCAAAAAGGTTCCGCATGCCTCATAGCGTACACACCCAAGCATGGAAAAACCCGGGAGCATTACATCCCGGGTGTTAGCGGCCAGGCCTGGACTGGGTCGCCCTGGCTGAATCCTACTTGTTGGACTCGGCCTTGTTGTCGCGACGCTCGACAATGCGGGCGGCCTTGCCGTGCAGCCCACGCAGGTAGTAGAGCTTGGCGCGGCGGACACGGCCGTGGCGCAGCACCTTGATGGAGTCAATCTGCGGGGAGTGCAGAGGGAAGCGACGCTCGACGCCCACGCCGA
This sequence comes from Bifidobacterium sp. wkB344, assembly GCF_003688305.1. Taxonomy (NCBI): domain Bacteria; kingdom Bacillati; phylum Actinomycetota; class Actinomycetes; order Bifidobacteriales; family Bifidobacteriaceae; genus Bifidobacterium; species Bifidobacterium sp. wkB344. The sequence goes on along the minus strand of NZ_NPOQ01000013.1, from coordinate 168,662 downwards.
AGCTGACCTTGCGCACCAGAATGGTCTCGCGTACGCCGGAGCCCTGACGGGCAATCACCACGCCCGTGAAAGCCTGGATACGGGAGTTGTTGCCCTCAGTGATGTTGACGTTGACCTCGACGGTATCGCCGGGACGGAAGTCGGGGATCTGCTCCGCAGGCTTCATGTGGCTGGCGTCAAATTCCTGAATCGCGTTCATGCTGTTCCTCCATGGCCGCCGCACATCGACCCATGACATGGACCGCAACCACCAAAGGAGGCGATCCTGGACGGAACCCGACGGTCTGCCGTCGGGGGTGCCGATCCGCCGGAGCATCCGGCTGGACCTGAAAGGAAGGGAGCCCATGCGGCAGCTGCCCTTCCGGCAAACAACTGTCCAATAATATACCACGAGCCGGACCTGCAAGGGCCCGGCTGGACATTAGCGGCGGTGAGCCCGGTAGAAGGCAATCAGGGACTTAGTGGACTGATCCTGCTCGGCCAGCGCCTGGTCATCCCGGGAGATGGCCGGGGTGATCTCGCGAGCCAGCTTCTTGCCCAGCTCAACGCCCCACTGGTCGAAGGAATCAATGCCCCAGACCGTGCCCTCGGTCAGCGTGATGTGCTCGTAGAGGGCAATCAGCTCGCCCAGGGCTGCCGGGGTCAGCGCATCGCCGAAGATGGAGGTGGTGGGCCGGTTGCCGGTGAAGACACGGGCAGGGACGATGGCCTCCGGAGTGCCCTCGGCGCGGACCTCGTCGGCGGTCTTGCCGAAGGCCAATGCCTTGGTCTGGGCCAGGAAGTTGGCCAGGAAGAGCTCATGCACGTCCTGGTCGCCGTCCTTGGCCGGGTTGGGAGTGTTGGCGAAGGCGATGAAGTCAGCGGGAATCAGGCGGGTGCCCTGGTGGATCAGCTGGTAGAAGGCATGCTGGCCATTGGTGCCGGGCTCCCCCCAGAAGATTTCGCCGGTCAGGCTGGTCACCGGGGTGCCGTCCCAGCGCACGGACTTGCCGTTGGACTCCATGGTCAGCTGCTGCAGGTAGGCCGGGAAGCGGTGCAGGTACTGGTCATAGGGCAGCACGGCGTGGGAGTGGGCGCCGAAGAAGTTGACGTACCAGACGTTGAGCAGACCCATCAGGGCAACTACGTTCCGATCCAGAGGAGTGGCGCGGAAGTAGCGATCAACGGTGTTGAAGCCCTTGAGGAACTCCTCAAAGCGCTCGGGGCCGATGGTGATGGCCAGGGAGGTGCCCACGGCGGAGTCCACCGAGTACCGGCCGCCGACCCAGTTCCAGAAGCCGAAGACGTTGTCAGGATCGATGCCGAAGTCGCGCACCTTGTCCAGGGCGGTCGAGACGGCGATGAAGTGCCGACGGATGGCCTCGGCCGAGAGGTCCTCGCCGTCCTTGGACAGCAGGCCACGCTCCCCCAGGCTCTTCAGAAGCCAGGCACGGGCCTGGCGGGCGTTGGTCAGGGTCTCCAGGGTGGTGAAGGTCTTGGAGACGATGATGAAGAGCGTGGTCTCCGGGTCCAGATCGCGCGTCTTCTCGGCCAGGTCGTTGGGGTCAATGTTGGAGATATAGCGGGCGCTGATGCCGGCATCCGCATAGGGCTTCAGAGCCTCGTAGGCCATGACCGGACCAAGGTCGGAACCGCCGATGCCGATGTTGACCACGGTGGTGATCCGCTTGCCAGTCAGACCGGTCCAGCTTCCCGAGCGGACCTGGTCGGCAAAGGCATAGATGCGCTTGAGGGTGTCGCGGACATCGCCCACCACATCCTGGCCGTCCACGATCAGTCGGCCGCGATCCTCCTCGGGACGGCGCAGGGCTGTGTGCAGAACGGCCCTGTCCTCGGTGTTGTTGATGTGCTCGCCGTTGAACATGGCCTCGATCCGCTCCTCAAGGCCGACCTCGCGGCCCAGCTGGGCCAGCAGGGACAGGGTCTCAGGCTGAATCAAGTTCTTGGACAGATCGATATAGAGATCACCCAGCTCGAAGCTGAGCTTTTCGGTGCGCTGCGGATCCTCGGCGAACCATGCGCGCAGATCGATCCCCTGGCGCTGCATGTCGTCGAAGTGCTGGTGCAAGGCCGCCCAGGCCTTGGTGCTGGTAGCGTCCACTGGAGGATTGATGGCCATGGTTGTTCGGGTCCTTTCATGAGGTGATGCCCGGTCTACCGAGCACCCGGTTCTGTAACCCAAACTACTCACAAAAGCAGACAGAAGACAACAAAATCAGTCAATTTTCTTAACGGAGCCGGATCGCTGTCAGAGTATGTCGTCACAGCCGTACTGGGCCAGCTTGGCCACCATGTCCTTGACTTCCTGACTGCGGGCCCTAGGAGCCACCAGGAGAGCATCGGGAGTGTCGACGACGATCATGTCATCCACGCCCAGAAGAGCAACCGTGCGTTCCGAGCCGGGCACGACCATGTCTCCGGCTGAATCCAAATACATGACCCGGTCGGCATCCCCAAGGATCTTGATGTTGCGCCTGTTGGACGACGGGAGCAGGCCCGCCACTGAATTGAAGTCACCGATGTCATCCCAATCGAAGCCCCCTGGAACCACCGCAACGCCACCAGCCGCCGATAGGGGCTCGGCTACGGCATAGTCGAAGGCGATCTTCTCGATGCCCGGCCAGTGCTCCTCCATGGCCTGGCTGCGGGCCTGCCCGCCCTGGTCCCAGACCTGGGCAATGGCCATGATCGCGGCGTGGAGCTCAGGCTTGTAACGACGCAGGCAGTCCAGGAGCACCTGCGCTTGCATGACGAACATGCCGGCGTTCCATCGGTACTCCCCTGTAGACAGGTAGGCCTGGGCTGTAGAGGCATCCGGCTTCTCGACGAATTCGCTGACCAGGTGGGCATCCGGGGCGCCGGGAATGCGATCGGCCAGGGAGGGACCCTGGTGGATGTAGCCGAAGGCGGTGGAGGGACGAGAGGCGGCGATGCCGATGGTGGTCACATAACCGGCCCGGGCCGCTGCCACCGCCTGCCCCACCGAGGCTGCGAACGCTTTGTCGTCGCGGATAACGTGGTCGGCAGCGAAGGAGCCCACGATGATTTCCCCGCCATGCCGCTGGGCCAGCACGGCAGTCGCCAGGGCTATAGCCGCCGTGGAATCGCGGGGAACAGGCTCGGCGAAAAGCGCGTCCTCAGCCAGATCCGGAAGCTGCTGACGCACCTGATCCACATGCCGCTGGCCAGTGGAGACAACCACATGATCGGCCCCGCAAATACCGGCCAGCCGGTCAAAGGTACCCTGGATCATGGTTCTGCCTGACCCCAACAGATCATAGAGAAACTTGGGCCGGTCCTGACGGCTCAATGGCCAGAGCCGGGTACCCACACCACCAGCCGGAATGACGGCATAGAAATCATTGAGATCCATACCTCCATTGTGTCAAGAAGCTTGTACACCCTCGGCCCGAAACCCAAAGCGTTTTTATCGCGCGCATCCAGTATGATGTAGCATGTTGTCTTCTTCCGGCAGATCCGGACGGGAGGCTAAGGCCACTTTAGCTCAGTTGGCAGAGCGTCTCACTCGTAATGAGAAGGTCGACAGTTCGATTCTGTCAAGTGGCTCTTCCACCAGCTGCCCTTTCAACGGCAGGGTATGTCGTACGCGCGAGTGGCGTAATGGTAGCCGCGCAGGATTTAGGTTCCTGTGTCTTCGGACGTGTGGGTTCGAGTCCCATCTCGCGCACGGGTATTAAGAACAGGGCCTGCAAGAACAGGCCCTGTCTGATCCTGCTGGGATCAGTGGCGGCTTTCCTGCTTGTTCCTCAGGCAGGCCACGAAGCCCACCAGACCTAGGGCTATCAGCAGCAGGATTTTGAGCACGGAAAGCGGCCAGCCGCCGGTAAGCGGCAGGGAGGATGTCGAAGGCCGGAACTCCAGCTCCTGCGACACCGAAGCCGACTGGTTCCCGCCTTGGAACCTGCCCTGCGAATCAGGGCCCTCGGCATCATCGGAAAGCACCTGGACGGCGACATCCCCCTGCTTCATCCCTTCAGGAGGAACCGCCTGCCATATGCCCTGGTCCCCCACAGCCACATCCGTGCCGGTATTGTCAGGCCAGGTCACATGCACCATGGTCCCTTTGGTCTCAGGAACCTTCGTGTTGCCGTCCACATACTTATAGGCCTTGCCGGCCACTTGGAAGACGTCATGGCGGTCAATGGTCAGCGTGGTAGGCGTCATGTCGACCTTCCGTTCGATGGAAGCCGGGCCCGAGCGGATGTTCATCGGGTTGATCATCTCAACCTGGAAGGCATAGGTCTGCGTCTCGTCGCTGCCGTTGTAGCCGGTGAACTTGTCAGCGGGAATGTTCAGCGACCAGGACCAGGTGGTAGCTGCCGTCTTGGTGAGATTCAGCGTAAGGCCCGAGGTGGAATCCGTGGCGGAAGACACGGTGCCGACCGCCGCGTCCCTCTGGAAGGTGTTAGCCGAGGTGGTCACCAGGGGCGTCCAATCCGAGGCGGTCTTCTGCTTCATGGAAACAGCCATCCTGGAATCCGTCATCCCCAGCCCTCCCGAGGACCAGGCGAGATAAGTAGGTGATACTTCACCCTTGAATGTGACCACCGAATCCGCCGGCAGGCTCCCGTTTACCGTATGGGGCACCGTGACCGAGAACTTGCTCGCATCCGGGACGTTCTCGCCTGAGACGAAATAAGCCGTGCCGATATTCGAGAAGAATGAGGTCAGGCCGAACCCGGAGATAGACTCAGTTACCCAGGCATGATAACGCCTGTAGCCGCTGTACCTGTTACCCGGATCCGGCGACGAATACAGCTTGTTCGTGTCCTGTATGCGCCAGGAACCCCCCTGTTTGCTGCTAGTGTCGACCTCGCAGGCAGCCTCGCCCAGCCTGAATCCCCACGTATCCGAGCTTTTCACCAGGTCATCGCCATTTGCACCCTGCCCCTCCACAATGGGATTGTTGGGATCCTCCCCGTAGAGAGTGACCTTGTTGGGACGCGCAGCATCCTTTGAGGGCGTGCACTCACCGCTGATTACCGGATCAAGTTTGGTCGTATACACGCTCCCAGAAGCATCCAAGTCGGCATCCGCACCATTCTCGATCTTGGTGATCGTCGGATCATCAGGACGAGGCACATCATACTTATAAAACGCTGTATTAATCGTCCAACCCGCAGAGATATTCGTATCCCTCTGCGCGGCGGACATGTTATCATCGATTCCCACAAGACCAGCGCTCTTAGGGTTGTACACTTCAGGACTGACGGTACAAGCACTGCCGTCCCGATTCGTAGTAACAGGCCAAGTGACCATCTTGAAATAGCCGTCAAGACCCTGCTTCTCCTTGGCCTCCTTGAAATCAATCCCGCCATCATCCTTCTGAGCAGGCATAGGATTGCCATCCTTATCAGTGGCAAAAAGCACGTTGGGGTTGTCGAGATATCTCGGATCCTTTGGACTCACGTTGAAAGCGGAATACTGCCTGACTTGGGCTGCCTTGCTGGTCGTGGTAGTCGCCGTATTGGGAGACGGCTGCTGGCCTGTCACCAGGACCGGCTCAGGAGTCAGCTCATCAACAGGCACCCACTCGCTATCCTTCAGAGCCACCCACTGGTAATAATACGAATTGGTCTCAGAACATATGCCATCAGGATTATTACTTGTACTGCCACGCGGATTCAGCCAGTACACGAAGAAAGACCGTGCCGGGGCTGTGCCCGGAACAGTGGCATTGATTAGCCCAGTAGTGGAAGTGTTCCTATATTCAGGAAAACCATAGTCGGTTACCATGCCCCAATTAGCCTGATTGTTTTGGTAGAGATTTGGATTGTAGTCCCAACCGACCCAAGAATACGGGCCGCTGCACTTCATATCTGCTTTGCTGTCCAAGCAGTAACCCATATACACCTTCATCTGTTTGTCCTTGGACAGGCTTGCCGTGATATTTGAATATCTGTCCTGAGCCTGTAAATCACTCATGGAAGCAGGATCAAAATTTGTGCAATTATCGGTAGTCCAAGACCACGAAGAACTACCGCAAGACAGGGCCTTATTCTGGTCACCAACGATGGCAAAGACATTCAAGGGCTCAGGGTGACCACCAACCGCAAATTTTGCAGGATCAGAAGACGAATCTGCGATATTCATGTCACCCTCAATGGATATGGTCAGGTAGTCATACAAACCAGAATTGATTATCTTGTGAACGGTGAAGAACTCATCCTGATTCCTAGCCCAGGCTAAGGCCCCATCATAAGCATTGGCATTTTTATTGCTGTCTACGTAATCATCTGGAGTTATAGTGTTCATATACCGCACGCGTCTGTAATAGCCAGGGTTGTCAGAACCAACATACTGATAGATGAAGGATAGATTGCATTGTGACGGATTTTTGGTGTCAGTTCCACCAACACCAACACAATCCGGCTTAAACTCATTGTGCTTCACGCGCAGGATGAAGTCCATGCGCAGCTCATCCTGGTAGGCATCGATCCTGTCGTTGAAGGCCATCATCCTATAGAGCTTCGGTGTTCTACTGGCCGTTTCGTCCTGTTCATCAACGGCATTGGCCCGATTGGCCGAAAGGGCGCTCAGCCCAAGCGGAACAACCATGGCCAGCGTCGCCAGAAGGGTTACCAGAACGGCGATGATCTGTCGGCTGACATGCTGCGGACCCTTGGCGCTCCGTTCTTGCAATCGCTTCAATACCATACCCCCAAACCAAGATATAATTATTCCTTAGAGCGGCTCTACTTTGCTTTTAACTTGTCCCCAATAGCTTCGACCCTATCATAGAGATAATAAAATAGCATCATCACTTTTTCTTTACGCGCTTTACGAACACTGAAATTGCAAGCATGATCTGGGATTCATATAGCGTGTTTCGCGAACAGTTTTCGCGACCGTTTACGGTCTTCATGGGGCTGGTCTGGGATGTGGGTGGAGGCCACTTTGTCATGGAAAGGTCGACAGTTCGATTCTGTCAAGCGGTTCTCTCACCAGCCGCCCTTTAAACATCTAGACTCGAGTCCCGTCTCGCGCACAGGCAGGAAACACGAACAGGGCCTGCTCTCATCCCCCGAATTCCACGGAGGTGAGCGCAGGCCCTGCCTTATGCAGCCGAAATCAGTATCGGCTTTCCTGCCTGTTCCTCAGGCAGGCCACAAAGCCAGCCAGACCCAGTATCAACATCAACAGGATCTTGAGCACGGAAAGCGGCCATCCTCCGGCGAAGGGCAGGGATGAGGTGGAGGGCCGGAATTCCAGCCCATGCGACACCGCAGCCGACTCGTTTCCTCCCTGGAAGTTGCCGCTTTGAGGATCACTGCTTTCAGCATCATCGGAGGCAACCTGAGCGGTGAATTTTCCCTGATTGATGCCCTCAGGCGGAGTCACCTGCCACGAACCCTGGTCTCCCACGGCGACATCGGTGCTGCCATTGCCGGGCCAGGTTATATGGACCATGGTGCCTTTGGTCTCAGGAACCTTAGTGTTGCCGTTGACATACTTATAGGCCTTGCCCGCCACTTGGAAGACATCGTACCGCTGCAGGGTCAGAGTAGTTGGCGTCATGTCGACCGTCCGGTTGATGGAAGCCGGATCCGAAGGGACATTCAGAGGGTTGATCATCTTGACCTGGAAGGTATATTTCTCTGTCTCGTCGTCACCGTTGTAGCCGGTGAACTTGTCAGCTGGTATGTTCAAGGTCCAGGACCAGGTGGAAGCCGTCGTCTTGACAATATTGAGCACAGAGCCCGATGTCGGATTCGTGGCGGAAGACTTGGTGCCGGCTGCTGCATCCCGCTGGAAGGTGTTGGCCGGAGTGGTCAGCAAGGGCGTCCAATCCGAAGCAGTGTTCTGCTTCATGGAAACGGCCATCCTGGAATCAGTCATCCCCAGTCCTCCCGAGGACCAGGCCGTATATATAGGTGAAACAGTCCCTTTGACGGTGACGACCGAGTTTGCCGGCAGAATCCCATTTTTCGTATGGGGCACTGTGACAGAGAGCTTGCCATCCGGAGCATTCTCGTTGGAGACGAAATAGGCTGTGCCTATGTTCGAGAAGAAGGAGGTCAGGCCGAACCCGGAGGCGGACTCAGTCACCCAGGCATGGTAGCGCCTGTAACCGTTGTACTTGTTGCCCGGATCCGGCGACGGATACTGTTTATTGGTGTCCTGTATCTGCCAGGACCCTCCCTGTTTGCTCTTGGGATCGACCCTGCATACGGTCTCTCCCAGCTTGAACCCCCAGGAGTCCGAGCTTTTCACCAGATCGTCACTGCTCTTGTTCTGCCCCTCCTTGAAGGGATTGCCAGGATCCTCCCCGAACAAGGTAACCGTGTTGGGATGTGTGTCATCTTTGGAGGGAGTGCACTCACCGCTGACCACAGGATCAAGATTGCCGGTATAGACGCTTCCTGAGGCATTCAAGGAACCGTCAGTATCATTCTGGATGTTGGTGATCGTCGGATCATCAGGACGAGGCACATCGTACTTATAGAATGCAGTATCGATAGCCCATCCCGCGTCCAAATTCGTGTTTTTCTGAGCTGCAGGCATGTCGTCTGTTATCCCAACAAGACCATCCTGTTGCGGGTCATATATCTTAGTGGTGACTTCAGGAGTGCTTGCCGTCGGCTTGCACTGGGTGCCATCGTCATTAGTAGTGACAGGCCAAGTAACTAATTTGAAATAACCATCGAGCTGCTGATACTCTTGAGCTTTCTTGAAGTCGATTGAACCGTCAGGCAACTGGGCGGGCATGGGGTTCCCATTCTTATCAGTTGCATACAATTCGTTCGAATTGCCCGAACTTGTTGGCAGATTGTACGCAGTGTTGTCATTGACCTGATATTGAAGACCCCAGGAACTGGTCAAGCCATTCACGGCTGGCTTCTGACCTGTTACTAGCACCGGTTTAGGCGTCAACGCATCGACAGGAACCCATTGGCTATCCTTCTGTCCTACCCATTGGTAGTAATAAGAGTTGGTCGTGGAGCATATTCCACCTGCGCTGTTATTTCCACGCAAATTGAACCAATACACAAAGAAGGATTTGGGGGGCGCCACTCCTGGAACCGGCTTATCTCCTATAGGAAATCCATAATCCGTTACCATGCCCCAATTGGCCTGGTGACCGCCATAGAGAAGGGGATTGTTGTTCCAGCCAACCCAGGAACCAGGCCCGCTGCACTTCGGATGCGGACTATCACCTAGGCAGGTGCCCATATACAACTTGATGCCCTTACCCTGGTCTGCAGTGATATTGGCAACTCTGTCTTGCACATTACTACTGATAGTGCTGGGATCGAAGGTGCAGTCATTCGTAGTGTAGTCCCATGGAGAAGTCCATGGGGAACTTCCGCACAACAACGTATTGTTTTGCTGACCAACGATTGCGTAGACGTTCAAAGGTTCCGGATAACCGCCAGTGACGTAATATTTCGGATCATTGGAGGTATCCATATAGGACAAATCACCTTCTATGGATACAGCAAGAAAATCATATAAACCAGAGTTGATTACTTTATGAACCGTAAAGAACTCGTCCTCGTTTTCCGCCCATTGCTGAGCACCGCCAGTAGGGTCGTTAGGGTTTGTCGAAATAGTATTCAGATACCGTATCCTGCGATAGTGGGACGGATTTTGTGCTCCTTCAAACTGATATGCGAAAGACAAATTGCAGTTTACTGAATCATAAGGAGAAGTATCACGCATCGGCACGCATTGCGGATCGAAATCGTTGTGTCTCACGCGCAGAATGAAGTCCATACGCAGCTCATCCTGGTAGGAATCAATCTTGTCGTTGTAGGCCAACATCTTATAGAGTAGCGGCTTCCGGCTTGCCGTCTCATCTTGCCCATTAATGGCATTGGCCTGACTGGCCGACAAAGCGCTCAGCCCTAGCGGAACAACCATGGCCAGGGTCGCCAGAAGAGTAATCAAAACAGCGACTATAGGGCGATCCACATGCCGTGGACCCTTATTGCCCCTTTCATGCAATCGGTTCAACACGCTACCCCCCACACCACTATGCGACCATCTTCAGGGTCAGATGGACTGCACACTTGATTTGTCGCCAGTGCAGACCACGAAACCCTAGAGCACAAGTACTGCATCTTCACTTATGACATCTTCTTTTTCCCTTTTACATGCTTTAAGAGTACCGAGACTGAAAGCGTGATCTGGGATTCAAACAAGGGTGTTTCGTGACCGTCCAGAGTCTTGACTAAACACAGTCTGCATTGGTGGGATGGGGGTCGGTTGAACAACGGCAGAACCCCCTCCCCACCCAGCCTTTCAACTTCATGAGGTGGGGGCGGGCCCTGGCTTATACTTTCGGGATCAGTGGCGGCTCTCCTGCCTGTTTCTCAGGCAGGCCACGAAGCCGGCCAGGCCAAGGGCTATCAGCAGCATGATCTTGAGCACCGAAAGCGGCCATCCGCCGGTCAAAGGCAAAGCCGAGTTGGAAGGCCGGAACTCCAGCGCGTGAGATACCGAAGCTGACTGGTTTCCGCCCTGGAACCTGCCCTGGGCGTCAGCACCTTCGGCATCGTCGGAATGCACCTGGGCAGAGAACTTACCCTGGTTGATCCCCTCGGGAGGAACCGCCTGCCATGAACCATGATCCCCCACAACCGCATTTGTGCCGCTGCCGCCGGGCCAGGTCACATGCACCACGGTGCCCTTGGTCTCGGGAACCTTTGTATCACCGTCCACGTACTTGTAGGCTTTGCCCGCCACCTGGAAGACGTCATACCGCTCCAGGACCAGAGTAGTCGGCGTCATGTCGACCTTCCGCTCAATGGACGCCGGCTCTGACCGGCTGCTCGTCGGGTTAACCATTTCAACGCGGAAATCATACATTTGCTTCTCGTCGCTGCCGTCGTAGCCGCTGAACCTGTCAGCGGGTATATTCAGCGTCCAGGACCATGTGGATGCCGTTGTCTTGTTCAGGCCCAGCGTGAGGCCCGTCGCAGAATCTTCCACGGAAGACGTGGTGCCGGCTGCTGCATCCCTTTGGAAGGTGTTGGCCGGAGTGGTCAGCAAGGGCGTCCAGTCCGAGGCGGTCTTCTGCTTCATGGAAACAGCCATACTGGAATCCGTCATCCCCAGCTCTCCTGAGGTCCAGGCCGTATATACAGGAGACGCCTCGCCATTGAACACAACAACTGAATCCGCCGGCAGGCTCCCGTTGACGGTATGAGGCACAGTGACCGCGAGTTTGCTCGCATCCGGTGTGTTCTCCTCGGAGACGAAATAGGCCGTCCCAACGTTCGAGAAGAAGGAGGTCAGACCGAACCCGGAGATAGACTCGATCACCCAGGCATGGTACCGCCTGTAGCCGCTGTACTTGTTGCCTGGGTCCGGTGAAGGATACTGCTTATTGGTGTCCTGTATCTGCCAGGACCCTCCCTGCTTGCTCTTGGGATCGACCTTGCAGACAGTCTCGCCCAGCCTGAACCCCCACGTGTCCGCGGCTTTCACCAGGTCCCCGCCATTCGAACGCTGCCCACCCGCAATCGGATTGGCAGGATCCTCGCCATAGAGAACAACCTTGTTGGGACGCGCAGCATCCTTGGAGGGCGTGCACTCACCACTGACCACCGGATCAAGCTTCGACGTATACACGCTCCCCGAAGAATCGAGAGCACTGTCGGCATCGTTCTCAATCTTCGTGATCGTCGGATCATCAGGACGAGGCACATCATACTGATAGAAGGCACTATTGATCGTCCAGCCCGCAGAAATATTTCGTTCTATATCCGAGCTGTCCATGCCGTCACGTATCCCGACGAGACCTTTTTGATCAGGGTTGTATACCTCAGGGCTGACGGTACAAGCGCTGCCGTCCCGATTCGTGGTGACTGGCCAGGTGACCATCTTGAAATAGCCATCAAGATCCTGCTTGGCCTTGGCCTCCTTGAAATCAATCCCGCCGTCAGCTTTCTGGGCAGGCATAGGATTGCCGTTCTTGTCAGTGGCAAACATCTCATTGGGATTATCCGCTTGTTGAGGCAAGTTGAAAGCCGAATACCTACTGACTTGGGCTGCCTTGCTAACCGTGGTGGTGACCGAATTGGGAGACGGCTGCTGGCCTGTTACCAGGACCGGCTCAGGAGTCAACTCATCAACAGGCACCCACTCGCTATCCTTCAAAGCCACCCATTGATAGTAATAGGAATTAGTTTCAGAACATATGCCATCAGGATTATCACTTGTACTGCCACGCACATTCAACCAATACACGAAGAAGGACCGTGCCGGGGCTGTTCCTGGAGCAGTGCCGGCGATTGCCCCAGTAGCAGTGCTCTTATAGTCAGGAAAACCATAGTCGGTTACCATGCCCCAATTAGCCTGATTGCCACCATAGAGATTTGGGTTGCTGTTCCAGCCTACCCAAGAATACGGGCCGCTGCACTGAAGATCAGCGCCCTTGCCCAGGCATGTCTGCATATACAAGGTGAAATCCTTGCCATCTGCCGTTAAGGCTGAGGTAATGTTGGATACCCTGTCCGGCGCATTAATCATGGTGTCAGGGTTAAAATTGCGACAATTATCGATTCCAGAGCTCCAACTCCATGAACTACCTGGACGAAGACAAGATAGTGCGTCGCCCTGTTTGCCAACAACTGCGTATATATTCACCGGCTCGCTGGCACCACCAGGCTGATAGTATGACGCATCAGCAGAATTCTTAAGGGCCAGATCACCCTCGATGGAAACGGTCAGATAATCATATAGACCGGAATTGATTATCGTGTGCACGGTGAAATACTCATCTTGATTTTGTGCCCACTTATATGCTCCGGACCAGGGCTGATCCGAGGATGATGCTGAAGCTATGGTGTTCAGATACTTTATTCTGCGATAAAAGGAAGTGTCATCTGACCCCTTGTACTGATAGACAAAGGCCAGATTACAACTGCCCTTGGTGTCGGCACCGTTGGTAGCATCGGCGCAAGAGGGGTCGAACTCGTTGTGCTTCACGCGCAGGATAAAGTCCATGCGCAGCTCATCCTGATAGGAATCAAGCTTGTTGTTGTAGCCCAACATCCTATAGAGCAGAGGCTTCCTGCTGGCCGTCTCATCCTGCTCATCGATGGCATTGGCCTGACCAGCCGAAAGCGCGCTCAGCCCTAGCGGAACAACCATGGCCAGGGTCGCCAGAAGGGTTACCAGAACGGCAATTATCGGACGGCTCACACCTTGTGAACCCTTAGCGCCCCGTTCTTGCAAACGCTTCAATACAATACCCCCCAAATCACAATAAAATCATGCTCTAGAACAGATCAACTCTGCTTTTGACTTACCCCCAATTAAGGCAACTGCGCATAGAGCACAACAATGCATCTAAATTTTTCTTTGCCTTTTCAAGGCTACAGAAATTAAGGGCAATATCTGGGATTCAAATCGGGTGTTTTGCAGCCATTCAAGTTCTTGACCCTGACAGGCCCGGCAACCAGCCGACGAGAAGCAATATGCTGTCTTCCCTCAGTCCGGTCCAAATTGGTTGCGAATACTGCTCCGGCAATGGCAGCAGTACAGGAATTTAAAAAACAGGGCCCGTGCTCACCTTCATGGAATGAAAAGATGAGTGCGGGTCCTGGCTTATACTTTCGGGATCAGTGGCGGCTCTCCTGCCTGTTCCCCAGGCAGGCCACAAAGCCGACCAGGCCAAGGGCTATCAGCAGCAGGATCCTGAGCACGGACAGCGGCCAGCCGCCGGTCAGCGGCAGGGAGGATGTCGAAGGCCGGAACTCCAGCGCATGCGACACCGGGGCCGACTGGTTCCCTCCCTGGAACCTGCCCTGCGCGTCAGCACCCTCAGCATCATCGGAAAGCACCTGGGCAGAGAACTTACCCTGGTTGATCCCCTCGGGAGGAACCGCCTGCCATGAACCCTGGTCCCCCACAACGACATCCGTGCCGCTGCCGCCGGGCCAGGTCACATGCACCACAGTCCCTTTGGTCTCAGGAACCTTCCTATTCCCGTCCACGTACTTGTAGGCCTTGCCCGCCACTTGGAAAACGTCATACCGCTCCAAGGTCAACGCCGTGGGTGTCATGTCGACCTTCCGCTCGATGGACGCAGGCCTTGAACGAACGTTCATCGGGTTGATCATCTCAACTTGGAAAGTATAGGTCTGCGTCTCGTCGCTGCCGTCGTAGCCAGCGAACTTACCGGCAGGGATGTTCAGCGACCAGGACCAGGTGGAATCCGCCGCCTTTGTAAGATTCAGCGTGAGGCCCGTCGTGGAATCCTCGACGGAAGACGTGGTGCCGGCTGCTGCATCCCTCTGGAAAGTATTGGCCGGAGTAGTTACCAAGCTGGTCCAATCGGAGGCAACATTCTGCTTCATGGAAATGGCCATCTTCGAATCAGTCATCCCCAATTTCCCCGACGACCAGGCCGTGTACACAGGAGATGCCACACCCTTGAACGTGACCATCGAACCCGTCGGCAGGCTCCCGTTGACCGTATGGGGCACCGTGACCGAGAACTTGCTCGCATCCGGGACGTTTTCGCCTGAGACGAAATAGGCCGTCCCGACATTCGAGAAGAACGAGGTCAGACCGAACCCGGATGTGGACTCGATCACCCAGGCATGATACCGTCGGTACCCGTCGTACTTGTTGCCTGGATCCGGCGACGGATACTGCTTATTGGTGTCCTGTATCTGCCAGGATCCTCCCTGTTTGCTCTTGGGATCGACCTTGCACTCAACTTCACCAAGCCTGAACCCCCACGTGTCTACGGTCTTCACTAAGTCTCCGCCGTTCTGGCTCTGCGCGTCACTGATGGGATTGGCGGGATCCTCGCCGTAAAGAACAACTTTGTTTGGATGCGCAGCATCCTTGGAGGGCGTGCACTCACCACTGATTACTGGATCAAGCTTCGACGTATACACGCTGCCCGAAGCATCCAAGCTGCCATCTGCATCATTCTGGATGTTGGTGATCGTCGGATCCTTGGGGCGAGGCACATCATACTTATAGAAGGCACTGTTGATCGTCCAACCCGCAGAAATATTCCGTTCTACATCCGAGCTGTTCATGCCGTCGTGTATCCCGACGAGACCCTTCTTATCAGGGTTGTATACTTCAGGGCTGACGGTACAAGTGCTGCCGTCCCGATTGGTCGTAACAGGCCAGGTGACCATCTTGAAATAGCCATCAAGACCCTGCTTGGCCTTAGCCTCCTTGAAATTGATGGAGCCATCCGAATTCTGGGCAGGCATAGGCTGACCGTTCTTGTCAGTGGCAAACATCTCATTGGGATTTGTCGGTTGTTTGGGCAAGTTGAAAGCCGAATACCTACTAGCTTGGACTTCCGCGCCTACCGTGGTAGTCAACGAATTAGGAGACGGCTGCTGGCCTGTCACCAGGACCGGCTCAGGGGTCAGCTCATCAACAGGCACCCACTGGCCATCCTTCAGAGCCACCCACTGATAATAGTACGAATTGGTCTCAGAACATATGCCATCAGGGTTATAGATAGTGCTGCCACGCACATTCAGCCAGTACGCAAAGAAAGAGCGGGGCGGAGCTACGCCAGCATCAGAGCCCGGCATTTTCCCAAGAGTAAGGCTATTGTAATCAGGAAAACCATAGTCGGTTACCATGCCCCAGTTGGACTGACTGCCTCCATAGAGTAAAGGATTGCCATCCCAGCCTACCCAAGAATACGGGCCGCTGCACTGAAGATCAGCGCCTTTGCCTTGGCATGTCTGCATATACAGGGTGAAGTTCTTGCCATTTGCCGTTAAGGCTGAGGTAATGTTGGATACCCTGTCCGGCGCATTGATCATGGTGTCAGGGTTAAAAGTGGCACAGTCATTGATTCCTGCGACCCAATTCCATGAACTACCAGGAACAAGGCAGGATAGTGCCCCTTTCTGCTGTCCAACAACCGCGTAGATATTCACCGGCTCGTTGGCCCCGCCAGGCTGATAATATGACGCATCGGCAGAATTCTTAAGCGCCAGATCACCCTCAATGGAAACAGTCAGATAATCATACAAACCGGAATTGATTATCGTGTGCACAGTGAAGTACTCATCTCGGTTTTGTGCCCACTTGTAGGCTCCGGACCAGGGCTGATCCGAGGATGACGCTGAAGCTATGGTGTTCAGATACTTTATCCTGCGATAATATGCTGGATATTCTGAGCCCTTGTACTGATAGGCAAAGGCCAGATTGCAACTGCCCCTGGTATCGGCACCACCGGTGCTATTGGCGCAGGAAGGGTCGAACTCCTTGTGTTTTACCCGCAGGATGAAGTCCATGCGCAGCTCATCCTGGTAGGCATCAATCTTGTTGTTGTATCCCAACATCCTATAGAGCAGCGGCTTCCTGCTGGCCGTCTCGTCCTGTCCATCAATGGCGTTGGCCTGACCAGCCGAAAGCGCGCTCAGCCCCAGCGGAACAACCATGGCCAGTGTCGCCAGAAGGGTTACCAGAACGACGATGATCGAACGGCGCACGTGCAGTGATCCCTTATTGTTCCGTTCCTGCAAACGCTTCAATACAATACCCCCCAAACCACAATGAAATCATGCTCCAGTGCAGATCAACTCTGCTTTTGACTCATCCCCAATTAAGCCAATTGAATGTAGAGCACAACAATGCACCTTCATTTGTCATTACGACTCAAAAGCGTACTGAGATAAGAGGCGTGATCCGGGATTCAGATAGGGTGTTTTGCGGCTGTTCAGGTCTTGCCCCTGGTAGGCCCGGCACACGGCTGGCGAGAAGTAAAATATTTTCTTCTTCCGACCGACCTGGATTAGGAGCAAATGTTGCTTTGACAGCGGCAGCGGCAGGGGATTAAAAAACAGGGCTCGCCCTCATCTCCGTGGAATTGGAAGGATGAGAACGGGCCCCGGCTTATGCTTCCGAGGTCAGTGCCCGCTTTCCTGCTTGTTCCTCAGACATGCCACGAAGCCGACCAGCCCCAATGACGACAGCAGTAGGATCCTGAACACCGAAAGCGGCCATCCGCCGGTCAAAGGCAAAGCCGAATTGGAAGGCCGGAACTCCAACGCATGCGACACCGAAGCCGACTGGTTCCCTCCCTGGAACCTGCCCTGTGCGTCAGCACCCTCAGCATCATCGGAAAGCACCTGAGCGGAGAACTCACCCTGGTTGATCCCCTCAGGAGGAGCCGCCTGCCATAGGCCTTGGTCCCCCACAGTAGCATCCGTGCCGCCACCGCCAGGCCAGGTCACATGCACCACAGTCCCCTTGGTCTCAGGAACCTTCGTATCCCCGTCCACATACTTGTAGGCCCTGCCCGCCACCTGGAAGACATCGTACCGCTCCAGGGACAGTATGGTGGGCGTAATGTCGACCTTCCGCTCAATGGATGCCGGACCCGAGCGGATGTTCATCGGATTAACCATCTCAACGCGGAAATCAAACGTCTGTGTTTCGTCGCCCCCGTTATAGCCGGTGAATCTGCCGACGGGTATGTTCAGTGTCCAGGACCATGTGGACGCTGCCGTCTTGGACAGGCTAAGCGTGAGGCCCGTCGTCGGATCCGTGACGGAAGACACCGTGCTGACCGCCGCACCCCTCTGGAAAGTGTTGGCCGGAGTGGTCACCAAGGGCGTCCAGTCTGAGGCAGTCTTCTGCTTCATCGAAACAGCCATCCTGGAATCCGTCATCCCCAGACCCCCCGAGGACCAGGCGAGATAAGTAGGTGATACTTCACCCTTGAATGTGACTGCTGAACCTGCGGGCAGGCTCCCGTTTACCGTATGAGGCACGCTGACCGAGAACTTGCTCGCATCCGGAACGTTCTCGCCCGAGACGAAATACGCCGTCCCGATATTCGAGAAGAAGGAGGTCAAACCGAACCCGGAGATAGACTCGACCACCCAGGCATGGTACCGCCTATACCCGCTGTACCTGTTACCCGGGTCCGGAGACTGGTATTGCTTGTTCGTGTCCTGTATCTGCCAGGACCCTCCCTGCTTGCTTTTGGGATCGACCTCGCACGCAGCCTCACCAAGTCTGAACCCCCACGTGTCCGAACTTTTCACCAGGTCCCCGCCATTCGAACCTTGCCCACCCACAATCGGATTGGCTGGATCCTCCCCGTAGAGAACAACCTTGTTGGGACGCGCAGCATCCTTGGAAGGCGTGCACTCACCACTGACCACCGGATCAAGCTTGGTCGTATACACGCTCCCCGAAGCATCCAAACCCGCATCCCCATCATTCTCGATCTTGGTGATAGTCGGATCGTTAGGACGGGGCACATCATACTTGTAAAACGCCGTATTAATCGTCCAACCCGCAGACAGATTTCGGTCTATATCCGAACTGTTCATGCCGTCACGTATACCGACGAGACCCTTTTTATCAGGGTTTTACACTTCAGAACTGACCGTACAAGCACTGCCATCCCGATTCGTGGTCACAGGCCAGGTAACAAATTTGAAGTAGCCGTCAAGATCCTGCTTCTCCTTGGCCTCTTTGAAATTGATGGAACCGTCCGAATTCTGGGCAGGCATCGGATTGCCGTTCTTATCGGTCGCAAAAAGCTCATCGGGGTTATTGAGATACCTTGGGTCCTTTGGACTCACGTTGAAAGCCGAATACCTGCTGACTTGATATTGCTTACCTACCGTGGTGGTGACCGAATTAGGAGACGGCTGCTGGCCTGTCACCAGGACCGGCTCAGGTGTCAACTCATCAACAGGCACCCACTCGCTGTCCTTCAAAGCCACCCACTGGTAATAATAGGAATTGGTCTCGGAACATATGCCATCAGGGTTATAGATGGTACTGCCACGCGGATTCAGCCAGTACGTGAAGAAAGACCGCGATGGGGCTGTGCCCGGATTGGTGCCATTGATACTTCCAACACTGGTGTCAGAATAGGCAGGAAAACCATAATCGGTCACCATGCCCCAATTAGCCTGATTCCCGCCATAGAGATCTGGCTGGTCATTCCACCCAATCCAAGAGTACGGTCCGCTGCACTGAAGATCGGCGCCCTTGCCCATGCAGTCGCCCATATATAGCTTAAAGTTCTTGCCGTTCGCCGTTAAGGATGAGGTGATATTCGATGTCCTATCAGGCGCGTTAATCATCGTGTCAGGCTTAAAAGTGCCACAATCGGCAATACCCCAGCCCCACGAAATACCGCCACAAGACAGTGCCCCCTGTTGTTGTCCAACGACCGCAAAGACGTTCAAAGGCTCATCAGTACCACCAGCTTTATAATCTGACACATTGCTGGAAGTATCCCTGAGATTCAAATCGCCCTCGATGGAAATGGTCAAATAGTCGTATAAACCAGAATTGATTATCGTGTGTACGGTGAAGTACTCATCTTGATTTTGTGCCCACTTGTAGGCTCCGGACCAGGGCTGACCCGAGGATGATGCTGAAGCTATAGTGTTCAGATACTTAACCCTCCGATAGTATGACTGATTTGTCGAACCAAGATACGGATATACAAAGGACAAATTACAAGCGCCCCTGGTATCGACACCACCGGAGGCATCGGCGCAAGAAGGGTCGAAATCGTTGTGTTTCACGCGCAGAATGAAGTCCATGCGCAGCTCATCCTGATAGGAATCGATCTTGTCGTTGTAGGCCAACATCCGATAGAGCAGGGGTTTTCTGCTGGCTGTTTCATCCTGTCCGTTGACGGCATTGGCCTGACTGGCTGACAGAGCGCTCAGCCCAAGCGGAATCACTATGGCCAACGTCGCCAGAAGGGTTACCAGAACGGCGATGATCTGACGTTTCATATGTTGTGGACGCTTGGTGCCCCGTTCCTGCAAACGCTTCAATACAATACCCCCCAAAATCACAATGAAATCAAGCTCTAGACCAGATCGACTTTGCTTTTGACTTATCCCCAATTAAGCCAACTGTATATAGAGCACAAAAAGCAGCTTCATTTTTTACTACGCAGCTAAGAGTACAGAAATTAGAAGCATTATTTGGGATTCAGATAAATTATTCTATAATCGGCGTTTCGCGACCGTCCACGGTCTTGACTCTGGCTGGTCTGGATTGGTTGACAGAGCGTCTGATTGGTAATGAGAAGGTTCACTGTTCGATGCTGTCAAGCAGCTCTTTCACCGAGCACCTTTGGCAACGACAGGACACACCGTAGGCACGAATAGTGTATTGGCACCCGCATGGAAGTTAAAAAAAAAACCAGGACCTGCCCTCACCTCCTAATTCCTCGAGGTGGGAACGGGCCCTGGCTTATACTTTCGGGGTCAGTGGCGACTTTCCTGCTTGTTCCTCAGGCAGGCCACGAAGCCCACCAGGCCAAGGGCTATCAGCAGCAGGATTTTGAGCACGGAAAGCGGCCAGCCGCCGGTCAGCGGCAGGGAGGATGTCGAAGGCCGGAACTCCAGCTCCTGCGACACCGAAGCCGACTGGTTCCCGCCTTGGAACCTGCCCTGCGAATCAGGGCCCTCGGCATCATCGGAAAGCACCTGGACGGCGACATCCCCCTGCTTCATCCCTTCAGGAGGAACCGCCTGCCATATGCCCTGGTCCCCCACAGCCACATCCGTGCCGGTATTGTCAGGCCAGGTCACATGCACCATGGTCCCTTTGGTCTCAGGAACCTTCGTGTTGCCGTCCACATACTTATCGGCCTTGCCGGCCACCTGGAAGACATCATGACGATCAATGGTCAGCGTGGTAGGCGTCATGTCAACCTTCCGTTCGATGGAAGCCGGGCCCGAACGGATGTTCATCGGGTTGATCATCTCAACCTGGAAGGCATAGGTCTGCGTCTCGTCGCTGCCGTTGTAGCCGGTGAACTTGTCAGCGGGTATGTTCAGCGACCAGGACCAGGTGGTAGCTGCCGTCTTGGTGAGATTCAGCGTAAGACCCGTCGCGGAATCTGTTACGGAAGGCGCGGTGCCGACCGCCGCGTCTCTCTGGAAGGTGTTGGCCGGAGTGGTCACCAGGGCCGTCCAATCCGAGGCAGCATTCTGCTTCATCGAAACGGCCATCCTGGAATCCGTCATCCCCAGCCCTCCCGAGGACCAGGCCGTATATATAGGTGAAACAGTCCCCTTGAAGGTGATTACTACATTGGCCGGCAGCGTCCCGTTGATGGTATGAGGCACCGTAACCGAGAACTTGCTCGCGTCCGGGACGTTTTCTTTTGAAACAAAATAGGCCGTCCCAATATTCGAGAAGAAGGAGGTCAAGCCGAACCCAGAGGTTGTTTCGGTCACCCAGGCGTGATAGCGCCTGTAACCGTTGTACTTATTGCCTGGATCCGGCGACGGATACTGCTTATTGGTGTCCTGTATCTGCCAGGAGCCTCCTTGTTTGCTGCCAGTGTCGGCCTTGCATTCAGCCTCGCCCAGCTTGAATCCCCAAGTGTCCGCGGATTTTACAAGATCGTCATTGTTTGCACCCTGACCATCGTTAAAGGGTTTGCTGGGATCCTCACCGTAGAGCGTCACAACATTCGGATGCGCACTGTTTTTGGAGGGAGTGCACTCACCGCTGACCACCGGATCAAGCTTGCCGGTATAGACGCTTCCTGAGGTATTCAAGGAACCGTCGGTATCATTCTGGATGTTGGTGATCGTCGGATCATCGGGACGAGGCACATCGTACTTATAGAATGCAGTATCGATGGTCCATCCTGCAGTCAAGTTCTCATCTTTCTTCGCGTCAGACATGCCATCATCGATGCCCGCGAGACCCTTGCGCATGGGGTTGTATACTTCGGGATTGACATTGCAGTTGTTGACGGTGCCGGTGTCATTCAAGTTCTTGGTCACAGGCCAGGTAACCAGCTTGAAATAGCCGTCCAGATCCTGGTCTTCCTTGGCCTTCTTGAAGTCAATGGAGCCATCAGCATTCTGAGCGGGCATAGGCTGACCGTTCTTGTCAGTGGCAAACATCTCATTGGAATTATTCGGCTGCTTAGGCAAATTGAAGGCCGAATAGGAATCAGCCGTGCCTTGAGTCCCATTAGTAGTGGTCAGCGTGTTCGGACTCGGCTGCTGGCCCTCCACCAGGATCGGCTCAGGAGTCAGATCATCGACAGGCACCCATTGGCTGTCTTTGAGACCCACCCATTGATAGTAGTATGACGTGGTCTCAGAGCATATGCCCTTACCGACATTGCCTCCCCTAGGGTTTTCCCAATACACGAAGAAAGAGCGGGGAGGCGCCACCCCGGGTCCAACAGCCTTTATTCCATGGCCGGAATCGGCAGGAAGACCATAGTCAGTCACCAGGCCCCAATTAGCCTGATGGCTAAGATAAAGATCCGGGTGGTAGTCCCAACCTATCCAGGAATAGGGACCGCTGCACCTGAGATCAGAGCTCTTGGGATCAGAACTGGCTTCATAGCAATCCCCCATATACAGCTTCATGCTCTTGCCCTGTTTGGCCAAATCATCCATGATGTTGGCTGACCTATCTTGCAGATTGCTCATCGTATTAGGGTCAAAGGGGTCACAATCATTGGTCCCATAAGCCCAGGAGCCGCCGTTACAAGACAGTGCATCTTTCTGTGAACCTACAATCGCATAGACAGTCAGGGGCTCTACATGGCCGCCGGCTTGGAAATATGGAGCAACCTCAGCCTTCGGCAGATAATTTTTTACATCAGCGGCATTATTCAATAGATCCATATCACCCTCAATGGAAACTACCAGGAAATCATACAAACCTGAGTTGATCACCTTATGAACCGTGAAAAACTCATCCTGGTTTTTTGCCCATTGCTCAGCACCGCTAGAGGTGTTGTCCGATGCAATAGTGTTGAGATACTTTACTCGGCGGTAGTGTGCTGGATTACGTGTTCCATTATACTGATATATAAAGGATAAGTTGCAAGAACCATTGGTATCAGCGCTACCTGTTTTCACACAATCCGGTTTGAACTCACCGTGTGCCACGCGCAGGATAAAATCCATACGCAGCTCATCCTGATACGAATCGTTCTTGTCGTTGTAAGCCAACATCGTGTAGAGCAGGGGTTTCCTGCTGGCTGTTTCGTCCTCTCCATCGATGGCGTTGGCCTGATTGGCCGATAGAGCGCTCAGTCCCAGCGGAACAACCATGGCCAGCGTCGCCAGAAGCGTTACCAGAACGGCAATGATCGGACGGTTCACATGAAACGATCCCTTATCGTTCCGTTCTTGCAGTTGCTTCAATACGAAACCCCCAAGTCTCGATAGAATCGTGGGTTATAACAAACTGACTTTGTTTTTGTTCGTCCCCAATACCGCTGACTGTATCACAGAGATAAAAAAATCGCACCTTCGCGTTTTCTTTACATAATTCAAGCTTAACCGGGCACTCAGGGCATGATTATCGATGTTTCGCGACCGTTAACCGTACGGAATCTATAAGGATTTATCAGCCTCTAATATGGCCATCGCCCAGCACCCAGCTGACAAGAATCGGCATGATGGCCGCCAGGGCCTTGCCCCTGTGTGAAATGGCGTTCTTTTCATCCGAGGTCATTTCCGCCGAGGTCAACGGCTGCCGGTCGCTGGCACGCCGAGGCTGATCACGGGGCACGAAGATCGGGTCGTAACCGAACCCATTGTCCCCTCGTGCCTGACGGATGATGCTTCCAGGCATCTCGCCGACCCTGGTCACTTGAGATCCCCGGACTGCGTACCCCGGCACATCCGGAACGACTAGGGCGGCAGCACAGACAAACCGACTTCCCCTGTGGTCGTCGGGAATGTCGTTCAGCTGGTTCAGCAAGAGCTCCAAGTTGGCCTGATCGTCGCCGTGGCGGCCGCTCCACCGTGCCGAGAGGATTCCCGGGGCGGCGCCCATTACATCAACGACCAGCCCTGAGTCGTCCGCCAGCGAGGGCAAACCGGACTCACGAGCGGCCTGCCCAGCCTTGATAAGAGCGTTCTCCTGAAAAGTGGTGCCGGTCTCTACCGGATCGGACAGTCCCAGCTGCCCCGCCGAAACCAGCTCAATCTTCTGACCTTCATCGGCCAGGAAACCGTCGAGTATGTGACGAAGCTCAGCTAGTTTGCCCTCGTTGTGCGTGGCCACAACCACTTTTCTGGCCTGTCCCATACCGATCCTCCTCGCTGAAAATACCTACCGTGGGCGTCAGTCAGATGCCAGAGCCTTGCGCTGAGCGGCCTGAAGCTCCTTGTTTCCTTTGGATGCCAGGTCCAGCAAGATGCCAAGCTCCTGACGATTGAAGGGACGATGCTCCGCCGTTCCCTGTATTTCTATGAAATCGCCGGAGCCGGTCATGGACACGTTCATATCGGTCATGGCCCTGCTGTCCTCCAGATAGGGAAGGTCAAGCATGGGCTTGCCATCGATGATGCCCACCGAGACGGCCGAGACACAATCCTTGGTCACCTTGTCGGCGCTACGAATGTGATGGTGGTCCTGGGCCCATCTGAGGGCATCGACCATGGCAACGTAAGCACCGGTGACCGAGGCGGTACGGGTGCCGCCATCGGCCTGAAGCACATCGCAGTCAAGCTGGATCTGATTCTCACCCAGCGCCTTCATATCCACCACACCGCGCAGGCAACGGCCTATCAGCCGACTGATCTCCTGGGTGCGGCCGCCGACCTTTCCCCGGACCGACTCGCGTGCAGTACGGTCGCTGGTGGCTCTGGGGAGCATGGCGTACTCGGCCGTGACCCAGCCCAGCCCGGAGTCCTTGCGCCAACGGGGCAGCGTCGGCGTGAAGGAAGCCGTGCACATGACCCTGGTCTTGCCGCACTCGATCAGCACCGACCCCTCGGGAGCCTCCGTCCAATGCCTGGTGATGACGACCGGCCGCAGCTCATCAGCCGCCCTGCCGTCAGGCCGCAGCACGGCACCCTCCTGAAGCATGTCCTTGATAGCAACCATCAGTGATGATCCTTTCCGTTCCGCCCAGGCTCCCCTGGTCTGGTCCCTATTATTCCGTCAGCCGTCTACCGATCAATGGTCAGCGGTGTCTTGGCCGGCAGGATGCGATCAATCAGGAAGATGACCAGCGACAGGGCAAAGAAAACAACCAGGTACTCCGCCAGGTTGACCGTCAATTGGGCCCAGCCCAGGTGCCCGAGATCCAAGAAGGCATAGGGGTAGGGATTACCGCCCGGCTCCGGTCCCGAATGAGGCCAGATGGCGGCCCGAATCAACACAAAAGCTACGTAGAAGGGGAAATAGATCAGCCAGGTCAGCACGTTGTGCCAGTGGAAGCGACGATGAGGGTCGAACAAGAGGAAGTCCACCGTTGCCAGGATGGGGCTGATGACGTGAATCATCCATGTGGTCCGGATGCCCAGGACCAGCTTGTAGTCCGTGCTATTCAGCCCCAGAACCAGGATGGCCACCAGCCCAGTGATAACAATGTAAAGCGTCAGGCAGCCCTTGAGCCAGGCGGGAGGCTGGATGCCCTTGAGCAGGGTGGCCGCTCCGGCCCAGAGCATGACCAGACCCAGGGCGATATTGGTCTGGAAGGTAAAATAGACCCACTTGTTGCCGATCCCCAGCAGCCAGGCCTCGTAGGTGCCGCCCAGGCAGAAAAAGGCGATCAGCAACCGGTAGATGCCCACGACGAATCTCATGCGGACCAGCTTAACCCGACCATAGGAGGGCAGGGCGAGCCAGTAGGTCGGCAGAGGATTAGACTGGGGGCCAACCAAGGGCTTTTCCACCCACAAAGGGGAAGATATGAACGCAGAAAACAATGGTAAGGACACCGGAACCTCGACGGCTCTGATGACCGACATGTATGAATACACCATGCTGGATGCCGCCCTGCAGGACGGTACGGCCGGGCGACGATCCGTCTTCGAGGTCTACACCAGACACCTGCCGGCAGGGCGCCGCTACGGAGTGGTAGCAGGCACTGGACGGATTCTGGATGCGCTGGCGGATTTCCACCCCAGCGAGGATGAGCTGCGCTTCCTGTCCGACCGTCACATCGTTAGCCAGACCACCATCGACTGGCTGGAACACTTCCGATTCACCGGAACCATCCGCGGCTACCGGGAGGGCGAGATATTCTTCCCCGACTCCCCCATTCTGCAGATCGAAGGCAGTTTCGGCGAGTGCACCCTGCTGGAAACGCTGATCCTTTCCATACTCAACTACGACTCGGCTGTGGCCTCGGCCGCCTCCCGCATGGTCACCGCGGCCAAGGGCCGGCCCTGCATGGACATGGGCGCACGCCGGGCCAACGAATATGCGGCCGTGGCAGCGGCCAGAGCGGCCATAGTCGGCGGATTCCAGGGGACTTCAAACCTGCTGGCGGCCAAGCTATACGGCTTCAAGGCCATCGGCACCGCAGCCCACTCATTCACCCTCCTACATGACAATGAACGCGAGGCCTTCCAAGGGCAGATCCAAGCCCTGGGCAAGGGAACCACCCTGCTGACCGACACCTACTCCATCGAGGAGGCCGTCAGGACAGCCGTCGAGGTGGCCGGACCCGAGCTGGGCGGGGTTCGTATCGACTCTGGAGACCTGGGCTCGCTGGCCCAGCAGGTCCGCGCCCAGCTGGACTCCCTGGGAGCCACCAAGGCCACCATCACCGTCACCAACGATCTGGACGAGTACGCCATCGCCTCCCTGCAGGACGCCCCGGTGGACTCCTACGGGGTGGGCACCATGCTGGTCACCGGTTCAGGGGCCCCCACCTGCGCCATGGTCTACAAGCTGACCGAGCGTGAGAACTCCGACGGAGTTATGCAGGCCGTCGCCAAGAAGTCGGTGGGCAAGGCCTCAGTGCCGGGGCGCAAGCTGGCCTACCGCTCCTACCACAACGGAGTGGCCGATGCTGAGCACGTCATCTCGGGCGCTGAGGATGCGCTGGCAGCCTATACGCCCGAGCAGGACTGGCGGGATCTGCTGGTCACCTACGTGGATCATGGCCAGGGCAAGCCAGAGTTCCAGGGTGAGCAAGCCGTGCTGGACGCCCGGGAGCACCGGGCCAAGGCCCTTAAGGAGCTGCCCATCAACGCCCTGAGCCTGATGAAGGGGGAGCCGGTCCTGCCCACCCTAGTGAGGACCATCTGATGAGCACACAATCCGAAACCTACCAGCCCGACCCGAGCCGGTACGATTCCACAACCTACCGGCCCTGTGGCGACAGCGGTCTGAAACTGCCACCCATCTGCCTGGGCTGCTGGCACAACTTCGGCGACACCACACCCCTGGATCGTATGCAGGAGCTGTGCACGACGGCCTTCGACCACGGCATCACCCACTTCGATCTGGCCGACAACTACGGGCCTGAACCGGGCGCCGCCGAACGCAACATGGGGATCATCCTGCGGCGATGCTTCAGCCACCACCGCCAGGAGCTGGTCATCTCCACCAAGGCTGGTTATGAAATGTGGCCCGGCCCTTACGGGAACCTTGGCTCACGCAAGCATCTGCTGTCCGGACTAGACCGGAGCCTGAAACGGCTGGGGCTTGACTATGTGGACATCTTCTACCACCATCGCCCCGATCCGGACACACCCCTAGAAGAGACCATGGGCGCCCTGGCTCAGGCGGTCACCAGCGGCAAGGCCCTCTACCTGGGACTATCCAACTACGACGGGCCGACCATGACACGGGCTGCGGCCATCCTGACTGAGATGCACGTCCCCTTCGTCATCAACCAGAACCGCTATTCCATCTTCGACAGAACCATCGAGGACAACGGGCTCAAAGAAGCCGTGATGAAAGAGAAGAAGGGACTGATCACCTATAGCCCCCTGGCCCAGGGGCTGCTGACCGACCGCTACCTGCACGGGATTCCCGAGGACAGCCGCATTCGGTCCGACGGTCGCTTCCTCAAGGAGTCTGCGCTGACCCCTCAGCGGCTAAAGCAGATTCAGAAGTTGAACGACCTGGCCCGTCAACGCGGCCAGAGTCTGGCAGAGATGGCCCTGGCCTGGTTGCTCAGGGACCCGGCTGTCACCTCGGTGCTCATCGGCGCCTCCAAGCCCGAGCAAATCCTGGACAATCTCAAGGCTGTCCAGTCGGCCGACTTCAGCCGGGAGGAGCTGGAGATGATCGACCGGATCGCCTTGGACAAGCAGTCCTGAAGCAACCCGGACCGCTCAATAGCGCCCAGTGGCTGCCACCGGTCATCTGCTCGTAGATGCGCTTGCAGTCCGGGCAGACCGGGTACTGGGAGGGGTCATGCTTGGGCACCCAGACCTTGCCGCAGAGGGCCACGACCGGTCGGCCCGTCAGTTTGGATTCGGCGATGCGCTCACGGGAGACGTAGTGGGCGAACCGGTCCGCATCGCCCTGGTCGTTCAGCCGGGTTTTCTCGGCGGTCTCGGTGTCCGGACGGTCCAGCACAGCCGTGCCAGTGCCCTGGTCGGGGTTCTGCTCCCGCTCCGGATCCTCCATGCGAATGCTCTTGCTTGCAGTCATGACATCCATGGTACGGCGGCGAGCTACACGTTCGCTCCCTATGACGCGCTACGCTGAGAATCATGACTATCGCTGTATGCCCTGGCTCATATGATCCGGTCACTTCCGGCCACATGGATGTGATCGAACGTTGCGCCTGCTTCTTTGAGACGGTTCACGTGGTTGTGGCCGTCAATGCCGCCAAGACCCCCATGTTCAGCGAACAGGAGCGGGTGGCCATGATCCGCCGTGCCCTGGACGAGGACGGATACCCGAACATCACCGTAGCCTCTACCGATGGCCTGATCACCGACTACTGCCGTAAGGTGGGCGCCTCGGTCATCGTCAAGGGACTGAGGCAGAACGGGGACTATGAAGCCGAGCTGGGCATGGCCCTGGTCAATCGCAAGCTGTCCGGAGTGGAAACGCTCTTCCTGCCAGCCGATCCGGTGAGGGAACACATCTCCAGCACCATCGTCAAGGATGTGGCCAGGCATGGAGGGGACATCACCGGCATGGTCCCCGACAGCGTCGTGGATGCACTGATAGACACCTTGCACAGGGACACACCGCACACGGAAAAGAGCCAATGATGAACGAGCAGACCCAGGAAAGGGACGATGACGAGCCTATCGACGACTCGACCAGAGCGAGCGCTCCCAGATCCGCAGTCGACATGAAGGACCTGCCCGACCTGCAGGAGGATCGAAGCGAGAGCGGGAATCCCCGATCGGAATTCACCACCGTCTATGACATCATCGACCGGATCCAGGCCATGCTGGACGAGGCCAAGGCCCCCATTTTCAGCCCGGGACTGGTCAAGGTGGACCGGGACGAGCTGGCCGACGACCTCAACGAACTCAAAAAAATGCTGCCAGTGCAGTTGGAGCGGGCCTCGGCGCTCATGAGGGAGGCGGAACGCCGGCTGAACACGGCGCAGACCCAGGCCAACGCCACCATATCCGACGCTCAGAGCCGAGCTGCAGACATCGTCAAGGAAGCTGGCGAGCAGGCCCGCTTCCTGGCCGGCCAGGAGAACGTAGTGGCCATAGCCCGGCAAAATGCCCAGACCATCATTGACACGGCCCAGGCCCAGGCAGACCGTCTGGTCCAAGGGGCCGATGGGTATGCCGCCCAGGTCATGGGTGAGCTTGACGCCCAGCTGGGCAAGATGAGTCAGGATGTGCGTGCCGGTCTGGAGGTTCTCCACCAGCGTGAGCAGGAGGCAGCGCGTAGCATGAACGCGTCAGTCTCGGATCAGGGAAAGGAGACGCAGGGATGAGCAGACCAGAGGATTCCCCCTGGGCGGTTTCAGTGGCCCAGGTGTCGACGCGGGCAGGGCAGAGCACCCAGGTGGACCGCGATTTTCCAGCCCCTGAGGGCATTGGCGACCAGGTAGTGGGCATCCCGGCAGGAACACCAGTGCACGTGAAGGGCGACATCGACTCCCTTGTGGACGGACTCTTATTGCAGGCCCACATCAGCGCGCCCCTGAAGACCGAATGCACCCGCTGCCTGAGACCCGTGAATACCAGTATCCAGGACGACCCGGTGGTCTTCTTCCCCTACAAGGAGCCCGAACCGGAGCCGACCCATGGTAAGGAGGAGATCCTGGCCGAACAGGAGGAAGCCAGCGGTCAGACCTATCCTCTGGCCAGCGGGGGCGCCTTTATGGATCTGGAAGCCCTGCTGCGCGACACCCTGGTGGAGGCCCTCCCCCTGCAGCCCCTGTGCCGACCAGACTGCCGGGGTCTGTGCCCCCAGTGCGGCATGGATCTGAACGACCATCCCGATCACCACCACGAGATAATGGACGACCGCTGGGCGGCCCTGGCGGGACTCAAACAGCGCTTGGAGCAGGAGGAGAACCCCGGCAACGACGGCCAGGCTGGCGAATGACCGGAGGTTGCGGTAGACTGCTCTACGCTTAAGCTCGAAGTATTCGATCGAAACAGAGGACAATATGGCACTGCCAAAGTACAAGACCTCGCGCGCCAACACCCATTCCCGGCGCGCCAACTGGAAGACCCAGGCCGCCGCTACGGTGACTTGCCCCAACTGCGGAGCCCCTGCGCTGCCGCACATGGCATGCCCCAGCTGCGGCATGTACCGCGGGCGCGTCTACCGCGACGCCATTCGCTCGCAGTTCAGCAAGTGAGCCAATCGGCGAACGATACGCAATGAGAGAACCCCGGCCATCGACGGGTGGCAGGGGTTTTTCCATATCATCAGAGGGCAAGGCCGAGAAAGCGAGAAAGGCCATGCAGACAGAGCAGTCCAGAAAGGATCAGGAAGACCATATGCAGCAGGAGGAACAGGAGCAAGTGGATCCCGGCAACCAGGCGGCTGAGGAGCTCTTCCAGGCCCTGGGTGGCAGGATCAGCCCGGAACTGCTGGTGCACGCCCTGACCCATCGCTCCTTCGCCCATGAGCACCCCGGCATGCCCAACAATGAACGGCTGGAGTTCCTGGGCGACGCGGTTCTGGAACTAGTGGCCACCGAGACCCTATACAAGGTTCATCCAGACATGACCGAGGGCCAGCTGGCCAAAATGCGGGCCAAGGCGGTCTCCGAGGAGGCGCTGTCGGCCATCGCCCGAAAGAAACTGCACCTGGGGCAGTATATTCTTCTGGGCCATGGCGAGAGCGAAAACGGCGGGGCCGACAAGGACTCCATACTCTGCGACACCGTCGAATCGTTGATCGGGTCGGTCTTTGTGGAACACGGCATCGAGGGGGCCAGGACCACCGTCCATACCCTTCTTGACGACACCCTGGCCGAGGTAGCCACCGAGGGGCCGGCACTGGATTGGAAGACCTCGATCACCGTCAAGGCCCACAAGCTGGGCTTGGGCGAGCCCCGGTACGCCATGGCGGTCTCCGGACCGGAATACGCCCAGGTCTTTACCGCCGAACTGCGCCTGGAGGACGGCGGGACCGTGATCGGCAAGGGCCGGGCCAGTAGCAAGCGGAAGGCCCAGCTGGCTGCTGCCGCCCAGGGGTGGAAGCGGCTGGACGACCAGGATCTGCTTGCGACTCTGCGCGCCGAGCAATCCTCCTGAGGTTCCAACCGAAATTCCGGCATGCGGTACTGCGCCAACGCCCCGACCAGACCCCTGTTTAGACTATGGGCATAACCCGGAAGCACGCCGTCACGAACGGCACAGGTGCCTCCTCCTGATCGGGATTCGTCCGCCCACCCCGCCGACGCTCCGACAGGTTCGTATTTCGACATGCACGGCCGCAGGTCGGCGCGCAGTCTGGAGGTCGAGAGGAAACATGAGTCTGCCGACACCTCTGCAAGCATTCAGCTCGGTACCCAAGAACTGGGACCATGACGACAAGGATGTCCCCGCCCAAGGCGAGCCCATGACGGGAGCCCAGGCGCTGATTCGGTCCCTGGAGGATCTGGGGGTCACCCAGGTCTTCGGCGTTCCAGGAGGCGCTATTCTGCCCGCCTACGACGCCATTGACGAGCAGGTGCGCTTCAACTTCACACTAACCCGCCACGAGCAGGCAGCCGGCCACGCAGCCGAGGGCTACGCCGTCTCCACAGGCAAGGTGGGGGTCTGCCTGGTGACCTCCGGACCCGGAGCCACCAACATGGTCACCCCCATAGCCGATGCCATGATGGACTCGGTTCCCCTGGTAGTGGTGACCGGCCAGGTGGGTGTGGACTCCATCGGCACCGACGCCTTCCAAGAGGCCGACATCGTGGGCATCACCTACCCGGTGGCCAAACACTCCTATCTGGTGACCAAGGCCCAGGACATCCCCCGGGTCATGACCGAGGCCTATCACATCGCCCGCTCGGGAAGGCCCGGCCCGGTGGTGGTGGACCTGAGCAAGACGGCCCAAAACGGCAAAATGCTCTATTCCTGGCCCCAGGAGATGATCCTGCCTGGCTACAACCCGGTGACGCGCGCCCACGGGCACGTCCTGGATGATGCCGCCCGGCTCCTGGTCCAGTCGCACAGGCCTGTCCTCTATGTGGGCGGCGGCGCAGTCCGGTCCGACGCCCGTCGGCAGGTCCAGGAACTCGTGCGAGCCACCGGTGCCCCCATGGTCACCACCCTGCCTGCGCGAGGCATCGTACCTGACTCCGATCCTGCAGTACTGGGAATGCCCGGCATGCACGGCACAGTGGCCGCCAACGGCGCCATCCAGCACTCCGACCTGCTGGTGGCCGTAGGCACACGCTTCGACGACCGGGTGACCGGCAGCCTTGAGGACTTCGCCCCTGTGGCCAGGGTCATCCACATCGACATCGACCCGGCCGAAATCGGTAAGAACCGGCAGGCAGACGTACCCATCGTCGGGGACGTGGGCCAGGTGCTGGACGACCTGATCCCGGCACTCAAGGCAGCCCAACGCACCTGGGGCAAGCCCGACCTCAAGCCCTGGTGGCGACTGATCGACGGCTGGCGGCACGACTACCCCACCACCTTTGAGCCCAGCCCGGACGGCACCCTGGCCCCCCAGTGGGTGGTCCAGACCCTGAGCAACAAGGCCGATCCCAACACCATCTGGGTATCCGGCGTGGGTCAGCACCAGATGTGGGCTAGCCAGTTCATCGACTTCGAACGCACCCGCTCCTGGGTCTCCTCCTGCGGACTGGGAACCATGGGCTACGGCCTGCCCGCCGCTATCGGCACAGCCATCGGCACCAGGGAACAGGAAGATCCGCGGCCCGTCTGGCTGATCGACGGGGACGGCTCCTTCCAGATGACCTCCGAGGAGCTGGCCACAGCCGGGCAGGCGGGACTGCCCATCCGCATAGCCATACTCAACAACTCGGTCTATGGCATGGTGCGTCAGTGGCAGACCCTCTTCTACGGCAGCCACTACTCCCAGACCAACCTGGAGGACGGTGGCGCAAAGCCCACAGAAGGCAATGGCATCCCCGACTTCGTCAAACTGGCCGAGGCCTATGGCTGCCTGGGACTGCGTGCCTTTACCCAGGAACAGGCCCTGGAGGCCATCGATAAGGCCAACGCAGTGACCGACCGGCCGGTCCTAATTGACTTCCGCGTCTGGAAGGATGCCATGGTTTGGCCTATGGTCCCGGCAGGCGCCTCCAATGACACCATCATCTACAAGCCCGGCGTGCAGCCCCTGGCCGGCATCCGTCCGGAGCAGGAGCAGCCCGAGCCGCATGAGCAGACCGGAGCCGACCGGGCAGCCATGGCCAGCGACGCCGCCGGTCGCATGAACAAGTAGGAAAGGGGCACCACATGGCCAATTATCCAGCATCCAAGCCCGGTTCCGAACGGCACACCCTTTCCGTCCTGGTCGAGAACCGCCCCGGCGTCCTGGCCAGGGTGGCTGGCCTGTTCGCCCGGCGCGCCTTCAACATCAACTCCCTGTCCGTCTCGTCCACCGAGCGAGACGACATCTCCCGGATCACGGTCACAGCAGACGTGGAGGCCGTCCCCCTGGAACAGATCATCAAGCAGCTCAACAAGCTGCTGCATGTGCTCAAGATCGTCGAGCTCAAGGGTGACGAGGCCGTGGAGCGCGAGCTGGTCATGATCAAGGTCAAGGCCAACGAACGCAACCGCTCCGACGTGCTGGAGATCGTCAAACTCTTCCGCGTGCGCGTAGTCGATGTCCATCCCGAGTCCCTGACCATTGAGGCTACGGGGGCAGAGGGCAAACTGGAGGCCCTGCTGCGGCTGCTGCGGCCCTTCGGCATCATCGAGCTGGTCCGGTCGGGCGCCGTGGCTGTTACCCGGGGTCCCCGGGCTCTGAGCGAGAAGGTGCTGGGCTCCCAGATCACCGGCCGCTGATTCCTCCTGTAATCCTGGAAGGTGGTGCGCATGACTGACGATGTGACGGCGGGAATGAGCCGGACCGGCCGAATCGAATGGGAGCGGATGGTATCCGGTCAGGTCTATCAAGACACCCATCCCGACATCGATCGCCAAAGGGAACGTGCCGAGAACCTCTTCCTGGAGTACAACAGGACCGGCCCTGGGCAGAAGCAGGAACGGCGACGGATTCTGGAAGACCTGCTGGGCCAGGTGGGACAGGATGTCGTCATCAATCCGGACTTCAGATGCGAAGTCGGTTGCAACATACGGATCGGCAGTCAGACGCTAATCAATTACGGGGCCGTCATGCTGGACAACGCTCCGATCACCATAGGCAGGAACGTGTGGATAGGCCCCGGCGCAGGGCTCTTCTGCACCAACCATGCCCTGGACTATGAGGAGCGGAAGGCTGGCGCCTGCCAGGCCCGACCCATCGAAATCTGCCAGGGAGCCTGGCTGGGTGGCCACGTAGTCGTCCTGGGAGGAGTGCGGATCGGCCGTGGAGCCGTCATCGGAGCAGGGTCTGTCGTCACCCATGACATACCGGATCAGGTAGTTGCGGTCGGCAACCCCTGCGCTGTCCTGCGATCTATCACCGATGCGGACAAAACCGGTTACCTGGACAGAATTCATCAGCGTAACCAGGAGAACGACCAGGACCAATAATCCCTCTCCCCTTGAAAAGCCCACAGCTCATTCCATCCAAGGCTGGCGGTAGATTGGGGAATCATGCCCATCTATGATCTCGGTCTGGAACACGTCGCTCTATCTTTCGCCACCAAAACCATCTTTACGGATGTGACGCAGGGTATTTTCGAGGGCGATCGGATCGGCATCGTGGGCCGAAACGGTGACGGCAAATCCACACTGCTGCATCTGCTGAAAGGCACCCAGGAACCCGATCAGGGCCGGGTAACCATGCGCAATGGACTCACCTTCGGCATGCTGGACCAACGTGATCCCCTGAAGGACGAGGACACGGTCCGCAAGGCTGCCTTGGAGAATCGGCAAGACTACGAGTGGGCTGCCGACCCCCGATCCCGTGAAATCGTCGAGTCCCTTCTGGGCGGCATGGAGCTGGAAGCCAAGGTGGGCACCCTGTCAGGCGGTCAGCGCCGCAGGGTGGATCTGGCCCGGCTGCTGCTCCGGGATTGGGACATCCTGGCCCTGGATGAGCCGACCAATCATCTGGATCTGCTCACCATCCACTGGCTGGCCGAACACCTGAAGAACCGCTGGGCCAAGAACTCCGGAGCCCTCCTGCTGGTCACCCACGACCGCTGGTTCCTGGACGAGGTCTGCACCTCCATGTGGGAGGTGCATGACGGAACCATCGACCCCTTCGAGGGTGGCTACAGCGCTTACATGCTCCAGCGGGTGGAGCGCGAGCGCCAGGCGGATCTGGCCGAGACCAAGCGCCGCAACCTGGCCCGCAAGGAACTGGCATGGCTGACCCGAGGCGCCCGGGCCCGCTCGACCAAGCAGAAGTTCCATGTCAAGGCGGCGCAGGAACTGATCGCCGACGTGCCACCCATGCGCAACAGCCTGGAGCTTAAGCGGATGGCCACCTCCCGCCTGGGCAAGCAGGTGGTGGACCTGATCGACGTGACCAAGATCTATCCAGGTGCCGACCCCGATACCGATGGAAACAAGAACGACCGGGTCCCCTCCCCTCACGCCGAACGTCCGCTGATGGGTTCGGTGACCGTGGCTACCGATCCCGACAAGAGTGGTGAGGACGGCCAGGACCGCCCGAGCACTGCAGCGGCCGACACCCTCACTATCAGCGGTCACAAGGTCCTGGACGACGTGACCTGGTTGATCGGCCCTGGCGACCGATTCGGCATCGTAGGCGCCAACGGAGCGGGCAAGTCCACCCTGCTGGGTCTGATTGACGGCAGCGTGGCTCCCACAGCAGGACACGTCAAAGTAGGTAAGACGGTCCGCTTTGCGGTGCTGACCCAACGTCTGGACGAGCTGGAGAAACTGGGCCGCTATCGGATCAAGGAGGTCCTCAGCCGCTACAAGCCCACCTATCTGGTGGAGGGCAAGGAGGTATCCCCGAGCCAATTGATGGAGCGCCTGGGCTTTGAAAGCTCCCAGCTGATGACCAGGATCAGTGACCTGTCAGGCGGACAGAAGCGCCGCATGCAGCTCCTGCTCATCCTGCTGGACGAGCCCAACGTACTGATCATGGATGAGCCAGGCAACGACCTGGATACCGACATGCTGGCCGTCATGGAAGACATGCTGGACTCATGGCCGGGCACCCTGATCGTGGTCTCCCACGACCGCTACCTGCTGGAGCGGGTGACCGACCAGCAGTTCGCGCTGATCAACGGCAAGGTGGTTCATCTGCCCGGCGGTGTCCAGGACTACCTGGACATGGTCGAGTCGGCCGACCGTGAGGCTACGGATGCACCGGGCCAGGCATCAGCCAAGGAGACCGGGAATCACAATCAGGCCAAGGCCGAACGTGTTGCCAGGCGAAATCTGAGCAAGCAGGCCTCCGCCATTGAACGCAAGCTGGCCAAGCTGGCTGATCAACGCAAAGATCTTGAACGACAGATGGCTGAGCACGACCCTGGCGACTACCAAGGTCTCAACGAGCTCAACAGCAAGCTCAAGGATCTGACCGGACAGTCGGACCAGCTGGAAGAGGAGTGGCTGACCATCGGAGAGGAGCTGGAATAGCCTCAGTCGGCGGCCAGCTGAGCGGCCTGGGTCGAACACCTGGCCGCAAAGGCAGAAAAGATGGCATCGGCCAAGGGCTGCATCTGCGGCATCCCTTCGATAAAATCGTCGCGCATTTTAGCGATCTTGGACTTCTTCATAGAGCCCACCATGCTCGGCACCTGCATCCATTCCTCGAAGATGGGCGCCGTCACCTCCAGGTGGAACTGCAGACCCAGGGCTGACCCAAGCCGAAAAGCCTGAACCTTGGTTGCCTGGGAGCGGGCCAGTAACTTGGCCCCCGGCGGCAGGGTGACCTGGTCGGCATGCCAGTGCAGCACATCCGTGTTCTTGCTCCACATGGCCACGTCGTCGTCCTGCCCCACCCAGCGGATGGGCCCCATGCCATATTCGGGCTCCTGGTCCCGCATCAGGGTGCCTCCCAGGGCTCGCGCCAGAATCTGATGGCCCAGGCAAATCCCCAGAATGGGCTTGTTGGCAGCCATCGCAGCCTTGGCCAGCTTGGTCTCCGCCTTGAGTCCGGGGTAATGTGCGTAGTCGTCAGCCGACATGGGCCCGCCCATGATGACCAGTCCCGCCAACTCCCGCGAGCGCGGCAGCTTGGGCTTCTTCTCGTCCACGATATTGGTGATCTCGGTATCCAGCCCGCACTCCTGGAGGTTGTCGAGAATGCGACCTGGCTTCTCCCAATCCACATGCTGGACTACCAGCACCCTAGGTTTCGCCATGATTCCATTCTTGCACACATGCCGTCGGACCGGGTCTGCAGGCTCGGCATTTCCTCTTGGACGGTCAGCAAGCCTTGGTAGGCTCAAGGATATGGATACGAGTTCGCAACCGCATGATTCCAAGGCTTCAGTCAGCCTGGCCGCAGCTGGTCTGCGTCTGTATGACACAGCTGATCACCAGGTGACCCCCTTCAGACCCATCGAACCGGGCAAGGTTGGCATCTACGTGTGCGGGGCCACGGTGCAGAGCTCGCCCCACTTGGGCCACATCAGGACCACGCTGGCCTTCGACGTGATCAGGCGCTGGCTGCTCAGACTGGGCTACCAGGTGACCCTGATCCGCAACGTGACCGACATTGACGACAAGATCCTGACCAAGGCGGCGGCCAACGGCCAGCGCTGGTGGGAGCGGGCCTACATCTACGAGCGCGAATTCACCCATGCCTATGAGACCATGGGAGTCCTGCCACCCACCTACGAGCCCCGAGCCACCGGGCACATCCCCGAGATGATCGACCTGATCCAGCGCATCATCGACCGCGGCCACGCCTATGTGGTGCCCGACGAACAGGGCCGCCCATCAGGCAATGTCTACTTCGACGTGGCCTCCTGGCCTGAGTATGGTGCCCTGACCCACCAGCAGACTGGCACCCAGCCCGCTGACGAGCAAGCCGCCGCCAACGACCGGCTAGGGCCCAGCATCGACACTGATGACCAGGCTGCCGATACCGATGAGGAGCCCGGTAAGCGCGACCCCCGCGACTTCGCACTTTG
This sequence comes from Bifidobacterium sp. wkB344, assembly GCF_003688305.1. Classification (NCBI taxonomy): domain Bacteria; kingdom Bacillati; phylum Actinomycetota; class Actinomycetes; order Bifidobacteriales; family Bifidobacteriaceae; genus Bifidobacterium; species Bifidobacterium sp. wkB344. Next base: position 130,330 of record NZ_NPOQ01000013.1, on the reverse strand, counting down.
GAAGGCACCCAAGCCCACAGACCCGCCCACGGCTCGCTGGCAAACCCCCTTCGGCACAGGTCGGCCGGGATGGCATCTGGAATGCTCAGCCATGAGTCACCGCTATCTGGGTGCGGATTTCGACATCCACGGAGGCGGCCTGGACCTGCGCTTCCCCCACCACGAGAACGAGATGGCCCAGTCGCACGCAGCAGGCTGGGGATTCGCCCATCGATGGATGCACACGGCCTGGGTGACCCAAAAGGGCGAGAAGATGAGCAAGTCCCTGGGCAACGGGCTGTCCGTGGAACAGGTATTGTCTCAGCATCCGGCCTGGGTGGTGCGCTACGCGCTGGTCTCGGTGCAGTACCGGTCCATGCTGGAGTGGTCCGACCAGTCCCTGCAGGAGGCCGAGGGCGCCTACGAGCGCATCAGCAATTTCGTGGACCGGGCCGGGCGGATCCTGGGCGCGCAACCCGAGCGTGACCGTGTGGCGGGACTGAGTGCGGACGATCTGCCGGAGGACTTCGTACAAGCCATGAATGACGACATCAACGTCTCCGGCGGTCTGGCCGCCCTCTATGCGCTGATCCGCCAAGCCAACGCTGTCATGGATGCGGACCCGGAGGCTCTGGACCGGCAATGGCTGGCCAATTCCCTGCTCCAGGTCAGAGCCATGCTGGATGTCTTCGGACTTGATCCTCTCGATCCCCACTGGGCAGGGGCCACAGCCGACCGTGACGACCAAGCCATGAATACTCTGGATGCCTTGGTAGGCCAGCAGTTGAAGGAGCGCGACCAAGCACGAAAGGATCATGACTTCGCCCGGGCCGATGCCATCAGGGATAAGCTGGCGGCGGCCGGTGTGACCGTGGCGGACACACCCGCTGGCAGTACCTGGGACCTGAGCCGCTGAACCCATGTCCGACATACGCGACGTCGCCAGAAGGGCCGGGGTCTCGGTCAGCACAGTCTCCTATGCCTTCTCTGGCAAACGTCCCGTCTCTCCGGAAACCTACCAGCGGATCATGCAGGCCGCCGACGAACTGGACTACGCCGCGGATGCCGGAGCCCGGATGCTGCGAGCCAAGCGCAATCAGATCGTCGCCCTAAGCGCCCCGCTGCGCCCCGGGCAGAACCGGGCCTCCTACGCAGATTACTTCATCGAGATGGCCAGCTGCGAGCATGCTCGTGGCTACGACTCCCTGCTGCTGACCGCTGAGAACGGCGTCGAAGATATCCGGCGGGTCACCCGTAGCAATCTGGCTGACGGAGTGGTCCTGATGGATCTGGTGGACGATGATATCCGTGCCGCCCAGGCCGCATCATACAGGCGCCCCTGCGTGGCCCTGGGAGTGCCTCGGCAGCACGTGGCCTGCGCATGTGTGGATTTGGACTTCGATCTGATGGGCCGCATGGCGGTGGAAGCCATGGCTCGAGCGGGACGCAAACGCCTGCTCTTTCTGGAGGATCTGGAGGGCGAGTACCGGCGTGGGTCCGGTTTCCGCCTTATCCTGCTACGCAGTCTCAAGACCTGGGCCGGCCGCCTGGGCATGGATCTGCAGCTTCAGCCGGGACCTACCGGCAGCGATCTGGCCTACACCCAGCAGGTGCTGGATGTCATCCATCACGGCCACATTGATGGCCTGATTGGCCAGATCCGCCCCTCGCTGCTGGACACCGTGGTGATCCGCATGCGCTCGGACGGCGTAAGCATTCCCGATGACGTGGCCGTCCTGTCCTGCGCTGCAGGCAAGGTCAGCCCCACTCTTGAGCTTCAAGGAATCTCTGAGATTCCCCTTACACCCCGTTCACTGTGTGCCAAGGCTGCGGAGTTGCTGACCCAGGCTGTGGAGGAGGGAGCCCCCCTGGCAGGTCGAGTCCAACTGGAGCGACCAAGGCTGATCGACCGCTCTTCCATCAGCCGATAGAAGCTGGAGGCCCCCAGAGTCGCTCAGCGAGGCCGACGATCCCGCTCTCCTGTCTCCAGCACATGTTGCGGGAAGGGCTGATGGGGCTCCTGCTGGTACCAGTAGGCCACGCTGGCCAGGTCATCTTGGCGCTCGAAGTAGCCCTGTTCGTCTACTCCTATCTGCTGCAGGGTCACTTTGATATCGCTGGCGAAAATAATGGGGTCAGGGATGTGCCAGCGGTAGAACCCCCTGGTCACTGGGGTGTCGGCATCCCAGTACTGGGATTCGCGGTTGTCCAACTGCCTGGAGTGGAAGGGAAATCCCATGTAGGCCCCGCTGTAAGTGACCTCGTGCATGCGACCATCCGCGTCCTGCCCGGCAAAGCTCCAGGCGCCACCGAAGTAGTCCTCACTGCCTGTGGAGCACCAGGTGGGATAGTCCTTATCCCCGTCCAGGTAGACCTTGACCTCGCCCTCGCCCCACCAGCGGCTCTCCAGGGCAGTCAGAGCCAGATAGGTGCCCACGTAGGAGCCCCGGCCATGCACCCCGTCCAGGATCACGTAGTCCTGACCCAGTTCGGTGACCCGTTGACGGCGCCACTGGGCATGGAAGGTCATGACCTCCTTGGGCAACTCGTCCTTTTCCACGTAGTCGATCTGGTAGAAAAAGGCCTCGATGGGCTCGTTGTGGCGGTTGCGCAGGACGATCCTGGCCCCGTCATGGAAGGGCATGGGCCAGTAGCAGTTGAAGCCCCGGCGCGGGTAGACGGCCACAGGCACGGACTCCACCCGGCAGGCCTGGGCGTGGCCACAGCAGAAGAAGTCGCCCAAAGGCACGCAGACGGAGGGCGTCTGTTCGCCATCCCAGTAACATTCCAGGATCAGATTGCGCAGGACGTTGGGCCCGGTGGGCGAGGTGGCATCGGTCACGGTCATCCAGATATGACGGATCTCGCCCGCACCGGACAGGTCGGCCAGGACCATGTCCTGCCCGGGAGGAATGTTCTTGAGGCAGGGGGTCCCTTTTCTGGATGGACCGAGATTGCTGGCCGTCATGGCTGCACTGCCCTTGCCTCCTCGAGGGTTCTCGGCGTTGATGCAGCGGGTGCGGTCTGTGGATGGGCGGGTCAGCGCCTCAAGACCGTTGGTGATGTTCGGCATGGTCATACCCATGGTTGTGGTTGCCTTTCATATTCGGGCCGTCCACTCCCCTCCCCTGCCTTCTTGCAGCGGACGGCCATGTTCAGTGTACTTGTACAGCGGCGATTACTTGACGGCACCCGCCACTATCCCCTGCGAGAGCTTCCTCTGGAAGAAGATGAAGAAGATGATGGTGGGAATGATGCTGAGCAGGGAGGCAGAGGCCAGGTCGGTAGCAGCCATGGTGTGCTGCCCCTGCATGGTCGCCAGGGCCAGCGGAATGGTCTGCGTCTTCTCGCTCATCAGGAAGGCCATGGGGATCATGTATTCGTTCCAGGTCCAGATGAAGAAGAAGACGAAAAGGACGCTGATGGTCGACCAGGACACCGGCAGCACGATCTTGCGCAGAATCTGCCAGCGCGAGGCCCCGTCGACAGTGGCCGCCTCCAGGATGGCCTGGGGGAAGGTCCCGTAGACCGAGGAAAGCAAATAGGTACCGTAGGCACTCTGGATGATGGTGAAGATGATGATGATGGACCACTGGGAGTTATAGAAGCCCATCCACTTGAACATGACGTAGAGCGGGTAGAGCAAGGCCTCCTGGGGGACCATATTGGCCAGCATGATGAACAGGAGGATGACCGTGTTGCCCTTGACTCTGCCGATGCCCAAGGCGAAGGAGTTGAGGACCGAAAGCAGGACCCCGACCACGGCTACCACCAGGGAAATCAGCAGGGAGTTGCCCAGCTTGAGCGGGAAATTGCTCTTGTTCCAGAAGGAGATGATGCCGTCCATGCTGAAGTGGGCGGGCACGGAGAGGGGGCCTGTGGCGTTGTAGTCAGCCGTGGTCTTGAAGGCATTCAGGACCAGGATCAGCAGTGGGAAAAGCATGATTACGGCTCCCGCGATCAGCAGGATCAGACCGGCCCAGTCCCCCCAGGTGCGGATTTTATGGGCGTGCCGGGAGGACACCCGGGCGTCGGCTTGCAGTGTAGCTTGATTATTCATGATGTGCTTCCTAGCCTTCCTCAGGCGATGCTCTTTTGCACGCGCTTCTGCACGATGGTGAAGACGATGGAGAAGATGACAATGACCACGGTCAGGGATGTCGAGATGGCGGCGCCGTAACCCACCTGCTGCACCTGGAAGAACTGGTTGTAGGAGTAGTAGGAGGGAACCATGGTGGAGGTGCCGGGCCCGCCCTTGGTCAACAGATAGACCGGGGCGAAGGTCTTCAGGGCACCGATGGTGGAGGTGAGAATGACCACCAGCAGCTCGGGAATGATGGAGGGGAGGGTGATGACACGGAACTTCTGCCACCAGTTGGCCCCATCCAGGCTGGCGGCCTCGTAGAGCTCGGGGTCTACCCGCTGCAGTCCGGACATGAAGATGACGATGGGATAGCCCAGCTGGATCCAGATCAGGATGACCATGAGGATGGGCAGGGCCGTGGTGGTCGAACCCAGCCAGTTATGGGCCAGTCCGCCGAGGCCGATCTTGGTCAGCAGGTCGTTGACCGCACCGTCTTCAGGCCGGAAGATCCAGCCCATGATGATGGTGGCCACAGCCACAGGCAGAACCTGGGGCAGGTAGTAGAGGGCCCGGAGGGTCGAGGAGGTGTGGGGGCCGAACTTCTTCTGGATCACGTCGGTCAAGGCCGAGGAGATCAGCAGCCCCAAGACCGTGGGAATGATGACGATGGCCACGATGATCCAGAGGGTGTGCCCGAAGGAGACCCAGAAGGTCGAGTCGCCCATGAGCCGTCGCCAGTTACGCAGACCAACCCATTTGGTCGGTCCCACCCCCCTCCAACGGGTGAAGCTCAGGTAGATGTTCCAAAAGATGGGCACGATGACGATAGCCACGATGCCTATCAGGCCGGGAATCAGATAAGGGACGAACCGCGAGGGCGCGCTGCCCGGGATGCGGGACTGCGCCTTCTTCCTGCTATGTGTGTCAGACATGCTTGTACTCTCCTTGGCGGATTGACGCAGCTCAGTCGTCATCCAGATCGAGCTGGGCGACGCCGTCGTCGTAGTTCTTATGCAGAGTGTCCAGAACCTGGTCGGGGCTCTTGGTGCCGTTGACCAGCTCTTGGAAGGCGGCCGGCATGGCGTCGGTCAGGTTGGGCGCAGGGTAGTCGGGATAGTAACTCATCCGACTGGCGTCAGAGGCTTTGGTGTATTCATTGACCAGATCACGGCTCTTGGGGTTGGTGATGGCATCCGTATCGGCCGCCACTGGCACGCCGCCCTTGTTGCCGATGTAGTTCTGAACCTCCTTGGACAGGACCACGTTGATATAGCGGGCTGCGGCATCCTTGTGCCGTGACTTCTGCGGGATGACCAGCAGGTTGCCCGCGCAGCCCTCGACCATCTTGGCCCCTGGGAAGATGGATGCCGTCCAGTCGAAGGCCTTCACCTGCTCCATGAAGCGGGTCTGGTTCCAGGTGCCGGTCTGGTAGATGGGATAGGTCCCCTTGATGAATGCCGTGGTCGTGTCCTCGGCCTTCATACCGGTGGCGTTCTTGGAGATGTATCCCTTGTCAATCCAGTCACGGATGGTATTCGTGGCGAAGGTCAACGGCTTGCTGCGCCAATTGACCGGATGCTTGTAGAGCTGCCAGTCGTCAACGAATTGGGCATCGGCCTTGGTCATGGCCAGCTGCCACCAGAGCCAAAGCACCCCGTACTCCTGGGCATCGGCCGCTATGGGCGTGACCCCGTGACTCTTGAAGGCCTTGAGGGCAGCTACGAACTGGTCAAAGGTTTGCGGGATGGGGATCTTGTACTTGGCAAAGAGGTCCTTGTTGTAGTAGACCCGCTGCATCTCCGCATAGGAGGAAACCCCGTACCAGGTATCCCCGTCCATGACACCGCGCTTGTCGTACTTGCCCACTGCCGCTGCCTGGCCGCGTACCTTCTTGTCCCAGCCGTACTTCTGCACATAGGGTTTCAAGTCGGTCAGCAGCTGCAGGGTGGACAGGACCCCGGCCGAACCGTTGCCACGATTGGACTCCATGACATCCGGGGCGTCGTCCGAGTTGAGGAACTGGCTGCCATTCTGGGCGATCTGAGTGAAAGACTTAACCTCGAAATCCACCTTGATGCCAGTCTGTCGGGTAAAGATATCGGCAGCCTTCAGCCAGCCCCGGGCCTGACCGCTGCTGGGCTCCTCGTAGTACCAGATCTTGATGCTGGACGGGTGGGCTTCCTGGGGAGCATTACCCCCCGATCCGCAGGCCGCCAGCGGCAGGATCGACATGGCCAGGGCCAGGGCCGCCCCGATCCCTCTTCTGATCTTCATGATGGCTCCTAACTTCCTTGCATCCTTGCATCCATCTATAGCGATTCAATATGTCGAAAGGTTTCGACTTCGGGTGTATTGCAGGGATCAAACCATCTCCGTCGATGCACTCAAGATGTCGAATCGTTTCGACTCAGTATAGAAGCCAGTCGGGGATCATGTCAAGAAGACACAAAGTGGACTCATGTCTTTTTTATGTAGCTACTCAGATCCTCTCGCTCCCCTGGTCATGATCCACATACCGATGTTCAATCAATGTTCCCGAACTTCTCAAGGGTAAGAGCACTACAGCTGTTAGCCCAGCAATATCGAATTCTTCTGAACTGCCTATGTTTGTTTGGTCGGCTCTGGGCACAGGTCTTATGGAACAACCGGCCAATCTCCCGGCTGACAGGTAGACTTGGGGCATTATGGCAGCATTTTCATCTTTGACCGATCGGCTCTCCCAGGCCTTCACCCATCTGCGTTCCAAGGGGAAGCTGACCGAGGCCGACATCGACGGCACAATCCGCGAGATCCGCCGCGCCCTCCTGGATGCCGATGTCTCCCTGGACGTGGTGCGTTCCTTTACCGGGCGCATCCGGGAACGCGCCTTGGGCGAGGAGGTCTCCAAGGCTCTGAACCCCGCCCAGCAGGTAGTCTCTATCGTCTACGACGAACTGACTGACATCCTGGGAGCGGGAGTGGATCGACCGCTCAATTTCGCCAAGAACCCGCCCACAGTCATCATGCTGGCTGGCCTGCAGGGTGCCGGCAAGACTACGTTGGCCGGCAAGCTGGGCTACTGGCTCAAGGACGCTGGCCACACCCCCCTGCTGGTGGCGGCCGACCTGCAGCGGCCCAATGCGGTCACCCAGCTCCAGGTGGTCGGCGAGCGCGCGGAAGTGCCGGTATACGCTCCCGAACCGGGCGTGCAGACCAGCGGATCCGAACTGGCAGCCCCTGGACAGGTCACAGGCGATCCGGTCAAGGTGGCCGCCGATTCGATCAAGGTGGCCAAGGACAAGCTCTACGACGTGGTCATTATTGATACGGCCGGTCGACTGGGCGTGGATCAGGAGCTGATGGAGCAGGCCCGCAATATCCGCGATGCCGTCCACCCCGACGAGATCCTCTTCGTCATCGATGCCATGATCGGCCAGGACGCGGTCGCCACAGCCAAAGCCTTCGACCAAGGTGTTGACTTCACCGGCGTGGTTCTGTCCAAGCTGGACGGCGATGCCCGCGGCGGCGCAGCCCTGTCGGTGGCCTCGGTGACCGGCAAGCCCATCCTCTTCGATTCCAACGGCGAGGGCCTCAAGGACTTCGAGGTCTTCCACCCTGACCGCATGGCCTCCCGCATTCTGGATATGGGCGACATCCTGACCCTGATCGAGCAGGCGCAACGCCAGTTCGACGAGGAGGAGGCCCGCAAGGCCGCCGGGAAGATGTCTGAAGGCAGCTTCGGTCTGGACGACTTTCTGGAGCAGCTCCAGCAGGTTCGCAAGCTAGGCTCCTTCAAGAGCATCCTGGGCATGATCCCGGGCATGGCCCAGCACCGCAAGGAGCTTGAACAGTTCGATGAGAAGGAAGTGGATCGAACGCAGGCCATCATCCAGTCGATGACTCCTCAGGAACGACGCGACCCCAGCATCATCGACGGCTCGCGACGGGCCCGAATCGCCTATGGCGCCGGCACTACGGTCTCGGCTGTCAACGGCCTGCTGCAGCGGTTCGAGCAAGCGGCCAAGATGATGAAACGCATGACCAATGGCAGCCGCTCGATCCCAGGCATGGGCGGCATGGGTGCTGGCGGCGGCAAAAAAGGCAAAAAGGGCAAGAAAGGCCGCAAGGGTTCCCGTTCAGGCAATCCCATGAAGCGGGAGGCCGAAGAGAAGGCGTTACGCGAGCGCCTGTCCGGCAAGGGCAAATCCTCCGGCGGCTCGGCCTTCGCCAAGCGTCCTGAGACTCCGCAGATGCCTGAAGGTCTGCCGGATCTGCCCCCCAACCTTGGCGGTGGACTGGGCGGTCTCTTCGGCGGCCGCTAACCGCCTCCTTCATGCAGGAGACAATGGCACGTGAACACCCTTCTCTGGATTCTCCTTGTTCTCATCGCCTTATGGATGGCCCTGCGCTTCCTGCCTGCCGGAGCTGACTGGCACCGTCCTTTGGTGGAGCTGATCGCTCTGATCGACCTGTTGGCTGTTCCCTTATTGGCCATCTTGGTCTGCGCCATTGTGATCCAGGCCTGGCCACAGTCTGCCCTGGCCCTGATTGAGCTGACCCTGGTCACCTTGTGGAGACTTCAATACAGGTTTCACCTGGCCTCTCCCATAGGCTCGGGGCACAGAAATAAGCTACTTGATACAAGGAATCAAGCAGAGGCTGATGCAGACATTCCCGAATCACATCAGTTCAATCGGGATATAACTGATCCTGCGCTCAGCCTGAAAGTCATGACGCTAAACTGCCGCTATGGCATGGCAGATGCACAGTCCATCATGCAGCAGGTTCAAAGCCAAAATGTCGATGTTTTAGCCCTGCAGGAGGTGAACTCGACACTGCTGACCCATCTTCAGAAAGCAGGGATGAGGCGGATCATGCCATATCTGGTGGAGGGACCGCAGACCCAGAATGACAATGGCGGCAGGAACGCCCTCTTCTCTCGTCAGGAGCCCATTTGGTCTCAACCCGCAGGCCTTGATTTGGAAGCGTCAGCCGTCCCACTAATGCATTTGCATACCCTAGCTGGAACTGTCCGGGTGGCTTCAGTCCATCCGAAGTCGCCCCAACGCGGCGCCAGACAATGGGGCCTAGGCATCAGGCGTCTGGCTCTGTTGAACGGCGAAAAGGTGGCGGCCGTCCCAGACGTGGAATCGCCTGCTTTTACCATCATCATGGGCGACTGCAACGCCAACCTGCACCATCCCACCTTTCGTGCCATGCTGCACTCCGGCAGGTTGCGTGATGCCTCCCTTTTTCTAGGCTGCGGGCCGCACCCGACCTTTCCGCATTGCCAGGCACTTCTGCCCCCGTTGATCGAAATCGACCATATCCTGGTCAGCCAGGGCATCAGGGTCGAATCGATGAAGGTGATTAAAGTCCCGCACACCGACCACTGTGGCCTTTTGGCTCAACTACGTCTGTGAGCTGAGCAGGGGCTGCTCACTTAGGATCACCATGCAGGTAAGGGCCAGGTCCGGTGGACTGTCTGCTGATTATCCTGAAAGGCAGAAAACGCGAACTCGGCTTGTCTGCGGACAGAAGGGCCTTGACCCCTTCCACCCCCATACGGTGAAAGGCCTGAGTAACGCTGGTTATGGTGGGCCTGACCATATCTACAATGTCCGTTCCGTCAAAGCTCATGACGCTCACGTCACCGGGCACATCCAACCCCTGGTCCCTAGCCTGATTGATGGCACCCATAGCCACCAGGTCGCTGGCACCGATAAGGGCAGTGATCTGTTCTTTCGACTTTAGACAGTGCTTCATGGCGGCTATCCCATCCTGGTACAGACATCCCCCACGGAAAACCAGACTTTCCCTATAAGGAATGCTGTTGTCCTCCAGGCACTGCCGGTACCCGCTGATGCGCAAAGTGATTGACCCATGCTTGGGAATGCCAGCCAACCCGATCCGTCGGTGACCCTGGTCAATCAAAAACTGCGTGGCCTTATACCCCATCTGATAGTCATCTGAAGTGATGCAAGGCAGCCGTCCCCCACCCACAAAGGATGAGAGCGATATGCAGTCCATCCCGACCTGCTCTATGGTGGCGATCAATGACTCCTGGAGCTCGAGGGAGACCAGAATAATTCCTCTGACGGCACGCTCTACCGCAGTGGTGATGGCCCGCCGCTGAGCTTGCAGATCAGCGTTGCCCGCATGCAGGATCAGAACATCCAAGTTCTGTTCCGTAGCTGATTGTTCAATCCCATCAATGATTGAAGAATCAAAATTGGTCTTGGTGTTGGAGAGAATGACAGCCAAAGCATGGCTCTTGCCCTGTACGAGGTCGGCCGCTGCTGTGTTGCGGATATACCCCATCTCCTTGGCGGTCTCCTTGACCAAACGTACAGTCTGATCCCTGTGTTCACCGGTGTCGGAAAGGGAACGAGAAACAGTGGCCGTCGACAGTCCCAACCGCTGTGCTATGTCCTTTAAGGTCACTCTGGAAGCTTCAGCCATGACCTCCATCTTTCCTTCTGGCGAGCCCATGCCGGACCCAGTTTCTACGTCATCGGCCATCATAGCCACACGCCCGGGCATGATAAGAGATGAACAAAGCTGTATACTCATACCGTAAACGTTTACAGTAATTGTTTACAAAAGATCAAAGGAGATACCTTGAGCGCACCTCAAATGACGAGTGATGCCTCTACCAAGAAACGGCATTCGCTACCGGATATCACCATGAAGACCATGTTCGCCATTACTTTCGGCTACTGCGGCGTCAACATGGCCTTCTCCCTGCAGACCTCGCAGATGAGTCGCATATTCCAGACTCTGGGTGCCGACCCCAGCAAGCTTGGATTCTTTTTCATACTGCCGCCCCTGATCGGAATGATCATTCAACCAATTCTGGGACGCTTTTCCGACGGCCACTGGTCCCCACGCTTCGGCCGCCGGATGCCCATCCTGCTCTGGGCCGCTCCCCTGGCTGCCATCGTCATGGTCCTGCTGCCAAATTCCGGTTCCTTCGGATTCGGTTACGGATCCCTGACTGCTCTATGCTTCGGGGCAGCAGCCATCGTCCTTATGGATTTGTCCAACAACGCCTGCATGCAACCCTTCCGCATGATCATCGGCGACATGGTGAACGAGAAACAGAAGGACCAGGCCTGGTCCTGGCAACAGTCCTTCAGCAATCTGGGAGGCGTTCTGGCCAACCTCTGCCCCTTCCTCCTGACCGGACTGGGTATAGCCAACATCGATAAGAAGGGAGTGGTCCCCATGTCTGTGCGACTCTCCTTCTACATCGCCGCGGCTGTCCTTCTGGCCACCTCCATCTACACTATCCTCTCGGTCAAGGAATACGATCCTAAGACCTATGCCCAATACCACAACTTCGAATATGAGGAAAAGAAACCTCAGAAGTCCTACTGGACCCTTCTCAAGGAGGCCCCCAGCACTTTCTGGCAGGTTGCAGTCATCCAGTTCTTCGCCTACTTCGGTGTCCAGTACCTCTGGACCTACACCACCGGAGCCATCGCTCAAAACGTCTGGCACACCGCTGACTCTTCTTCAGCCGGATTCCAGGCCGCCGGCAACTGGTATGGCATCCTCACCTTCGTCCAGTCCATTGTGGGCATCATCTACGGATTCCTGGTTCTGTCCAGGACCAGCCAGTATAAGCGCAAGTTCTGGTACCGGATTGGACTGCTCTGCGGCGGCCTGGGAATGATTTGGACCGCTTTCACTCACAACCAGTACGCCCTGATCGGCTCCTTTACACTGATCGGCATCTGCTTCCTGACCATGCATGCCGAACCTTTCGCTATTTTCACTACGGAAACCGACGGGGCCAATGATGGAGCCTACATGGGGCTCTTCAACATCTTCATCTGCCTGCCGCAGATAATCGCATCGGTCAGCAGTTTCGCGATCTTCCCGCTGGTAGGCAGATCGATGCCGACCATGCTCCTGATCGGAGGCATCTCCTGGCTGATTGGTGCAGCCCTGATGGACATCATCAAGAGCCGGAAGCCCGAATCCAACGAGGCTTAAGAAACTTTACGAAAGGAATACGTCTGCCATGACGAACCTGCATTACACCGCGAAAGGTCAGACCATCACCCTGAGTTCCGACCAGGGAGCATTGATCCTGACCGTGCTGACGGACCAAATCATCCGCGTCTTTCAGGACCGGGGACGCCACACCAACTCCTATGCCATCGAAGGCGAAAAGAAGGTAGAGACTCCCTTCGATCTGAAAGAGGTCAACGACCATCTGGAACTGTCTACGGAACAACTGACCGTCAAGGTCGGACCTGACCTGCTCTTGGACGTCTTCGACGTTCAAGGCAATCCGTTGATCCTGGACTACCGCGGCAAGAGACGTCCCATCGCCAAGACGATTGATGCCGCCCACCAGAGCATCATGCGGGCCGAAGGCCACGAAGTCTCCGGCGTGAGCCAGACTGAGGATCACTACTACCAGGTAGTCAAGGTCTTGGATCCGGATGAGCAATTCTACGGACTGGGCGATAAGACCGGGTATCTGAACAAGCGGTCCTATCAATATGACAACTGGAATTATGATGAGCCACGACCGCACATCGAAACCTTCACCAATCTCTATAAGTCCGTCCCGGTCCTCTTCGGACTGAAAAAAGGTCACCCTTGGGGTATCTTCTTCGACAACACCTACCGGAGCCATCTTGACCTGGGCAGGGAGAACGCCGACTACTACTTCTACTCGGCCGTCGACGGAAACCTGGACTATTACATACTGGGCGGGTCCTCCTTGAAGGAGGTAGTCTCCAACTACACTTATCTGACCGGTCGGGTCCCTCTCCCCCAGCGTTGGATGCTGGGCTATCAGCAGTCTCGTTGGGGCTACAGCATGAGCCAGGACCGGGTGGAGCAGATCGTCGATACCTTTGCCAAGTATCACCTCCCCCTGGAAGCCGTCCACTTCGACATCGACTACATGGACGGCTACCGCGTCTTCACCTGGAACAAGAGCATCTTCAAGGATCCCGCCGGGTTCCTGGCGGATATGAAAAAACGGGGAGTTAGGGTCATTCCCATCCTGGATCCTGGAGTCAAAGAGGATCCCGACTACCCGATCTATCAGGAGGGTCTGGATAAGGGATACTTCGCAACCAACCCGGACGGCAGCGTCTATGTCAACAGGGTCTGGCCCGGCAAGTCCGTATTCCCTGACTTTGGCCGACCTGAGGTCCGCGACTGGTGGGCCGGGCATTGCCGTTTCCTGGTTGACAGCGGGGCAGCCGGCATCTGGACAGACATGAACGAACCCGCCGTATTCGACGGAGAGATACCGGAGGACACTGTCTTCAGCGATGAAGATCAGAAGTCCGATCTTGCCAGGATGAACAATGTCTACGGGCACAACATGGCCAAGGCCACCTATCAGGGCCTGAAAAAAGCCACCGGCAGACGGCCCTACGTCATCACACGCGCGGCCTACGCGGGAACGCAGAAGTATGCGACGGTTTGGACCGGAGACAACCAAAGCCTCTGGCCACATCTGCAGATGTCAATCCCTCAGCTCTGCAATATGGGGATGAGCGGATTCAGCTTCGCCGGGGCCGACATCGGTGGATTCAGCGCCGATACGACCCCGGAGCTGCTGACCCGATGGATAGAAGCCGGCATTTTCAGCCCGCTTCTGCGCAACCATTCCGCCCTTCAGGCACGAGACCAGGAACCTTGGGTCTTTGGCCCCGAGGTCTTGGACATCTACCGACACTTCCTGCATCTGAGGTATCGCTTCATCCCCTATCTCTACGATTGCTTCGCCAAGCAAATGAACGATGGCCTGCCGGTTATGCGTCCCCTGGTCCTGAATTACCCGGAGGATGCGCGCACACGGAACTTGAACGACGAATACATGATCGGCGACCAAGTTCTGGTAGCACCCGTGGTAGAGCAAGGGCAGGTCTCCCGAATGGTCTATCTGCCCGAGGGCGACTGGGTGGATCTACGCACCATGGTCACTTTCGGTGGCCACCGAGATATTTTGGTTGAGGCTCCTCTGGACCAGCTGCCCATCTTTGTCAGGGCCGACTCCATGCTACCTTGGGGTCGACTGGTGGAGCATATGGACGACCAGCCCGAGGAGTCCATGACGTTCAGGCTCTTCGGCCAGCATGGCGACTACACCCACTACCAGGATGACGGATACAGCTTCGACTACGAGCAGGGGGCCTACAACCTCTATCAGATCCATATGGATAACCAGGGTCAGTGCTCGGTTACTGTACCCCATCATGGATTCAAGCCTCTCTATCGAAGGATCCACCTGGTTCTGCCTGAACAAACCCTGACCCTAAGCCTGGATGACAAGAGCCAGGCCCCGGTCTACAGGGAGACCGAAGCTTAGACCTCGGTCAAAACTGGTTGGAGCAAAACCGAACCAAGGGCCTGTTGGGGCGTATGCCACAGCAGACCCTTAATCCTAAGGTTGAGGTATACTTTTGCTGTTATTCATGTCCGGAGGAGCCCTCTCATTCCGACGGCCATGAGGAACACGCCAGGAGCGCCACCATGCCCCACATGGAGACGCCGCCGGGCACACCAAGTACCAAGGAGAGCCGTTTTGGCAACCAGAATTCGTCTGAAGAGAATGGGCAAGAAGTTCTACCCCTTCTACCGCGTGGTCGTGGTCGATTCCCGTAAGAAGCGCGATGGCAAGGTCATTGAGGAGATCGGCACCTACGATCCCAACACCCAGCCCTCTTCAATCAAGATCGACTCCGAGCGCGCCCAGTACTGGCTGGGTGTGGGCGCTCAGCCCAGCGACCCTGTCTTCAACCTTCTGAAGATCACCGGCGACTGGCAGAAGTTCAAGGATCTGCCCGGCAAGGAGGGCACCCTTAAGGTGCCGCAGGCCGAGGTCGACGCCCAGGCTCGCATCGAGCAGGCACAGAACGAGGCCCAGAAGCTCAAGGCAGCCAAGTCCGAGGCTGATGCCAAGGCCAAGGCCCAGGCGGAGAAGGAAGCCCCCAAGGCCGATGAGTCGGCAGATGCCGCCCAGGCCGAGCAGGCAGCTGAGTAAGGCACATTCATCAAGGATTGGAAGGACCGGCTAACATGCTTGCACAGGCCGTTGAGCACCTGATCAGGAATATCGTGGACTTTCCCGATGACGTGTCGGTCAAGTCCCACGAGAACTCTCGCGGAGAGCTGTTGAGGGTACGGGTCAACCCCGAGGATATCGGCCGTGTGATTGGCAGGGGCGGCAGGACCGCCAACGCCATCCGCACCGTGATCCAGGCGCTGGCCGACCACAAGGTGCGCGTCGACATCATGGACGTGCGCCGGTGAGCCCCAGCCGGTCCACCAATCACGACCCGCAGGGTCCGGACCCTCAGCAGCCAAGGTTGCTGAGGGTCTGCCGTATCGGCCGCGCCCAGGGACTCAAGGGCGAGGTCAACGTATATGCTTACACCGACGAGCCTGAGCGGCGATTCGCCCCAGGTTTCCAGTTGCAAACCAAGGACGGACAGGTTTTCACGGTAGCCTCCTCCCGCCGCTTCAAACAGCGTTGGATCGTCCTCTTCAAAGGGGTGGAAGACAGGAACGCCTCCGAAGCACTGAACGGCATCGAACTGTATGTCCAGGCTGATCCAGCCGAGGAGCTGGCACAGGAGGATGCCTGGTACCCCGAGGATCTGATCGGGCTCGAGGTTCGCATGGCCCCAGGCAACTCACTGGGCGAGCCTGCCGGACGAGTGGTCGGCCGCGTCAGCGACGTGCTGGACGGTGTAGCCCAGCAGCAGCTGCAGATCCGCATGACTACCGAAGAAAGCGACGATCATATGGAAGGGCTGATACCCTTCGTCGAGGCCTTGGTGCCCCAAGTCGACATTGAAAACGGGTACGTGGCCATCGATCCGCCTGGAGGACTTCTGCCCGGTCTGGGCTGAGTCCATCTTTCAACAAAACCGTAAGTAGGGAGTCAGCGCCCCTTTTTGAGCCGCTGACTCCCCACTTACGGGAAATGCGCCTGCCTAAGCAGGAAATGTTGTAGAGCTACATGTCTTCAACCACCAGATATGTCATATCCAGAGGGCCATGCACGCCCACCACGATCACCATCTCGATGTCGCCCGTGTTGGAGGGGCCCGTGATGAAGTTGATGTTGGAGGTCTTGAGCTCGCCCGAGACCAGAGCCGGATCATAGTAGTCCATGGCCTGCCGGGTTCGGGGCAGGATCTTGGACTTGCGGATGATGCTCAGATAGTGCACCGGCAGGAAGTGGAAGGCACGACCCTGACCCGGGGTGGTAGCTACGGTGATGGTGCCCGACTCCGCCAGCAGGAAGTCCGCAAAGGCGATGGCCGTACCGGACTCGTCGGCGGTCTTGATGTTCTCTTCGCGGCTGGCTCCAGGCTTCCAGAAAGTAGCGGGCGGGTTCAGACCGTCCCTCCACTCCTCCAGACCGAAATCTGCAAACAGGTCGGAGGTGGGCAGCATCACATGGTCGCTGTCATCCTTGCGTGAATCGATGAACTCATCCAGAGCACTGGGCAGTCCAGCCTTGGTACAAGTACGGAAGTCCACATGGACAGCCTCGCTGCTCTTCCGGGCGATCTCCAGCAGCTCATCCTGGGTATGGCCAGACAAGGTGGTCTCCGGCAGGTCGTTGACCGGCACCAAAGGATGATCCTTGAGCTGGTGGCGGGGCCGTCCGCTCTTCTTGGCCAGGTAATCCAGGAATACCTCACGATCGGTCATGCCTGCTGCTCCTTCTTATGATGAGCGAACCAACTGCGGAAGTTCTGCCCGTGCTTGGGCGGATCCGGCAGATCACGAACCTTGGTCCATCCGCCGAAGACGAAGGGCATCCATTCCACGTGCCGATCACTGGCGAAGAGGTTCTTGGCTGTCTCCGGCTGCTTCTTGGATATGGGCGTCAGCATGGTGTGATCCACCCCTAGGGCGGTGCGGAAGAGCGAGGAATGGCCGGTGCCCAGGCCCATGACCCTCATGACCGTGTCGTCGATCAAATTGGCCTGGGACTGATCATCCATCATGATCCGCCTGTGCTCGATCATGAGCTGATGCAGGGGGATCTTGACCGGGCAGGTGGCCGTGCATGCTGCGCACAGGCTGCAGGCGTAGGGCAGGTCCCCGAAGTCGTCGTAGCCTCCGTCCAGCACCGGCGAAAGCACCGAGCCCACAGGACCGGGATAGATGGATCCGTAGCCGTGACCGCCGATGTGCCGGTAGATGGGGCAGACGTTCAGGCAGGAGGCACAACGGATGCACTGAAGAATAGGCTCGAAAACCGTTCCCAGAGCGTTGGAGCGCCCGTTGTCCAGAATGACCACATAGACATCGTCAGGTCCGTCCGACTCCTGTCCGGTGCGTGGCGCAGTGTAAGTCAAATACGAGGTCAGCTTCTGGCCGACAGCGGACCGGGCCAGCATGTTATCCATGGTCTCGGCCTCTTTCATGGTCGGCACCAGACGCTCCATGCCCATGACCACCACCTGGGTCTTGGGAATGCACATGGCCAGATCGGCGTTGCCCTCGTTGGTCACCAGGTTGATCATGCCGGTGTCAGCCACAGCGAAGTTGCAGCCAGTGATGCCCATGTCGGCCTCGAGGAAGTGCTTGCGCAGAACCTTACGCGAGAAGCGAGCCATATGCTGAGGGTCGTTGTCGCCCTTGTAACCCAGCTTCTTCTCGAAAACCTGCCGAACCTGCTCGCGGTTCTTATGCAGGGCGGGGAAGACCAGATGGGTGGGCTGGTCCCAGTCGTCCTCTTCCAGGATGAACTCGGCCAGGTCGGTCTCCAGAACCTCCAGGCCGGGCACCGTCATCAGCGTAGGATCCAGGTTGATCTCACTGGTCACCATGGACTTGCTCTTGACGACGTGCTTGGCCTTCTTTTCGATGGCGATCTGCTTGATGTACTGGGCAGCCTCATCGTCGGTCTGGGCGAAGAAGACGTGGCCGCCGCGCTTCTCCACGTTGTCGGAGAACTCCTCCAGGTAGTCAGGCAGGTAGCGGATGACGTGCTGGCGAATCTGCTCGCCAAGGTCGCGCCACTGTTCCCAGTTGCCCAGTTCCTGGCGGGCGGCCTCACGCTTGATCCACTGCGCATCCTGGGCCTTGGCCACTGCCTGTTGGGCGAATTGGTCTTGCTCGGACTCTTTGACCCTGGTCAGGAAGGGAGCCTTGCTGGTTCGCAGATATTGTGCGGCCTTCTTGCCATTGACCATGCTGCTCATACCAGAGCCCCCTCTTCCTTGGCAGCCCTGACGGAGCCCACGGCCCCATCGCCAGCAGAGCGGCCTTCCACATACTTGACGCGGCTCATGTCCACGTTGTGATTGAGCACCTCAGCCAGATGCATGATGGTGATCTTCTCGCCACGCCGATTGAAACGGCCGCCGATGTTCATCAGGCAGCCTGGATCGCAGGAGATGAGGACGCTGGCCTTGGTGCTCAGCACGTCATTGACTTTTTCGTCCACCATCTGCTTGGAGATCTCAGGCTCCTTCATGGAGAACATGCCGCCGAACCCGCAGCAGTTCTCGATATGCGGCAGGGGAACCATGGTCAGACCCTTGACATGGTCGAGCAGAACGAATGGGCTGGTCCGCTCCCCCAGCAGCCGTGTCATGTGGCAGGAGCGATGGTAGGTGGCCACGGCATCGAGTTCGGCGCCCGCATCCAGCACACCCAGCACACGATAGAGGAACTGCGAAAACTCATAGGTCTTGTCAGCCATGGTCTGGGCCTTGGCGGCATAGACCGGGTCGTTCTTGAGATGGAAGGGCAGCTCCTTGAGCATATTCACGCAGGAGCCCGCCGGACCCACGATGTAGTCGGCATCTACGCTCAGCAGGGCATCAACCTCGTTGCGCATGACCTGCATGCTCTCTTTGACATACCCGCTGTTGAAAGTGGGCTGGGCGCAGCATATCTGCTGCTTGGGGAGATAGGTGTCACAGCCGAACCGCTCCAGCACCTCCACCATGGCCTTCCCCACGTTCGGAAACATGAGGTCCACCACGCAGGTGGAGAATATTACTACTTTCATTACCGCACCTCTCTACAGCCTTGCACGCCAGGTCCGAACCATCTCCGGATCGCAGAGAAACCCAACATCACTTGAACCCCTAATCCTTCCAACGCATCGCTGCCTTGCGACCGACCACGCCCATGCGGACACCGATGTGCAATCCTGAAAGGACCCATCATTATCATGGTCTCGACCTGGAATTCGCACCGTCGGGAATCGCCCACCCTCAGCTTTTGAACGTGTGAGATTTACCACATATATGCTACCACGGCAGGCTGGGAAGCGGTGGCATGTCAAGGACGAGCGGCGACTCATCCATTCGCTACAGTGGAATACAACCCTGCCAGTTCGTCCTCAGGAAGGGGAATCACGGCATGACCAACTACTTCCAGCTCCTCCTGCTCTATGCACCCGCCATCATCTTCGGCCTGCTCTTCCTCTGGGACCTGCACAAGGAGCCACGGCAGTTCCGCAATGCCATCTGGTTCCTGCTCCTGCTGCTGACCCTGGGTGGAGCGCTTCTTCTGCAGTTCGGGATGCGCTGGCTGATCCTGCCCCTGGTCATCCTGCTCATTGCCTCTCCCCTGCTGGTGGTCGCCTTCCTACTGGCCAACACGGTCATCGTCATCCGGCATGAGGGGATCTCCCTGACCACCCTGTTGCCAGGACTGCTGGCGCTGGCCGTGGTAGCCTACATGTTTCTTTCGCCCCTCCTAGCAGGGTTTGGCGCCCCCTCATGGCTGCAGAAGCTGGCTGGGCTGATCGACCTGGAAGCCACCTGGTTCTTCTTCTCCTTCCTGGCCCTGCTGCTCTATTCCAGCTTTTACAGGCTGCTGCCACGCAAGCGTCGCTACGACTACATCATCATCCACGGAGCAGGCCTGCGCGGCGAAGAACCCACACCTCTGCTCCAGGGACGGCTGGACAAGGCTGTAGACCTCTGGAAGCGTCAGGGACGGCTGGGGCGCTTCGTGGTCTCCGGCGGGCAAGGCCCCGACGAGGTCATCAGCGAGGCAAGGGCCATGGCTCAGTATCTACGCAACTCGTGTGGGGTGCCAGCCGAGGCCATCATCATGGAGGACAGGTCGACCACAACCCTGGAGAACCTGCGCTACTCCAAGCAGATCCTGGATGACCGCTACGAGATGGGCACCGGGCCTGAGCATTATCGGGTGGCCCTGGTTACCAGCGACTACCACGTCTTCCGGGCCAGCGAATACGCCAGCAAGGTCGGATTGAATGCCGACGGGATCGGCTCGCACACCAAGGGCTACTACTGGCCGACTGCTTTCATCCGGGAGTTCGTAGCCATCACCCGCATGCACTGGTGGCCCTACCTGGTCCTTGCACTAGGCTGGGCCGTCTGGGTCGGTATCTCATTGCTCAATTAACACCATTGGCCTTCCAGAAGAAATCAGAGGTCATACAACCTGAACCGCACCCTTATCCTGACGGGCCAGGCTGTGCTCCAGGAACCAAGCCACCAGGAGGATGACCAGGACGATGAGAAAGACGAAAACGAAAGCCCAGACGGCTCCGAACTGGAAGGCCTGAGCGCCGGCATGAATCCCTCTGGCCTTGGGCATGCCCGTGATGATGGCGGCCAGCACGCCGGTCGAGGCGGCGCCTGAATACTGCTGAAGGGTGTTGAAAAGTGCGTTGCCGTCAGGCACAAGTTTGGCTGGGATATGCTGCAGTCCGACCGTGAGCAGATTGTTGAAGACGCAAGCCTGACCGGCCATGTAGCAGGCGTAGAGAAGAACCATCAGGGGGACGGACAAGTGCCGGCTGAGGACCAGGAAGCCTAAGGCCGAAAGGAAGAAGGCGGCGCTTCCCACCGCGAGCAGTCCGCGTAGACCATGGCCATCCAAATAGCCGCCCGTGATGGGCTGGCAGAGTGCGGAGAGCAGGCTCCCCGGCAGCAGAAGCATGCCAGCCACGGTGGATGTCTCTCCCAGTACGGACTGGGCCATGTTGGGCAGGATGAACGTCAGGCCAATCTGAACGAACTGGACCAGGAAGTAGAGGATCAGGGCAAGGGTGAAGGTACGGTTCCGGAAGACCACGATGTTGATCAGCCTGGTGCGCTGATGCGTAAGGGTCCAGATCCCTGCAACCAGGGCCAGAACACCGATGAACAGGGACAGCCAGGTGATAGGACCGTGCACATCCAAGGTGCTCAGCCCCAGGGTCAGACCGGTCAGGAAAATACCCAGAAGAAGAAACTGGAGCCAGGCGAAGGGGCCGACATGGGCGCTCTCCCTGTCTACTGAGATGAGCGCTATGACCCCAAAAAACAGCTCTATGGGCAACACGATCAAAAAGATTGCTCGCCAGGATAAAGCTTGGATAACGGCCCCGCCAAAGGTCGGCCCCAGGGAGGGCGCCAGGGCTACCGCCATGCCGGCGCTGCCCACGTAGCGACCCTGGATGTGAAGAGGGACCTTCCTCATAATCAGGGAAAACACCAGAGGAAGGGCGATACCAGTACTGATGCCCTGCAGGAGGCGTCCCGCCATAAGGACAGGAAAGCTTGGAGCAAGAATGCACATCAGGTCGCTGCCCAGGAATATTCCCACGCTGGCCAGAATCAATGTACGAGTCGTAAATGAATGCTCCAGCCAGGCGGCGGCCAGAACCGTCAGGGCTACCACCAGCAGATAGCCGGTAGTCAGCCATTGGACCGTGCCCAGCCCGGTGCTGAAGTACCGGGTCATCTCCGGAAAAGTGACGTTCAGCGAGGTCTCCAAAAGGACCCCGCAGAAGGCGAGCCCGGCAGTGCCGGTAATCAACAGTTTTGTTCTCTTATCAACATGGTCGACCATGGACCGTCCGCTCCTCACACATCAGACTGTTCGCATAGCCATCACCACGGATCCGTACGGCATGACATCGTCCGATGCCGCTCTCATTGCTGTTTGCGCAACGGTTATAGCTCTCTGGCTGCGTTGATGACATCTTCTAGGGTGGCGCCGGGCTGACAGCCACATGCTACGGCGAGCCGGTTCACCCCCACAACTTTTGAAGACCAAGCTAGTGTAGCACCCGCAGACGTACCAATCCGTGTCCGCTCCGGACCTAAACCAGTTTCGGTAAAGTTGGTGACATGCAAATCGATATCGTCTCCGTCTTCCCCGAATATTTTGACGTAACTGGGCTCAGCTTGCTAGGCAAGGCCCAGGAGAAAGGCCTGGTGACCATACGCGCCCACAATCTGCGCGACTGGACCCATGACGTTCATCACTCCGTGGACGATACGCCGGTGGGCGGCGGAGCAGGCATGGTGATGAAACCCGAAGTCTGGGGCCAGTGCCTGGACGACCTGCTGGACATGCCAGACGGATCAACTCAGCACCAACCGCCCACGGACCAGACAGCCGACACCGCTGATGTTACAGAACACAAAGAAGTAATGAAGAGTTCCAGCGACACAAGCGACGGCATAGCATCCGAGGCAGATTCATCTGCAGACAGCCACGAGGCCGGCGTGACCGAACCAGTCCTGATCTTCCCCAACCCGTCCGCTCCCCTGTTCACCCAAGCCGATGCCACTAAGCTGTCACAGGCGAAGAGGTTGGTATTCGGCTGCGGCCGCTACGAGGGCTACGACGCACGCATCCCCGATTACTACCGAAGCAAAGGGGTCGATGTCCGGGAGTACTCCATCGGCGACTACGTGCTCAATGGGGGCGAGGTGGCTGTCTCGGTCATGTTGGAGGCGATCACCCGACTTCTGCCCGGCTTCATGGGCAATCCTGAATCCATTGTGCAAGAGTCCTATACCGGGGACGAGCCGCTGCTGGAATATCGCCAGTACACACGTCCCACCACCTGGCGAGGCATGGCCGTTCCCGAGATACTGACCAGCGGCGACCACGGAAAGGTGGACAGATTCCGACGCGACGAGGCCATCAGGCGAACCAGTCGGATCCGTCCCGACCTGATTGCCCGATTGGACTGCTCCACCCTCGATAAGCATGACCGCCGTCTTTTGGAGGATCTGGGCTGGCGAGCTTCAGGAACCCATCCGATCCGACAGAATACGAATGAGTAGGAAGACGTTCAGCTGATACAGCAAACTCACACACAGACAATTGCCTTAAAAAAAGATTCATGATCTCGGTAAAAAATCCGTGAAGCACTTTACCCGGAGGTTCCAGGAAGCATAAAACATACAAATTAACATATTTGCTAGGCTGTCTTAGCCCTTTTTCCATCCTGACTCTGGTACCAGTCTGTTTCCAGAATCATTATCTAGTAAGGCTGATGGTACCCGCGCAACTTGAATCAGTGATCTGCCAGACTAAGACAGCTGTGTACCCGATTGCAATTACCAGCCCTTGAACTGTTGACAGCCAGGCAGGACGGTCTCTGTCAAAGACGCTATAATAGTGTTAAAAATTGTTCATTTTTGGGTTCCCTCGATACCTGTTGTGAGCCGTAAAAAGCAATGCCCGCCCTCAGGAACAGCGTAAAGCCAATGCAGTCAAGGCCTTAGAGAGAGCCTTATAGCATCCGCTGTCGAAGAAGTCCTTCCAGATATTGTTGCTCTGTCAGACAGCTTCCTTTTCTTTCCCTTGCAACATCATGGCGTGCAGGCCTGTTATCTGCACATACATGCACACGTTAACCAAGTCGCCGACTATCATTTCGACATCATCGTATATTTTGATCGCATTCTTGCGAGTTGCTGCCTCTTTGGTGGATATAGCGGTACAACCTGGACTCGGTGCATTTGCTCGCAGGCTATACCCCCCCTGTATAAGGTTCGCAAGTCGGCTTTATGACAACGATAATTACTTAACTCTATTATCCCTATCTGCGCCCCACGCGTAAGCACCCCTAGAAGTGTTCCTTTTCAAATACCTATCTCCTCCCCCTGGTGTCCAATCAACATCAGCCGAGACTCTATTACGGTCATGTCGCCAGGTCTGGAAACCTGACTATTCAATCGAAATTAGGATCATCGCCTTACCGGCGATACATCAAAAGGCTTCGTCTTATATTCTGTTTCGATTTCAGAACCTCCGCTATTAGCTACGGCTACGGAAATGACTGACCCCTCTCCTCAAAGGCGCTTTCCCTTCACGCACGAGATTAAAGGAACAGAGTATCGTGTTGTGAAAGATTGTGATATCTTTAACAAGTAATCACAGTAAAGGAGCTGTAATGGATATAAAGCAACATAGAATTTCTGACATCGAAGCGGTCGGAGCTTTTCTCATTGTGCGGAAATCATCCGCGGAGTCAGCTTATGCGATTGCAAGCACCGCAATCGACAGTGGCTTACGAGCAGTTGAAATCGCCTACGGGACACCCGATGCCTTAGGAGTAATCGAAAAGTTAGCAAATAAGTACCCGTCCGAGGATGTGCTGATTGGAGCAGGGACAGTTATTGACCACCATGGTGCCGCTGCGGCTGTTGATCACGGAGCAAAACTCCTGGTGAGCCCGTATTCGGTTCCTGAAGTCATGGAAGTGGCTGAACGGTTCCAATGTGTGTCGATAGGAGGAGCCTTTACTCCGACGGAAATGATGAAGGTGCTGGCTATGGGCGGGGACATAGTCAAACTTTTCCCTGCAGAATCCTTGGGACCCGCTTATGTCAAATCCATCCATGCCCCACTTCCCCAGATACCAATCTCGCCAACAGGCAAAGTTAACGCGGACAATATCGGGCAATGGCTTGATGCAGGAGCTGTCTGCGCCGGCATAGGGGGGTACATCACCAACGCGACATCCTTGGACGAAGCTTCACGCGCAACAAAGCGAATCATTACCGCAGTCAAAGAGTGGAGAGCAAAAGAGGAAGAGCAGAACAGCCAACAATAGCCATCGATGTATATGGAACTGGCAATCACTGATGACTGTAATGTTCCAACACCAATGAAGGAATAGATGGATCCGCGGGGGAATTCCACATTGCTAATTTCATAAGGAAGTGAAAGAAAGCATGCAAAACCAAAATCACCAGTCTGCCGCACTAGCAACAGACAAAACATCCGGTGCGCAGATAGATGTTCAAGCAAAACGCAGAAAACTCGAAACCTACGGATGGTGGATGGTGGCCATCATCACCCTGGGCGGAGTCATCAACTACCTTGATCGTTCCACTCTATCCATCGGCAACACAACCATTCAGGGCCAGCTAGGTTTCACAACCATCCAGATGGGCCTGCTCCTATCGGCATTTTCATGGCCATACGCCTTGGCCAACCTACCTGGAGGTTTCCTTATTGATAGGTTCGGCCCCAAAAAGGTATTTCTTGGATGCCTTGCTGGATGGTCAATCGTTGCTATTTTGACTGGATTCGTCTCTAATTTCGTTTCCTTCTATATCGCTAGGGTCTTCCTAGGTATTGCTGAGGCTCCCTTCTTCGCCGCGGGGCTGAAAGCAGCTCAGTATTGGTTCAATGCCAAGGACAGATCCATGCCAGTCAGTGTGATCAATACTGGCTCTCAGATCGGCAACGCAATCGGCCCGCCCTTGCTGACCGCCCTTCTAGTCACTTTCAGCTGGAGAACCATGTTCATCATCGTAGGCGTGGCAGGACTGGTGGTTGCCATACTTTGGTGGTTTTTCTATCGGGACCCCTCCGAAGCAGAAGAGAAAATCATCATGTCAGGTTCAGAGGAAGAGGATGAGGCAGAGACACCCGCAAAAAGCAAGCATGCCGTCAGAGAGTGGCTATCCCTGTGGAAACTGCCCAATACCTGGTATATGACCATTGGCTGCTTCATGATTTTCTACACAGTATGGGTCTATATAACTTGGCTTCCTGGCTATCTGGAAAAGGCTCGCGGTCTCTCTCTAAAGGGTACCGGATGGGCTGCCGCTGTTCCTTATATCTTTGGCATTCTTGGCGTTCTCTTTGGCGGCTGGATAAGCAAACGATTCATCACAAGAGGGATGAAACCCATTGTCGCAAGGAAAATTCCCATTGTTGGCGGAGCCGTGCTTTCAGCTTGCGCCGTGGCACCAATCGCATACGTTGATTCCTTCGGGCTATCAATGGTTCTTCTCTGCATCGGATACTTCGGAGCCCAGGTTCCCATCGGGTGCATCTGGACTCTCGCGGCTGACGTTGCAGACAGCAACCAGGTTGCCTCTTTGGGATCTATACAGAACTTCGGCGGCTTCCTAGGCGCTGCTGTTGCACCAATCGTAACTAGCTACATACTGACTAAAACCGGCGGCAGCTTCAACCTTGTCTTCGTTGTAGGAGCCATCGCATTGATTCTCGGAGCCTTCTTCTACGGGGTTATGGTCAAAGACCGTCGCACAGCATCTGTTGCAGGAAAGTGAAGCGACGATGACCAAGGCCGTTTTCATTCTCGGGAGAGCTTGTTCAGGCAAGACAACTCTGGCCCTTGCTATGGCTCGTAAAGCCAGAGCTGTTTACCTGGACAAGGACACTATGGTGAGCGAATTCACCCGGCACATAATGATCCTGGCCGGCGAGCCCGAATACGCCCGAGACGAGAGCCATTACTATACCAATGTGGTCAGGCCACTCGAATACTCGTCTCTATTGGCAGTGGGCTCATCCAACCTTCAAATTGGCCAAGATGTCATATTTGACGCACCGTTCACACCATATTTGAAAGACAAAGAGTTTCTCAACAAAGTCATAAAGAAACATAAATGGCCCGGACAGGTGGAGTCCTACGTCATCTACGTCGAAACCACTAAATCCGAACTCCAAAAAAGGATGAGAGCCAGAAATCTTGACAGGGATTCCTGGAAACTCGAAAATTGGGATCGATATTGGGAAGGTAGCGCGCTCCCGCCACCGGAATGGACAGAATCACAACTCATTCGCTACATCAACGATGCAGAGGCCAGGCCTGAAACCCTCATTTCTTGCATATTCCCAGATTCCGTTTAAAACTCAAAGGAGAGCAATATGAATAAAAAGGCAGCAGTGCTGTGTTTGGATGCCGGTCAAACCGGGGTAAGAGCCTGTATCGATATTCCCAAGCCTGATGGTGGCGAGGAGCGAATAGACCTACCCGAAAAGCCAGGCGTAAAAAACAGTCACCCACTGATTCCTCAGCTGATTGAACGGACCCACGATGCTTTCCGCATGTTTTCGAGGTATCAGAATGAACCTATGAACATCGGCAAAGACACCACGATCGGCTCAATCTGCGTAGGATCCTCCGGCCTTTCCAAAGACTGCCGCGCAGAGGACTTCCTGGATGGTGTATCGGATTTGGGCATATCCGAAGTTTTCCTGGCACATGATTCAGTGACGGGTTATCTAGCAGCTCTGGGACATGAGCGTTATGGAGCCGTCGTCAGCGCCGGAACCGGCGTGGTCACTCGTGGGGTCGGCCCCCACCTGACCAAACGTGTGGACGGCTGGGGGTGGATGATTGGAAATGCCGGCGCCGCTAGCTGGATGGGTAAACTCGCTTTGGAAGCGGCCATGCGTGCTTATGACGGTCGCGGACCGCAGACCAGGCTAACTAAAGTAGCTGAAGAGCACTTTGGACGGCTTGACAAAATATATTTGAAGCTGTACTCGGATGACCAAAGTACCAAACATCTGGGAAGCATGGCCGAAGACGTGACCAGGCTGGCCGGTGAAGATGCCGTTGCTTTTGAAATCTGCTCAAAAGCTTCAAAGGAGCTGGCAATATCAGCATATACAGCTTTGAGAAAAGCAGATGTGGATAAATATGCTGACATTGCAGTCAGCGGTCGCGGCAGTGTCTTTAATTCACGATTCATCTCAGATCACTTCACCATGTATATTCATTCCATGGTGCCTCATGCCGCCATCATCGATCCGATTGGAGACCCACTGTCCGGAGCCAGGCAACTTGGCTATATTAAGCCAGACAATCCCCTGCACAGCCTGATAGCGCACGCGATCAAGTAAGCAGAAAGTGCCGGGGATAGAAAGACTCTCCGGCACTTCTATCACTCATATTCATAATTAGAAGCAGTCGAACACCTCGAAAGGGCAATCGAATTCAATCCTGATAATCACAACGAATCACTATTTTTTACAAAATAGTATATTTGTTGACAATAAATAGAAACTGACCCGTATTATTGGAAATATGCGAAAGAAGAAAAGTGAAGCGCTGATTCCGGCAGAGCGTCACAAAAAAATACTCGATTATCTCTCGCATGAAAACATCCTCAGCATTAAAAAACTCACAGAATTACTCAATGTTTCACATATGACTGTCCGCAGAGACATTGCGACGTTGATCGAAGAAGGCAAGGTTGCTCCTATACGCGGCGGGGTGACCTTGTCCGAAAACGGAAAACCGGTTCCAGCTCCTTTGAAGCGATCTAATAGATCAAACATCAACATACACCTGAAAAAAGGCATCGCAGAAGTCGCCGCACGCTTTATCAATGATAATTCGATCATCTATCTGGATCCTGGTACAACTACTTATGAATTGATCCCTTATATAAAGCGCAAAAAGAACCTAACCGTGGTGTCCAACGACCTCATTATCGTCAACGACCTTATTTCCAGTGACTTCCATCTAATTCATACGGGTGGCGAAATCGACAATCAGACCATGAGCTCAGTCGGCCCCATAGCCATCTCCGCAGTGCAGAACATCAATTTCGACATTTATTTCATGTCAACACCGGGATGGTCTCTTGAATATGGGGTGACTTCGCCTGACATCGAACGTTCGCAGCTCAAGCAGGCTGTACTCAACAACGCCTTTCAAACAATATTGATGGCCGATTCAACCAAATACAACTCAATTTCTTTGGCCAAAGTATGCAGTCTCGATCAAATCGACCATATAGTCACCGACCAAGGGTTAGAGAATGCAGTCGCTGAGAAAATCAAGCAAACAGGCATCCCACTCCATCTCGCAGCCCCAAACGATGGGGAAATAAAGGGAACAGCTCCTCAGGCTGATTCGATGTAGTAAACCGAAGTTTCACCGTAGGATCTGGATTGGGATATAACCCAGGCAACAGGCGGCTCAGGGGGATTCGAACGCCCGGAACGTTCCAGGACCATCACTGAATTGGAGCCAACGAATTGCCCTTCAACTAGACCATTCATGATCTCCTGACAGTCTTCTGTAGGTAGATCGTAAGGTGGATCCATAAATATAAGGTCGTAAGGTTCTTTCATTGGGCACGACTGGCCAGCGGAGAAATCAGTATTCATGTTGGTCTCAAAGGGCCTGACAAAGCGCTCCACTTTGGTTCTGCTCACATGTATATCCATGTCTGAATTCCAAGCGGGATGATGGGCCAGCTTGGCTGCCGATCTGGACAAAAGCCCAGCGGCACGTCCGGATGACTCAACAGACTCCAAGGAGGAAGCTCCACGTGACAAGGCTTCAAACCCTAGGGCTCCAGTGCCTGCATATAGGTCTAGCACCTTGGCTCCATCCAAGGCACCGAGCGCCTCCAGATGGGAGAAAATGGCCTCCTTGGTGCGATCGGTGGTGGGCCGGGTGCCCTTGAGAGCTGCAGGAATAGGGAATCCCTTGAAGCGGCCGGCGATGATGTGCATATGGTCTGTTGTCCTTTCAGCTTGAGACCAGGAAGCCTTCGTTGCCCCTCATGAAGTCCAGAACGGCGCCAGCCAGTTCGGGCTGCCCGGCCAGAGCAGGGTCGGATTCCAGGAGTTGGTCTGCCTGGGTTCGGGCACGGGCGATCATGGGCGCGTCGGTGACCACCCGCAGAAGCTTCAGAGAAGAATGACCGCCGGACTGGGCATCACCCAACACATCGCCGGCTCCTCTGATGCGGATATCCTCCTCGGCGATTTTGGCCCCGTCCGTAGTGTCACGAATGACCTCAAGCCGCTCGGCAGCTGGAGAATCCTCAGGGGCGCGCGAAATCAGGAAAGCCCAAGAGTCAGTGCCGCCGCGTCCCACCCTGCCACGCAGCTGATGAAGCTGGGAGAGCCCGAACCGATCGGCATCAAAGATGACAATGCAGGAGGCTTGGGGCACATCCACCCCCACCTCCACCACAGTAGTGGCTACCAGCAGGGGCGCGCGACCCGAGGCGAAGTCCGCCATAACAGCATTCTTTGTGGCGTCGTCATCCCGACCAGTCAGCGTGGCCATGGCAATGCCTTGGAATTGCGGCAGGGCGGCCAGTCTCTGACTCATTTCGGCCACCGAGTGCAGAGGCGGACGCTGGCCATCACCTTGGCCTTCCTCAACCAGCAGTTCAGGTTGGGAGTCAGACGCACTGGATTGGCCGGAGCGGTCTGAGGAGACCGAAGGGTCGTCCTCATCGTCGATGCGAGCGCAGATGACATAGGCCCGCTCCCCAGCCTCGATTCGTCGACGTAGATGCAGGAACATGGCACCCATGGTCGCTCCGTCAGACTCGGCGATGACGTGGGTACGGACTGGTTTGCGGTTGCTGGGCAGCTCGGTCAGGGTGGAGATGTCCAGATCACCGAACCAGGTCATGGCGGCTGTACGCGGGATGGGCGTGGCGGTCATGATCAACAGGTGGGGAACGCGATCGGATTTGCGACGCAGCTCCTCACGTTGCTCAACCCCGAAACGATGCTGCTCGTCGATGACGGTCAGTGCCAGATTGGGAGCCTGGAAGGTCTTGGAGAAGGCCGCGTGGGTGGCGATGACGATGCAGGGACGGCCCGAGGCCGAGACAGCCAGGGCAGAGCGGCGCTGGGCCAATCTCATGCCACCGGTCAGCAACACCAGAGGCAGAACCAGCTGATCCGTCATACGAATCATGGTGACGTTGTCCACAGGCTTATGGCGGCCTTCTACGGCAGTGGCGGTAACATCGGTGCCCATGGCTTTGAGCATGCCGCCGATAGAGGCATAGTGCTGCTCGGCCAACACCTGGGTCGGAGCCACCAGGACGGCCTGATGACCGGCCTGGACCGCCTGGAGCATGGCTGCCAGGGCCACTACGGTCTTGCCAGAGCCGACCTCGCCCTGCAGAAGCCGCTGCATGGGCTGATCCTTGGCCATGTCGACACCGATATCATTGATGACCTGACGCTGGCCATCGGTTAGCTGGAACGGCAGGGAGTCGATGAAACGGGCAGGCAGGGTGTCTGGACGGTCGGCGCCCGAATTCGCACATGGATAAGTAGGCTGCTGCTGGGTCTGGCGACGGGTCTGCAGGAGTGCCGTCTGCGAGACGAAAGCCTCCTCGTAGCGCAGGGTCTTGCGCGCCGCAGCGAAGTCCTCAGGGCTTTCGGGCGCATGCATGCCCAAGAGGGCACGGGCACGATGCATCAGCCTTTGGTCGACACGGACCTGCTCGGGCAGCACATCAGGTATGGCTCGGCCCAGCACTTCCGGATCAATGCGGACCTCGGCACTGGGCTGCTCCTCTTCGACCCCATCGGCCTGCGCCAGCAGACGCAGAAAACCCAGAATGACATCGTGAATATGGTCCGAGGAGATGCGGGAACTGGCATGATAAACCGGCCGTGGGCGACGGACGCGTTCCAAGGCCTCGTCAAGGCTGGCTACATCGGGTCGAGAAGCGTCCGCCAAAACCTCTCGATCCGCATCGGCAACAACCAGGGTCTCCGGATGGGTGAACTGAAGCTGGTCCATGTAGATGCCGGGCTCACCGGCCACGACCAGATCCGCCCCTACCTGCAACCGACGGACCATCCAGTCCATATAGGGCTTCTTGTGAGAGAAGAAAACCAGCCTGACCGCCAGTGGATTGCCGCCTTGACTACTGACGAAGGCTGCATCGTCCACCATCACGTCCAGCCGAAAACCCCGGTGCCCGCTCAGTGGCACCAGACGCACCTGATCAACTCGGGCGGCGAATGCACAGGGCTCACCCAGCCGAATGCCGGCAATAGTGGTGACCTGCATGGGATCGGTAATGCGGAAAGGATAGTAGGTCAGCGCATCCCCCACTGTGACCACACCCAAAGCCTTGAGGGCGCTCACTCGACGCCTGTTGGCCACCAGCGAAGCCACGGTACTGTGCAGACCAACACGATCCACTGCCGACATACCCGATCACCTCCCGCAAGCGCCGACCATCATCCCTTAGGATGACAAGAACCCCCGGAGCTTATGCCCCCGGGGGTCCATATACGACCGACAAACCGCACTCAGGCGGCGATGCGCTGCACCTTGCCGGCCTTGAGGCACTTGACGCAGACACGCAGACGCACATTCTGACCATCAACGGTGGTGTGCACCGACTGCAGGTTGGGGCGGAAGATGCGCTTGTTCCGGATATGCGAATGAGAAACACTGTAACCGGTCTGCGGGCCCTTGCCGCACACCGCGCAACGAGCTGCCATGATGACTTCCTTTACGTTGTTTTCCAAGTCGTCCCAGGTGTCCTTGCCCGCAACGCAAGGCTACGGATGAACACACAACTTTGTTAGACTACTACATTCCGTCAAGTAAGGCAAATCAGCGGTCTCAAGCACGAGGAGGCTTGCGGAAGATGCCAATCAGTGATTGGAGCACTCCGCAGAACACCCCGCCGATGATCCAAATAGCCCAGAATGGGATGCGCCACCCGAAGAGGTTGTCATAATTGCCCGAGAAGAGCATGGTCAGGGCCACCAGCGTACAAAGACCCATGATGGTTCCGCTGATGGCATTGCTTATCCGGTGCTCATACCGGTAGGTATCCCAGCGACCGTCTTCGACGGAATCAATCTGCCTGTTGTAGGCCCGGAGGTTCATCATCCTATGGCTTGTTCCCGCATGGACCAGCAGAAAGACCCCCAGAGCCAGGAGAAGGAAGAAAACGAACCCTCTGACCTGATCGGACCAGCCCCAGATCAGGAATCCAGCAGAGTTGATCCCCACATCCAAGAGCACGACTGCCAGACCGCAGACCAGCTCCCAGGTAGTCTGCCGATAAACCCGCGAGCGCTCCTCATCGGTATAGAAATCCGCTACATAGGGATGTCGGCGGCGAAAATCCCTTCTGGCGGAAACCGCCGGTATCAGACAGGCCAGGCCCGGGACGATGCCGATCATCAGAGCAAGGAAGGCCAGACCATTCTGTGCGTCGGTCGGCTGGCTGACTGCGGCGAAGAGACCGGCGAAAGCCAGTCCCAGCATGATGAGGGCGATGCCGAAAGCCATCCGAAGACTGTAGGCATTGCTGAAGGAGGCGTAGCCGGTCACGTCTTCCGCAGCAGACTGAACAGGTATAGTCGTGTGCGTTGTCGAAGTCGTCTGCGCGGCATCCTGATGGTCAGGCTTGGACGCACGCTGCCCGGAACCCGGATGCCGAACATCGCCTAGAACCAGGTCATCAAGGGTGCAGCCGAAGAGGTCACAGATGGCCAGGAGCTTGTCCATCTCAGGATATGCCTTGTCCGACTCCCACTTGGACACCGCCTGACGGGATACCCCCACCAGCATGGCTAGCTGCTCCTGAGTCATGTTGCGCTGCGAACGCAGATATTGCACATTGGTTCTGAAACTCATAATGTTCTTTCTCCTGATCGGCAGATTGCCGATTCAACCAGCAACGAGACCATGATGAAACGCGCAGGGCTCCGATCGCCACCAGCTTTGGGTTGCACCGGACAAAGACACCAATATTTTCTGTCAACCGACGGTTGCATCCTTGCAATTCCAAGGAAGCAGGTGGTCGCTGAATCCCTATCATCCCCCCTCCGGCAAGCAATACGTCCCCTCTATGTTCACGATACATACCCTTCAGGAGGGAATGCGAATCCTGCGAACCTCAACCCTGAATCGTCCCCGATTCGACCCTGAAAACACCCTGACAGGAGCTCTGACCATGGTCTTATAGAGGTAGGAACCAGGCAGATGATGACTGAAAGGGAGGCAACGATGCAGCATCGGGCGATCAAGGATCCATACGCGCAACCGCTCATTCTGGACAAGATCTGCTACGACTACAGAACGCGGCAGAAGCAGGGCGCCCGGGTGTTGGACGAGATCAGTCTGGAATGTCAGGCGGGAACCTGGACGGCCATCATGGGTCCTTCGGGCGCCGGCAAATCGACCCTCCTCTATTGCGCTGCGGGACTGCTCCAGGTCAGACAGGGCAGGGTGGCCATCGCCGGGGAAGACCTGACCCGGATGAAAGAGAAAGAGCTGACCAGGCTCCGGCGCGACCATATCGGCTTCGTTTTCCAGGACTACAACCTAGTCAACGCCTTCACCTGTTTGCAGAACACCATGCTGTCCAGCCTCTTCGGCGGCAGGAAAATCTCCGCCCAAGCAGCCCTGTCTGCCCTGTCGAATGTCGGATTGGAGGGGTACGCCAACACCTATCCAGCTGACATGAGCGGAGGCCAGCGGCAGCGCGTGGCCATCGCTAGGTCCCTGGCCGCCAGCCCGGAGATCATCATGGCCGACGAACCCACCGGTGCCCTGGACACCCATAGCTCGCGGGAGGTCATGGACCTCTTCGACCTGGCCGTCCGCAGCGGCCAGACCATCCTCATGGTGACCCACGACCCCAACGTCGCCGCCCGCGCCCACCGGGTCATCTTCCTCCAGGACGGGCGCATTCAGGCTGCTTGCCCGGGCGGAGACCCACAGACCATAGCCCAGCAGCTGGCCAGCATGGATGCTGCGCCAAACCCGGAGGCCTTCAGCCCTCCTCTGGCAGTTCCATCCGATCAGCTTCGGTGATGGTACGAATTACCCGACAGGGCACACCCACGGCCAGGGAGTCAGGTGCGATGTCATGGGTGACCACGGATCCGGCCCCGATAACCGCACCATCGCCGATGGTCACTCCCCCGGCTACAGTCACATTTGATGCCAGCCAGCAGTTGGATCCGATGGTTATTGGAGCACCCAACTCGTAGTCGAAGAGGGAACCATCCGTATGGCGCCTCAGATTCCGCTCCTGCCACCGCAGGGGATGCAGGGGGGTGGCCAGGGTGACGTTGGGGCCGATCATCACATCGTCGCCAATCTGCACAGGGCAGGTATCCAGAACAGTGAAGTTGAAATTGGCGAAGATACGCGAACCAAATTTAGTAAAGCATCCATAGTCGAAGTAGATAGGCCCCATAAAGTCAACGTCCTGACCATGTTCGGGCACCAGCTCGTCCAAGAGCCGGCCGCGCAGGTTTTGCTCCTGCTCAGAAGACGCGTTAAAAAGACGGCAAAGTTCGTGGGCTTTGATTCGCAATTGGCCCAGTTCGGGATCCGAGGCGTCATAGAGCTCGCCAGCAAGCATCCGCTCCCTCTGAGAGCGCCAAGCCCCTTTACCGGCTCCGCCTGCCACACCTGTCAGTTTTGAGTCCTTATCCATGGCCATCCAATCGTTCCCGCGTCACTTCAATGTCACTGCTGCAAGTTTGCACTGCTTGCATATTCCCCATCCATGTAATCGTCTGGGTCAGACAGCCGACAGCCACACGTACATTCGTCATCCTGCTGCGGACATCCGTTCACGCCAAGGATCAAGCTTGGTAGATTGGAAGCAGCGAAGGACCATGGCGAGGAGGAAGCATGCGGTATGAGGTTAGCGAAGCCATTCCCGAGGATGCCAAGGCCATCCGTAAGGCCGTATTTGTAGAGGAGCAGGGCTTTCACAACGAATTCGACCAAACCGACGATGCCAGCCTCCATATCGTGGCCTATGACGGGGTTAAACCTGTCGGGGTATGCCGAATCTTCCCTGACCAAGGCAAGGCATGGACCCTTGGTCGATTGGCCGTTCTTAAACCCTATCGTGGTCAGCACCTGGGCGCCAATTTGGTAGCCAAGGCTGAGGAAACCGCTCGGAGCCACGGGGCCGACCAGCTCACACTTCACGCCCAGGAACGGGTAGAGGGCTTTTATAAGGCTTTAGGGTATAGAGACATCGGCATTCACGACCAGGACGAGGGATGCCCGCACATGTGGATGGACAAGCCCCTAACGGACAGCGCTGGAAACGAGCCGGAGAATGAGGCCTGATGAATCTGACCGTCAACTTTGCCAACACAAGCATCAATCCGAATAAGGATCCCATGGGAAGATCCGAACAGGCCATCTCCAGCTTCAGCGATGCCGTCATCTATTGGTTTCGCCAGAATTTTGGAAAGATCATCCTGCTGATCGTCGTGGCTGTCTGCGCTGCATTAATCTCCAAGATCGTAGCGGCGGCTATGCGACGTGCCCTGGAACGGACCAACCTGCCCAGTGCCTCCATCTTCGTCAACATCGTCCGCGCCCTGATCTGGATCTTTGCCGCCGCCACAGTCCTGCAACCCGTCTTCGGAATCAACCCATCCACAGTGGTCGCCGCCCTGGGCGTCAGCGGCCTGGCACTCTCCTTCGGATTGAAGGACACGATCGCCAATATCGTCGGCGGCTTCGGACTGATGGTCAGCAAGGTGGTCCAACCCGGTGACATCATCACCATCCAGGGCACCACCGGAACGGTCCGCGACGTGACCTGGCGCCATACCATCGTCATCGACAGGACCGGCAACCAGCTGCTGATCCCCAACTCCATCCTCAACACCACGGCGCTTGAGAAGATCACCGAGGCCGGCGAGGCCGCCACCACGGTTCCCTTCACCCTGCGGGGGGATGCCGATATAGCCAGGTCCTCCCATTCCATTGCACAGGTGGTGGCCCAGGCAACCAAGGGCATGGCCATGCCAGCCAACCCACCCATCGTTCAGCTTCAGGGCTTCACCCCTTACGGCATCAAGGGCCAGGTAGTCATGTTCGCTAAGCAGGGCGTCATCGCCGCCGATATGCAGGATGCCGCCACCCGCGCTCTGGCCGGCCAGGACTACCTGGTCCAGGAGACCGAAGCACAGATAGGCGGCATGGAAGCCGACAAAAGTTAAGAATTGCTCATCCGTTCCGAACAGACTCCCTATATAATCCCGTAGGCTCTATTCTCGTAGATACGAACAAGAAGACGCCTCTGACGATCATTGAGAAGTAGTCAAAATAGTAAGAACAACCCTATCCTCGCCATTTCTGCTCTTGTCAGTCAAGTTCAGAAGGGAACCCCGCAACGAAAAATCACATTAGAATAGGAAGTTGTTTCACCAGTGCGTATGACGAAGCGCACACCTTTCACTCTGGCCTTAAAACCGTTTTCGCCATCGTGTGGGCAGTAGGTTAGGGGAATATCGAAACGATCCTTCACCCAGCTTTCGGCTTCGGTCCC
Organism: Bifidobacterium sp. wkB344; assembly: GCF_003688305.1. Lineage (NCBI taxonomy): Bacteria > Bacillati > Actinomycetota > Actinomycetes > Bifidobacteriales > Bifidobacteriaceae > Bifidobacterium > Bifidobacterium sp. wkB344. Next base: position 93,187 of record NZ_NPOQ01000013.1, on the reverse strand, counting down.
TCTAGCTTCATCCGCCATGAGACCTGTCTCCAGGACCAATTCCGGTTTAAGCACATCCAAGACCTGACAAAAACGAGGCACGCCAAAAGCCAATGCCAGGTCAATCACTTCCACTCCATCCGGAACTGGTAGGCCTGCATCCGATATTACAAACCTATCCTTGTGTCTGAGCCGAGCCACTGCGGCGGCCATCTGCGCATTCAATATCCCATGAGTTAGCATTCTTGTTTCCCTTACATGCTTTGCGCGCACGATGGCACGGGTGCGACAGGAGCCACACCCGTGCCGTTCGCATGCCTATCCTTTACTGGAATTGTGAGACGTTTTCCTTCGTCACGGTCTTCACTTCAATGGCCTGTGTCTTTTGGACTTTCTGACCCTTGAGAATCTTGGAAGCCGCCTGAACCGCCTTCTGGCCCAGCACCTTAGGTTGCTGGGCTATGGTGCCCACAGCCTTGCCATCAGCGACTGACTTGAGTCCATCTTTGGTTCCGTCGAAGCCGAAGATCTTGACATCCTTGCCGGCCTTATCACCCAAGGCTTGGACACCGCCTAGAAGCATCTCGTCATTCTCAGCATAGATGCCTGTAGCATCTGGGTGTGATTGCATAAGGTTGGTTGTGACATTGAGAGCTTCAGCACGATCGAAGTTGGCCGTCTGCTCAGCTACGACCTGAATACCCGAGTACTTCTTAATCCGATCCTTGAAGCCTTTGCCGCGATCACGCGTAGAAGCTGCTCCGGGAGTCCCCTGCAGGATGATGACCTTGCCTTTTTCGCCGATAGACTTGGCAAGCTCATCAGCTGCCTGGGCACCACCAGCCACATTGTTAGAAGCAATATGGGAGTCGACGCTCTCACCGGTGACGGCACGGTCCACGGATATGACCGGCACTTTAGAGGAGAGAAGAGGAGCGACGGCTGATGCAGCCGCATCGGAATCCACTGGATTGATGATCACAGCCTTAGCCCCTTGGGATTGAGCATTTTGGGCTTGGTTCTGCTGCGTGGCTGAATCGTTCTGAGCATCCGAAACCTGAAGGTCGATACCCAGCTTCTGGGCCTCTGCCTTTGCACCGTCCCGAAGATCCACGAAGAAGGGATTATTGAGTGTGGATACCAGGAGGGTCACTTTTTCATTGCCAGAAGACGAACCTGACGATCCGCAAGCCGACAGGCCCACCATGAACGTGCCAGCACATACCAGTGCCAGAGCTGCTTTCAAGCCCTTGTGGAGTTTCACATTAATCATTTCATTCTCTTTTCTTGTTTTTTGTTACTTGTTTGGTTTCGATACGGGTACTGCTCAAAAGCGTGGTTTCAGTGCGCATCCTCTTTGCGGCGCAAGGTATCAAAGCTCACAGCAGCTGCGATTACAAGACCGATGACAACTTGCTGCCAGAAAGAGGAGACGTTCAGGATATTGAGACCATTACGAATTACTGCAAGAAGGATGGCGCCCACGAAAGTCCCGGACACTTTACCTTTACCGCCGGAAAGGGAGGCCCCACCGATGACGGTCGAAGCAATGGCATCCATTTCATATCCCGTAGCAGCCTGCGGCTGTGCAGAGTGAAGTCGACCTGCAATAACCAGTCCGGCCACGGCCGCGAAGATACCTGAAAGAATGAAGACAACGATCTGCGTCTTATGAACTGAAATGCCAGACAACCTGGAAGCCTCCATGTTGCCGCCGACTGCATACATAGACCGACCAATAGTTGTGAAATTCAAAATAATAGCCGCGATGATCCCCATGATGATCATCATGACAATGGGGACGGGGATATTGAGGATCGTGCCGCCGAAGAAATTCACCACACCTGAAGTGCTGATAGGTCTACCGTCCGATATGACCAGCGTCAACCCTCTGGCAACCGACATCATGGCCAATGTAGCAATGAAAGAGGGAAGCTTCAGATACGCATTGGCAATGCCGCTCAAAGCTCCGAAGACAGCACCAGCTACAATGCCAATGACAACAGTCAACCATGCCGGCATGCCCATGGAGGCTCCGGCATATGCGGCGAACATACTGGAGACAGCCGCAACAGATCCAACGGAAAGATCAATACCCGCAGCAACAATGGCGAAAGTTTCCCCGAAAGCTAGGATGGCGACTGTCGCGGCCTGTATGCCTACATTAAGGATGTTCGATCCTGTGAGGAAGGCAGGTGTGGCAAGGGAAAGAATGATGGCCAGCAGTATGAGGCCAATCAAGGCCCCGTTCCTCATGGCGAATTTCTTGATTTCTTCCCCTGCGGATCTCCCCACAGCTGTGTTGCCCTCATTCATCTTTTCAGACATTTCTTTGCTCCTTCGCGCTTTGATCAGTCGTTTACGGCTGCTTCATCCATGTGGGAAACTGCTAGAGCCATGACTTTTTGCTGATTGGCCTCTGCGGCGGTCATGGAACCGCTGACTTTGCCATTGCTCATGACGATGATTCGATCGGACATGCCCAAGACCTCCGGCAGGTCAGAGGAAGCCATGAGCACTGCCCCACCATTGGCAGTTACCTGGTTGATCAGCTCATAAATTTCGACACGGGCCCCGACATCCACACCACGTGTAGGTTCGTCCAAAAGCAGAACCTTGACATGGGCCATGGCCCACTTGCCGAATACGACTTTCTGCTGATTGCCTCCGGATAGTGATCCGGCGTTCTGATTGATGCCAGCCATACGGATTGATAGTTTTTCCGCAGTCAGCTCTTCGCGTTTCTTTTGTCCAGAGCGGTCCACGAACCCCATACGGGCGGTTGAACGCATGGTAGGCAAGCCCAGATTCTCACTGACTGCAGCCTCCGCGATAAGCCCCTGTGCGCGTCTATCTTCGGGCACTAGACCGACCCCAGCGTTGATAGCCGCATTGATGGAATTCTTAGGAAGGACCTTGCCTTCTACAGTCACAGAACCAGAGTCATAATCATCAGCGCCAAAGATGGCCCGGATGACTTCCGTCCGACCCGCACCAACTAAGCCGGCCATGCCGACCACCTCTCCGGCCCTGACCTCAAAGGAAACATCCTCCATGGTGCCTTGGCGCGTCATACCGTCTACTTTCAGAAGCACCTTTCCCGGCTTCTGTGCCTGGCGAGGATACTGATCCTCAATGTTGCGCCCAACCATGAGCTTTATAAGCTCAGGTTCCGGCGTGGTTGCAGGAACGGTATCGATATACTGCCCATCGCGTAAGACTGTAACGATATCGCCCACCTTCGCAAGCTCATCCAGATGGTGAGAAATGAAGACCATGCCCACACCCTTGGCCTTGAGATCACGCATGATGTCGAAGAGATGCTCACATTCATGGTGAGTCAAGGCAGCGGTGGGCTCGTCCAGGATAAGAATGGATGCGTTCTGCATGAGAGCCTTGGCTATCTCTACCATCTGCTGGCGAGCCACGCCTAGCTCTCCCATCGGCCTAGAGACATCCTCATCCAGCTGTATCAGTTTCAAGGCCTCTTTGGCCTTGCGCCTCATTTCTTTCTTGTTCACTAAGCCCGATGAGGCAGGTAGATTACCCAAGAACAGATTTTCCATGATCGAGAGTTGGGGAACCATATTCAGCTCTTGATGGATGACTGCAATCCCCAACTTCCTGGCAGCATCGACATTCGGAATGCGTACCTGTTGACCGTCGATTTCGATGTGTCCCTCATCTGGCTGGTAAATCCCACTCATCATTTTGATGACCGTGGACTTACCTGCACCGTTTTCCCCAAGAAGAACGTGTACCTTGCCTGGTTCGACGGTAATAGATACTCGATCGACCACCTTGGTATCGCCGAATTTTTTTGAAACTTCGACGAGAGATAATTGTGTCATAGTGTTCACTTTCATATAAACTCAATGAGCTCCATTGCGGCTGCGCTTATTGAACTCATTCATCGGGCCATGCGAAAAGCGGGCTACAACAGTGAAGCACCGCTCTTCATAGTCGGTTTACCCATTCGAACTGGGTGGTCGTCGGTTCACTCTTCCCCTAATGAAGGAGAAACGAGGGTGATTACCTTATTCTCGGAGTACCTAGTGAACCCCGGGGTATGTAAATCGTCTTCACCCGCTCGTGAAACTCGATTTTCTTGCCAGCCAACATATCCAGGAAAAGACGTGCGCCTTTGTGGCCGATTTCCTGCACTTGTTGGGATATGACCGAGATCTTGGGAGATGAAAGCGAAAAAATGTCCAGATCATCAAACGAGATCATCGACATTTCCTCACCCGGTGTGGCACCTGTGTCATTCAACAGGGACATCGCTCTCACCGCATCCGGCGAATACCCGAATATCATGGCGTCCGCACCTACATCACTCATGCGTTGAAGGACAGAAGCGCAGGAAGCCTGATCGAAACTGGTCGATTCCACGAATAGGTTCTCTTCTCCAAACAAACGAGATGCCACCTGCCGAAAAGCCAGTTCGCGTTCCTGTAAGGACGGAGAATCCAACACCGGGCCGGACACATAACCAACCTTGCTGAATCCGTGGTCACGAACATCACGCAGAGCCGACTCCATACCAGGAAAAGGATCGGAATCCACCACCGGGACATCTCGCATACCCTTGACATGCCGATCAACGAAGATAACCGGCAGGCCGCGTGCTACGAGTTGACGCAGGGCCCTCGTTTGCTCGCCCTGAGGGACGATGATGGCTCCATCGATTCGCTGCGACAGAATGCTCATGATAAAGGCATCCTGACGAGAACCGCTTTCTGAAGAGGTACCGATGAATGTGCTGTAATTTCGCTTGAATAAGGTGTCTTGAATCGCATACGCCAAGTCTGCAAAGTAACCGTTCCGGATATCTGGAACCAGCAAACCCACGGTCTTGGTTCTGGAAGAACGCATGGCTCGGGCCCGCGAATCCGGAATGTAATCCAGCTCCTTGGCGATTTGTTCTATTCTCGCTTCAGTCACCCTGGATACACGTCCAGCATGGTTCAATGCCCTGGAAACCGTAGATACCGATACCCCGGCGCGTTGAGCCACTTCGCGGATTGTCACGTATGCCATCACACCTCCTCTCAGTAAACGCTAGCATTCAGTGCTCACCTGACAACGTTCCTTACGTGCCAACCCGATTGCTCTACCAACCGAGTCGATACAAGAAGTTCCAGAAGAGTAGGGACGAATGTTTGACTTGATTCATATGACTTCTCTAGATCCGCAACGTCGACGATACGGACCAACTGCACTCTTTGGATATGCGTGAACAATCATCGTTCACATCCATAGCCAGTGCAAGAACGTTTCCGCTATTTTATGCTCTCTCCTTTCAGAAAAGAGCGGTAACGTTGCCACAAGTATATAACTGTCTGTCCAAGGGCCACAACCTGGTTGGAACAAAAGGCGTGTCGTACGGGAAATTCGGGGAACCCGCATGCTCGAAAACTAGCCACCCCGAACATCAGATCTGATTAGGCTAGGCAGAGCAATAAGGGCCGGCTACAACTTTCAAGACGCAAACCAAGCGATTAAAACAGTACAAAGACACCATCGAGTGCGTACAAAGTGGTACGACATCTACGCACGCTCGAGTTCCAACTGATGAGTTAAAAGCACACGATCATATGCTGTTCCTATGCAATCGAGCACAGACAACAAACCGATCGACTAGGTGGCTCAGCTAACTACCCAAGATCAGGCCCGTTCGACCTTGCAGAAGGCAGGATTATTGCGCACCAATATGTATCTCGCTCATATCTTCCCTCTAGGGCAAAAGAGAAAGACTGCGCGAAAACGGCAGGCAATTGAAGCGGTTCTCAATATCAGAACTGACTTTGCCTACTCCTGCAACCGTCAGTCTAAGGCGCCTTCGATCAGCTCGGTTATCAAGTCTCGCATATCCAGACCAGTTGCTTCCCAGGCCTTGGCATACATGGAGATGGGCGTGAAGCCAGGCATGGTGTTGATCTCGTTGACGATGACCCTGCCCTCGGGCGTCACAAAGCAGTCAACACGGCTTAAACCGGCACCATCCACGGTTCTGAAGGCCTTGGCAGCCAGGTCGCGAACCTTTTGAAGAGTCTCCTCTGGCAAATCAGCGGGAACCTCCACGTGGGAGGCGGAGGAGTCCACATACTTGCTGTCGAAATCGTAGAAGGCCTCGTCCTGATCGGTCTTGTCCAGCACCACCTCGCCAGGCCAGGCTGTACGGGGTTTTGTGTCCTTGCTTGAGGCGAGCACGGCGCATTCGATCTCCCGCCCTTCAATGCCCTCCTCCAGAAGGACTCGCCAGTCATGCCTTGCAGCCTCGGCAACCGCAGCATCCAGGGCTTCGGCTTCAGGCTTTTCTACCTTAACCACACCAAAGCTGGATCCTGCGCGGGAAGGCTTGACGAAGAGCGGGTAATGCAGCTCCGCCTTCTCCACAGCAGCCAGCAGGTCGGCTCCGGACCGCTGTTCACGGGAGTCAATGGCGATGCCGGGAGCCACAGGTATGCCGGCTTGGCTGAGCAGAATCTTGGTGTAGTGCTTGTCCATGCATGCGGCAGAGGCGAAGACCCCGCATCCTACGTAGGGCAGCCCCATCATTTCAAGCAGGCCCTGCAGTGTGCCGTCCTCACCGTATGGGCCGTGGAGCACCGGAAAGACCGCGTCAACATGCCCCAAAGGCTCCAGGGACCCAACTGTCCGGGAAGGTTGGGCTCCAGAGACCAGGTCGTCATGATCGCCGATTAGAAACCCATCCCTGCCGCGGGCCATGTCAAGAATGACCGGACGGCTGCTTTCCGTTATCTGCACCGTAGGCAGACTGGCATCGCCCAGACCCCACTGCTTGGGATCCTGGCCGCCTATGGTCCATCGGCCGTCCTTGGTGATGCCAATGGGAATGGGCTCGTATCGGTCGGTATCGATGGCATTGAGCACACCGGCCGCCGACACACAGGATATGGAATGTTCGTCAGCACGCCCGCCATAGAGCACCACAACACGTTTCCTGACCATCATCCCTCGGCTTTCCTCATCCTGGACATGCATTCGAGCCTCACGCATCTGCTCGGGCAGATACACCACTCAAGACAGCAGAATATCCCCTTGGCGGGCAACAGGGCCTGGTCAGGGTCGCTCATCCACAAGCTTGGCACGAACAGGCATGGTCGAGCTGACGCAAGCACCGGACAAGTCAGACACGCGATTGATTCGGAAAACCATATATCGTCAAGCACAATACTGGTAGCGTCGGCTTCAAAGCCTTCGCACCCTCGATAGCCTTCAGAATGTTCTGATGGCCGCCAGATTCACTCTGTGGTGATCTGCCCGCCGAAGAGCTCGTCAATCATGCCCCGGCAGCTCAGACCCTGACCCAGCACATGGCTCATGGCCGTAGCCAGCGGGGTCGCCACCTGGTAACGCCTGCCCAGGGCGACGACAGCATCGGTGGTGGGCACGCCCTCGGCGACACCCTTGCTGACGCGGGTAGCCTCCTCAATGCTTTTGCCCTGACCCAGGTTAAAGCCAAAGGTGTAGTTCCTGCTCAAGGATGAACCGCAGGTGGCCACCAAGTCGCCGACCCCGGCAAGACCGGCGAATGTCTTGGACTTGGCCCCGCAGGCCTCCCCTAAGGCAGTGAGTTCAGCCAGACCCCTGGCCTGAATCATGGCGGCCGTGTTCTCCCCGAATCCAGCCCCCCGCGACATCCCGACAGCCAGTGCAGTGACGTTTTTCAGCGATCCGCACATTTCCAGACCGATCACATCGTCCGAGATGAAGGCCTTGAAATAGTCGGTCGTACAGGCACGGGCCACTCTCATGGCAGCATCGGCATCAGCGCTGGCGACCACGGTAGCGCTGGGCTCGCGGGCGGCCACCTCCTTGCTCAGGTTGGGGCCTGATACGGCCGCAAACCTGACCGGGCCCAGGTCCAGCGTCTGGCAGACCACCTGATCCATCCGCCTGTCAGTACCCCGTTCAATCCCCTTCATCAGGGAAACCACAATGGCATCATGACCCAGCAGACCCTTGAATTCCGTCAAGGCCTCACAGGCATGCTGAGCAGCTATGGCGACGACCACAATTTCAGCCCCCGAGACGGCCTTGGCCCGATCACCCTCAGCGCTGATGGCGTCAGGCAACCTCTTCACGATCGGCAGGCGGCGAGCATTCGAATGCTGACTGTTGATTTCGTCCACGACATCCGGGTCGATGTCCCACATGACCACCTGATTGCCTGCGTCAGCCAATACCTGGGCAAAAGCGGTTCCCCATGCGCCTGCTCCCAATACTGCGATCTTCGTCATCATTCTCCTTTGCATAATGCCGTGCGCACGGGAACGCCGACCAGCAGCCTCAATCTTGTCTCTACCATCCTATGACACCACCGCCAGGCAAGGGGAATTAGAGGCGGGTTCCGGCCTTACTGCTCGTTTCTGGGCCGACGGGTCATGGTCACGTAATCGAAGTATCCAGCCACCGGGGGCTCTTCGCCACGAATCTCGGCCATGACCTCCTCCATCCGGTTGCGCAGGCGGACACAAAGGGCATGCACGGACTGCTTGGGAGGTTCCGCTCCCCACTGATCCACGTCTTCCAGAAGGTCGGCATAGTCAAGGAGCCGGTCATAGCACATGACCACGTTCTTTCGAGGCCAGGGCCACTTGTGATTGATCGAAGCCGCCCCCCAGGTGATGCTGGGATACAGAGGAACCATGCGACCCAGCTGCCGCGAGGCCTCCAGGGCGATGAACCCGACACCGGGCTTGAGCGACATGGGCCACTTCAGAGGGTCACGGGTCACGGTTCCCTCGGGCCAGATGGTCAGGGGCCTGCCCGAGGTGATGATGCTGATCGACTCCTCCTCAATCGACCTGGCTTTGCCGGACTTACGCTCCACCGGCTGCATGCCCACCATGCGAAACCAGCTGCCGATCAGGGGCCAATGGGCCATCTCGGCCTTGGCCATGTATCGTGGACGACGACCCAGGTGGAATAGCGCCATCATGGGAATGAAAACGTCGAACTGGGTCACATGGGTGGCTGCGGTAATAAAGGGGCCGCTCTGCGGCACCCGCTCCAGGCCCCAGGCATAGACCCGGCAGGAGTCCCGCACCACCTGGGAGACTCCACGCAACAGACGGGTAGTCCCCACAGGGTGTTGACCGTCTATCTCGTCCAAGGCCGGTGTGCGGTGTCCAGTGGGATAGTAGCGGGTCGGATCCACCAACCTGTGCCGCTGGGCCAGCAGAGCCACCTGCTGGTCAGACAACGCTGGCACCGCAGACCGTGGGGAGGGTTTGCCTTTGGAAACCATCTATGCCTGCCGGATCAGTCGATCTGCGCGTCCAGGGCCAGCAACTTGTCGCGGAAGTCTTCGTAGCCGCGGTCGATCAGTGAGATGCCGTGAACGTTGGATGGGCCGGATGCTGTCAGTGCGGCGATCAGGTGGCTGAAGCCGCCACGCAGGTCGGGCACGTCGATGTCCTGGCCGGTCAACGGTGTGGGACCGAAGATGACCGCAGAATGGTTGAAGTTGCGCTGCTGGAAGCGGCAGGGCAGGGATCCCAGGCACTCCTTGTAGAGCTGGATGGTGGCACCCATCTGAATCAGCGGCTCAGTGAAGCCGAAACGGTTCTCGTAGACGGTCTCGTGAACGATGGAAAGACCCTTGGCCTGGGTCAAAGCGACCACCAGAGGCTGCTGCCAGTCGGTCATAAACCCTGGGTGCACATCGGTCTCAATGGCCACGGGCCGCAGGTCGCCGCCCGGATGCCAGAAGCGGATGCCGTCGTCGCGCACGTCGAACTGGCCGCCGATCTTGCGGAAGACATTCAGGTAGGTCATCATATCGGGCTGGTGGGCGCCCTTGACCATGATGTCGCCATGGGTGGCCAGGGCGGCGGAGGCCCAGGAAGCGGCCTCAATCCGGTCGGGCAGGGAGGTATGGGTGAATCCCTTGAGGGACGGCACCCCCTCAATGCGGATGGTCCGATCCACATCCACGGAAATCTGCGCACCCATCTTCTGCAGAACCGCCACCAAGTCCATGATTTCGGGCTCGGTAGCCGCCCCGGACAGCTCGGTGCGTCCTTCGGCCATGACAGCTGCCAGCAGGGTCTGCTCCGTGGCGCCCACCGAAGGGTAAGGCAGGTGAATCTTGGCCCCATGCAGACCGTTGGGCGCTGTGATGTGTATGCCGGCCTCATGCTCCTTGTCGACATTGGCCCCCAGCTTGCGCAGGGTCTCCAGATGGAAATCGATGGGCCGGCTGCCGATGCGGCATCCGCCCAGAACGGGGATGAACGCCTCCCCCATCCGATGCAGAAGCGGTCCGGAGAAGAGGATGGGAATGCGGGAAGAGCCCGACAAGGTGTCTACATCAGCCACGTCGGCCAGCTCCACATGACTGGCATCGATGGTTACCACGCCCTCCTTGGGACGGACATCCACCTTGACCCCGTGCAGCCTCAGCAAGTCCGAGACCACATGGACATCGCGGATCTCGGGAACATTCTTGAGCACTGAAACATCTGGAGCCAGAAGGGCCGCCACCATGGCCTTGCTGACGAAGTTCTTGGCCCCGCGGACCTGAATGGTGCCGTGCAGGGGTCTGCCGCCCACCACATGCAGCACATCATTCTGTGTATTCACCTTGGGCATATATCGGCTTCCTTCTCGTATCTGCTCAGAGCCGGGCTTTGGCACATCATCGGCCCTATCTGCAAGTCTGCCACAAGGGGTGTGGGGACACCGTGAATTGTCGCCTCCGGCATAGAGCGTCCACCCGGTCAGGTACTGGTCAGGCACCGGCTGAAACGAAGGGGGTCAGCATCGTGAAGCCCATGATCAGCAGCAGCATGATGAAAAACGGGCAGGCCCAGGCGCCATAGACGTTCGTATAGGTGCGGTTTTCCCGCAGAAAAGCGACAATCCGATGACGGCCCAAATAGAGAACCAGGACGGCTGCCAGCAAACCCGCCAGCATCATGAGCACGTTGATATAGGAGGACATGTTGTCGCTCATAAACCTGAGAAGGAGTTCCAGCCCGTCGCTGACGACCAGGTTGTTGAACACGTGCAGGGCTATGGACCAGAAGATGGAGTATTCGCAGGCCAGATAGCCCAGGAGCAGACCCATAATGAAAGCGAAGAACCCCTGGCCAAGGTCGCCATGGAAGAAGCCGAACATGACCGCGGAGGTGACGATGGCGAAGACGTGGCCGTAGGGCTTCAGCGCATGCAGGATGGCCCCTCTGAAGACCAGCTCTTCAATGACGGGGGCCAGCAGGCTGACGTAGATGAACATGGGAATGGTACCCGAGGCCTGTTGGATCTGCTCGGTCGTGGTCCAGGACTGCTGCACTCCCAGCCGCGCCGTGGTCCAGTCCATGCCTGACTGATACCAGTCGGCCAGGGTCTGCCCGGTCAGCGTCAGCGCAAAACATCCCAGCAGCACCTGCCAGGTCATGGGGTGCAGATCAGTGTGGAAGATACCCGAAGGACCGGAATCGCAGATCTGCCGGCGTCGTGTAAAAACCAGGAAGCAGAGACCTGTGCAGGCGGCGATCAGATTGATGATGCCCCCATACTCCTTGTCGGCATGGCTCATCACATAGATAAATCCCGAGTGGGCAGGCACTGGATCAAACACGGCATTCCACTCCATCTGAGCCAGAACACCGAACAGAAGGCCGACACTGTTGATAATGAGCAGATAGACCAGCAGCAGGGCGGCCTGACGGTTGAGCATTCCCCTGGCCGCACTCATCCATGCGCGATCCGCCGTGCCTCGTCTGGGCTTTTGAGTCTGCCCAGTCCCTGACGCGTCGGGCGCCGTCGCTGTCTGCCCCATGTCACCATGCCCTTTCATGATCCTCTGCAGGTTTGGCCATCCGGCATTGACCTCCAGCTGGTCCAAGTTTACGCCACCACTGGCGGCATCAATGCGTCATACCCTAGAGCAGGCCGGGCACGAACTTGAAGACTGTCAGCAGCAGGCAGAGCAGCAAATAGAGCAGGAACCAGGGCTGCCTCCAGGAAACGTATGTGCCCTTAGGGGCCCGATAGCGCCGCCGGTAGTCCAAGAGGCTGGCGCGATGCAGGAAGAACATGAGCAATCCAGCCAGAACCAAGACCAACGCCACTACCAAAATCGACAGACGAGCGGTTCTCGGAGCGCTCATCAAATACCGGTTGGGCAGGCCGCTGAAGAGCAGATCACCGACCACACGGGCCCCGATGGCCCATATCAGACCATACTCCAGGGAGCAGTATCCCAGAGCCAGTCCCAGCAGGAAGATCCAAAGCCCGGAGACCGGATCACTCTGCAGCAGGGCGCAGAGCAGGGATGCGGTCAGGATGGCGAAGACTCGCCCATACCGACGCAGCCCATTGAGGATGATGCCACGGAAAACCAGCTCCTCAGCCAAGGGAACCGCCAGAAGGGCGTACAGGGCCATCATCGGCGAGGAAGCGCCCGTGACCAGCAGGCTGTGTGAGGCCAGGGAGGGAATGTGCAGAAGCAGACAGAAGTGATTGAAGAACTTATTCAGCTCATGAACCATCCCCTGGCCCAGCAGGAGCACCGCTATCAGGGCCAGCAGAGCCGCCAGGGTCATTCTTCTATCGGTTCGCCAGTGGACGGCGTCCTGTCCTCGCTGATCCACACCTCGAATAACGCTCCACTCTGAAATGCAGGCATAGGTCAGCGCCAGCAGGACCGACAGGAGGGTGATCCCATCGGACAGAAAGGCGATGGATCTGGGGTCCTTGACCTGCTCCATGATGACTGGCAGGATCATCCCCGAACCGACCATGAGTACCAGAACCGATATGGCCAGATAGACAAAGGCGAAAGCAGCCTGGCCGTTGACGGCGTGGAGAACCCCGGAACTGGCTGTGTAGGAGTTGGACTTGTCGGTGGTGGTCCTGGCCGTCTGTGGTTTCGCCTGAGCCTGAGGCTGGGGCTGAGCCGCAACCTCAGTAGCTGGCGTGACGGCGCCAAGTTCACTGGGAACAGCGATCGGCTGCGAATTGACCGGTCCTGCCGAAGCATTGGAAACGACCCGAGGAGCTGCCGACTCGGCTGAAGGACGGGTACGGTTGCGAGCAGCCCGCCGCTTGGACGACCGACGGACTCCCCTCTTCCTTTCATGACCTCTGGCAGAAAGGCCGAAATGAAGGCCATGCGAAGAACGGGTCGGCCTGGTTGCGTTTGTCGCGGCTTCCTCGGTCTCTGCGGACTCGGCCTTGGCGGCCACAGCAGCCGCGGCAGCCTCGGCAGCCTTGGCGGCGAGAGCCACAGAAGCGCCTGGAGCGGATACGGATGTCGAAGAAGACGCGAACTGGACGACCGACTGCGTCGCCGGGACTGCCTTTACAGCCTGCGGAGATTCAGAGGGGGCAGGCTGAACGGCAATCTCTGCCTGGTCGGTCTGCATGGGCTGATCGACTTGATCCTTCTGCGCGACAGCCGGCCCTTGTTCGTCGACAGTCTTTGACGAAACGACCCGACCACCGGTACCGTCGCCGGAGACTGCAGCGGGCTGGGCAACTACCCGCGGAGTCGAACAGACCCGACGCCCCTGATGATCGGCTTCGCTGGACGCGGATTGTACAGCAGCACCGTTCTCCACAGAAGCCGATGAACCGGTGACCAGGGAATCCCAGTCGGCATCCGAGCGACGGACCACGACTGGTCGGTCAGCGAATACCACAGGGGCTGCGGATGCAGAGACCTCAGCACCGGAGACCTGGGGTGTCCCGGCCGTGGACGCCCCAGCCGTGGTCGCCGACTTGGGCACAGCTGGTTCGGCTGCAGAAGAAGCGGGAACGGATGGAGTTTTAACAGCGGAAGCCGCAGGTTTGCCTGCACGGGTGCCTGCGGAAGGCTTGCGGCGCTTGTGCATATTCCAGGAGAAGACCGGGCCGTTGGTCGTCTCGGGTTTGGTCCAGGACCAGACGACCTTGGCCGCAGGCTGCCCCGGCTGCCCCGAGGTCTCCGCGGCTTTTGCAACCTCCGGCTCTCGATGAACCACCACACGCCGCGGAGAAGACTCCTTGTCGGATCCCTTCCCGCCATGCCCGTCAGCTGGTAGATCTTCAGGAGGAAATGCGGCAACTCCCGGTTGACTGGCCATGGTGACCGAGTCCAAAAAATCATAGGATCCTGGAAGCACTGACGGGCGTTCACCGACTGGCCTGGCACCCTTGCCGCCAGCTCCTTCATCGCCCAGAACCGCAGTCTTCCTATGAGCTATCCGACCCGGGTAGGCCAAGCCATCATCCACGGCCTCCCCCGGCAGGCTCAAGGGCGGCAGGTCGATGGACCCCTCCTCATAATCCCAGTGACGGGCGTAGTCCTTGCTGGCACTGTGGCTTGCGGTCATGAGGGCAATAGAGGAGCGCGACACCTTCCAGCGCCCCTGATCGCTTTGGGCATCGGCGGACTCGCTGCCGCTGTCGCGATCCTCATCATCCCTCATCCGTCGATGATCCTTCCCCTTCATGCACTACCGTACGACCGTCAAGGGCGTCCAGCGACACGAACCTTTCCCCACGTTCATATCACAACACTACATGTCCGAGTCTAGCCCGACCCCGCCCTTCTTCGACAGAATCCCGACAATGGCCCGGCGCCATCGACTGTCTGGTCAGGCCAGCCCTGGTACGAATTCGCTCAGAGCCATCAGCAGACATGCCAGGCAGAAGAGCAGGAACCAGGGCGCCCGCCAGGAAGCGTAGATTCCCTTGGGAGCACGATTGCTGCGGCAGTAATCACGGAGAGTCCTGATCTTGAACAACAGCCCGATAACACCAATCAGCAGTACCAGGATCATGAGAAAGCCCAGGCCGATGCGAACCACCTCAGGTGCCAAAGGCATGTACTTGGCCAGCAGGCCTGAAGAGAAAGCATTGTTGAGCATGTGCACCAGCAGGGACCAGATCAGCCCGTACTCCATGGCCAGATAGCCCAGAACCAGACCGGAAATGAAACCGAACAGACCCTGGACCAAGGAGCCGTGCATGAAACCGAAAAGCAGGGAAGAAGTAATAATGGCGAAGACTCGGCCAAAGCGGCGCAGACCGTTCATGATGACCCCGCGAAAGACCAGCTCCTCGGCAAAGGGCCCCAAAAGAATGCCATAGAAGAGCATGATCGGCGTTTCCATGCCTCCATCACCTGGTGCGGACGGCGGATGCAGCCCAGTACTGGACAGAACGGCGGTCAGCCCGGAGTTGGCTACCCCGGCCACCAGCTGACTGAGGAAGAAGCAGGCCAAGGCGATAATCAAGGCCAAAAGGCTGAATCGGCGCGCAGTGACCCACTGCACCTGATCCTGGCCATGTCGTTCCTGGCCTACGATGACCGGCCACTGGCTAATCAAGGCAAACAGCAGAGCCAGCACTACGGAAGTGGCCACTGTCCAATCCCCCAGAGGCCCGTTGATCTGTGCCTTGGAAGCGTGCGGGAAGAGCGCAGGCACAACCACCTTGGCTCCCAAAAGGCCCGCTAGAGTCTCAATAGCCACGTAGATGAAGGCAAAAGCACTTAGGGTATTCACTGCCCGTCTAACGCCCCAGTCGTGCACATCGCCGCTGCTGTGCCTCATGATAACCGCTCCTCTTCACTTGCCAACCGGTCATAGGCGACCAATGGCTGCCAATTCCATGGTAAACGAAGAGGGAGCAAATGACTCTTATATGAGGACTCACGGCCCGTCGGTCAGATGATGCCGCGGTCAGCCAGGGGTCCAGGCCAGTCGATTTGACCCTCCCTGGCTGAAGTGACCGGCTCTTCGGGCATGTGCTGGGCCGGCAGGGTACGCGGCTTGAAGGGGAAGCGCTCAGCCCGCATGCGCTCATAGGCACGGATGTCATCCTCATGCTGCAGGGTCAGATCGATGTCGTCATAGCCGTTCATGAGCCGCCATCGCACGTAGTCGTCTACCTGGAATGGCAGGGTCACATCCGCGCAGGTGACCGTGCGAGCGCCCAGGTCCACGGTCATCTCGGTACCAGGGTCCTCCTCCAGGAGCTTCCAGAGCAACTCCACTGACTCCTGGGGCATGATGGCAGCCAGGACTCCGTTCTTGGCGGTGTTCCCATAGAAGATGTCGGCGAAGCGGGGGGCGATGACCACGCGGAAGCCGTAGTCCCGCAGAGCCCAGACCGCGTGCTCGCGCGAGGAGCCGATGCCGAAGTCCGGCCCGGCCACCAGAATGCGGGCACCTGAATATTCGGGCCGGTTGAGCACGAAATTCGGATCCCTTCGCCAGGCGTAGAAGAGCGCATCCTCGAAGCCGGTCTTCTTCACCCGCTTCAGGAATACAGCGGGGATGATTTGATCAGTGTCGACGTTGGAGCGGCGCAAGGGCACTCCGACCCCGGTGACAACGGAAAGTGGCTCCATGATGACCTCCTGCCTGCTGGATGGCGATGACAATAACGAATGATTGATGGGCCTACAGATCGGCCGGGGAGCAGATGGTTCCCCTGATGGCCGTCGCAGCAGCCACTTCGGGTGAGGCCAGATGCGTCCTGCCGCCCTTGCCCTGACGACCCTGGAAGTTGCGGTTGGATGTGGAGATGGAGCGCTCCCCCGGCACCAGCTGGTCGGGGTTCATACCCAGGCACATGGAACAGCCGGCGTTGCGCCATTCGGCTCCGAAGTCCTCGAAGATGCGGTCCAGCCCCTCTTTTTCGGCCTGAATGCGAACTCGCGAAGAAGCCGGAACCACCAGGACACGATGCAGGTTCTTGGCCTTGTGATGCCCCTTCATGATGGCCGCTGCCGCACGAAGATCCTCGATGCGCCCGTTGGTGCAGGAACCGATGAAGACGGTGTCCACGGCGATGTCCCGGATGGGCATCCCCGGCTTCAGACCCATGTAGTCAATGGCCTCCTGGGCTGCCTGTCGCTTGGCCGGGTCGGCGATCTTTCCGGGCACAGGCACATCGGCGCCAATGGGCAGGCCCTGTCCGGGGTTGGTGCCCCAGGTCACGTAGGGAGTCAGCTGGTCGGCATCCAGGATGACCTCCTTGTCGAAGACTGCATCCGGATCGGTGGGCAGGGTCCGCCAGTAGTCCAGAGCCTGATCCCACATGGCCCCCTTGGGGGCATGCGGCCGGCCCTCCAAGTATGCAAAGGTGGTCTCGTCCGGCGCGATCATCCCGGCCCTTGCCCCGGCCTCGATGGACATGTTGCAGATGGTCATGCGCGCGTCCATGGACATACGCCGAATCGCCTCACCCCGGTATTCCAGAACGTGCCCTTGGCCGCCGCCAGTGCCGATCTTGGCGATGACAGCCAGGATGACGTCCTTGGCGCCCACGCCGGGCTTGAGCTGGCCGCGGACGGTGATGGCCATGGTCTTGAAAGGCTTCAGGCTCAGGGTCTGGGTGGCCAGAACATGCTCCACCTCGGAGGTGCCGATGCCGAAAGCCAGAGCCCCGAAGGCCCCGTGGGTCGAAGTATGCGAATCGCCGCAGACGATGGTCATGCCGGGCTGGGTCAGTCCCAGGACCGGCGCAAATGCGTGGACGATGCCCTGGTCGGCATCCCCCAACGGATGCAGACGGACCCCGAACTCGCGGCAATTGCGCTCCAGGGTGGAGATCTGCAGGGCCGATACCTTGTCGGCGATGGGCCGATCGATGTCGCTGGTGGGGGTGTTGTGATCCTCGGTGGCGATGACCTGATCCAGGTGACGGATCTTCCGGCCTGCCAAGCGCAGCCCCTCAAAAGCCTGTGGGCTAGTCACCTCGTGCATAAGCTGCAGATCGATGTAGATCAGATCGGGCTCGCCTCCCTGGCCCTTTCTGACCAAATGATCGGCCCAGACCTTTTCCGCCATTGTGCGTCCCATATCGCCTCCTGAAAACCTACGACCGGTCGGGGCACCAGCCTCATCGGCACCCCGCCGGCCTCTTACCACCGAGTATGGAACTGCCCAACCGTTATGAACTTTTGCATTTCATATACTGAGATGGCATAATTCAACCATGGACACACCTTCTATGAACGACGACGACAGATACCCCTCCACAAATGATCCGAACATGCATCAGGAGGAGATTCATTCGGGCGTCGGCGTTCTGGACAAGACGGTGCGAATTCTGGATACCCTGGAGACTGGGCCTATGACCCTGGGCCAGCTGGTCAACGCAACCGGGTTGGCTCGACCCACAGCCCACCGACTGGCCATCGCCTTGGAGCGCCACCGCTTCGTGCTGCGGGACGCACATGGCCGCTTCGTCCTGGGATCCCGCTTCGCCGAGCTGGCCGCTGCCGCCGGCGAGGATCGACTGCTGACCGCCTCGGGGCCCATCCTGCATACACTGCTTAACCGTTCGGGCGAGTCAGCCCAGATTTTCCGCCGCCAAGGGGAGGTCCGGGTTTGCATCGCTGCAGTGGAACGCGCCTCGGGCCTGCGCGACTCCATCCCCGTAGGCGCCCTGCTGTCCATGGAGGCCGGGTCGGCTGCACAGATTCTGCTGGCCTGGGAGGAACCTGAGCGCCTCCATCAGGGTCTGCGACACGCCAAATTCAATGCAGCGACCCTGGCCACGGTTCGCAAGCGCGGCTGGGCCGAATCCATCAACGAGCGTGAAGAAGGCGTCTGTTCCATCTCAGCCCCCATCCGCAATGGATCCGGGCAGGTCATGGCCGCCATATCCATCTCCGGGCCGGTCAATCGCATGTCCACCACGCCGGGAAGGCGCTACGCCCCCCTGGTCATGGCCGCCGGCAAATATCTGACCGAAGCCCTGCTGCGAGCCTCTTCCCCCGCCCGTCGCCGAGTCTGAGCGCATTCCTGGCTCTTATCGCCGCCTTACCGTCGCCGAGTGGAGCCCCAGGAGGCAATCAGCCCTGCCAGGGCCGTCAGTCCACCCGCCAAGAACCCCGGCCGACGCAAGAGGTTCACCGCGTCCCCGGTAGAGGTCGGCACATGGCTCATGGCGAAGGTATAGACCTTGTGGGATCCTGGCCGCCCTACCAATTGCCCGAACTCCAGGAGCTGCGTGCGAGGATGATGGGGATGGCGGATGTCAAACTCAAAGAGCCGTGCCGCCCTCTTGCTGGGCACCGGCCCGTATGAGCCGAATCCGCATGTGGGCGTGGCCCCCAGCATCAGATCCCCACTACGACCGACAAAGCCATTGCGATGGTCATGCCCGGCAAAGAGGGCAAAATAGCCGCGATTCCGGGTCAGCAGGTCATACTCGCCGCTGTCCTCATCCGGACAGGAGACTCCCTCGCCCAGGTAGGAGCCGGGGTAGGTACGCGATTCGTCCAGAATGTAGCAACGTGAGTCAAAACTTCGGTAGCCCTGAACCGCATAGGCTGTGGTGGCTGGCACCGGCTTGAGCAGATCATAGAACTGGGGAATGGGCATGTGCTGGAAGACTATGGATCGGTTACCCAGAAGATCGGGAGCGGCCGCCAGAAAGTCGAGGGCCTGGGCCGACGGTGAGCCATAGCCGCCTGACCGGGCATAGTCGCCAGAGTCCAGCAGGACCAATCCCATGACCACCCCATGACCGTCGCAATCCGCCACAGGCAACGCGAAGGTGCCCGGAGCGCAGACGAAGGCCGTCTGGGAGGGCAGGGCCGACCCGATCAGCGCATGGACCCGATCAGGATGGGCGACCGTAGCCTCGGGGTTCAGGCAACCGGGCATCTCCCGATAGATGGCATCCATTTGATCGGTGTCCAGCCCGCACTGGAAGTCATGGTTGCCATAGGTGACGACGAAGGGAATCCCGCGTTCAACCAACGGGCCGGTGATCAGACCAACGGTTCTGCGGACCAGATCCTCGGTGTGCTTGATGTTCTGCTGACGTACACGCTCGGCATCCCTGCGGTCTGGTTCCCGACGGTCGCCGGCTGCCTGACCATCCTGAGGCCTGGAAGAGCGCTTCAGGGAGGCTCCCCCAAATCCCAGAGCGCCGCCCATGCTCAGACCAGCCGAATAGATGCCGTCCAAGGGGGTGCTCCAGCGCCTCTTACGGAAGGTGCGCTCGTAGGCTGTGTCGTAACCGGCTACCTGGTTGCCCGAGAAGACCACCAGATCGGGCTTTGCCGCATCGCAAGCCGCACCTATCAGTCTGATTGTGTCCGGAGAGACCTTGGGGCCCTCTTGGACGTCGGCCAGCTGCAGAAGTCTGAACTTGCCCGAGTAATGGAACTGAAGTCGTCCCAGCCGGGCCGAAACGGACAGCGATCGATCATGCTCTCCCTCGCCGCCTTGTGGGGAGACTTGATCCGCGTGGTTATGCTGACTCATACGTCTAGCCTACTTCACCCGGCTTCGCTCCTAGGGCTATCTGTGCAGCCCCCTTACGAACCGGATTCAGGCCTCGGCGTCATTACAGCACGGCAACACCCCGATGTTAGCTTGACCACAGTGGTTACGACGACAGCCAGGTCCGGGCGGACAATCTTCAGACCCGGCTCCGGTCTTGGTATATTGGATACGTTGCGGTTCTTAACGAGATAGAGGGAGCGTACCTCCATGGCAGAAGGACAAGAGCTCCTGTTGCGCAAGGATCTTGAGCGGGTTGTCGACCGCCTGCACCAGGAGCGTACTCATGTGGCACCCTATCAGGAGGATTACCGTCGTCTGCTGGATAACCACGGCAAGATGATTCGCGCCGCCATGGTGGTTCTCTTCGCCCGGGCAGGGGCACAGTTCGAAGGGCACTTGGACGATACCGTCATCACCGGCGCCGCCGCCATCGAGATGCTTCATCTGGCCACCTTGGTCCATGACGACGTTCTGGACAACGCCCCCATCCGCCGCAACAAGCCCACGGTCCACACCATCCGGGGCAACAAGGCCGCCATCTACCTAGGAGACCTGATCCTTTCGCGTTACATGGAGATCATGGCCTCAATCGCTCCTGACACAGCCTTTATCCGCGAGCAGGCCGGTACAGTCTGCGAAATCGTAGGCGGCGAACTCTACCAGGAGTCAGACCGCCACCACACGCATATCACCATTGACGATTACGACCGAGCCATCTCAGGCAAGACCGCAGCCCTCTTCCGCCTGGCCTGCCTGACCGGGATCCGCCTTGATGGCCAGCCAACTGACTCGGCCTTGGAGCAGACCGCCAGGGACTTCGGCGGCAATCTAGGCATGGCCTTCCAGATCATCGACGATATCAACGATTTTGATCTGGATCGTGACACTGGCAAGCCCAAGCTGGAGGATATCCGCGACGGAATCTACACTCTGCCGGTTCTACTCGGATTCCAGGAGGACGAGAACTTTAGAACACTGGTGCAGCAAGACGATCCCGACCGGGTGATCGACTACCTCAGAGCTCATCCCCAGTTGATGGAGGGCAGCCGGCAAACCGCCAAGGACTATCTGCAACGGGCTGCGGACAGCCTAGAGGACTCTCCCATGGACAAAGGCGTACGTAATCTATTGCAGCGGATTACAGTCAAGCTAACCGCCCAGGTCTGACCGAATTCGCACGACTGAACCGGTTCGGTCAAACCTGAACGAGTGCGGTTAGTTCGGTTTCAGATATACTCCGAATACACATCGAAACCCCCCCGTTCCTTGTTTGGTATTGCTTTACGCTGACTGCCGCTGACGGCAAACACCCTAGGACAGCAAATCCCCCGTTCCGAACCATACGGTCCGAAGCGGGGGATTTACCGAAGGGGAAGGAAGGGTTGAGGTCAGGCGACCATCAGGCCAAGGCTACCCGAGCCGGTGCACCATGCACCTTGGCAGTCTGCGGCCCATTGCCGTCATCCGGCTTGTAGAAGGGTCCCTGGTGCAGGGTTCTCCTGGTGTAGAAGATCATGACTCCGCCCAGAACCAGGAAGAGCAGGAAGTAGACGATGCAGGTGAAGAGCAGGTTCGGCACCGTGCTGGTGGGTGAAACGCCATCGGCAATGGTCTGATAACCGTAAACCAGCCATGGATAGCGACCAAGCTCAGTCACCAGCCAGCCACTGGTCGTCGCAGCGAAGGGAGCGAAGGTAAAGATACCCATGATCCAGAGCTTCCAGCGTGTGGTGAACAGGGTGTTCTTCTTCTTCCGTGTGAACCAGAGCACCAATGCTGATATCAGGGCAAAGGCAAACCCAATTCCGACCATCAGACGGAAGACCCAGAATAGGGTGGTAACCGGCACGTAGTAGTTCATGTCCTTGCCGAATTTGGCATCATACTTCTCGTGCAGCTCCTTGTTGACGGTGTTCATGCCCTTGACGGCGCCTGTCTTCTTGCCGTAAGCCAGCTGTGACATGGCTCCGGGAATCTCAACGGACCCCTCAATCTTATGGTCCTTCTCGTTGATCAGAGCCACGGCATTCCAGGGAGCGGGATCACCGGTGTCCTCGTAGATGCCCTCGGTGGCAGCCAATTTCATGGGCTGATCAGTCACGATGTACTTGCCCTGCAAATCACCGTAGGTGATCACGCAGATGGAACCGATAAGCCCAAGCAGAGCGGCCAGACGGATGGATTTGGTGAACAGGTTGACCTTGGCCTGCTTCTCAGAGTCGGCCTCGACAGCGGCCACGGCCTGGTCCTTATTCCCCATATGCATCCTCAGCAGGCTGAAAGCGCTGCAGCCCATGACCACAAAGGCCCCTGTGCAGACGGCGGCGAAGAAGACGTGGGGGAACTCAATCCACAGCTGGGGATTGGATATGACATCACCAAAACTGCGCAGCCGCACATGGCCGGTGGCCTGGTTAATCTCAAATCCGACCGGGTGCTGCATGAAGCTGTTGGCAGCCAGAATCCAAATGGCCGACATGGAGGAACCCAGGAAGGTCAGCCAGATGAAAACCGCATGCACGGCCGGCTTGAACCGATTCCAAGTGAACATCCACACGCCGATGAAAGTAGACTCCAAGAAGAAGGCCAGCAGGGCCTCAATGGCCAGAGGGGCACCGAAGATGTCACCCATGAATCTGGAGTAGTTGGACCAGTTCATGCCGAACTGGAACTCCTGGATGATGCCGGTGACCACGCCGACCGCGAAGGAAAGCAGGAAGATCTTGGACCAGAACATGGTCATCTTCTTGTAGACATCCTTCTTGGTCACAACATAGGTAGTCTCCATGATGGCGACCGCCAGGGCCAGACCGATGGTCATAGGGACATAGAAGAAGTGGAATATCGTCGTCATGGCGAACTGGAATCTAGACAATCCCAATACAGTGAACATCGTTCCTCCCAATCTCTGCAGGGTTCGTCGGGCGCGGGTACACGGGTCGAATCCGGACGGATTCAGATATGACCAGGCTTGTGCCCACGAGAACCTTCAGCTCTCCCCGACTTTGCCACCTGGTCGCTTCCTCGGGCTCCGGTTTCCATGCCGTCCAGTCCATGAACCGACGGCGCACGGTGACCGGCCGGGAAGCCATCCGCCAAGATCGGCGACCCGACAACCGTGCAAAATTCATTGCTCGGGAAACAGCCTGATGGTCATTCAACAGGGTTCCGTCCATCTGAATCTGACTGCTTCTTTGAGTATATCCCTTGACCGGCACCCTTGTCCACGTCCGAGACGTCCATGCGATAAAGTTCACGGAAACGGGCGTTTTCATGGTACAAATCAACAGGCCGACCCTGCATGGCTATATGACCATCCTGCATGAAGATTACCTGGTCGGCCTCCTCCAGCCCCTGAAGGTGGTGGGTCACCCAAAGAAGGGTGCGATCCTGGCTGACCTTGAAGATCATGGCCATGAGCCGCCGCTCGGTTATGGGATCCAGACCGATGGTGGGCTCGTCCAGAAGGATGATCGGCGTGCGCTTGAGCACAATCCTAGCCAGGGCCAGACGCTGACGCTGGCCACCTGAAAGTCGGCCGCCGGCCTCATCCACCGGCGTGTCGATTCCCTGGGGCATGTCATCCACGACCTGATCCAGCTGCACAGCCTTCAAGGCCTGACGAACCTGATCGTCATCGGCCTGGGGAGCACCCAGACGCCCATTGGAGGCAATGGTGGTGTTGAAGAGGAAAGCCTGCTGGTTCAGGTAGCCAAAGAGTTCTGGACGCTGATCCTGCAAGGCATCGACCGGTATCCCATTGATCAGGATGCGGCCACTGGTGGGGCGCAGATCGCCCAGGAGCAGCTGAAGGACCGTTGTTTTCCCCTCCCCGCTGGGACCGAGCAAGGCCACACGTTGGCCACCTTCGATCCGCAGGCTGAAGTCGTCCAACAGCAGGGGGTCATCAGGACCATAGGAGAAGCTGACGTGGTCGAAGACGATTGACTTGATCGGCCCCTCCAACCTGGTCTGGGCACTCGGTTCAATCCGCCGGGACTCGACGCGCTCGGTCAGATCATTCAGGTGGTCCAGCGAGTCAGTATAAAGAGGAACCTCAGCCACAGCCTGGGAGACCACGATGAAGCAGTCGACCAGGGGGAAAACCGCCAAGACCACGGCTGCCGCGAAGTCAGCAATGGATGTGGAGCTGGTCATGCGTAGGTCGGCTCCAACAATCAGAGCTACCACCATGAGGGCGAAAATCATCTGGATGCCGCAGTTGCGCCAGCGTTCGAATCGCTTCTGCTCTCTGCGGCCGGTGGCGATGTCGGTGAAATCACCGGACGCCGTGTCCACGAAGCGGCGCCGACGGCGGGTGATTACCCAATCGCCCAGGCCCATGTAGCTCTCGGTCACTGCCGTGTACTGATCCTGCCGCCGTGCCTTCTCCATGTCATAGCGCCCATCTGAATAAGCCAGCGAGACCAGCGGTACCAGGATCAGGATCAGGGCGAAAAGCAGGAAGAGCAGGAGCGAGGTCAGCCAGGAGAAGACGCCTACAGCGATGGTGACGACCACCCACATCATGTAGGCCACGACCGTGGGGAAGATGGTACGCAGGTAGAAGTTCTCCAGATGGTCCAGGTCGTCCGAGAGCATGCCCAGAACCGTGCCCGTGCGTTCATGCTCGTTCAGGAAGGCTGCGTCCTGCGAGAGGGTGCGGTAGAGCTGAACCCGAAGCTTGGAAACCACCCGGAGCACCCAGTCATGGCTCTTGATGCGCTCCAGGTACTTGAATGTGGGCCGCCCAATGCCGAAGGCCCTGGTCAGCACCACCGGCACGTATACGGCGAAGATGTTGAAGGGGTGGCGGGCCGACCTGCTGATCAGGAAGCCGGAGGTGAACATCAGCCCGGCCGCGCATACGAAGGTGATGGTCCCCAGGAAGAAGATCAGGGCAAGCAGCCCCTTATTCTGTCGAAGGTAGGGCCAGAACCAATGGTCCCGGTGCCAGATATGCATATAGCCCGACAGCCCCCGACCGCGACGGGAGGTCTTCGACGATCCCATGTCGTCTCTTCCGGCGGTTTCAGTCCTGCTGGTAGTCGGCAATCTGGTTCCCTCCCATCTCATCGATCAGCGCATCCAATGGTCCGCCCTGACCGATCAGCTCGTGCGGATCGCCCTGGGCCACAATTCGTCCATGCTCCAGCATGATCACCCAGTCCATGTTGGCCAGCCAGTGCAGACGATGGGTGGCCAGGACTACCAGGTGCCCGTCCATGATGGGCAGCAGGGTCTGCTTCAGGTCGTATTCGGTCTCGATGTCCAAGTGTGCCGTGGGCTCGTCAAAGAACAGAATCTCGCGTGAGGGATCCAGGATGCCCCTGGCCAGGGCGATTCGCTGGGCCTGGCCACCACTGATGCCGCGGTTACCCTCACCGATTTGAGTGCCCAGACCGTCGGGCAATGTTTTCAGCCAGTCGGTCAGTCCAGCCCGATCAGCTGCGCGGGCCACTTGGGCATCGTCTGCCTCTTGGTTGTAGAAGCGAATATTGTCGGCCACAGTACCGTGGAAGATGAACGGGTTCTGGGGAATGTAGCTGATGTGCCGCTGCCAGGCCGCCACGTTGCAATGCTCCAGCTGATGACCATCCAGATCGATGGTGCCCGCCTTGGGCTGATCAAAGCCGGCCAGCAGATCCATCAGCGTGGACTTGCCAGCTCCGGAACGACCGACAATGGCTACCTTGGAAAAACCATGCAGGTTGAAGTCCAGGCCGCTCAGTGCCAGAGGCTGCTCTTCCGAACCCTCCTCAGACCCATTGATCGGTGAATCCGCGACAGCCTCGACTGCAGCTCCTTGTGGTGCTGTAGAACCGGACTCAGCCGAGACCGCCCCTCTATCACCGCCATGAACCTTGGGTGACTTGGGCCTGCGGCTCTTCTTGCTGGTCTTTTGGCTCTCGGACTTAGCCATGGCATCCATCTGCGCCCCGGCTGAAGCATTGCTCTCTACCGGCTTGGGGCCAGGATAGGCAAAGTCGATTCCTTCCAGGTGCAGGTGGCTGTCTTCCTTCCACCCGGACCAGTCCAGTTCCTCCAAGCGCTTGGGCTCAGGCTGGGCCAGCATATCCGCAATATCGTCCAAGGCATTCTTGCCGTTCAGCGTGGCGTGGAAATCATCCCCAAACTGGCGGATGGGCATGAAGTACTCAGGAGCCAGAATCAGGGCCAAGAGGGCTGGAAAGAGCTCCACCTTGGCGTTGATCAAGTTGTTGCCCAAGAAGACGGCCATGATGGCGATGGCCAAGGTAGCAAAGAAGTCCAGAGCAAAGGTGGAGGTCATAGCCACCCGGATAACGCTCATGGTCCTCTTGCGGAAGCGGTCCGAGACCGAATAGATCTCGTCCTCGTACTCCTTATCAATGCCCAGCATCTTCAGGGTCGGCAGACCAAGCACCGTATCCATGAACCTGGTGTTGAGCTTGCGGAATTGGGCATACTGACGGCTGGAGCGATCCCTGGCTGCCAGACCCAGGATGACCATGAAGAAGATGAGCAGGGGCAGCATGAGCAGGAGGATGAGCCCCGAACCTGCATCCTGAGTCCAAACCACAACCAGGACAATCAATGGAATGAAGATGAGATCCATCATCTTTGGCAGAACCGTCAGTACGTAGGTGCGCACCTCATCAAGCCCATCCACCAACATGGTGACGGCCGAGCCCGTGCCACGCCGAGCCAGAGCCGATGGCCCCAGCGAGAAGACCTTGTCCTGAATACTGGGTCGCAGCTCGGCCACGATGGCGTCGGCACGGTCGGTGGCACAACGATCCTTGGCCACATCGCAGAGCTGTCGACATGTGTAGGCGGCCACAAAGATCAGTACCGGCACCACCAACACCTTGAGGTTCTGAAGGTGCCAAATACGCACCAGAGCCAAGGTCAAACCGTAGGCCTGAACCACCACGCCTATTCCCTGGAGCAGGGACAGTGCGGCCAGCAAGCCCAAGGTGGACCGGACTCCGTCGAAACGGAAGAGATTTTTGTCAATCAATGCATTATCCTCCGGATGCGCTCCGGTCCTGCCAGCACTGCCCCCCTGCCTCCTGTAATTTTCAGACGGTCTCAGCCGCGGTGGCCGAAGGGGCCACAGGCGAGGTCAAATGGGCACCATCGGTGTCCAGCCGCTTGCGCTGGATGAAGTAGCTCCAGATGAAGTAGGCCAGCATGATGGGCAGGAAGATGCAAAGCACCACGGTCATGATCTTCATGGTCAGCGGTGAGGCTGAGGCGTCCTGAATCAGCAGGTTGTGAGCCGGATCATCAGCGATCATCACGCGCGGGAAGAGCCCGTTGAAGATGAAGGCGATGATGGCCATCAGGGTGATGCCTGAGCAGGTGAAGGCATAGCCGCCGTGCTTCTTGAAGACGGCAACGTGGCCTCCAATAACCGATGCCAGGATGATGACGGTGATCAACCAAGTGGACAGCGGACGAGCCTTGTAGAAGTCGGTGTTGAAGATGGCCAGAAGCACGAAGACAACCAGGGCCGGATAGGCGATCCAGTAGGCCTTCTCGCTGACGTTGAGCATCCGGCGGGAATCCATGACGCCCATCTTCAGGCTCAGGAAGTGTAGGCCATGAACGAAGCTGAAGAAGACGACAGCAATGCCACCGACCACGGACAGCCAGTTGAACACGTCGAAGAACCCGGGCCAGGCATCGCCGTTCTTATCCATGGGGATGCCCTGAATCAGGCTGGTCAGCATCATGCCCAGGAAGAATGGCGCAAAGAGCGAGCCTATAAAGTTGGCCCACTGCCAGACACCACGCTCACGGCTGGTCAGTGCATGAGAGGCGAACTCAAATGAAACACCACGCAGAATCAGGGAGACCAGCACCAGGAAGAGCAGAAGGTAATACCCCGAGAAGAGGGAGGCGTACCAAAGCGGGAAAGCGGCGAACATAGCGCCGCCGGCGGTGATCAGCCAGACCTCGTTGCCATCCCAGTGGGGGCCAATGGCCCTCATGAAAGTGGCGCGCTCATCACCGTCGCGGGCCACGAACCTGGTAGCCATGCCAACGCCGAAGTCGAATCCTTCAAGCAGAAGGAATCCCGCAAAAAGCAGGCCGATGACAAAGAACCACAAACCTTGTAGAAAACTCATGCTAATGCCACTCTCCTCTCGCTCCTGCCGATCCGTGCACGGGCACGGGGGCCTCCACCATCCCGACGGAGGCCACAATCGGCCACGGTCTTCGCCGGAATGAGGAGGAGCAGGAGGTAGTCAATGATATCGATGGACGCAGGGCCGATTGCCATCGTCGCCCAGAACGATCCAATCCGAGGCTGGGACGGGACGAACATGCGCCGCTTCCACATGACCTGAATCATGTTCGTCCTCCTCTCCCTCGTCGTCTAGCCCTTTACGTCCCTTGAGACGCTGGTTCAGTTGCTCTCCAACATGGTACGCACGTCAGCCAATTCCAGGACCGACCGCTCGTTCACGATCCACTTCAGGACCGAGACCACCTTGCCCTTGAGCTTCAGCGTGCCCATACGGTCGATTTCGGCAACCCCATCGTGAGGACCGAGAGAGCACACGGTCCCTAGGCTCCGGAAGGTGAACCGCTGGGGCTCCTGCCCCCGCATTCTGGCGAGGACATTCGCAGCCGCGGTATCAGCCTGGGCCATCGAAATCTGTGCAGTGGTTGGGTAGAGCCGACCCGATTGGGGGTCGGGAACGGCACTGACATCACCCACCAGGAACTCCTCTGGATGCTGCTCCACCGACAGGTCATCCCTGACCACTACACGGTTACGCTTCTGATTATACCCGGAATCGGCAATAACGTGGCTCCCACGCACACCCGTCGTCCAAATGATCGTGTGGGCCTTGAACTCCTGGTCATTGGAGACCACAGCATCCTGCTTGACCTCGGTGATAGGAGTCGAAGTGTGGAAGTTAACTCCCCGCTTGCGCAGGTAATCCACAGCCCAGTCGACCAGGTCCTTGCTGAACATGGGCAGAATCTTGGGCGAGGCCTCTATGCAGTCCACCTTGACCTGATCCATGGGGAAGCCCAGGCGCTTTGAGAGCTGAGGCAGACGGTAGACCAGCTCGCCCAGGTACTCGATGCTGGTGAAGCCAGCGCCACAGACCACGATGCTCAGATCCAGTGGATCATGGCTGGTCTGGTAGCGGGCCAACGTCTGTTCCAGCTTCTTGCGGGCCGCCAGAGCGGTGTCCACATCAACAAGAGGCCACCCGTACTCATCGGCCCCCTTGATGCCGAAGGTTTCGGACTCGAAGCCCAGGGCGTTGACCAGGTAATCATAGGACAGAGGATCGTGATGCTCCAGGCTGACCTTGCGGTTGTCCTGATCGATGCCAACCACCTTGTCAATAATCAGCTCCACCGAATCAGGCAGGGACTTGCGCAGGTCGAAGACCACATCCGCCGGCTCCTTGGTTCCTGCCGCCACCTGGTGCAGCTGGGTGGACTCGTAGTGGTACTCGTTCTTATTGACCAGGACTATATGGGCATCGGTCTTTGCATGGGCCAGCTTCTTGACCACGCGAAGACCCGCATAACCAGCTCCCAACACCATGATTGTCGTCATAATCACACACCTTTACCGAAAAAATCGTACAATGATTCATATACCGGGTGATGTAGCCCGATCAGCCGATGATTGGGTTCCTCACTCAAGCTTCTATGCTCAAAGTATCAGATTCCATCATCGGAAACTCTGACATAGCGGTCTGCCGGGCCTCCTCTTTTTGTTTGCTTGCTCACACCGTGAGCAACTCTCGTGGATACCGCTGGCCGCCGCTTTGCAAACCAGAAGCATTCCTAGAACCTATGGTAATCCGTAAACAAAAGGAGCGGAACACCGTGTCGATGTTCCGCTCCTGAGGATCTCATATCTCTATCGCTGGGGTACCTGGACTCGAACCAAGAATGGATGAACCAGAATCACCTGTGTTGCCAATTACACCATACCCCAATTGGCTGTGCGACAACCGCTTGGACGGTTGCCACATGTCGTACCCCCGACCGGATTTGGACCGGTGTTGGCGCCGTGAGAGGGCGTAGTCCTAGACCGCTAGACGACGGGGGCTTCACTTTTCGCCGCGTACGAACCCGGTTCAGCAGGTCAGTAGCACAACAAAAAAGAAATATACCCGCTCAGAGGTTTTGGCGCAAGTTAGACATCCTTCGGAGTGTTGTACTCTTACCCAGGATCTCCAGGGACTCGAACAGAGGCGGCGAGACCCGTCTTCCCGAGACCGCCACCCTGACCGGGCCGAAGGCCAGACGGGGCTTGTATCCGCCCTCATCCACCAGCGCCTGAGTGAGCAGGTTGTGCAGGTGATCGGTCTTCCAGTCCTGGTCAGGCACCCCCTGTAGAGCGGCGATAGCCAGGTCCAGAACCTGCCCAGCGGAATCCTTGAGCTGTTTGCGGGCATCCGGCTCGGGTTCCAGGTACTCATCCTGGCTGAGCAGACTGCCCACCATGCCGGAGACCTCGCCCAACAGCCGCACGCGAGGCTGGACCAGGGGGGCGGCAGCACTCAGAATCCGCTGCTCCCGACCGCTCAAGTCCTGCCAGCGCTCGGCACTCACCAGCCCGTCTCGCTTGAGGTAGGGCAGGGAACGGTTCAGGAAGTCCTGTGGCTCCAGCATGCGGATGTGCTCGGCATTGATGGCCACGGCCTTGTCGATGTCGAAGTGGGCCGGATTGGCCTTGACGTCGCGGATGTCGAAGTGCTCAACCATCTCATCCATGGAGAAGACATCCCGGTCTGGGCCGATGGACCAGCCCAGCAGGGCCAGATAGTTGAGCAGGCCTTCGGGAATGAAGCCATGCTCTCGGTGCAGAAAGAGGTTGGACTCGGGGTCACGCTTGGACAGCTTCTTTTTGCCCTGACCCATGACGTAGGGCAGGTGCCCGAACAGGGGCATAGCCCGGGCTATGCCCAGCTTCATCAGGTACCGGTAGAGGACGATCTGCCGGGGGGTGGAGCTGAGCAGATCCTCGCCGCGCAGGACTACATTGATGCGCATCAGGGCATCATCGACCGGATTGGTCAAGGTGTAGAGAGGATCGCCGTTGGGACGCACGATCACATAATCGGGCACGGACCCGGCCTTGAATTCGATATGTCCGCGGATCAGATCGTCGAAGGCGATGTCCTCGTCAGGCATACGGATGCGCAGGGCGGGTCGCCGACCCTGATCACGGAAGGCCTGGCGCTGTTCGTCGCTCAGGTCACGGTCGTAGCCGTCGTAGCCGAAAGCGGCAGGACGGCCGGCGGCCAGGTTGCGCTCCTTGATCTCTTCGGCGGTGGAGTAGGACTCGTAGGCGTAGCCGGCATCCAGCAACTGCCGGGCCACATCGCGGTAGATATCGCCGCGCTCGGACTGCCGGTAGGGGGCATCCGGGCCGCCTACTTCCACGCCTTCGTCCCAGTCCAGCCCCAGCCACTTGAGGGCCTCCAGGATCTGCTGGTAGCTCTCCTCGCTGTCCCGCTGGGCATCGGTGTCCTCGATGCGGAAGACGAAGGTGCCGTGCGAGTGCCGGGCCTGGGCCCAGTTGAAGAGGGCGGTTCGAACCATGCCCACATGCGGGGTGCCGGTCGGCGAAGGGCAGAAGCGAACCCTCAGATCCTTGGGCAGGTCGGGTTTGGCGTCATGATCATGCTCATCAGTCATGACACCCATTGTGCCCCGGCAAGGCGACGTAGACCAATTCAGAGCAGGAGCCGGTATCAGCCCCGCTGCTGCTCCTGCTGCCGGTCCTTGCTGTAGGTCTCGGGGATGAACCTGGTCTGGTCATGCAGTTTGGGCCAGATGACCACCTGGCCCTGCTCCAGGGACCGCGGTACGTCAATGATCCGCTGGTTGTCCGAGCCCCGGAACTGGAGCAGACTGTTCTTCCGATTCTCCAAATAGCGCCCATCCACCAGCACATCAAGATAGGAGATCAGCTGGGCCTTGTCCGGGGTCTCCCCCGGCCGGTTCAGTTCCTCCCAAGTGTAGCCGGTCCAGCACCAGATGTCCTTCTCGTGGCCGAACTCACGCCGTATCCGCTTCGAAAGGCCGAGCAGCATAGGAGTGTTGAGCAGGGGCTCCCCGCCCAGGTAGGTGATGCCCTGTACATAGGACAGCGACAAATCCTTGATGATCTGGTCTTCAAGCTGCTGGGTATAGGGGTGCCCGGCACCGAAGTCCCAGATGGATGCGTTATAGCAACCCTGGCAGCGGAAGGGGCATCCGCTGACGTAGAGGGAGCAGCGGATCCCCTCGCCGTCGGTCATGACCAGTCGCTTGTAGTCCGCCACAATTCCCCGGCTGAGCCGACGACCGTCCCACTGGCCGGCCCTGGGATTGTTGGTCAACACAGAGGGAACCCCAGGACCGCGCCCCTGTTCATCAGCTGCGAAGTCACGGTGGCCGCCTGTCTTTCTCATGGCCCCCTGTTTGTCCGTCATACGGTCCTCCTCATGACAATGGCGGGCCGCAAACTGCCCGGCCCGCCATTGGTTGCGTCTTTTCAGAGCCTATTCGGCCTTGTCGTCGAACCACTCCTTGGTGGATCCATCCTTGAGGACCACGTGGCCGGTCTCACCCTCCATGTGCTTGACACGGTGGGCGATCTCCTCGTGCCTGCCGTGGACCATGGGCCGCTGGACGGGGTTGCCCAGATAGCCGCAGGTGCGCTTGGTCACGTTGCACTTGTCGGGGTCATCGTTGCCGCACTCAGGGCACTTGAAGCCCTCCTCGGTGGGCTCGAAATCGCCCTCATAACCGCAGACGAAGCAGTGGTCGATGGGGGTGTTGGTGCCCAGGTAGCCGATGCCGATGTCATAGGCGTAATCCCAGACCGCCTCCAGGGCCTTGGGGTTCTGCTGCATGGAGGGGAACTCGCAGTAGTTGATGAACCCGCCCGAGGCCAGGTAGGGGAAGTCGCGCTCGTAGCTGAGCTTCTCCATGGGAGTGGGCCGCAGCCAGACCGGGTAGTGGAAACTGTTGGTGTAGAAGTCGTGGTCGGTCACGCCGTCGACTACGCCGAACTTCTCCTTGTCCATCCGGGCGAAGCGGTCGGTCAGCGACTCGGCCGGGGTGGAGTATACCGAATAGTGGTACCCCTCAGCCTTCTCCCACTGCTTGCAGAGCTGGTTCATCCGGCGCACGATGCTCAGAGCGAATTCCTTGCCTTCCGGATCCCAGGAATGATCCTTCATCCAGTCCTTGCCGTAGAAGACGCTAGTGGCCTCGTAAAGGCCGATGTAGCCCAGCGAGACGGTGGCGCGGCTGTTGCGGAAGAGGGTGTCAACGCTGTCGGTTGGCTTCAGCCTGCCAAAGGCGCCGTACTCGTAGAGTGTGGGAGCATTGATGGGCGTGGCCTGCTTGCAGCGCATGATGCGGAACTGCAGGGCGTGGTGGGCCACCTCCATACGCTGGTCGAAGATCTTCCAGAAACGATCCTTGTCGCCGCGGGATTCCAGGGCAATGCGAGGGATATTGACGGTGACGACACCCAGGTTCATGCGGCCGTCCTCTTCGTCCTCGCCCGTCTCGGGGTTGGTCCAGGCCTGCAGGAAGGAGCGGCAGCCCATGGGGGCCTTGAAGGAGCCGGTGATCTTGATCAGGTTCTCGTAGAAGACCACGTCAGGGTACATACGCTTGGTCGAGCACTCCAGAGCCAGCTGCTTCATGTCGTAGTTGGGATCGCCCTCGTCTGCGTTCAGACCATGCTTGATGGTGAAGACCAACTTGGGGAAAATGGCGGTGTGGCGATCCTTGCCCAGTCCGCGGATGCGGATCAGGAAGATGGCCCGCTGGATCTCCCGGGCGAACCAGGAGGTGCCCAGGCCGAAGCCCACGGTGACGAAGGGGGTCTGCCCGTTGGAGACGCGGTTGGAGTTGATCTGATACTCCATGGTCTGCATGGCATCGTAGATGTTCTTGCGGGTCAGAATCTTGGCGTAGACCTGACGCAGCCGAACGATCTGCGGGGCGTCCAGATCGAAGGGGGCGTCCTCACCGATGGGAGCACGATCGTCCAGGTGCAGCCAATCAGCTTCCCGGGCCTTGAGGCCACGGACGACCTCCTTGGCCACGTCGATGGGCTCCTCGTCCGGCAGAACGGCCTCAGCCATGGAATAGTTCTTCTTGTAGTCCAGACGCGCATACTTGTCCAGCATCTCGTCGCAACGGTTGACGGTCTGGCCGCCGTACTGGGAGCCGGCGATGTCCTTGATGATCTGGGTGATCTGCGTGGCAGCCGTGCCGATGGACTTTGGCGAGTCCATCATGGCGTTGCCCAGCTCGAAACCGTGGGCCAGCATGTCGCCGAAGTCAGGCAGTGAGCAGTTGGTCTCGGCCGTAAAGGGTGAGTAATCCGCGTCATGGAAGTGGATGTCACCCTTCATGTGGGCGTTGGAGACATCCTTGGGCAGCATGGCGAAGGCTGAAGCCTTGGAGACCGCGCCGGCCAGCAGGTCACGCTGGGTGGCGTAGACGTTGGCATCCTTGTTGGCGTTTTCACGCACCAGGGTCTCGTCCTTGCTGGTCAGGCGGTGAACGGCCTCATTGACATCGGTGGCCTTGGCCCGCTGAATGTCGCGGTCAAGACGGTAGGAGGTATAGGAGCGAGCGATCTCGTAAAGGTGGGCATTGACCAGGGCATGCTCGACCAAGGTCTGGATGTCCTCGATCTTGACCGGGTTGGTGTAGCGATCGGTGATCTCGGACTGGACGGTCAGGGCCATATCCCGGATCTGCTGGCGATCCTCAGGGCTGACCTCGTGCTTGACATCCTTGAAGGCGGCTTCGATGGCGTTCATGATGTTGACGGGATCAAAATCGACGATCCGGCCGTCGCGCTTCTCGACCAGAATGCCATCGACAGCATCGCGATCCGAAATGCCACGCTCCTTCACGCTATCGGTCATGACCTCAGTACCCATCGTCACTCCTCATACGACTCATACGGTTACTCATGTGCAGTTGCTTTGGCGTTTCCAAATTCCAGACTGGAAACGGCGAATCACATGGATGTCATTCTTTGATGACAAGACTCACTCTAGCACACCGTGACCACCATATGTAGTGTCTGAGGATGATCCGTTGCCTACATTTAGTTATTCACGTGTTTTGTGAACTGAGTCACAAATAGAGGGGTCTGGACAAGGGCGGCAAATGGCCGAAAGGCCATTGGAAGTCATTTCCAGGGAGGACACAGCCGCCCGACACGCACATATTTTGTCGAGCCCCGACCCCTGAATCAGGCAGGAACCGACCTAAGCCAACAGACCCCGGGGCACAAAGAGGGTTTGGGTGCGCAGACGGCGATCCACACTCATGCCCTCCGGAGCCTGCCGCCCCGGCTCAATCATGGACAGGAGCATGTCAACGCCTTGGCGACCCATGCGATCCACCTGCTGGGAGATGACTGACACCTGAGGACTGATCAGTTGAAAAACCTCCAGGTCGTCGAAAGAGACCAAGGGCACTCGCGAGCGCTGGTCGCCGTCCCACTCCATGGCAACGGCCTTGATGGCATCGGCAGAGTAGCCGAAGATGACGGCATCCACCCCCTGACCGAGCAGGTGGCGCATGGTCGCGGCCGCGCGGGGGCGATCCTCGAACCCTTGGCGAACCACCAATCCCGTCAGCCCCTGACGGGTCTCTACGCCAGACAGGAATGCCTGCTCGCGCTCGCGGAAAGTATAGGAGCGGCTCTCTGGGCCCGGAACAAAGGCCACTCGTCTGCATCCCCTCGCTACCAGAGCGTTCAGGGCCGCCTCCAGGCCGGGCACAGGATCGGAATCGACCAAAGGGACACCGGGCAGGGTCCGGTCGGGACGATCCACAAAAACCACAGGGAATTCCCTTGCCAACATGGTGCGCAACATTGGTGAGGTGGGTCCGTCAGGCACGACCAGGACACCGTCCATATGCCGAGACAGAAGGATGCGGTAATAGTCCTCCTGCCTGCTGGCCTGGCACGAGGACACGCCGAGCAGGGGCGCGTAGCCTGCCGAGTAGAGCTGGTCCTGGACGGCGTAGACCAGCTCAGAGAAATACGGATTGCGGATATCGGGGACCAGCAGGCCAACGGCATGCGATCGCGAGGAACGCATGGAACGGGCTCGGCTGTCGGGGATATAGCCCAGCTCCATGGCCGCCCTGCGAACCCTGTCCTTGGTGGGCGGCGAAATGCGCCCCTTGTCGTTGAGCGCCTGGGAGACCGTGGACACGGACATACCCGCCTGCTTGGCCACATCACTGATGGTCACCGACATGGGAACCTCCGTCGACCCCTACCGAGATCGGTTGTCTTGCTCCGAACGAGACCGACAGCGGCCGGCCCGCGCGGACCTCTCGTGAGTTTCCAGTATAGAGGCATACGATGCAACCTTTCATCACGGCGAGGCAGGACTGGCGGTCTTGGACTAGAGTGGTCTTGTTCGCGCGGCTGGTGGCAGCAGCCGTGGCACATATCGCAGAATTCCATCGGTCAAGACCGTACCGGATCGTCGCGCGGGCTCCTCACCTTCCCGTAGCGGCCCCGATGCGGATGGGCACCAAGGGTGCCGGAGAGGCAAGGTGACAGTGATGAGCATGTCGAGGAACAGTAGCTTCCGGAGAGTTCCCGGCCACAAACTGATCGTGCGGGCGCTCGCCCTGGCAGCGGCGCTCTGCATGGCAGCTACGAGCGCAGCCTGCGGGGCCAAGGGGGCCGACGACAAGGCCGATGACGGCTCCAAACTGTCCTTCATGCTGGATTGGACGCCCAACACCAATCATGTGGGCATCTACGTGGCTCGGCACCTGGGCTACTTCGACAAGGCTGGCCTGAAGCTGACCATCCTGCCGACGGCCCAGGCAGGAGCCGAGACCTCCGTCCAGAACGGGGTCGCCGACGTAGGCTTCTCCAAGCTGAGCAACCTGGCCACCTTCAACTCCCAGGGAGCCGACCTGCGGCAGGTCTTCAACATAGGCCAGCATTCCGTGGCGCGTTGGTGCTCGCTGGCTTCGCGCACCGACATCCAGACACCCAAGGACTTCGACGGTAAGACCTTCGTCAGTTTCGGCTCGGCCGAGCAGACGGCCGTAGTCAAGCAGATGATCCGCTATGCAGGCGGCAAGGGCGACTTCAAGCGGGTGACCAGCGGCACCAACACCTTCGCCACCCTGACCAGCGGCAAGGGCGACTTCGCGGGTTTCTACGCCAATTGGGAGGGCGTGGAGAGCGAGCTCAAGGGCCCGGCCCTGCACTGCTTCACCCAGGCCGACTGGGGCGTGCCCGGCAACCCCGACCAGCTGGGCTTCGTTGTCAAGAATTCCTGGCTGCAGCAGGCCGGCCACCGTCACGCCCTGACGGCATTCGTCAAGGCCTGCCTGAAGGGCTATAACTACGCCCTGAGCCATCCCGACCAGGCGGCGGACATCCTGGTCAAGGAGACCAAGGGGTCTGCCATCGACCCAACCCTGGCCAAACGCTCCATGGAGAGCATCGTCAAGGAGGGGTACTGGGTTGACAGCCCGAATCAAAAGAGCATCAGCGGACTGATCAATGTCAAGGATGCCCAGGACTATCTGGACTTCCAGTTCAAAGCGGGCACCTACAAGGGTGCCAAGAAGGGCGATCCCAATAAAGCCCCTCAGGCTACTGACCTGTGGACCGATCGTTACGTTCGGGAAGCAGCCGGTCGATGAAGGTAGGGAAGCAGAGCAGAACTCGGGCGCTGCCTCCGACCCTCACTCTGCTGGCGCTCTTGATCATCTGGGAGCTGGCATCCCGCCTGGGCGGAGTCAGCGAACAGGCCCTACCGGCGCCCAGCCGAATCCTGGTTGCCACAGTGCAGTCCCGAGAGGATCTGCTGCCCGCCACCGCCATCACCGCCCTTGAAGGCCTGCTGGGCTTCCTCCTGGCCTCGGTCCTGGGAATAGTGGTCGGCCTGGCTCTCTACAGCTGGCGCACCCTGCATGATGCCCTCTACCCCTTGATCGCCGGCGCTCAGATGATCCCGCTGATCACCATCGCCCCCCTGTTCGTGATCTGGTTCGGGTTCGAACCCCTGGGCAAGGTGGTCATCGTGGCCGTTTTCGCGCTCTTCCCCATCGTGGTCCAGACCTACCGGGGGCTCAAGTCCGTGCCCCGCTTCTACCAGGACGTGGCGCTGAACTGCGGAGCAACCCGTACATGGACACTCTGGCACGTCAAACTGAGGGTGGCGGCCGGGCAGATCTTCGGCGGTCTGCGTATCAGCGCCGCCTATGTCTTCGCCACCGCGGCCACTTCGGAGTATCTGGGTGCCAGGAACGGCCTGGGCATATGGCTGCAGTCGGCCTTCAACTCCTTCAGAACCCCACTGATCTTCTCGGCCACCCTGGTCATCATCCTGCTGACCGCCCTCTTGCTGGGCCTGATCACCCTGACCGAGCGGCTACTGCTGGGCGATGCCGGCGATGATCATATGGTCAATCCGGACGACGAGTGAAGAGTACTGCGACAGCAATTACCTACCGAATCTGACGGCTTGGCCCAAGTAAGTGGGACGAGCCCCACATTCCCTTTACTATCCATGACTGGCCGGCAGAAAAACCGGCCTGCCATAATAGGGATATACGGAAAAGTCAGATTCCGGATATCAATCGAAGATGAGAGGGACGACATCCATGAACCATCCAGATGATACGAACAACGGGAACCAGCCCCCCAATGACCAGGGCTTCGCCAACGGCTGGCCCCAGAACAATCGCACAAAGGGAACCGATTCAGAACCCGCAGCCTACCCGAACCAGCCGCAACCAGACCAACCCGGCTATGCACAAGCAGCTTCTGACCAGAGCGACGTCTACCATCCAATCAGCGAAGCCCAAACACCTGTCAACGATTATCGCCAGGAACAGCCGCAGGGTCAACAGCCAGGCTACAACCAGCAACAGCCCTATGGTCAGCAATACTACGGACAGCAGCAGGCGCCTTACGGTCAAGATCCGAATCCCGGCCAGCCCAATGGCACAACCCCGTCAGCTGGCTATGCATCGAACAACTCTTATCAAGCACCCGAGGGTTGGACGCAGGCAGGCTACCAGCCCGGACCCCAAGTCCCGCAGTATCCGGCCTACCCCTATGCAAATGCCGGTTTCAACGGCGAGCCGCCACTGAACGCACCCTGGTACGGCATTGACTTCGTAAACGCCTGCAAGCGTTTCTTCGTCAAATACGCCGTCTTCTCCGGGAGGGCCTCCCGTGGGGAATTCTGGTGGGCTTTTCTCATGATCTTCCTCATCAACCTTGCGATTCCGATCATCACCTCAGAATCCATCTTTGCGGGACGGGTCGTGTCCTTCGTGGTCACCCTAGGACTTTTCATACCCAATCTGACCGTGAACATACGGCGACTTCATGACACCAATATGTCTGGCTTCTGGATACTCCTACCCTTCGTAAGCGAGCTGGTGGGTAGCATCCCTATGGTCTTCGCCATCGTGGCTATTGCAGACGGGCATCCAGGATCCGCCCTCTCTCTGCTTGGCTTGGGTGCATTGATCATGATTGCCGGAATTGTCGCCTGGGTCATTCTGCTGGCCCGGCCTAGCGATCCACGAGGAGCCCGTTTCGACCGCTGAATCCACCCTGCCCTTCGCCTTGACCGATGCCAAGACGAAGGGCTGACGGTCTTAAAATCTTAAAGCTCCACAGGAGGCTTATTGGGGTCCTCAGGCACATGGGCGAACTTGGCCTGCAGGGCTTCGCGACTCTTGCGTTCGTCATCCTCCTTGGCCTTGCGCTTGGCTTCCTCGGGGTCCCAGAGCACCTCCTGACGATGGTGGTCCCACTCAGCGCCCACCAGAGGGGCCAGCAGGTCAGCGAAAGCCTCGGGATCATCTAGTAATCCCAGGGCGCGGATGACATCCTCGTCAGACAGGAAGGCCCGGGGAATGCCCAGTCGCTCGTTGAGCTCATTGGCATAGACCAAAATTGGCGCGGCGGTCGCCGCATGGTCAGGGTCAGCACCTGCACGCTGAAGCAGATCACGGCAAATCATCAGGCTAGTGGCCAGGGCCCGGGCCACTCCCTCCTTGTCCTGCGGAGATTTGGGGGATGTGCCCTGGTCATCCACGGATTGCTCGGCCTTGGCCACGCCAGCAGCCACCTCCTGCTGCCGGGCCTGATCCCATCCACTGCCCAAGGTTTCAGCCAAATCCGCAAGCATCTTGGACTGGTCGCCCTGCGCCTGTGCGGCAGCCTCAATGGCATCGTTGGCCGCCATGAGTGCATCCACCAAATCCTGGGGACGGCCAGGGATATCCTCAGCGCCCTCATAGACGTATTCAGCGTCGGGGATGGTCACATCCTCTCCCGTCATCAGTTGCGCCAGCACCATGCTGATGCGCACCTGCAGATCCTCCGCATATTTGGCGTCGTTGGCCATATGCTCGGCATTCGTCAAGGGCCAAAGGTCCACCAGCCCGGCCCCCTGCTCAGCCGCCTGGGCCACGGAGGGCCGCCCGGCTACCGCCTCCGTGCTTGCCTGTACATCCACCATGATCATCACGCTCCTTCATCGGGTTCTCGGACAGTCATCCACGACAGCATCCTCAGCCATCCTAGGACGCTCAAGCGGTCTTCACACGCCTGCCGCCGGATCCGCATAGGTGATTCCCAGCACTTTACCGGTATCACAGTCCAGGGTAATGGAAGTCACCGATGCCAGGGCAGTGGCTCGAAGGAGCATATTGTGCTCGGGGTGACCAGTCTCCAAAAGATGACGGTACGACCAGATGGGCGACTCATGCGAGACAGCCAGGACCTGTGCGTCAGGATGGCTGCGGACCACCTGCCGGACGAAATCCCCCACTCGTCGGGCGATCTGCCGATAGGACTCCCCCCAGCTGGGACGGCGCAGATCCAGAATCAGCCGCAGGTTGGAGGGTCGCCAGAGGGCCCCCTGCCCGTGACCGATGCGCTTGCCGCGGAATTCGTTGCCAGCCTCGATCAGACGACGGTCGTAGATGGGCTCCAATGGTTTCAAGCCGTGATGGACACGAGCGGGGTTGATCTGCTCAAGCAGGATGGCCGTGGTCTCCCTGGTCCTGTCCAGCGGAGAGGAGTAAACGGCTTCCAGATCACGCATACCAGGAGCTTCGGCCATAAAGCGTGCCGTCGCCTCGACCATGGCCCTGCCTCTGTCAGATAAATGGAATCCCGGCAATCGCTCATAGAGAATATGATCGGGATTATCAACCTGGCCATGACGGACGAAGTGAATGGTCGTCGCAGGCACAACCTACCTCCCATGCTCCCCGGCGGGCCCCATAAGTGACCATAGCGGAGGATAGAATTACTACTATCCGAATGGCACCGATCAGGCGCCGATATGGTTACCACTGTAGCAGTCCCCCCAGTAGCCCCACATCCCTTCATGCGTCTGGAAGGCCCTGCGGAAAAACATGCTTCGGGACCGTGAAAACACCCAAGGAAAGCGAGACGAACAGCCCATGCCACGGCAATTGAAGGCGGCTTTGATCGAAGCCGGTCACAGGGTATTCGGAGGTTACTCGGCGCTCCTGCGACTGCCTCATACGGCGCGGTTCGCAGTGGGGTCGGTTATCGCCTCCATGCCCTTCCCCATGGTGGGCATGACCATCACCATCTCGGTGCAGCACTACTATGGCAGCTACTCCTTGGCCGGAGCCCTGACCGCCATCCAGGCCGTGGCACTGGCCCTGGTCAGCCCCATGCTGGGCAAGATGGTCGACAAGTTCGGCCAGCGACAGGTCTCCATCCCCACAGTTCTGGTATGGATCGTCGCAGCCACGGTTCTGATCACAGCCATCACCGCCCACGCTCCCACCTGGGTGCTCTACCTGGTCACCCCCTTCATGGCGGCCATTCCGCCCTGGGGAGCCATGAGCCGTAGCCGGTGGACGCATCTGCTGCGCGGCGACCACCGAGCCACCAACCAGGCCCTATCTCTGTCAGGGGTTTTCGACGAGGCCATGTGGGTAATCGGCAATCCCCTGGCCTCCATCCTGGCGGTCATCTCAGGCGTGCTGGCTTTCTCCTTCACCGGGATCTGCGTGCTGGTGGGAGCCTTTATGTTTCTCTCCTGCCGGGAAACCGAGCCGCCTTCGCAGACGGACATGGCCCGCGCCCAGGGCATCACCCGTAAGGAGTACCGGGAGCGGCAGGCTCAGCAGGTGGCACGTCTGCGGGACCAAGAGGGCGGTAACGGCCGTAGTGGCGCCTTCTGGAGCTCCGGCATGATCGCCGTCTGCGCCACCTGGTTCGGCCTGGGAGCCTTCCAGAGCGCCGCATCCATCTCCATCATCGCCTTCGCCACCGAGCAGGGGATGAAACAGATGACCGGGTTCGTCTTTGCCTGCTTCTCCTTCAGCTCCCTGGTCGGCGCCCTGCTTTACGGGGCCAAGAACTGGACAATCCCCCTCTGGAAGCGTTTCTACTTCTGCCTGCTGGTGGTCAACTTGGGCATCGGAACCTTCATGTTCGCCAGGAATCTGTGGACCATCATGATCATCTACCTGATCATCGGCGTCTGTCAGGCACCCACCTGGATCAACGGCAACCAGCTCATGCTCCACCTGGTGCCGCCCATCCGCTTCACCGAAGGCATGGCTTGGCTGAGCGCCATGAATTCGATCGGATCCTCGGCGGGTTCGGCTGTGGCAGGGCAGTTCATCGA
Organism: Bifidobacterium sp. wkB344; assembly: GCF_003688305.1. Taxonomy (NCBI): domain Bacteria; kingdom Bacillati; phylum Actinomycetota; class Actinomycetes; order Bifidobacteriales; family Bifidobacteriaceae; genus Bifidobacterium; species Bifidobacterium sp. wkB344. The sequence continues at coordinate 50,253 of NZ_NPOQ01000013.1, read as the reverse complement.
CCGTTACGGATCCCAAGGCGGGTTCGGGGTGGTCACTACTCTGGCTCTGACCTCGCTGGCCATCGCCTTTGTAGGCTTCCGCCAAATCCGCAACAGCACCGAGGACCCCATACTGACCGAGCTACCCGCCTGAGGGCGCAACGTAAGGCTTTTGCGCACAAGCGGCTCCCGCTACCCCGTGAGCACAGGATGAATGATTGAATGGGCTATCGTGCGTAGATTAATCGGACAGCTGCTCAAGTTCGGCATCGTGGGCGTCATAGCCTTCCTGATTGACATCGGCATCATGAACCTGCTGATCATGGGGCCGCACCTGAACAATGTCCTGGCAGGGGCCATCTCCTTCCTGATCTCCCTGGTCTTCAACTATCTCGCCAGCATGCGCTATGTCTTCAAACACCGGGAGGACATGGCCCGGTGGATGGAGATGGTAGTCTTCCTGGTCTCCTCGGTGATCGGCCTGGGGATCAACGAGGTGATCCTGTGGATGGGCACTGCCATGCTGCCGCCGGACGCCATCACCACCATGCACGCCCGTTACCTGCTCTACGCCAACATCGCCAAGATCACAGCCACCGTGGTGGTGGCCATCTGGAACTTCCTGATCCGCAAGTGGCTGCTGGACGCGCCAGCACCCGACAAGCCGGTCAACCCCCGTTCTGTGGCCCACCGTCTGGGGGCATGGTCCCTGAGTCATCGTCCCTTCGGCTGGCGCTAAGCCAGCCTGCCCGGTCGAGGCTACTATGGGACGGGAATAGTCAGCCATCCGGCATACGGATCGAGTCATCCTGATTGGTCATGCCGGACGGACCGGAAAGGAAGCACCATGCCCGTCATCCACACCCATGTAAGCACACCCATCACCGCCGAACAGCGCGAACGGATCAAGACCGCCTACGGCAAGGCCATCACCGCCGTCCCCGGAAAGTCCGAGGGCTGGCTCATGTGCCCCTTCGAGTCGGACATGCCCATCTACTTCGGGGGTAATGACAGCAAGCCTGCCGCCTATGTTGAGGTCAACGTCTTCGGCAGTGACGTACCCAAGTCTGCCTGGGAAAGCCTGACCAAGACCATCATGGACACATTGGAATCCGAGCTGTCCATTCCCAAGGACCGCACCTACATCCGCTATACGGCCACTACCGACTGGGGTTGGAACGGCGGCAATTTCTAGGCGAGTAATCCCCTGTAACGCATAAGGAGGCCTCCCCGCGCATATACCTGCTGCGGGAAGGCCTCCTGCTTAAGCCCAGATCCCTATTTCAAAAAGGATCGTTATGGGATAGGTCAGATTTACTACTCTGCGACGACCTTGACCGTGAAAGCGGCCGAAATCTCGGGGTGCAGGGCCACGGTGGCCGGGAACTCTCCGGTGGTCTTGATGGTCTCCACGGAGATGGAGCGGGGATCCACATCGGCCAGGGGGCGAAGAGCCTGGGCGATGGCATCATTGGAGATGCCGCCGAAGAGCTTGCCCGAATCGGACACCTTGGCTGCGATCTCGACGGTCTGGCCATCGATGGCGGTCTTGGCTGCCACGGCATCCTCACGGGTAGCCATGGACTTGGCCCGACGTGCCCGCTGCAGGGATTCAATCTGCGCAGCGGCGCCCTTGGACCAGGCGAAAGCCAGACCCTGGGGAATCAGAAAATTGCGCGCATAGCCGGGCTTGACCCCGACAACGTCGCCCTTATGACCCAGATCGGTCACGGTATCGGTCAGAATTACCTTGGTTTCCTTTGCCATAATCCGGACCTCCCTCAGCGACCGTTGGTGGCGTAAGGCAGCAGGGCCATCTCGCGGGCGTTCTTGATAGCCTTGGAGATCTCGCGCTGCTCCTGGACGGTGACACCGGTGATGCGGCGGGAACGGATCTTGCCGCGGTCAGAGATGAACTTGCGCAGCAGAGCCACATCCTTGTAATCGATGGTATGAATCTTGGCAGCCCTCAGAGGATTCGGCTTCTTCTTGAAGGGCTTGACCGGCGGTTGCGGCCTTTTACGTGACATTGGTACTCCTTAAATGAATGATGACGCTATGAAACTTCAGAACTCGGGATCGTCTCCAGAACCACCGAACTCGCCGGTGGACCCAAAGGATCCGAAGGAATCGCCGGATCCGGTCGATGACCAAGGATCCTGGGCTGGGGCCTGCTGGCTCTGCGCTGGCTGCTGACGACCCATAGGGGTCGATGCCGCGCCGGCGCCGCCCTGGTAGGATGCCCCACCCTGGTAGCCGCCGTTGTTGGATCCAGCGAAACCGCCGCGAGATCCTCCGCCACCGGTATTGGCGTTCCTGGTGACCTGAGCGGTGTTCCGTGTCAGTGCAGGTCCGATCTCATCCAGACGCAGCTCCACAACCGTGCGGTTGTTGCCCTCACGATCCTGATAAGAGCGCTGCACCAGACGACCCTGGGCGATCACCCTCATGCCCTTGGTCAGGCTGGCCTGAATGTTGGAAGCCATGGGACTGTAGGTGGAATCCCAAGCCGAGCAACGCATGAAGAGCGAATCGCCGTCCTCCCACTGCCCAGAGTTCCTGTTGAACTGTCTGGGCGTGGACGCGATGGTCAGGTTGGCCACCGTGCCTCCGTTGGAGGTCGTACGCACCTCCGGATCCGCAGTGAGATTGCCCACCACGGTGATGTATGTATCTCCCGCCATGTCACGACCTTTCCTCGGAATGAGGACTTGGGAATGGGCCTACTGGGGCGAATCCCGCACCCTTGGACCTTCGACGCGAGAACTGGAGGTCAGCCGACGCTTCGATGTCCTTTTGCTGTTTGCTTACTTGTCATCCTTACGAAGAATCTTGGTGCGGATGACGGACTCGTTCAGGTTGAGCACACGATCGAGCTCAGCGCTGACGGCAGGCTCGCAGGTGTATTCGACCACCACGTAGTTGCCTTCCTTGTGCTTGTCGATCTCGTAGGCCAGCTTGCGACGGCCCCAGACGTCGATGTTGTCGACAGAGCCGCCTTCCTTGGTGACCACCTCGAGATACTGGTCGGTCAGCTTCTTCAGCGAGCGCTCATCCATGGCCGGATCGGCAATGAACATCAATTCATACTTGTGCGCAGACATCACCCACCTCCTTTGGACTTACAGGTCACGGACCTTCCGTGACAGGAGGGTGTTTAAAGCCGGCGGACCGGCTTGTATGTAACGCCGGAACCACCAAACAATGTTTCTATAATATACCGCTAGCCGGACTGAACCATGGCAGGGATGCTGAACAAAAAATCATTTGCTTCACATCCCATTAGAAACCATCTGTCTACGATTTGCCGTTGCCGCTGTAAAACACAGACAAATCGGTATAGAGAAGGAGGAGGCTTACAAGCATTAAATACCGGTCGGTTCTCCGCACAGTACATGATCATGAGAAGGCTCCACTAGACTGGCTGCTATGACAGTTAGCCAAGACCTGGTATCCATCATCATCCCTGTATACAACTCGGCCCAGTACTTGCCATACTGCCTTGATTCCATCTGCGGGCAGACCTACCAACACCTGCAGATTATTCTCGTGGACGATGGATCCACAGACGGATCCAGCGACATTTGTGACCGATATGCGGCCCGAGATCATCGCATCCAGGTGATACACCAGGAAAACCAAGGCATCTCCATAGCCCAAAACGCAGGGCTTGATGCCAGCAAGGGCCGCTATTTGGCTTTTGCTGACAACGACGATGTCCTTGACAGGAGAAACATCGAGCTACTTCTCCACGCCCTGAAATCTACTGATGCCGACATGAGCAAAGCCAGATGGCAGCAATTTGGCTCTTCCCAAATGGGATTTATTGTCAATGAAGCTGCTCACGGTGCTGCTACACCCAGGAGCATCAAGGTTTTCACTAACCCCCTCAAGGCCTATCAAACCTATTTCTGCAAGAGTCTTCGGATCTTTATGGACATGACGGGCAAATCTGGTGAGGCAAGGTATTTCAACGAGGCCAATTGGTGCAGACTCTACAAAGCTGGGCTGTGGGAAGGCATCCGCTTCCCCCCCGGCCGCTATGCGCAGGACATCATGGTGGCTGGCCCGCTATACCGACGAATGTCTAAGGTAGCAGACATTGATACGGTTCTGTACTACTGGCTGCAGTCTCCCTCGTCCGTAACGCATGCCCTCCGCAGTATGAACTTCTACCGAGATAACGTCGCTGCAGGCCTGACAAATTTCAAACTAGCTCTTGACAATGGGATCACCCCTATGCGTAGCTACTACTCTATTTGGGATGGACTCCGGTCGGAAACCGCTGCAGCAGGGTCAGACCCGAAAAACCAGCAGAAACTGCGTCTAGACCGGAAGCGAGCCGATGCCCTCTTCCAGAGCATGGGGCTTTTCCAGAGAATCCGTTGCACCATCTCGACCTGGGTCAGGCATCTAGAAAAGCTGGTCTATGACGCCCGGATCAAAAATATGGCCTAGCCGGCTGGATGTTCAGTCCTCTCGGATCCAAAAGTTACCTGAAGTTCTGGAGAGATTGGGATTGTAGTAGGGGTCATTCTTGACTGCCTCCGCATGTCTGCTCCTGAATTCCTCAGATTCCCTTTCCAATCTCGCCCTTTTCTTTTTATCTTTGGCATCCTTCCCGCGAGTCACCGACTCGAAGTGATAGAGCTCGACCTCATGAGCCCAAACGTTGTCCCTGCCCAGCTCATCGTGGATTCGTGCGCAAAGGTCGACATCGTTATATGCGACTGCCAGAGTCTCATCAAATCCGGAAACAGCCTGGAAATCCTCGGATTTGACCATGCAGCATGCCGCCGTCATAGCGTAGTAGTTGACGTTCTCGATGAGTCTGCCGAAATAGCCAAGGTAGGTTCGTGGCGTGCCTACCATGATATGCCCGGCCACGCCTCCAAGCCCCAGAACAATACCAGCGTGCTGAATGGTGTTGATCGGATAATAGAGCTTGGCGCCAACCACTCCTATCCGTTGCAGCTGAGCGAAAGAGACCAAGCGCGTCATCCAGAGCGGGCTGATGACTTGAGTGTCGTCGTTAAGGAAGAGAAGGTACTTGCCCTTGGCCTCCTTGGCAGCCAGGTTGTTGATGCGGGAGAAGTTGAAGGGGATGTCGAGATCAAGCACCCTGAACCGATCCCCCAAGCGCTCCTTGTACCTGGCATACAGCTTTTTCATGGCCGGGTTGGTACTGCCGTTATCGGCAATGAGCACCTCATAGTTGGGGTACTTGGTTTTTTCGATCACCGAGTCCATGCACCGCTCGATGTTGTCATAGCCATTCTTGGTAGGGATAATCACTGACACAAGGTCGGCGTCGTGAATACCGTAGTGAACGTTGTAGCTGCCACTCGGACCGGCAGAGACCACCTCAGCGTCAATCCCCCTGCGTTCCATGGCCGAGCTGAGGGCGCGCAACCCCGCGTCCGAAGCGTAGTTCTTAGCACCGCCGCTAGAGGCAGTCGATGTGGGCAGAGTCCTCCAGTGGTAGAGGATCTTGGCTATGTGCTGGACTCTTGATGGCTCGGTATGCTCCATGAACCGCAGGAGCATGTCATAGTCCTGGGACCCCTCATATCCCACCCGGAAACCACCGATTTCATTAACGATGGATCTACGATAAACACCAAGATGACTGATGTAGTTGGTACTCAGGAGAAGATCAGGCTCATAGTCGGGCTTGAAGTGCGGGTCGAATCGATGACCCTGCTCGTCTTCCTTGTCCTCATCGCTGTAGACCAAGTCGGTTTCAGGCTTCTCGTTGAGTCGCTTGACCACTTCGAAGAAGGCCTGGGGAGGCAATTCATCATCGTTGTCAACCAGAGCCACGAACTCACCGGTTGCGATCTCGAGAGCCGAATTGGTCGCCCTCGATATATGCCCATTTTCCTCTCTGAATACGACCTTGATCCGGTCATCCTCTGCACTCATTTGCTTTAGGACTTCAGCTACACGGGGATCTGTGGAACAATCATCGGCCAGGCAAAGCTCCCAGTTGGAATAGTACTGGTTGCGGATGGAATCTATACAGGCTCGTAGCCACTGCGGCTCAACGTTGTAGACAGGCACCAGAACGGAGATCATGGGCCTGTATGTAAATCCATCAACCTTAGATTCAACAGCTGCTTTGTCATACTGCTCAGTACGCGCGATGAGCTTCCTGTATGCCGCCTTCTGCCGACGTGGCACTAGATATCGGTTGAAAATACGCCTGGCAAAACTACGTGGATGCCTGATGGCGGTAGCCCTTCTGAGCAGTACTTCGAACCTGGACACGGCTTGGGAACGGGGCACCTTCAAAGTCATGGAAACCTGCCCGGACGGCCCAGAGAAAACCAAGGCCGGATGCTCGGCACGGAAAGCCGCCAGCCCGTCCGGCAGACTGATCCGCAGCTTGAATCCAAGCTCGGAATTAATGGGCATGGCCTTGGCCATGTTCACATCCGGCCGAAGGATTCGCTTCACATCATTCAAGCGGGCATGCTTGCAGGGAGATATACCTACAGAAGCCGGCTCATGACCCTCCAGATCGGCTGCCCAACCCGTCACTGTGATAACGGAGGAATCCGATGAAACTAGTACCTGATCGATGGATCCCTCTACAGGAGCATGGTCCGGTTTCTCGGAGGGGAAGAAGGCCGAAGCGAAGGGATCCACAATGCCCTGGTGGGAAGCCAAGTACCGGTCCAGGTCTTCCTGGGGTATCTTCGCAGGGTTTTTCACCTGGTCAACGAAGAGGGAATATGGTTGCCAGAGGGTGGTAAGACCGCATTCCTCCTGCAACCTGACACAGTAGTCAATGCCTTGAAGACCGGAAGAAAGAGACTGATCGAACCCCTTTATCCTCTCAAAATCACGGCGACGAGTAAGCAGGCAATCCTCCGTGACGGCGAATATATCACGAGGCAGGAGATCACGGAAGTAGTATCCGATGCCCTGGTCCCAGTCTCCGCGCATCTCGAAAGGCTGGCCCGTCTTCATCGCTCGCAGGGTCACGCCCACATTCGCAACTCGTCCACGGTCATCCAGGATTTTGCCTCCGACAACCCCAACCTGATCGTCGCGAATATAGTTGACCATTTCGGTCAGCCAGTCCGCCCTCCTGGGGTTCTTCCCATCCAGGAAGACCAGAAGGTCCTCATCGCATTCTCGTGCTGCTGCGTCGAACCCGGCCTCGCCGACGGACACAAACCTCACCTGAGGGTAGTCTGTTTCGAGCTCAAGATCATGGAGCTTCTCACCCGTATACCCGGAAGCAATAACAGCCACCGAGGGCACTTCTCCATGGTAGTCGATCTTGTAGGTACCGAGGTTATCGAGCATGCGGACGCTGCCATCTATTCCCCGGCGCTTAAGGGCGGCTTCAAGTGCAGCCTTGCCTGCCTCATAGGCGTACATCTTGCTGCGGGGATCACCGGCCACTGAACTGGAGAGGGTCCTCCAGTGATACATGATCCGGGGAATGTGATGTACCTTCTGCGCCTGCTCGGTCGCCCTCAAGACGAAGTCATAATCCTGACTACCGTCGAAGGCGGAATCCAGATCTCCCACCTTCTGCAGCAGGTCCCTTGAGACGGTCACGAAGTGGGTGATGTAGTTATGGCCCAGCAGAAGGTGCGGCGAGAAATCAGGCTTGAAGAAGGGATCGAATCTGATCCCCCTCTCCGTGATTTTGTCCTCATCGGTATAGATGAAGTCAATTGATGGATCGGAGTTGATTGCCGAAACCACCTCATAGAGTGCGCTGGGAGCCAGCTCATCATCATTGTCCATGAAGCCGATGTACTGCCCCTTGGCCAGCTCTATCGCAGAGTTCGTGGCTGCAGCTATACCACCGTTTTCATCCCTGTACACAGTATGGATTCGGGAATCGCCGGCGGAGATTTCCTTCAGCAGGGTCCTCACCGACTCATCTGGAGAGTGGTCGTCGGCCAGACAGAGCTCCCAGTTCGGGTACCACTGGGCGGCCATGGACTCCACACACTTTCGCAACCACTGCTCATCCACGTTGTACACGGGAACCACTATGGAGATCAAGGGCTTATGAGCGAAGCCCTCTATGGCCTGCATGGCATACGCGGGATCAGTAACCTCATGAGTCCGTATCCATCGGTCATAGGACTTCTGCCGTTTAGTGACGGTCCTCTTCACACGCTTCACCAAGGATCTAAAGTTAGACGAGATAGAATCGTGGAGAAGACGGTAGCCGATTTGGCTCAAGCGCTGCTTCTTCCTGTCATTGCTGAGTCTACGCTCCAAACGGTCCAAGTCGATCCGAACCGGCCGTTCAGTACCGTTGATCATGAAAAGAAGTTTGAATGAATTCTTGCTGGAAGGCATTGCAGCGGTAAATCCAGGCCGGGCAGAAGATTCCAGATCGAAGACCGTGGCGATGTCTTTCCGGTCTTGCCGTTCAACGGTTACATCTTCATCTTTTGGGCGAATGCGTATTTCAGTCTTACGATAGGTATCTACAGCCCAGCCGGATACCGTTACGGTGCCGTCTATGGGGTTCCTCATCAGATCCTCGATGGCAACCTCATAATTTATGGCGCTATGAACGATCATCCTTTTTCTTCCTCGTTTTCGCACTATCATCAACAAGGCCACGTGTGGCTGACTTCTGAATATGTGTCACCGCTCCTTCTTGGAGCGGGATCAGATCCGAAATAGCAGATACATCCTAAGAAACTCCTAGCGATAAAACATGCGTATCCAACATGCGTTTGGAAGCCGTCATCAGGTTAGTTTCACACTGATTTTCGGGTGAGTCAAACTCTGATCGTAGAGCTTAGCCTTGCGAACCTGGAAGTGGTACACCGCTGATTGCTTGAGCAGAAGGTCGTCTCCCGAAGCAGCAGTGATGTTAACGTTATAATCACCTGAGGCCAGAACATTCTCGATCTTGAATATGATCTCATGACGACCCTTCGTGAAAGTGTCCTTGTCGGAATTAACCAGGTTCGAGGTAGCGAGAGCCACCCTGCCCTGCTGGTCTACCAGATTGATCTCGAAGACGCCATGTGGAACGTTCCTATCGCACTCGAAAGCAATCCTGATGATAAAGTTCTGGTTGATGTCGAGAAGTTGGGTGTTCTTCCCGTCGGCTGCGACTTGTATGTCTACCATCCGAACACCGTCACCTTGCTCCAGTCGGACCGCCTCATTATCTTTCTGAACTGCCTTCTGCTCCTTCTCAAGGAAGTAGTCGGAATAGGCACTGGCTACTTCGTCCGGCTCGCCGAACTTGGCAATGATGCCATCCTGTATCAGCATGGCTTTATTGCAGAACTGTCTAACATCGCCCATGGAATGGGTAACCAGTATAATCGTCTTCTTCTCGCGCTTGGCCTCAAAGAAATAATCCCGGCATTTCTTCTGAAAAGCCTCGTCCCCCACTGCCAGCACCTCATCCAGGACGAGAATGTCTCCCTGCGACTTGATGGCTACTGAGAAAGCCAACCGCACCTGCATGCCACTGGAGTAGTTCTTCAGCTTCTGCTCCATGAAGTCACCCAGCTCGGCGAAATCAACGATATCATCATACATATTGTCGATCTCCTCCCTGGTAAACCCGAGCATGGCACCGTTCAGATATACGTTTTCCCTACCCGTAAGCTCAGGATTGAAACCCACCCCCAGCTCGATGAAAGGCACCAGTTTCCCATTGACTTGAACCTTGCCGCTGTTGGGAGAGTATATGCGGGAGATAATCTTCAGAAGCGTGGACTTACCGGAACCGTTCTTGCCCACAATGCCAAAGAAATCGCCTTTCTTTATCTCAAAGGAAATATCCTTGAGCACGTGCTGGATGGTATACCCATTCTGTCGTCGAATGGTGTTGAAGACGAAGCCCTTAAGGCTGTTGGTCTTCTCATAAGGCAATTTAAAATCCTTTGACACATGGGATACCCTAAGCGCCACGTCATCAGGCAGATTATCGGTTTTATTGGAAAGTTTCATTTATACCAGCTCCGCGAAGTACTTGGATTTGACAGTAAAGAACCTCAAGCCCAACAGGAAGATCAGCAGGGAGAAGACAACAGGCCAGCAAGCGACGAAGAAATTGCTTGTCCATCCCCATAAGGTCGGATTGGCAGGGGATATCAGCACATGACGTGCATCCTGTACAATCTGGGCCATAGGGTTAAGCATGAGATCCAACTTGGCGAAAATAGGTCCGTACTGACCGGCCCTAGAAGAGATCATGCTTATTGGATAGATGATGGGTGTAGCATAAAAGCCGGCTTGGGTCACGACCTCCCAGATGGGGTTTAGATCGCGCAGGTTGACATAGAGCGCGCTGAGGAAGAAAGAAATCCCCAAGGCCAGCAGGTAGAGCTCAAAGACTATCGGCAGAATGAGTAGATTCGACCATGCCGGCCTGACTCCGTTGATCAGGGCGAAGACAATGACGACGATAAAATTGAAGCCGAAATTGATCAAGGCGCTCATTGACGAAGCAACGACTATCACATACTTGGAGAAGTGTATCTTCCGCAACAGATCTCCATGCCCCACAATCGAGAGCATACCGCCAGTGGTTGTTTCGTTAAAAAGGTTCCACAGAATGATGCCAAGCAAGAGGGCTACAGCGAAGTGCGGAACATCCGCTCCAAACCGCATGAAGCGCACGAAGACGACATACATAATGGCAAAGAGCATAAGGGGCTTGAGAACCGACCACAGGTACCCCAAGACTGATTCCTTATATCTCAGTTTGAAATCCGTGGAGACCATGGCCTTGAGCAGGAGCCAGTTCTTCTTGCTGAAAATCTCTAATATCTTCAATTTCCTCTCCTTGGTCGCACCCGACAAGGGAACCCGCGCCTGACGGCACGGATTCCTGAAACATCAGGCTTGATCCACATGCTTCTTGAAGATGATCTTGTTGTTGGCAACATCCAGCAGATGCTGTCCATATGGAGACTTGCCATACCTTTGACCTGCTTCTAGCAGCTCTTCACGGGTAATCCAGCCATTCTCGTAAGCCACCTCTTCCACAACGGCGATGGGCAGACCCTGGGCCCTCTGAACGGTTCTAACGAACTCCCCTGCCTCGTAGAGGGAATCCATGGTCCCCGTATCCAACCAGGCATAACCGCGCCCCAGAGTCTGAACGCGCAGGGATCCGTCTTGAAGGTAAAGACGATTCAGATCGGTGATTTCCAGTTCGCCACGTGCGGAAGGTTTGACCTGCTTGGCAAACTCAGTGACTCGCTCATCATAGAAGTAAAGTCCGGTAACCGCGTAGTTGCTGGCCGGATGCTCGGGCTTCTCCTCGATGCTGACGACCTTGTTGTCTTTGTCGAATTCGACTACGCCATACCTCTGTGGATCGTCCACATAATAGCCGAACACCGTTGCCCCATGCTGGGTGCCCGCCGCATTCCGCAGAGTACGGCCAAGACCGTTCCCATAGAAAATATTGTCGCCAAGCACTAAAGCGCAAGGTTCGCCAGCGATGAAATCCTCGCCCAGGATGAATGCCTGGGCCAGACCATCCGGGCTGGGCTGGATCTTGTAGGATAGGCTGATGCCATACCGGCTCCCATCGCCCAAGAGACGCTGGAAATTGCCGATATCCATTGGCGTTGAGATGATCAGTATCTCATTGATGCCTGCCATCATAAGCACGCTCAGTGGGTAATAGATCATAGGCTTGTCATACACCGGAAGCAGCTGCTTGGAAGTGACGGTGGTCAGCGGATACAGCCGCGTGCCCGAACCGCCTGCAAGAATGATGCCTCTCATTACGTGACGCCTTTCTCATGACTTTTACATCCGTGTCAAACTTAAGATAGCTTACTGCCGGTCGCCAGCAGGAATTGATGAGTGACAAAATCTCTGCGGTTCCCCCGCATAGCGGTCGGGTCGGAAGCTGACCACTCAGCGGGAGTCAATAATGGATTGGACGTAATCCTCCAGGGCGCCCTCCCAATTTCCGGGATGGAAGCCGACGGCTCTGATTTTATCCAGAGAGAGGGCACTGTTGGTCGGACGCGGGGAAATAGGGCCGGTGGCTCCCGCATAGTAGTCCTCGGTCGATACCGGTTTCACCTTGTCGCCGTTGCCATTGGTCTGCTCGAAGACGCGACTTGCAATTTCGGCCCAGGAGGCGATGGACCCCGAGCCGGTCAGGTTGTAGGTACCGTATGGCGCCCGCGAATCCAGGAGGTGGAAGATAGCTGCGGCCATATCATCGGTGAAGGTCAGCCTGCCAACTTGGTCGTCCACGACGGTAACCAAGTCGAGACCGTCATCAGGATTAGCCACTCGGTCGGAAAGCCCCATCATGGTCTTGACGAAATTATGCCCCTGACCAATCACCCAACTGGAACGGAGAATGTAATGGCGAGATATATTCGAAACCGCTATGTCCCCCGCGGCCTTGGTCTGACCGTACACGCCGAGAGGGGCGAAAGGCTCGGACTCAGTGTGTTCCTTCTGATGCCCGTCGAAAACGTAATCACTGGAGACATGCACCAAGGTCATGTTGTGTTCTTCCGCGACCTTGGCCAGCATTGCCGGACCTACGGCGTTGGACTTCCAAGCATCCTGCCGCCCCTGGTCCGTTTCAGCCATATCGACTGCAGTATAGGCACCGGCATTGATGATGGTGCCGTACAGACTCCAGTCAAACCGGTCGTAAGCCTCAGGATCGGAGAAATCGAAGTCCTCGATGTTCGTGAATTCGAACCCTTGAAGATCGTGGTCCTGCACATACTGACGGATGGCCTGCCCCAGCTGGCCGCTAGCACCGGTCACCAGGGTTCGGCGCGGAGCCATGGGCTTGGCCTGGGCCAGCATGGGGTGGTTCTTATCCGCTTCACTCAGTTCGCACTGATCAAGCGGTATGGGCCACTCAATGCCTAGCCGGGGGTCAGCGAGGTTGACGAAGGTATAGGTCTTCTTCTGCTCCAGGGACCAGTGGGCGTTGACCAGATAGGTGTAGACTGTATTATCGGCCAGGGCCTGGAAACTGTTGCCCACTCCCCTAGGTACATAGATGGCCTTGGAGGGATCCAGCCGGGTGGTGAACACCTGTCCGAACCCTTCGCCTGGGCGGAGGTCTACCCAGGCACCGAAAATCTCACCGCTCCCGATGGAAATGAACTTGTCCCAGGGCTCGGCATGGATACCGCGAGTAACGCCACGACTGGCATTGAAGCTGATGTTGTTTTGTACCGGGTGGAAATCAGGCAGACCGAGTTCCGTCATCTTGGCCCGTTGCCAGTTCTCCTTGAACCAGCCTCGGTTGTCTCCGTGCACTGGCAGGTCAAAGACCAAAAGCCCGGGAATGTTGGTCTTGGTGACCTTCAACACTTTTTCGAAATCAAAAGACATGGTTACTATTTAGTCACTTTCTTACGGGATCGATCATCTTTCATCACTAGGGGAAGCGGATAACGCTCGAGCAACGCAGAAAGCAACTTCGCATCCCGACGCGTTGTCCTCACGGTCACTGTCCGTTGCGACGATATTTCTCTTCGGTGGCTGCCTTAGCGGGCTCCCACCAATCCCGGTTATTCCTATACCAATCTATTGTCTGCTCTAAGCCACTTTCAAAATCTGTATGCACAGGCTTCCACCCAAGCTCGGTACGAAGCTTGGTGGAGTCAATTGCATAACGGCGGTCATGCCCCGGGCGATCCTTGACTTTGTCGAAGGCATCCTCAGGCTGGCCCATTACCCTAAGGATGTCGCGGAGAACATTGATGTTGTTGCGTTCCCCGTCTGCTCCAATCAAGTAGGTCTCCCCCAGACGACCCTTGGTCAGAATAGTCCAGACAGCACTTGAATGGTCTTCGGTATGAATCCAATCCCTGACGTTGAGACCGTCGCCGTAGAGTTTTGGGCGAATTCCATCCAGAATATTGGTGATCTGACGGGGAATGAACTTCTCCACGTGCTGGTAAGGACCGTAGTTGTTGCTGCAGTTGGAAATGGTCATTCGAACCCCAAAGGTTCTGTACCAGGCACGGACCAGAAGATCCGAAGAAGCTTTCGTTGACGAATATGGGCTTGAAGGACGATAGGGTGTCTCTTCTGTGAACCTAGATGGATCATCAAGGGCCAGGTCGCCATAAACTTCGTCTGTGCTCACATGATGATAACGGACATCGTACTTGCGAGCAGCTTCGAGAAGCCTAAAAGTACCCACAACATTTGTCTGTACAAAGGGTTCGGGATTCATTATCGAGTTGTCGTTATGGGACTCTGCAGCATAATGCACGATAGCATCATGGTCGGGTACGATTTTATTTAACAGTTCTTCATCGCAGATATTGCCATGAACAAACTCGACCCTGTCTTTCGGTAGCCCCTCTATATTCTTTAGGTTGCCGGCATAGGTAAGCGCATCCAATACGGTGACGTGCACATCAGGATGATGATCAACTACATAGTGAACAAAGTTGGAGCCGATAAATCCACAGCCGCCGGTCACAAGGATGTTACTGGGTGAAAAGAAATCTGCCATGCGAACTATTATACGATAATGCTACTTCCTTTTTTAGGTGTGCTAATGTACCTCTGTTGTATTCAGCTACGAGCCTCTATGGCCGCTAAGCAAGGGGGCCTGCGTGAAACTGCAAGCTAAACGATTGAACAGTCACAGCACCTTTGCGGTATTGTTCTTCCTCATTATTTCTATATTCGAGGGCATGGTCTTTCTGACCAATGTCGGAGCCCTGACCCTGCCAGACGGTGACATGCATGCCAACGCCTCGTATGCCATGGCAACCGGGCAAATAATGAATTTGCCAGAGCGCCATACGGACGGATTCGGAAACACAATAAAGCGCCAGCATATTTCAGGTGACTCCCGATTCCTCCACAACAAGGGCATGAACAACGCGTTAGTGATGGACATCATCGGTGACCCCATGGCCACTGACCCTTACATAGGTAATCAACGCTTGGCCGATCAGAGGCCGCCTGCCCAAGTCACTCTCCCTGACAAGACATTTCCTTCGCGTGCAAACCAATACTTCCCTCTGGTCTACTTGCCACAGGGGATAGGTGTATGGATCGGACTCCACACGGGCCTTAGTCCCTACAACGTCTGGCAATGCGGGAGAATAGCAAATTTTGCCTTCTACCTCTTCCTAATCAGCCTGGCCATCATAATGATTCCCAAAGGGAAGTATCTCATAGCCATACTGAGTTCGCTATATCCAACCATATTCATAGCATCCAGCCTCATGGCAGATGCCATGTTCATCAGTATCTGTACATGCTTCATCGCCTATTTCTTCTCCCTCTCAACCCGTGATAGACCTGTAACCCGAGGTCAGATGGGAATCCTTATAGGACTAGCCGTTTGCCTTTTCTTATTTAAGACGGTGTACGTAGCACTGGCTCTGTTAGTATGGGCCCTGCCCATGTCACTAATGACAACGAAACGCAAGGCCACATTCACAGGCATATCAGCCCTGATTGCACTCCCGATTTATGGCTTGTGGAGTTCGTTCTATCAGAATGTACCGGCAATCACCAGTATTGCCGACAACACCCATTTCATGTTCAAGCACCCCTTAAAGGTCATATTCACTATTTTTTGGAATCTCATGGAATTTCCTATAAAACTCATGAAAATTGGTCCAACCGCCTTGGTCCCGACACTCCTCGCACTGACGGCTTGGATCATTCTGCTCACATCCAACAGGTTTGTGGTAGAGGATCAAAACTCTCCGTCCACTTCCATACGTCGATATCGGTACGTCTGGGTTTCCTTCGTTGCATTCTTCTGCGCGGCTTTCCTGGTCTTCCTCTTCGTTGATCTCACCTGGAACGATATGACTGTCATGAGGACCGTCCATGCGATACAGGGATTTCAGGGGAGGTACCTCACCCCGCTTCTACCTCTCATGACTAGCATTTGCTTCTTCCCGCCCGAGAAGACGGCAACCGCCCAAGCTCAACATACAGCGATCAATTCTATTGAGGAAACTTCCAATGTAGAGAATTCTTCTCCAATGCCATAGCTATAGTTCTCGGCATCGGTATTGCCTACTTTTATCGTCCAGCATCAGCTCATACGCATTATCTTCTAACATATCTATCGGCAGGAGTCCAAACGTGGGAAAGCAACCAATAAGAGCCCTAAAAAAAAGTATGGGGGCCATCCTGTTCTTTCTTGTATTCGCCCTGCTCCAAGGCAGCTTCTACATCACGACAATGGGTGCGCTGTCCTTTCCCGACCCAAATATTCATGCCTATGCCTCGTATGCCGCTGCCACGGGACAGATTCTCAACAAACCCGATTTACAGATAGATAACTATGGTAATACGATCAGAATCCAGCAGCTCCACGGCGATTCCCGTTTTCTGAACCTTCAAGGATGCCAGAGTGCATTAGTAGTGACTCTTCTAAATCAGACATCGGACTATGATCCCACAATCGAGGCTCAAAAAACTGTTAATAACTCAGCACCAAGCAAGGAAATCACCACGGATTCCCTTAAGCTCGCGAACCGCTCCAATCAATATTTCCCTGCGATATTTCTGCCGCAGGCCATGGGCATCTGGGTAGGCTTGCATACGCATCAACCCCCTTACCGGACTTGGCAATTAGGTAGGTTGAGCAACCTGTTGGTTTACATCATCCTGTTCTGCCTGGCCATTACTATAGTCCCGAGGGGAAAAATATTCTTAGCTATCATTGGTGCTCTGCCACATGGCATGTTCATCGCATCAAGCCTCATGGCAGATTCTCTTTTCATCAGCCTCTGCGCTGTATTCATCGCCCTCTTCATGGCTGTTACCACACGTAACCAGCCAGCCACGAGGAAGGAGATGATAGCCATGTCGGCGCTGACAGTGCTCTTGTTTATGTGCAAAACAGTCTATGCAAGTCTGGCTATATTGATTCTCGTCCTACCTCGACGGATTCTCTCGGCCAAACGGAAGGCTCTTTATTTGGGTTTCTCCTCCCTCATAATTCTAGCAGTGTATGGTACCTGGTCTTCCTTGTACTCAACGGTTTGGGCTGAAGCTTCCGTCTCTCAGAATTTAGTCTTCATGCTTCGCCACCCATTCAGGATGTTCATAGCTGTGGCGTGGAACTTCATGAGAGAATCCATGCAGCTGCTGAGACTAGGTGCTCCCTCAATCCTCCTGGTAGTCATAATTGGGCTGGCCTTGGTATTGCTCATCCGCAACTCCCCCCGACCCCAATACAAAGTTACTTCGGCCCGAGAATTTATAAGTCTTTATCGATACCAGATCACCTCGGCTTTGGTTTTCCTCATCCTTATCTATATGGTCTATGCATCAATGATGCTCACTTGGAATACACTGCCGCTGATGAGGATTGGTGATTACATCAAGGGAATTCAGTTCAGGTACTTTGAACCTTTCCTTCCCCTCCTGGTCAGCATAGTCTTCCATGCCTCTGGAGAAGACATTAGCGTAACAAAAGAATCCGAAGCAGAATCCACTAAGTCACAGCCGCCGGAAATAAAGGATACAGGAGAGGAAACTAGGAAGAAAAGTCACAATACTGAGGCGATCTAAAATAATAACCCAAGGTGTCCTGCTTCGTAGAAGTAGAAGATTGTGTCCTATAATTTTGATGTAGATATGAGTAGTTACATTACAGTTTTAATCGGCAGATTGGATACTTTCACGCTGAGTAAAGCGGTTTTTGAAGATCCATTTCAGATGACCCAGCCCGGTTTTTACGTATGATTGTTTCGTCTCTCCAAGCCTAGTTCGCTGAGTAACTTTGATTTCACCGGAACGATCGCCCAGATATTTATGAGCATTAAGTTTGATCTGGGGAGAAAGGTTCCAGTCGCCCTCCGTCAAATGCAGGAAAGGGACAGCACTACGTTCGAATACCCACATCCCAGACAGAGAGTCATGAATGATGATTGCATAAAGAAAGAAAATTTCAAGGTTCAGGACTTTCACCCCCAGCTGCAGGGTGAAAGGAATGTTTTTATCTGGATACCGTGAGCAAGAGGCAAAGACCAGACTACGGTCTTTCATAATACCTAAGATACGCGGAAGATCTTCGATAGGATAAGTGCCGTCGGAATCTGCACACACGATAATCGAACTCTTGGCCCTGCTGATTCCAGTCATATGAGCAAACCCGTAACCGATTCCAGAGACTACACGATCATCAACAATCAAATGGAAACGTGGATACAAGCTTTCAAGCTGCCGACCTATTGCAACCGTATTATCAGTGGATTTATTGCTGACGCAGATTATCTCGTCGTAGAAATCGGGAATAGCGGCGACCATCCGGGCCAGGTGCTTTGCCTCATTACGGCATGGCATGACCAGAGATATTGTCAAACCGTAAAGCATCGCTTGTTACTCCTTCGCATCTTCTCTTCGCCCTGCAAGGGAAGCTGCTAATAACAGCACAAAAACAAGGCAACTTTACTTTAACTATCATAGTCTATCCTTTACAGGGATGAAGCACTGTCTCAGCCTGACCGACCGGAAACGTTACATGGCTTTTGCCCGGTCAACAATTCATCCCTACTTCGCCTACTCTCGAAAAGTATACGGAATGATAAAATACACTTGCCGACATCTGCTAACGACCTTGTTCGTGAATTAACTGATTATGACGTAGCATATCCTGCACTTTTATTAACTGACAACATAAATGGACATTGTACATTATCGAAGTGGCACTAACTAGTATTGCTGTCTTTTTCTCAGAAGCCCAATTGTTGATCCAGACATATCCCGGAATAAACAACAGCTATCTTGCGCACTCATCGCCTTCATCAGTGAACGCACATCGCTTGGTATTAGTATTTGTTAGCTGCACGATAAACGGTAAAGCGCCCAAGGCTGACTACCTTCGGAGGATGGTCCGAAGTCTTTGACCTTCTGAAGAGCCCCCGATTTTATGTAGCTATCGACAAGTGCTTGATTATGGAATGGATAATACTGTGCTTTATAAGTGAACATTTGCAGGTCAGCTGCCTGATCACCCATCGCGAGTAAGTATTTGTTTGTTGGAGTTGCAGTCCCGTTTTCGGCCCCTTTGTCATAGCTGGTAGTAACCGGACAAGTCGTGCTCAACATGAGCTCGGGATCCCTGGAAGCGAACGCGTGTTCAACCTGACCAAAGACCTTGCCATTCTTGGTGTCCATGGGGTTATATACCGGGTACAGCATGTCCATGCCATACAGTGTCATCCCATACATGGATCCGTTGAGCGGATCAGCAATCACGGTGGAATGCGGCCCCACCAGTTGGTTGACTTGAGAAAGCACTTGACGTTTCCGATCGGTAAGCTGCTCCGACTGGTCAGTCTTAGTAAAACCCGTGTTTCGAGCCACGCTTGATGCTACCGCCTCCCGAGTAGGGTTAAAGAAGCAGGCCGTAGCTGTCAAACAGACCAAGAGAAGAACTACTACAAAATTCGAGCCGGACTCTCTATAGAGAGTCGACACGAAAGACCTCTTATTTGTGTCCGGTCTGTATTGGAATAGGCATCGCATACCGAAAACCAACAGAGGCACAACGCCAAGCGGGATCATTGTTAATGGCCGAGTCTCTCCTCGGTACCAAGCAGCGGTAAGCACATTAGCCAGTGGCCCCTTTACCGCAGCCGCACATACGAAAATCACCCCTATCAGTACATATGAGAGAACAAGTGCCAAACCATCCTTGAACCGTCTGCCGCTCAGAGCCAGTGCAGACACAATGGAAAGCACCAGGCAGACAGCCATTGCCAGGCCGGAAATACCAGGCAGAAAATCAGTAATGACAATCCGGAAGGCTTCAGACAGGCTACGCGTAGGCTGATAAGTGTGAAACCAATTGGACGGATGCAGGAAGTCCTTCCCATGATCACGGCGCATCACATACAAGGCAAAAAGCAGAACTGCGACTCCCAGACCTCCCAGAGCCGCGAGAATCCAACGCCAGGGCAATCTGAAGAGAACGAAAAACCCTATCAGTACTAGGTAGGTGAAGGCAACCCGTGGATGAGCCAGTATGATGAGCAATCCAAAAAGGATGTTGACGATCGCCCACTGCAATATATGACGAGAGCCATCTGCACGTTCAGCAGTCACAGCATCCATCAGTCGTAAACCGGCATAAAGCGCGAAAGGCAGCAAAGCAGTCCCCAGACCATAGGCAAGGAGGGGACCAGCACTCAGAGTCCAATATGGAAAAGCCGCTGAGATGACCGACAATATGGGCACAGCGGCAGAAAGCAGACAACATTGCCAAGTGCACAGCCCGTCCAGGAAATACGAAGTCCAAAGCAGCATGCCCATAGGAAAAATCAAACCGGCATAAGCAATCCAAATCAGATTGACACCAGCAAATATAGTGATGTCGATGCCAAATAATGCGCACAACCGCATGATCCCGTAAACCAGAAGGTGAAACAAAGGCGGATAAAACGAGTCATTGGGATTCAGAGTCAGCGCAACCGATAGACCATTCCTAAGCAGCTTACGAATGAAATAATAATGAGAAGGGGCATCGATTTCCTGAATCGGAGACGACCAAATATCTCCAGTGCGAGAGTACCAAACCAGCACCAATGTCAAGGCGATCAGAATTCCGAACAGTCCCGCATAGATATGGGCATGTCTACGCAGCCGAGAAACCGAAGAGGAACCTGAATCTGCCGATCTGCAACTGCCTTGATCACGTGCCAGCGGGCATGTTACCAAGGCAGATGAGCCAACCACTTTTCCTTGGCCCAGTTCGCGATTTTTTCTCATATCCGCATCCATACCTGCACCCTTAAGGATTACGCCGGAATCTGCCCGACTGGCTGTTCCTTGGCAATGGACTTGACCCGCACAGATTCTTGGCATCTGACTAGAGCCATCACCATCATGCCATACTGACCTGAATCAGATCAGCGGCTTTTAAGTCCACATCGACAACATCCCACGCATCCTCATTCTGTGCTTCCAAGTTCGCCGCCGGATTACTACCCAATTCCGTGGGAGAAGACGCTGCAGCAGCAGGCGCAAGAATACTCACCTGAAACTTCGCAATCCCATCCTTGTTTCCTCTGCTTTCCACACGCAGAATACTCCCAGGCACTAGGCCGAGACGAACTAGATACCTAAGGATGTCCGAATCCTCGTCGCTGACTCGTTGAATGCAGACCTTTGAGCCTATCGGCACCTCGGATAGAAGACTGGTAGCCGGTATATCGGGCAGATCTCCGTCAGCCGATGGTATGGCATCCCCATGTGGATCCGCAGTAGGGTGTCCGAGATATTCGTCGATGCGGTCCACCATCTTGTCGGAGACAGCGTGCTCAAGGCTGTCCGCTTCCTCATGCACCTCATCCCAGCCGTAGCCGAGGACCTGCACTAGGAAGGTCTCCAGCAGCCTGTGACGTCGGACCATGGTGACCGCATAGCGACGACCGGTCTCAGTCAGTTCCACCTTACCGTAAGGCCTGTGAGTGACCAGACCAGCATCGACCAGACGGCCCAGCGCGCCCGAAACCGTCGACTGCTTCATGCCCGTCCTTTCGGCCACCGCAGTGGGCTGTACAGGGCCCTTGTCCCATTCCTGAAGATCCCAGATGACCTTGAGATAATCCTGGGCGCTGGAAGACAATTCGGCAATTCCCATGTTCCACAGTCTATAGCACAGCTCCACAGCAAGACCCGCGAGCAGCCCTCCGGGCATATTTCGACATTGTCACAGATCACCTCTGGTATTCTTCATCAAGCGCCATTAGACTTCGAAGGGTCGAAGTCTATAGACAGCCACACGACCGCTACGGTCCATAATCAAGGAAGGTGACATGCCGAACACTCAGACCCGACCCGCCTCAGGGTCCGCCAGTCCAGCCGGATCCGAAGTCAGGACCCCGCCGTCCAGTCGGCAGCACCAATCCCATACCATCATCGAGACGGCCAACGGACGCTCCCTGGAGGAGATCAATGCCACGGTCTCCGTACCCAACTCGACCTCCTCCTTCTGGAAGAACCTGGCAGCCTTCTCCGGCCCGGGCGCCTTGGTGGCAGTCGGCTACATGGATCCTGGCAACTGGATCACCTCCATCGGCGGCGGCGCCCAGTATGGCTACCTGCTCATGAGTGTCATCCTCATCTCCAGCCTGATCGCCATGATGCTGCAGTACATGTCGGCCAAACTGGGAATCGTGACTGGTCTGGACCTGGCCCAGGCCACCCGCCAGCACACCAGCCGTCGGCTCAGCTTCGCCCTCTGGATCTGCACGGAACTGGCTGTGATGGCCACCGACATCGCCGAGGTGATCGGCGGGGCCATCGCCCTGAAGCTGCTCTTCGGCATTCCATTGATCCTAGGGGTGACGCTGACCGTCCTGGATGTGCTCATCCTTCTGCTGCTGACCAAGATCGGCTTCCGACGCATTGAGGCCATCGTAGCCACGCTGATCCTGGTCATCATGGCGGTCTTTCTCTACGAGGTCTTCCTGGCCAGGCCGGATGTACCTGCGGTCTTCCGCGGCTTCATCCCCGACAAGGCCATCTTGGGCAACGGCCAGCTGACCATGGCTCTGGGCATCGTGGGCGCCACGGTCATGCCTCACAACCTCTACCTGCACTCATCCATCGTCCAGACCCGCGACTTCGACCGGAGCGACGACCGCCAGGTTGCCAACGCGGTCCGCTTCGCCACCTGGGATTCCAACATCCAGCTGTCCGCCGCCTTCGTGGTCAACTGCCTGCTGCTGGTGCTGGGTGCGGCCATGTTCTTCGGACACGGCGAAGGGCTGGACACCTTCACCGCCCTCTACAACGCTCTCGGCGACAAGACCATCGCCGGCCCGGTCGCCTCCGGACTGCTCTCCACCCTCTTCGCCGTAGCCCTGCTGGCCTCCGGTCAGAACTCGACCATCACCGGCACCCTGACCGGACAGATCGTCATGGAGGGCTTCATCCGCATGAGGATCCCCCTCTGGCTGCGCAGACTGGTCACCCGTGTGATCTCCATCATCCCTGTGCTGATCTGCACCATCGCCTTCGGCGGCAAGGAGTCCGCTCTGGATAGCCTGCTGGTCTACTCCCAGGTCTTCCTGTGCGTGGCCCTGCCCATATCCATGATTCCCCTGGTCTGGTTCACCTCCTCCAAGAAGATCATGGGCAAGTACGCCAACCCTCGATGGATGGCCTTCCTGGCCTGGATTGTCGTAGCTGTCCTGACCGGGCTCAACCTTCAGCTGGTCATCCAGGATGTGGGCGAACTGATACAGATGCTCTGAGCACCAGTGCTCTAATGGGAGCCGCCGCCACTTGCCCAATGAATGAGGCAGTGGCGGCGGCTTTCTTGCAATGCTGTCTACGATGTCATCAACGTCTTGCTCGATTAGTGACATATCTGACTCTCGCTTAGCGCGCATATCCACCAACTTCATCCCCTGTCAGATACGGTGGAGAATAGCAGGATTTTATCAAGAGTTCTGCTATCAGCGATCGAGTGGTTAACCAGGAGCTGGGTCGCAGACCTGGCCAGCTTAGGACCGTCAATCGCAAAAATCAAAGATGTGAGAGGAATCGAGCAGACATGAACGACAAACTCACTACCAACGAAGGGCAGCCTTGGGCAGATAACAACCATAGCCAGACGGCAGGCACCCGCGGACCTATCCTCATGCAGGACTACCAGCTCCTCGAAAAGCTGGCCCACTTCAACCGCGAGCGCATACCAGAGCGTGTAGTCCACGCCAAGGGTGCCGGAGCCAAGGGAACCTTCACCTTGACCAAGGACATGAGCGCCTACACCAAGGCCGACGTATTCAACGGTGCAGGCAAGACCACACCCATCCTGCTGCGCTTCTCCCAGGTGGCCGGCGAATCCGGCTATCCCGACACCCTGCGCGACGTGCGCGGTTTCGCCCTGCGCTTCTACACTCAGGAGGGCAACTACGACGTAGTGGGCAACAACACCCCCATTTTCTTCGTCAATGACCCCCTGAAGTTCCCCGACTTCATCCACTCGCAGAAGCGTGACCCGGCCACCCACCTGCGCAGCCAGGAGATGCAGTGGGACTTCTGGTCGCACTCCCCCGAGTCGGTACACCAGGTGACTTATCTGATGGGCGACAGGGGCAACCCTGCCAGCTACCGGAATATGAACGGCTACGGAAGCCACACCTTCAAGTGGGTCAACGCGAAAGGCGAGCAGTTCTGGGTCAAGTACCACTTCCTGAGCGAGCAGGGCGTGAAGAACATGACCGACGAGACCGCCGCCAAGGTCGCCTCCGAGGACACGGACTTCCTCCTGCATGATCTCTACGATGCCATTGACCGGGGCGACTACCCCAAGTGGAAGGTCTGCGTGCAGATCCTGCCCTACCAGGAGGGCATGGACTACAAGGACGATATCTTCGACGTGACCAAGGTCGTCTCCAAGAAGGACTATCCGCGCATTGAGATAGGCGAGTTCGTGCTGGACACCAACCCGACCAACTATTTCGATGATGTGGAAGAGGCGGCCTTCTCCCCCGCCAACTTCGTCCCCGGCATCGAGCCTTCGCCCGATAAGCTGCTGCAGGGCCGCCTGTTCGGATACAAGGACGCAGAGCGTTATCGCCTGGGCGCCAACTACGAGCAGCTGCCCATCAACCGCCCGGTCAATGAGGTCCACAACTACGAGCGCGATGGGTTCATGTCCCAGGGGCAGGATGGATCGGTCAACTACGAGCCCAATAGCAAGGGTGGTCCTGTGGAGGACAACGATGCCCGTATGCACGGCGATGCCGTCCAAGGGGAAACCGAGTACTCCCGCCCCTATGACGAGGACTACTACTCCGCAGCCGGCCGTCTCTACAGGCTGATGAGCCCGGAAGAGAAGAACCGCCTGATCCAGACCATCAAGAACAATCTGGGCTCTGTCGATGACCAGGAGATCCAGGTTCTCGAGACCAGGCAGTTCTACCAGGCCGACCCCGACTACGGCCAGCGCGTGGCTGAGGCTCTTGGCCTTTCCATGGATCAGATCAAGTAATACAAGAACAGGGCGGGAACTGCTGGCGACACGTCTGGACTGGTCTGCAATCCCCGCCCTGTGTTATTATTTCCTAGTTGCCTTGATCAGGGTCACGTAGGCTACGGCCCCATTCATTGCAGCCTTGGAGGATTCGCCTAGTGGTCTATGGCGCACGCTTGGAAAGCGTGTTGGGTTCACGCCCTCACGAGTTCGAATCTCGTATCCTCCGCCAGTAGAGTCTTGGACAATGGCCCAAGACTCTTTTTGTATGCAGAATATCGGCATTGCCATGCGTTGCGCTGTCGATCCCGCTCTCTCCCACTTTGTTTGGTCTTTGCAGGTCGTTTAATATAGTGAGCTAAGCGGTCTTATCGCCATACGGGGCCTCATCGCCTAAGTGCCGCGCAAGACAGGGATGTCCGGAGGCGACCAGACGCTACGAGCAAGGGCGAGACGAAGAAAGTTCAGGGCCATGCCTTTGAAGACTTACGGCAAATGCATGCGAAGATACGCTCAGGCCCGTCACCAGTTACAAGTTAGCACCCATGCGTCTTTGCAGCAGGCGAGCTTACTTAAGCGGATCACCCATCGCTTCCCTATGAGGTTCGAGATCGGGGTGGAGCGGTGACTCGACCCGTGAGTGACACTATCAAAACGTGCCTGCGCAATGCGGCCATTGGGGTCCCCCTGTTATTCCAGAGCATTCTCTTTAACGTCATGTTTTATTGCGACTCCTTCCTACTCGGCTTTGTCGGCGAACGCGAGGTGTCAGCCGTCTCGGCAGGCTCTCAAGTCATCTGGCTGTATGAAGCCTTGATAACGTGTCCGGCCTACGTCTGCGGGACTATAGTCGGCAGGCTTGAAGGAGCAAGTCGAAGATCAGAGATACGCACTGCCGTATCGAGATGTTTCGCCTTCACCGCTATTCTCGTTTTGATCGCTGGCTCAGGACTCTTCATAACATCGCAAACCGTGTCTTTTGTGATGATTCATAATTCGGATGCCGCAAATATGATGACCACCTATGTCAGATGGGCCACTGTCGCATATGCCTTAAGCACCTTGGGTACAGTGGCGGAATATGCCCTTCAGAATATGAAAGAGCAGAGAAAAGTATTATCTATCTACATCTTCGAATTCGCAATTAAACTGTCGGCTTCGGTCTTCTTCCTTTTCTATATGCATCTCGGCATTTTTGCCATCATTTTAGGAATGCTGCTATCAAAAATGGCAAGAGTCGTGATGTTGCTTTTCACGCTCTTTCATAAGATGCGTAGATTGGTCTCCGCCAGGGGACATGCCTATGAATACTCGTGGCAATCCTATACGAAGCAATGCGTACCACTTGGCCTTTCGATATTGCTGTGGAACATATCCACCATCATCATCTCTTCAAGCTTCGGCAGACTCGATATCTCCGCATATACTGCATACGCGCTGTTGAACAATGCCGTGTACATCATCCTTATTCCCACCGAGGCATATACGAAGTCACTGGCAATTCTGGTGGCCAGGCTGATAGGCGCCTCTTCCTGGCTCGGCTCGGAGTACGTCCATAGCAGACTGCAGATTATGCGATCTGCAAATGTGATGATCGGCATCATATCGGTTTGCATTTCGTATATCTATATAAGTGTCATACCTTTGATGCAACCGGGCATCAGCACAAGAGTATGGTCGCAAGTGCATGCAATCGTTCTGCCCTTTTTAGGATATATCGCCTGCAAGAGTATAACTGATTCGATTACCGAGGGCTTCCTGCGCCCCGTATTGGATAACGCTTTTCTCTTCCTTGTCGAATTCCTGGCCTTGCCATGCACAATAATCGTTTTCTACGTCCTCAGCATTTCCCTGCTTGACGGATTCCGGTATCTTTTCGGGCTTGAGTTATTCAGGATGTTGCTGGTCTGCGCCCGGGAAGCAGTCTGGATCCGAAAAGGGCTGCCAGGCACATGAAAGTCGCTATACAAACAGAAGAGATCGTTCCTCGAGCCAACGCATAGGCATGGAGAATGAATCTGCAGATGAATGGAGACGGACCAATTGGGTGGGCACACCTTTCCGATAGCAACTGGTCACTGTAATCGTGCCTGATATGCGGTACTCCACATTTGAGAGCTCAATGGACCTATCCCCCTCCCCCTGCCAGGCTTCACCGGTCCAATACAGCCAGACATGACAGAAATCGGAGCACGTCTAAAGCTACCTAAAAAGTACACAGCGCCCTACTTAATATGGTTTCCAATATGATATAGTTTCTATTATGAAATCAAATGAGCCGTCCCCTCTTTATAACGCTCTTATGTATCTGCAGTGCGAATTCGTGGCAGAGCGCAACAGGGTCAACCCGGGAAATATCACCTGGCAGCAGTTCGACATCCTGACTGTTCTACGCACCGGAGCGTTCATGCCCTCACAGATTGGTCAGCTACTCGGCATAACCCGATCCAAGGTCTCCAAGAACCTCAGCACGCTGCGCGATCTCGGATACATCAGGCAGGTGCCTGACGCCCACGACCGGCGAGAGCTGAAGACCAGTCTGACCCAGGATGGCCGGGACATGCTCAACACCATCGATCAACAACATAAGACCCTTGAGGAGGATGCCCGACAGGTCTGGTCCGAAGACGAGCAGGAAGAGTTCACGGCTCTTGCCAACAGGCTTATCACCAAGCTGCGCCAGGAGCGAGTCGACCGATGAAGACCGAGTGCATTCTTATTGATCGGGCCTCCACACACAACCTCAAGCAGGTCTCGCTGGCCATACCAAAGCGGGCCATCACCGTGGTCACCGGTCTGTCGGGTTCAGGAAAGTCGTCTCTGGTATTTTCCACGTTGGCAGCCGAGTCACAGCGCATGATCAACCGCAGCTATAGCTCCTACATTCAACAGCTCCTACCCAAGTATGAGCCTGCGGAAGTCGCCCGCATCGACAACCTGCCCTTCTCCATTGTCGTAACCCAGAAGCAGCTCTCGGGCAATGCCCGCTCCACCGTGGGCACCTACACCGATATCTATACCGCCCTGCGCCTGCTGTTCTCCCGTATGGCCCGGCCTTTCATCGGGTACTCCATGACGTATTCCTTCAACAATCCTGCGGGAATGTGCCCAACCTGCCAGGGTCTGGGAACTGTACGCAGTCTAGTGCTTGATCGCCTGCTGAACATGGATCTCTCACTGAACCAGGGAGCTATCAACTTTCCCACCTTCCAGCCGGGCGGCTGGAGACTGACCAGGTATACGGATTCAGGCTATTTTGACAACGATCTGCCCCTACGGGAGTGGACCAGAGATGACCTCGACTTCCTGCTCCACGGCAAGAGGCAAAAACCGGCAAACCCTGGCCCCAAGTGGCATAAAACGGCCATGTATGAGGGATTGGTGCCCAGAATCACCAAGACCTTCATCAACCAGAGCAACGACAAATACCAGCATGAGCTGGAGGAGGTTACACAAATCGCCCAATGCCCCGACTGTCAAGGGGCTCGGGTCAACGCCAAGGTGCGCTCAGCCAGGATCGGTGGACTGAACATAGCTGACTGCTCCGCCATGAGCGTGGCTGACCTCAAGGACTGGCTCGGGAAGATTCATAACAATCAGGCTAAGATCATTCTGCAGGACCTAAGGCGAAAGATAGCCAACCTGATAACGGTTGGTCTGGGCTACTTGAGTCTGGAGCGTGGCACCTCTACGCTTTCCGGTGGAGAGGCGCAGCGTCTGAAAATCGCCAACTGCCTGAATAGCCCCTTAAATGACATTCTCTACATCTTCGACGAGCCAAGCGTTGGCTTGCATCCCCATGACCTGACCGGGATCAGGAAAATCTTCAAGGGCTTACGGGACAAGGGCAATACGGTAGTGATCGTGGATCATGACCCCCAGCTCATCGCCATTGCTGACCATATCGTCGACATGGGGCCAGGAGCAGGCAGGCAAGGGGGACAGATCGTCTTCGAGGGGAGCTATCAGTCTCTGTTGGCAAGCGGCACAGCCACTGGCAGATCCCTGTCAGATCCAGGCACAGTGAACGAACCGGCGGCGCCTTCGCAAGGCTTCTATGCAATAGGCAAAGTCACTGCCCACAACGTCAGAGAAGCCCACGCCAAAATACCCCGGCATATGCTGACTGTGGTGACCGGAGTGGCCGGCTCGGGTAAGAGCACACTGATCCGGGAAGGCTTCATGGCACAGCATGATGCCATACTCCTGGATCAGAAGCCAATCAAGGCCAGCGGACGCTCCAACCTGTTGACCTACTTGGGCGTCTTCGACCCGCTGCGCAAGGCCTTCGCCAAGGCTACCGGCGAATCCCCTTCACTCTTCTCATTCAATGCTGCGGGAGCCTGTCCAGTCTGCAAGGGCAAGGGGGTCGTCACTCTGGATATTGCCTACATGGGCGACACCAGCACTGTCTGCGAAAGCTGCCACGGAACCAGGTATTCAACGCAGGCTCTGTCTGCCAGATATCGCGGTCTCAGCATCGCTCAGGTGCTGAAACTGACTGCCGACGAGGCTATGCGCCAATATCGCGAGGTGCTGGGGCCAGCCATGCAGGTCCTAGAAGACGTCGGGCTGTCGTACCTATCCGTTGGGCAGGCCCTCGATACGCTCTCGGGCGGTGAGCTGCAACGTCTCAAGCTGGCTAAGCTGCTCAAGGACGGAATTCATGAGACCCTGATTTTGGATGAGCCCACCAGTGGCCTGCACGAATCCAATATCCTGCAGCAGCTTGCGCTCCTACGTAAACTCATCGCCAACAAAAGCCTCACTATTATCGCCATAGAACATAACCTGCGCTTCATTGGTCAGGCCGACTGGGTGATCGATATGGGCCCAGGAGCCGGGAGCGCGGGCGGCAAGGTGCTGTTTGAAGGGGCTCCGCTTGCACTGATGCGCCGCAATGACACTCCCACAGCCCGAGCCATGAATACCTATTTCGGCTTTACCAAGGATGCAGCACTGCGATTATAAGCGGCTGCATTCAGATCAGCAATGGTTCAGCAGTCCTGCAGGCGGCGCTTCTGCCTGCCCTGCTGGTCGAAATTGTCATCATCCAGCCAGGTCTCCAACCGCTCTTTTACGGCCGGCCATTCACTATCAGTTATGGAAAACCAATCCGTATCCCGAGTTCGACCCTTGTAGACCATATCGTTTCTGAACCGGCCTTCAGCCTTGAATCCCAGCCTCAGCGCTGCCGCCCGGGAGGGCGCATTGAGGCTGTCGCACTTCCACTCGTATCGGCGATAGCCCAGGTCCTCAAAGACATGCCGAGCCATCAGATACTGGGCCTCGGTAGCCTGCCTGCTTTTTTGCAACTCTGGGGTATAGATAACGTGTCCCATCTCGACGCTTCCCATATCCGCCCGAATCCGCATCAAAGCATACATGCCCAACAGATCCGACGAATCATGAAGCTTGATATGTTGGCTCATATCAGCGTCCTTCCCACCTGCAGACTGACCGACACCAAATTCAGGTGCAGACGGCTTGCGGAGAATAGCAAAGAAGAGTGGATCCCGGCTTGCGATCATAGATGCGAAGTCTGAGTCGAATGCTGGCCTATCAGGGTAGAGGTCGTGGGTGCTATAGGTCATGATGGCTTCGTCACAATCCGGACCGAAAATCCGCTCATAGAAGGCATCACTTTGGTTTTCTTCCAAGGGCACTACCAGAACGGTCCTGCCAGTCAAGTTGACAGGCTCCGGCATCATGGCCCCTGCAAACGAAACCGCATCACCAACGGGCTGTCCGAACTCATTGATCCTCATACCCGCATCTCCTCACTTGGAACGATGCTCGCTCCGTTATCGTACGGAAGGAACAGCCGGTAAGCACCAGCTATCACCCCGTACAATCCTGGCATTTAGGATACCAAGCAAACACCCCAAAAGTCCGTATGAATCCGCCTCGCACAACCACGTCTGATCACCCTTGCTGCCTCCTTTATCATCATGTCCACAAGATGCTGATTTGCCGCCGTATTTGTCCACATCCACTCAAGCGGAAGGAGCGATGTATTTGCGGGAATTAGACTGGTATATAAGAGGAATACATGTAGAGCTTCAACCGGTATTCCCTCTGCCTACCGTCAGCATCGACCAAGGGAGTGATCACCATGTCCAAGGCTTTGATTGTCGTGGATGTTCAACCGACCTTCTGCGAAGGAGGTGAACTGGGAGTCGAGGGAGGCAACGCCACAGCTGGCAAAATCGCTGACTATGTCCACGACCATGCCAGGGACTACGCCTACATGGCCACCACCCAGGATTGGCACATCGAGCCTGGATCTCACTGGTCCGATCACCCGGATTTCGTGGACACCTGGCCCAAACACGGCGTAGCGGGCTCGCCCGGGGCGGAGCTGCATCCCAGAATTCGGGAGCTGGGCATCGCCCATCACTTCAAAAAAGGTCAGTATTCCGCCGCTTACTCTGGATTCGAAGGCATCGAAGACAACACTGATCGGATCCAGAGCAGGGAGGAATTCGCTGCGGCCAAGTCATCAGGGGTTACCCTGGCCGATGCCTTGGCGCAAGCTGGCGTCGACCAAGTGGATGTAGTCGGCATCGCCGAATCGCACTGCGTCAAGGAAACGGCCTTGGATGCCGCGAATCTGGGCTACCAAGTCACGGTCTTCGAGGATCTGACAGTCCCGGTCAGCGAGGATCAGGGCGTTGAGGCTCGAAAGGCCATGGCCCAAGCCGGCATTCGTCTTATTCCCTCCAACGGCGACTGAAGGCAACGACAGAGGAATTCACCAGGGCTGGATGGTGGGGCCTACGGTGAATTCCGATACATTGGTATCCTCAGGCTGATCAATGGCAAAGGCCACCACCTGAGCCACCCGCTCGGGATCAATCTGGTAGCTGTCGTAGGTCTTGTTCATATCAGCCAGGGTTTGCTTGTCTGTGATGGTCTCCAGTAGTTCAGTCTTAATGGCCGCCGGATAAATGGTAGAGGTACGAATATGCGTCCTCTCCTGGGCGGACTCCATCCTGAGCACCTCCATCAGATCACGCAGACCCCACTTGGTTGCCCCATAGACCGCCCCGCCAGTATAGGCTTTGAGTCCAGCCACCGAAGAGGTGGCGATGAACTGACCATGTCGCTGCCCGATGAACTCCGGCAGGGCCGCAGCAATGCCGTACAGTGCACCTTTCAGGTTGACGTCAATGGTCCTGTCCCACTCGTCCACATGCAGAGCCGACAAGGGCGAGTTAGGCATGAGCCCAGCGTTGAGGAATACCACGTCCACCCCGCCGAACTGCTTCTTGGCGAAAGCCACGAAGTCCTTGTTGGCCCGTCGATCGGTCACATCCAGAGCCATGGCGACCGCCTGGCCACCGGCCTGAACGATGTCGTTGACGATTGTATCCAGCCGATCCTTGCGGCGAGCGCCCAGCACCACCTTGGCCCCTCGCTGCGCCAACAGCCTCGCTGTGGCCTCCCCGATACCGGACGAAGCTCCGGTAATCAACACTGTCTTATCTGCAACTGTCATAGCAGTCCCACCTTTCCTTGATCTTCAATCGGCCTGATGGTACAACCTCGAGCCGCTGGAAGTGCAAGTTAAAAGTGGGCCGCCTGTGACTTACCTATCAGAGTCTGTGATTTCAGAATCGACAGACCGAACCGGCACGAGGCCACAAATCCTCCTAGTAAGAGCAAGAATCCGAAATAAGAGGACAATTTTACTGGTCGCAACCCAAATATCCAGCCTTAGTGTGAGACGTAAGGAGACAGCATCGGAGCTGCTTCGGGCCGCTCGACTCCCCCAGACATAACCTTAAAAGACAAAGGAGCAGGTAATGTCGTCAACCGGACAGGTCAAAATTTCGGACACCACCTTGGTCATTCCCACCTACGGAGTCGGCAAACCGGATAAGAATCCTCAATTTATTGAAAAACGCGTCTATCAGGGATCCTCGGGCAAGGTCTATCCATACCCGGTAATCACTTCTATCAAAGACACCAAGGAAGACAAGTCATACAAAGCTGTCATCATTGAGAATGAATATATCAAGGTAACGGTGCTCCCCGAACTAGGGGGCAGAATCCAATATGCCCAGGATAAGACCAACGGGTACGATTTCGTCTACCGAAACGATGTTATAAAGCCTGCACTGGTCGGCCTTACGGGACCGTGGATCTCGGGAGGCATCGAATTTAACTGGCCTCAGCACCATCGCCCCACTACTTTCAGTCCAGTCGATTACCGTCTTGTCGACCTCGCCAATGGCGGCAAGGGAGTCCAATGCCATGATGTCGACCAGATGTACGGCACCGAGGTCGTCACTACAATCGCCCTCTATCCAGGTAAGGCGTACATAGCCATCACAGGAGATCTCTACAATGGCACAAGCCTTCCCCAGACTTTCCTTTGGTGGGCTAACCCGGCCGTATCTGTCAACGCCCACACCAAGACGGTCATGCCTCCGGATGTAACAGCGGTGATGGATCACGGCAAACGCGACGTGAGCAGATATCCTATCGCCACGGGCACTTATTACAAGCATGACTATTCGGAAGGCGTGGACATTGGTAGGTACAAGAACGTCCCCGTTCCTACCTCCTACATGGCTGCTGGAAGCAAGTACGACTTCGTTGGCGGATACGATTACGCAGCTCAAGCCGGCATCCTGCATTATGCCGACCACCACATCAGTCCCGGCAAGAAGCAGTGGGTCTGGGGTAGCGGTGATTTTGGACATGCCTGGGATCGGAACCTGACCGATGACAATGGGCCCTATGCCGAACTCATGACCGGTGTATTCACTGACAACCAGCCGGATTTCAGCTGGCTCAAGCCTTTCGAAACCAAACGTTTCACCCAGTATTTCATGCCGTATAAAGCCTGTGGTCTGGTTAAAAACGCCACATTAGATGCTGCTGTGAACATGGAGTTTGGCCCTGTTGATCCTGCGAAAGCCGCGGGAGAAACCGAAGGCGTCGACGGCAGCGGCTTGTCGGATGGGCAGGGCCGGGTAACCGTGTACGCCACGCACCGTATAGATCATGGTCTGGTCAAGGTCACGAATCGTAAAGGCGAAACCCTACTCGAACGAACCACTCTACTGAGCCCCGTCAATATCCTCACTGAAGAGTTCGACACTCACGGGACGGCTCCCACAGACATGACCGTATCGGTCACCGACCAAGACACCGGTAAGGAACTCGTCTCTTACACTCCGGAACCGGATACTATCGACAAACTGCCCAGCCCCGCAAAAGCTGCACCCAAACCGAGCGATGTCGCCACCAATGAGGAGCTATTCCTCATCGGCACCCATCTTGAACAATACCGCCATGCCACATATCGTCCCGATCCCTACTATCTGGAAGGACTGCAACGCGATCCCGGCGATGCCAGGATCAACAATGCCTATGGCCTGCTTCTGCTACGACGCGGCGTGTTCGAAAAAGCAAAGGAACATTTCCAAAAGGCCATCGACCGCATAACCAGCCGTAACCCCAACCCCTATGATTCAGAACCGTACTTCAATCTCGGCCTGGCTAATTGGTATCTGGGACTGGAAGATCAGGCCTACGATGCCTTTTACAAGTCGACCTGGGATGATTCCCAACAAGAAATGGGCTTCTTCTATCTCGCCGCAATCAGCGCACGCCGCGGCAACTGGTCTCAATCCTTGGACTTCGTCAATAGAAGCCTGGTGAAGAACTCTGAGAACATCAGGGCTAGAGGGCTCAAAGCCTACTTGTTGCGCAAGTTGGGCAGAACAGACGAGGCCGCCAGCCAGGTGGAGAAGAACCTCACCTTGGATGCATTCGACTTCGTCTCACGCTACGAACACTACCTGACCACAGGCAATAAACACGATTTGGATCTGACCCGAGGATTCACAAAGAACCACATCAAGGCAGCTCGCGAATATGCGTCTTTCGGAGCCTATGATGAAGCCTTGGCCATGCTGAACCAAGCCAAAGGCCAGGATCCGATGCTGGACTACTACAAAGGCTATTATCTGGCAGCCATGGATCGTCCCGACCAAGCCAAGGAAGCTGTTCTGAAAGGCGAGGAAGACGACAGCTACTGCTGCTTCCCTAACACCTTGGACGATATTCAGGTCCTTCAGGCCGCGATGAAGATGGGCGCTAACGCCAAGGCACCTTACTATCTGGGATGCCTTTATTACGACAAGCTCCAATCAGACAGGGCTATCGAGCTATGGCAGACCAGTGCTCAGAACGATCCGAACTTCCCCACTGTCCACCGCAATTTATCCTTGGCATACTATAACAAGCGACATGATGAAGCCGGCGCCCTAGAGCAGATGGAAAAGGCCTTCAGCCTCGATCCGACCGATTCCAGCATCTTCCTGGAACTGGATCAACTCCGCCGGATGCTTGGATGGACCTACAGCCAGCGTCTGGTCGAATACCGCCGCAATCTCAACGCCGTTCAGGAGCGCGATGACTTGTACATCGAGTATCTGACAGTGCTCAACATGACCGGCAATTATCGCGAAGCCTATGAACTGATGGGCAAACGGCATTTCCATCCTTGGGAAGGCGGAGAAGGAAAGATCACAGCTCAATACCGCATCAGTCTGATGCTCATGGCAAAGGACGCAATGAACGCCAAAGACTGGCAAACAGCTAAGGATCTGCTGACCAAGGCCCAGTCCTATCCAGAAAATCTGGGCGAGGGCAAGCTCGAAGGGCAGAAAGACAACGATCTGCATTATCTCTTGGGCCTGGTCGAAGCACACATGGGTCATGATGAAGCGGCAAAGGCTCAATTCCGTCAGGCGACCATCGGACCGGACGAAGTCAAGGGGGCAATGTTCTATAACGACCAGCCTGCAGAAATGATCCTGTACCAGGGTCTGGCACATGATGCACTGGGTGAACACGGACCTGCCAATGCCAGGTTCTACCGCCTGCTGGACTTCGGCGAACAGCACCTGAACGATCAAGCAGCTATAGAATACTTCGCAGTATCCCTTCCCGACTTCGTAATCTATGACAAAGATTACACAAGAATGAACCACATTCATTGCTTGTATGTCATGGCTTTAGCCAACATCGGATTGGGCAAGGCGCAAAAGGCGTCGGATCTGCTTGCCAAAGCTATGTCCGAAGATCCTAGCCACATCCAGGTCAACCTATTTAGCGACGAACTGTCCCATCGGCATATATTGATGAACAGTTCTGCTGCAACTAAGGCGACAGCATGAAGGCAGCGGACATGTCGGCCGACGAATTCGGCAGATTAGACGATGATAGAGCCGCACACCTATTTAGGCTCCAAAATGGACAGGGACAATCGGCAACAATCACCGATTACGGAGCGCGGCTTGTCTCTTTCCTCACCCCGGACAGTGCCGGAGATCTTAGACAAATCGTCTTGGGGTGCTCGGATTTAGCGAGCTATTGCGCTGACACCTGTTGTCTGGGTGCCATCATCGGACGCAATGCCAACAGGATATCTAATGCTCAGTTCCAGCTGAATGGACGCACATACCGATTAGCAGCGAACGACGGCAAAAATAACAACCACAGCGGCCCCGATGGTTACGAGCACCGACTTTGGACGACTGATTCGTACGACGACCGGCATGTCACCTTG
The DNA here is from genome assembly GCF_003688305.1 of Bifidobacterium sp. wkB344. NCBI lineage: Bacteria > Bacillati > Actinomycetota > Actinomycetes > Bifidobacteriales > Bifidobacteriaceae > Bifidobacterium > Bifidobacterium sp. wkB344. The sequence goes on along the minus strand of NZ_NPOQ01000013.1, from coordinate 13,750 downwards.
AGGATGGATACCCCAGACGGCGATCAAGGCTTTCCAGGAGCCATGTCGATCACGGTATGCTACAGGCTTCAGGATGACGGACTCGAAATAACCTTCGAAGGCGCCACGGATGCAGACACCATATGCAATCTCACCAATCATGCCTACTTCAACCTGGATGGCGACGGATCTGGCAATATTCTGGATCACACACTGCAGATAAATGCAGATACGTTCTGCCCCATCATCAGTGAGGATGCCATCCCAACAGGCTCTCGACAGGCCGTGGCCGATACTCCGATGGATTTCAGGAAATCCTGCAACATCGGTAAGCGTCGCGATCCGACTTTCGATCAGATCAGGCTTGGGCACGGCTACAACCATGCCTACCCGATCAACAAAAGCCCTCGAGAGTTCGACCATATGGCCACGCTAACCAGCGCGAAAACCGGCATTCGGCTCGACGTCTTTTCCGATCTGCCCGCAATCCAGATGTACACCGGTGACTATCTGAGCAACACCCGAGCTAGGGATGGCCACTGCTATGGGCCCAGGGAGGGCATAGCGCTTGAATGCGAATTTGTACCCAACGCCATCAACAGCGACAACCCCATAAAACCCATCTTAAGAGCAGGCGACATTTTTGCCGCCAGGATCTGCTACCGAACGAGCATCATCTCCTGAAACAACAGAGACCCGTCAACAAGATAGAAAGAAGTTTCTCACATGTCTCATCCAACTAAAACCGGTATACCGCCGGCAAAAGGCTTATCCAACGGCAATAAGATCAAACTCATTATCGTTTGCGCTGCCGCTGCCGTCGGCGGATTTATGTTCGGCTACGACACATCCGTCATCAACAGCGCCGTCAAGGCACTGACCAGTCCGGATTCCGGATTCGGCGTCACAGGCTTCATGTCCGGATTCACTGTTTCATCGGCGCTCGTCGGCTGCGCTGTAGGAGCTTGGTTTGCCGGCAAACTCGCCGATCGCTACGGTCGCACCAAGGTTCTTATCGGCGCATCCATACTTTTCGTGGCCTGCGCCCTGGTATCGGGCCTGACAAGCAACGTTTGGGTGTTCTTCATATTCAGATTCCTAGGAGGAATCGGAGTCGGCTTCACCTCTGTCATCGGCCCTTCGTACATCTCGGAAATCGCTCCTCAGAATCTGCGCGGCATGCTAGGTTCCATGCAACAGTTCGCCATCGTTCTTGGACAAATTGCAGCTTTAGGCCTCAATGATCTGTATGCCATGGGCGCAGGCGGTGCCGAAAAGACCTGGTGGCTGGGTCTGGCGGCTTGGCGATGGATGCTGATGACTATGGCTCTGCCGGGCATACTTATGTTCGTGGTGGCACTGATGCTCCCGGAGTCCCCGAGATATCTGGTGATGAAAGGGCAGAACGAGAAAGCCAGGACTATCCTCTCCGAAATCACAGGCGAGCCCGATCCCGACGACAAGGTTCGGGAAATACGTGGAACCATGCTCGAACGTCCGGCACGCTTGTCTGATCTGAGGGGCGATTGCTTCGGATTGCGCAAGGTTATGTGGGTGGCAATCGGAGTAGCCATGCTACAGCAACTCCAAGGGACGAACGTTATCATGTTCTACGATTCGTCCATGTGGCAGATGGTCGGATTCTCCGAGCAAAGCGCATTGCATATGTCGTTCATTCGCACGATCTTCGCTCTGATTGCCACCATGATCGGCATGGCCTACATCGACAAGATCGGTCGGCGCAAGCTGCTAACCATTGGCTCCGTAACCATGACCATTGGTCTGGCGCTTATGGCCGTAGGGTTCTTCACCGGCAAGGTGGTCAACGGTGAAGTGAATGTGACCACGGGCTGGGCCTGGTTCTTGCTGATCGTAGCCAATGTATTCTGGTTCTGCTATTCCGCTACCTGGGCACCAGGCATGTGGGTCGTCATCTCCGAAGTGCTGCCAAACTCTATCCGTGCCATAGGAGTGTCAGTGGCGACTTTCTTCTGCTGGATAGCTTCAGCCGCCTGCAACTGGGTGTTCCCCTCCATGCGTGACGGGATTGGCTTGGGCTGGTCCTATGTGATCTTCGCCCTTTTCGGCGTCGTAGGTTTCCTTCTGGTCACCAAGGCCCTGCCTGAGACCAGTGGCGTGGCGCTAGAAGACATGAGCGAGAACTGAAACTGGGACCCTACACGGGCATTTTGACGATGGCAGGGACCATGCCGCACGGTTCCTGCCATCATCCTTACCCACCTAGCGGCTGGACTTATAGCATATCGTTAAGGAATATGGACAAAGAGGAACAGTAATCATGAAACCCGCCGAGCACTTCATCGACTTGGCCAAGTCGGACTTCGTCATGCGGATTCCTTCGGCCACAGCTCGGCGTACATTTCTTTACCTGCTTAGGTCTGGCCTATTCAGCTACCAGCCCGGCTATCGCCTTGATCGCCGCTCCTTTGACAGTTTTCTCGTCATGCTAGTGCTCTCAGGATCCATGGATTTGGATCTGCCTGTAGGTCATTTGCGGGCCGTGGCTGATCAATTCGTTCTCGTTGACTGCTATTCCCGTCATCGTTATGGGACTGACACCAAAACGGATGTATTGTGGATGCACTTCGACGGAATAACAGCACGACCGTATTATGACTTGATTACAGCTAAACTTGGAAATGTAATCACCCTTCGCAACCCTTCATATGCTCGGACTCAGTTGCGTGAGATCCACGATATGGCCACGGATCAGGGTGGATACTCCGAACCGGAGATGGCTCGTCATATTACTGATCTGCTTACGGAATTTGCTGTAGAGAACAAGCCCGGAGTCACAGCAAAGCGCTCACATACCATCGATGACTCGATAGCATACATCGCCGATAATCTCAATCAGTCGCTCACGGTGAGCTCACTGGCCGAACGGGCATATATGAGCGAGTACCACTTCATCCGTATCTTCAAAAAACAAACAGGTCTGACACCTCACGCATATATCACGGCTTCACGTATCGATGTGGCCAAATTCCTACTTGTGAACAGCGATCTTTCCCTGGACGAAATCCGCAAACAGTGCGGATTCTCCTCGATATCAATCCTATGCAACACCTTCAAACATCAAGTAGGTATGACTCCTATACAATACCGCCGTCAAAACGGTGATTATTGAGTTCTCGCCACTCTTCGACATCCACAAATCCTATTAGGATAATTCGTGCCCATATTGGCATCCTCATCGCAGATTCCGCAACAACATACTGGTATCATCCCTGGTAATTTGTTCTTCCCTTATCTGCGAAAGAAAGGTCAGCGGTCATGCCTCGACCATCACGATCATCTGCCCGGATGCAGGCCGTCTACCCGTACTTCATCGTTTTGACCGGCATCATACTCAACGCTGTACCAGTCTCGCTGATTTGCAGTTGCGCAGGAATATATTTCACACCTGTCAGCCAATATTTCCACGTGCCTAAAGCTGTGTTCACCGGTTACTTCAGCCTGTTTAGCATCACTATGGTGTTCTTCCTGCCTATAGCAGGACGGCTGATGAGCAAATTTGACCTGCGCGCTGTGCTAAGCGCAAGCATTCTTTTGGTGGGTCTAGGCTGTCTGGCAATGTCCCGTACCACAGCCATCTGGCAGTTCTACGTCTGTGGATTCGTCATGGGCGTGGGCATGCCGGCCGTACTTTACCTAGCCGTGCCCACCTTGATCAACGCATGGTTCTGCAAGCGCATCGGATTCAATATAGGTTTGTGCATGGCCTTCACAGGTATAGGCGGTGCTATTTTCAACCAATTAGGCAACTCGATCATCCAATCCGCACCTGACGGTTGGCGACGTGGATACTTGACCTTTGGAATTATTATCCTGGTCGTCACTCTTCCATTTACCATATTCATCGTTCGCTCACACCCATCGGATCTGGGTCTGCAACCATATGGGGCTGATCGCTCCCCAGTCAATACTCAAACGGATAAGGCGATTAACAAAGAAGAAGAAGATAAGTCTGCAGCCAAACCCACGGACAAGGGCATAACAGCACATCAGGCCCTGCGTACCCCGGCTTTCTGGTCCTTGGTGATATTCTGCGCACTTATCACCATGAACCAGACTGTCTACCAATTCCTGCCCTCCTATGCGGCATCCATTCCCTCCATGGCAGCCATGGCAGGTCTGATCGCCTCCTCCTGCATGATCGGACAAGCAATTGGCAAGATCACACTTGGATTCATCAACGACCGGAATGTGGTCCTTGGTTTAGGAGTTGGGATCAGTAGCGGACTAATAGGCATCTTTTTGATGTGGGCTTTCCCCACCCACCGCATCCTGCTGCTGCTCGGTTCTTTCGGATTTGGATTCGTATATGCCTGCACGACGGTCGAAACACCTCTGTTGGCGCGATCGGTCTTCGGCACCTTGGATTATACGGAGATTTATGCCCGCATACAGATGGCCGGTTCCGCAGCCTCAGCCGTCGCAGCGATCCTCTGGGGAATAATTATTGACCGGCCACATGGATATGCCATACTGTTCACCTTAAGCGCGCTGATCATGGTAGTAGCTCTGGCAACTGGCTCTCTTCCATTGGTTGATGGCCGTAGGAAAGGCAGCCTGTACGCATGAAACCATTTTTAGTAATTTCCGTATTGCCGGTTTTCAAGCATATGGCTCACAGCTACAAAGGCAGATAGGTGCTGATATATTATTAACTAAACATATCTGCCCTTTTTCTTAACTAATTCGCGAACAATACAATTGCCATTATTTTGATTTGCGTCATAAATCATCACTTTGTAGTCAAAAAATCTCATCGAGATACAGGCCGCAGACTTAACGAAGCAATAACACAGATCCACATACCTAGCGTAGAAGACGTGTCATCCTGAGATTGCACATTCAGCAGCCATCAGTATGGGCATGGCATCCCATAAGATGGAATATGACAGCACATCTCTATAAAGGAGTGGATATGACTGATCGTCTACAAGGTAAGGTAGCCATCATCACCGGAGGAACCGGCGGCATGGGCGTAGGCATCGCCGAATGCTTCGTCCGCGAGGGAGCCAAGGTGGCCCTTACCGACATCAAGGAGACCGATGCCTCCCGCAGCTTCATGCAGGAGCACCCCGGGCAGGTCGTCTTCCACACCTTGGACGTGACGGACGAGGACCAGTGGGTCTCCACCATCGACACCGTTGAAAAGGAGCTGGGCCAGCTGACCACCGTGGTCAACAACGCCGGCGTCGGCGACAAGGGCGTCACCATGGACGAGGAAAGCTACGATGACTGGAAGAAGATCATCGCTATCAACCTGAACGGAACCTTCCTGGGCACCAAGCATGGCATGCGGGTCATGAAAGGCCGTGGCGGATCCATTATCAACATCTCCTCCATCGAGGGCTTCGTGGGCCTGAGCCGGGCTGGAGCCTACAACGCCAGCAAGGGCGGCACCAGGCTGCTGACCAAGTCTGCCGCTCTGGATTCTGCCAACAACAACTACGGTGTTCGCATCAACTCGGTCCATCCTGGATTCATCAAGACCCCTCTGATCAGCCAGAGCCTTGAAGACAGGATGAGCAAGCTGACACCTCTGGGCCACATCGGCGAGCCCCAGGACATCGGCGAGATCTGCGTCTACCTGGCCAGCGACGAATCCAAGTTCGCGCTGGGTGCCGAATTCGTTGTGGACGGTGGATTCATCGCCCAGTAAGGAATTCCAGTAAGGAATTGCCCAACCCCCTTCTTCTGCCAGTCCGCCTCACAGCAATGCAAACGGCTAGGCTGAAGGAGGGGTTCACTTATGCCCTCAACGAGGGGGGCGTCATGCGACTGTGGCATCAGGATCTGATTCGGCTGCTTCCCAGACAGCAGCTGCTGGGTCAGCATCGGGAGATCACCGCCCTGCGTGGACTGGGCTGGGGTCGACGGCATGCCACCGTTGACTATGTCTTTCTCCACTCTCCATACAAGCTCTTTCAATTTCATCTGCTGGTCATGGCAACGATGCGCGAGCGCGGCTACCATCCTGATCCTGCCTGGTATGACCCGCTCTACCGCGGCAGGCATTGCCCGCCATATAAGGATTTAACTGCAGAGCCGCTGACAGATCCCATCTACCCCGAACACGATGTAGCCTATCTGCAGGAATGCCTGGAGAATCTAGCAGGGAAGGGCATCCATTTGACCTGATGACGACCCTCAGGGCCGGTGTCGACTGGCTGCTGTGGCCATAAAATTCACAGACGTGTACGGCAATATCTGGGAACGGCTGTTTGAATCCGAGTATCTGCCCAAAGATTGTGCTTCGCCCGACAACCGGTTGGCAGAGTTTTGCCAACCAAAGGGTGTTATTCCCGAGTGAGCCTGGACACCGTGGGCACCATGAGGGTAACCGCCGCCAGCAAGAGCGCCAAGGGCAACAGAGCAGGCCTGACACCGGTATGGTCGGCCAGAAACCCGATAGCCGGGGGAATGATCCAAGAGACCCCGTAGTAGGCAGTGGAGATGACCGAAGCACGCTGGGCTGCCACAGCTGGATCCTTGGTTGCCAGCGTGGTGACGATAGGTACACCCAGAGCAGCTCCGACGCCCCAAATTCCAGTGCCCACAAGGCTCAACACGAAAGAGGGAGCAAGAGCATAGACCAGGATGCCCAGAGCCGAGACCAGAAGGGTCAGGACCAGCGAACGCATGTTCCCCAGTCGTTCGATCAGATGCGTACCCAGCAACCTTGAGACGATCATGGCTGCAGCGAAGATCGTGGGAGCAAGACCGGCTTGGGACTCAGGGACGCCGAAGGCATCGACCAGGCCGATCCCAGTCCAATCATTGACAGCACCCTCGCTGGCCTCCAGGGCCACATTAATCAGAGCAAGCATAAGAACCAGTGCATCGCCCCAAGCAGCCAACTGCTTGCCGAAGGCGGACGATTGCTTTGACTCCGACCCCGCCTGCTGATCCGAACGTTGGTCGTCAGCGCCGCCCTTGTAATCCCCTAGAGGCTGAGCCGGGCAGAGCAGAACGCAGGCGATCACCAGAGCCAGGCTGACTAGCGCATTGACTGCTAGGTGCGTACCTATGGCCACACCCAGATGAGACAGGAGCGAGCCCAGTCCCAAGGCAAGAAACATGCCCAAACTATATGAGGCATGAAACCGCGGCATTATGGACCGAGAGGAGAAGCGCTCCACTGCACCCGCCTCGACCGTGTTGACCGTTCCCCAGAGGCTGATCCCCGCCGAATTGAAGAGCAGTCCCAAAACCACCCCGGGCACTGAGCGCAGAGTGACAGCCAGTGCCGCGATTACCATGCCCAGGCACCAGGTGGAGGCTGCCAGCAGCATGGCCCGGCGCACGCCCAGCCGATCAGTCAATACACCCGAGATCAGCATGCCGACCAGAGCGCCGCAGCCACCCAGAATGGTCATCAGAGCCAGGCCCGAGGGCTGCAGACCGAGGCTGGCCTTGACTGTTGGCAGTCGAGAAATCCAAGCCGAGGTACCGATGCCCATGATGATGAAGAACCCGTAGACAGCCAACCGCTCGCGCATTCCGTGACCCGGAAAATCGGCAACCGAGCGCCCGCGATGATCCCGTTCACTCATGCAGACCTCCCTGTTCTGTCCATAGTTGACCCTTTACTCCGGAGGCGCATATCAATAGCGGAATTATAATCAATGACTTTGTATACTATTCTGTAAAGCTAGTATCGAATGACTCGAGAACCATCGTAGACAGTCGACCGGATGATCTGAAGGGGATGCCCCGGCCCGACGCCCCAGTCGGTCGTCAGCGCTCAAAAGGAGAAACGTGGCAAAGGGTAATTTGAGCGGAAAAGTCCTGGCCGGCCTGTTGGCTATGGCCACGTTAATACCCACTATGGCCATAGCCAATGGTGGACAGACAGCTGATGCCCAGACCACCGCCTCCACATCAACATCTGCAACGACACAAGCACAGCAGACATCGTCCACGTCGACCCAAACCTCGACTCCACAGTCAGGCACCGCCGCGTCCGGGGCAGCCCAAACCACTCAGAAGTCGGAGTCGACCACCCCGAACCAGGCCGCGCCCATACAACCCAGCACAGGGCCGACCACCAAATCGGCAATCAAGGACATGCTGGACACCGACGACGCCGTGGTCACCACACTGTCCCAAGCATCCCGCTCCACTGGCACGGCTCCTTTCGACAACGACAACAATCCCGGCGACGACCACGATGCAGACAATGACATAGTGCGCACTTTCGATAAGGTGTCCTACACCTACTCTTTTGCCGTAAATACCCGAAGCGAGACAACCAGCTATCGCCGAGGCCGAATAGGCTTCCAATTCAGACTGAGCCAGCCTGAGGACCAGGTCACCTTTGATGTGAATTCCATGGGCTGGGTGGACACTACACCGGAATACCAGCCAAAGCAAACTACAGAGACTATCGACGGTCATCCGACACAGGTGCTTACCGTTTACAGGCTACTCACCGCCCCACAGAATGTGCCTACCGTTATTCCGGGATCCTCCAGCGTCACTCTGGTCCTTCGGGTCCGAAGCATGCCCAATGGCAGCAAATTCGCCCCCGAGGTCCAAGCCTGGGGCGCTCCGAATACCACCACCAAGACCGATCCTGCTTCAGCCACATCCGATCAGGTCACCGTGTCGGCCAAGCTTAATCTGAACCTGCGAATCACTGGCGGGACCAATGAAGGCTCCGGCAACCAAACATTCGACTTCAACACCCCAGCCGCCAGCAATTACCCCAACCATGAGCTGGGTAAGCGCAAGGGGATCATCAGCAAGTTCAACTGGGCCGTTGACATGCGTTGGCCCGATCGGACCAAGGGCCTCAAGGGTCTGGATGTTCCCACTGGCCCCATTACCTTTTCCCTGTCACTGAGCAATTTGTGGCAGACCGCTGGCGGAGATGCCTACCCGAAGATAGCGGATCTGCAACCCTACTTCTGGGACATCGGCACCATCGACGGCGACTTCAACAACAGCGGACGCAACACCGGCGATCAGGGCTGGAGACCCACTCTCAGCAACTATGGCTATGCCCGATCCACGGGTGGCACGGCTGGGAAGGACCAAGTCCAAGGCAATGGTCAATACACCGTGGCTGAACAGCGCAACAGCCAGGGCCTCAGGCTGGACCTGACTTTGAAGGACTATAAAACCAACGACCCCTTCCCCTACCTAGGACACACCTATGCACTAGACGCCAAGTGCACGCCTGCCCTGGCCTCGACTGACTGCACGCGACAGGAAGTGGCCGAAATCTCCACTGGTTACCTGTATGTCTTCAACCCCTCCACTGTCGGCGGCAAGGACGTGGCCAACTACTATGGACAGACCGGTCTCAGCCTGCAGAGCAAGGTCGACGACGGCAACCTGAGTGCGAAATCGCTATCAAACCAGTCTTTACCCTCTGCCACCGGCCCCACGGACACGTCAAACCAACCAGACCAGTACGATGACATGTGGCACAACGTCATCTTCACGCTAGGCTCCAGCACAATAAAGGCAGGCATCAGCAACATCATTCAGTACAGTTGCATGACGGCTCCTAACTATTTTGATGACGGCGTGGACTGCGGGTGGTGGAATGCTCCTGACAACCGACGGGGGACCGACTCAGCAGTCGCAGGGACCCAAGTGCGGGTAACGGCCGGCTTCAACTTCAAAACCAGTAAGGCCGATCTGCCTCTGCTGGGAATGTCCTTGGTCAAGATCGACCCAAAGGTCATTAGACTGCCGGACCCCGCAGGTCTGAATATTCCCTGGGTCAATGGCATCTGGCAGAACGGCAAATACGATAAATACGAGCCAACGAGCGATCAACACCCGTCACAGGAACTGGTCATGTACGCCACCAAACCCGACGGAAAGGACTGGAAAAACGACACTGAGCAAGCCAATGCCGACATAGAGGATCTGAACTTTTATAGCACGCAGAAGGATGCAAAGGAGCATGGCACGGTTGTAGGCATGCTGCTGGGCGGGCACACCGCCGCGCCCTCCAAGTTTGCCGAAGAGAATTCCCGATTCGGCTTCGGCGGATTTGTGATCAACGTCCTCCCCGATGCCAAAGTAAGTTCGGTAGCCCAGCTGACATCAGTTTCGCGCACTTTCACCCGCAGCCAATTAGCAGCTATGGCCGGGTTAAGCCCCGAGAACTCCAGCGATCAGGAATGGGAGGACTGGGCCAAGCAGCAGAACCCCTACGAGCTGGCCAAAATCAAACCTCCCGTCTTAGCCACGTCGGTCGGAGGCTATACCAAGGCCAGCTATGACCAAATAAACGGTTACCTGGGCGGAGACACCGGCGGCAATGAACACGGGGACAGCCTCTATGTAGCCGGCGAAACCAACACCATCTCCAACGCCGTGGCACAAACAAGCACCAATTCCAAACCCAAAGAATACTTTGACATAGACAGCGATCAACGGTTCGTTGACTGGCGGCTAACCATCAACACCGGCACTTCAGCTTCCCAAGCCAACAAGGGCGCCAAAACCGAACTCTACATCACCGACAAACTGCCGGCAAAGCTCCACTACATCCCCGGCAGCGCCCGATTGGGTGGCACATATACGGAAGCCACGCCTGAAATGGGCCACATAGAGGGCGGAACCGCCTGTGAGCCATCAGTGAGCACGGACCCCGGAACCGGAATCACCACTCTGTCCTGGACATTGACCAACATCCCTGTGGACGGCAACAACCGCGTCATCCACTTCTCCACCTCCCTGGGTGACCTGACTGACCCTAACAAAGACATCGGCTCCAACGAAGACCTGACGACCTCTGCCACAGTTCAGTCAAAACAGAATATGTCCCAGCCCAACACATACTTGAAGACTGCCGACTCCTTCACCATCCACGCTTGGCGGACCAACACAACCACCCTTTCCACCTCGGCCGTACAGGACACTAATGAAGTCGGTGCACCAATCGGCTTCACCAACATGCTGAGCAGCACCTCAGGCAGTGGCAAGCAGCATCACTATGCCATCGACATCATGCCGTACAAACAGACAAGCGGTAAACCCGACTTCCACGGGGAACCTACTTTTGCCGATATGAACGTAAAAGCTTCGGCGGGGGCTAGTCTGAGCGGAATCACCATCCGCTACACCACAGATTCTCGATGGCGGGTCAATGACACGAGTTCCATACAATCCCAGGAATACCTCTCTTGGGACGAGGCTGACTTCAACACAACAAGTGGCGAAGTGAAAATGCCTGCAAACGTGGTGGCCTGGGCCTTCATCATCGATGGGCAGCCCAACCAATTCCGCTATGACATTGCTTTCCATATAAATCCCGGAAACAACTCCTCCGGCGACCTCTATCGGAATCGCTGGGGCAATGCACTGAACCAAATGCCAGCTCAGGCCATGGTTGTTCAACGTTCCATCAGTGGCATCGTATGGTACGACGTCGATGGGGACGGCACCCGCTCTTCGGACGATATCCTGCTTAAAGATGTCAAAGTGACCCTGCTCAACGATACTGACGACAAGCCCGCCAAGTCGGTCATCACCCCACATGATGATCTGAGCACAAAATCTGATTCCCAGGGCAAGTACGAACTGACCAATATACCGGCAGGTCAATTTCACCTGCGGTTCGACCCCGCTCCGAATACGAACTGGACCCACCTGTCTACGACAATCCAAAAGGCCAGCGGAGCCAGCCCGAGCGAAAACTCCTCAGCCAGCGACATACTGGAGGACGGAGCCATGAAAGGCGCCGTCATCAAGGATATTAAGTTCCAGAAGGCCGAGGATATGGTGGACACAGCCAGCCAATCCCTGGATTTCAACAACTGTGGCTTGACAGGAACAATGGACACCAATGAAGTGTCTGCAGGAGTCAAAGTACAGATCCAAGGCAGGAACTGGCTCAACTCAGACTCATTCACGTTAACTGCCGAGCCCCTGAATGGCGCACCGTCCGCAGCGTTGCCCAGCCAAATCACCATAGACGCTGACAACAAAAATGCCCAGGTGCCTGTCAACGTGTCTGCTCTGCCCGACGATGGCAGCTACGAGTATCGTATACACCAGGAAACCGGCTCCATTCCTGGCCTGACGTATGATCAGAGCACTGCAATCCTGACCATCACTTTGACAACCGATGCAGCTCAGTTACAACGTACCGCCAAGGCGCAGTGGACTGACAGCAAGGGCAAGAAGATAGACACGGCGGCCTTCACCAACACCTACCAGGCCAAGCCGGCCAAGCCCGTCATCACCGCCACCAAGCACCTGCAGGGCCGGGACCTGAAAGCCGGGGAGTTCACCTTCCACCTGTACGACGGGCAGACCGGCCATGAAGCGGGCTCGGCATCCAACGACGCCCAGGGCAGGATCGCCTTCAACGACCTGACCCTGGACCAGCCCGGCGACTACCACTACACCATCCGCGAGGACCAGGGCAGCCTGCCCGGCATCACCTACGACCGGCACGCGGCCACGGTCGACGTCCACGTCACCGACGACCTCAACGGCCAGCTCCAGGCCACCGTCACCAGCAAGGACACCACCTTCACCAACACCTACCAGGCCAAGCCGGCCACGGTCAGGCTCACCGCCTTCAAGCACCTGGAAGGCCGGGGCCTGAAAGCCGGGGAGTTCGACTTCCTCCTGCAGAACACCAAGGGCGGGAAGCCGGCCCAGGCATCCAACAAGGCCGACGGGACCGTCGCATTCCCCGACCAGACCCTGACCGAGGCCGGCGACTACACGTACTCCGTGAGCGAGGCCCAGGGCAGCCTGCCCGGCATCACCTACGACCAGAAGACGCACCGGATCACCGTCCACGTCACCGACGACCAGCAAGGCCAGCTCCAAGCCACCATCGACGGCAACAACCCCACCTTCACCAACACCTACCAGGCCAAGCCGGCCAAGCCCGTCATCACCGCCACCAAGCACCTGCAGGGCCGGGACCTGAAAGCCGGGGAGTTCACCTTCCACCTGTACGACGGGCAGACCGGCCATGAAGCGGGCTCGGCATCCAACGACGCCCAGGGCAGGATCGCCTTCAACGACCTGACCCTGGACCAGCCCGGCGACTACCACTACACCATCCGCGAGGACCAGGGCAGCCTGCCCGGCATCACCTACGACCGGCACGCGGCCACGGTCGACGTCCACGTCACCGACGACCTCAACGGCCAGCTCCAGGCCACCGTCACCAGCAAGGACACCACCTTCACCAACACCTACCAGGCCAAGCCGGCCACGGTCAGGCTCACCGCCTTCAAGCACCTGGAAGGCCGGGGCCTGAAAGCCGGGGAGTTCGACTTCCTCCTGCAGAACACCAAGGGCGGGAAGCCGGCCCAGGCATCCAACAAGGCCGACGGGACCGTCGCATTCCCCGACCAGACCCTGACCGAGGCCGGCGACTACACGTACTCCGTGAGCGAGGCCCAGGGCAGCCTGCCCGGCATCACCTACGACCAGAAGACGCACCGGATCACCGTCCACGTCACCGACGACCAGCAAGGCCAGCTCCAAGCCACCATCGACGGCAACAACCCCACCTTCACCAACACCTACCAGGCCAAGCCGGCCAAGCCCGTCATCACCGCCACCAAGCACCTGCAGGGCCGGGACCTGAAAGCCGGGGAGTTCACCTTCCACCTGTACGACGGGCAGACCGGCCATGAAGCGGGCTCGGCATCCAACGACGCCCAGGGCAGGATCGCCTTCAACGACCTGACCCTGGACCAGCCCGGCGACTACCACTACACCATCCGCGAGGACCAGGGCAGCC
>NZ_NPOQ01000017.1:0-4064 GCF_003688305.1 Bifidobacterium sp. wkB344 | reverse complement strand
CCTCTCGTACTATGGGCAGGGCTCCTCAAGATTCCAACGAGCGCAGAGGATAGAGACCAAACTGTCTCACGACGTTCTGAACCCAGCTCGCGTGCCGCTTTAATCGGCGAACGGCCGAACCCTTGGGACCTGCTCCAGCCCCAGGATGCGACGAGCCGACATCGAGGTGCCAAACCATCCCGTCGATATGGACTCTTGGGGATGATCAGCCTGTTATCCCCGGGGTACCTTTTATCCGTTGAGCGATGCCGCGTCCGTACGCCGGCACCGGATCACTATCTCCGACTTTCGTCCCTGCTCGACCCGTCGGTCTCGCAGTCAAGCTCCCTTGTGCGATTGCACTCAACACCCGATTGCCAACCGGGCTGAGGGAACCCTTGGGCGCCTCCGTTACTCTTTGGGAGGCAACCGCCCCAGTTAAACTACCCGCCAGGCACTGTCCCTGGCCGGGATGACCGGCCGAGGTTAGAGGCCAGATGAGGACAGAGCGGTATTTCACATTCCGGCTCCACGGATGCTGGCGCACCCGCTTCGAAGCCTCCCGCCTATGCTACACAGTCCGCACCTAACGCCAATACCAAGGTATAGTAAAGGTCCCGGGGTCTTTTCGTCCTTCTGCGCTTAACGAGCATCTTTACTCGTACTGCAATTTCGCCGAGCTCCTGGTCGAGACAGTGGGGAAGTCGTTACGCCATTCGTGCAGGTCGGAACTTACCCGACAAGGAATTTCGCTACCTTAGGATGGTTATAGTTACCACCGCCGTTTACCGGGGCTTGAATTCACCGCTGCCCCCTCCGAAGAGGGATGACGGATCCTCTTAACCTTCCGGCACCGGGCAGGCGTCAGTGCATATACAGCGACTTACGTCTTCGCATGCACCTGTGTTTTTGGTAAACAGTCGCTACCCCCTGGTCTGTGCCGCCCCCACCGGCTCCGCGCGCAAGGCGCCTCACCGGCAGGGGCCTCCCTTATACCGAAGGCACGGGAGTGATTTGCCGAGTTCCTTGACCAGGATTCGCTCGATCGCTTTGGTATACTCTACCTGACCACCAGTGTCGGTTTAGGGTACGGGCGGCGCCACTCCTCACGCCGAAGCTTTTCTCGACGGAACGGCACACCGGATTCGGGGCACAAGACCCCCCATCATCACACCTCGCGCTCATGCCGGGCGGATTTGCCTGCCCGACGCGCCGCATGCTTGACCACGGATAACCACCACCGCGGCCCGGCTCCCGTTCCGTGTCACTCCCGCGCTACCCGCCACGCATCCACACGCCGGTCCCAT
The DNA here is from genome assembly GCF_003688305.1 of Bifidobacterium sp. wkB344. NCBI lineage: Bacteria > Bacillati > Actinomycetota > Actinomycetes > Bifidobacteriales > Bifidobacteriaceae > Bifidobacterium > Bifidobacterium sp. wkB344. The sequence continues at coordinate 2,778 of NZ_NPOQ01000017.1, read as the reverse complement.
GCCATCGGACGGTCCGAAGACCATCACCCGACACGGGTAAGGGCACGCTTCCACGTCTTGGATTGGACGGCTTGACGCCGGTAGGAGAATATCGACTCCTTCATCCATTCGACTACGCCTGTCGGCCTCGCCTTAGGACCCGACTCACCCGGGGACGACGAACGTGGCCCCGGAACCCTTGGTCATCCAGCGGACGGGATTCTCACCCGCCTCTCGCTACTCATGTCTGCATTCTCACTTCCACGCGGTCCACGGCCGGCTCACGCCGCCGCTTCGCCCCACGCGGAACGCTCTCCTACCCAGCACAGCAAACTGCGCTGCCGCGTCTTCGGTGGCGTGCTTGAGCCCCGCTACATTATCGGCGCGGAACCACTAGACCAGTGAGCTGTTACGCACTCTTTCAAGGATGGCTGCTTCTGAGCCAACCTCCTGGCTGTCTATGCGACTCCACATCCTTTCCCACTTAGCACGCGCTTAGGGACCTTAGACGACGATCTGGGCTGTCTCCCTCTCGACGACGGAGCTTATCCCCCGCCGACTCACTGCCGCGATACACCTCACACGTATTCGGAGTTTGGCTGCTGTCGGTACCCGATACGGGCCCTCAAGCATCCAGTAGCTCTACCCCATGGAGGCACTCACGCGACGCTGCACCGAAATGCATTTCGGAGAGAACCAGCTATCACGGAATTTGATTGGCCTTTCACCCCTAGCCCCAGGTCATCGGCCCGGTTTTCAACCCAGGTCCGTTCGGTCCTCCACGCGGTCTTACCCGCGCTTCAACCTGCCCAGGGCTAGATCATCCCGCTTCGGGTCCAGGACACGCGACTGGAAACGCCCTTATCGGACTCGCTTTCGCTACGGCTGCCCCACACGGGTTAGCCTCGCCACGCACCACTGACTCGCAGACTCATTTTTCGATAGGCACGCCGTCACCCCGAAAGGCTCCGACGGATTGTAGGCACACGGTTTCAGAAACTCTTTCACTCCCCTCCCGGGGTGCTTTTCACCTTTCCCTCACGGTACTCGTACGCTATCGGTCAGACAGGAATATTCAGGCTTACCCCACGGTCGGGGCCGATTCACACGGGATTCCACGAGTCCCGCGCTACTTGGGAACAAGAACCGGCAGGCGGCGCGCCTTCGGCTACGGGGCCATCACCCTCTACGGCCGGGAATTCAATCCCGTTCGCCTCACACGCCGCTTTATCACTGCCGCCGGGCCCGTCGGAGCCCGGACGCCAAGTCCCACAACACCCATGCCGCAACCCCCGACGGGTCTCACACGGCACCGGTTTGGCCATCATCCGCTTTCGCTCGCCACTACTCACGGAATATCCTTTCCTGCAGGTACTGAGATGTTTCACTTCCCTGCGTACCCCCCGCACGAATGCGGTGCCGGCCCATAACAGCCGGCGGGTTACCCCATTCGGACACCCTCGGATCAAAGCCCTGTCGGCGGCTCCCCGAGGCCTATCGCGGCCCCACGCGTCCTTCATCGGTCCTGTCTGCCAAGGCATCCACCATGCGCCCTTGCCGACAACACGACCACAGGCCATGCCACGACAACAACAACTGCGAACTGCCAGACGACAAATCATCACACTAAACGATCACAAAACGATCGACCCGAACCCACTCAAAAATAGGCTCGGACGAAACAATACAGCAGACAGCCAGCCTGAAAAGCCGGCCATCCGCTCGCGTCCACTATCCAGTTCTCAAACCACCAGCGCACCGACGACACCCGACACGGGGCAACACCCCCACACGGGAACCGACGGGCGGCGGGAACACCACCAACAAGGGTGGCGGTCCGGGAACCCAACAGCGCATCCATGCCACAGCCCTCCGACCGTTCCACGCCAGCACGCCCACGCCAACCGGCCGACCGGCCGGACCCGCAGGCACGACCCCCACGCAGACCGCGCAGAGGAATTTCCATAATCTCCGTAGAAAGGAGGTGATCCAGCCGCACCTTCCGGTACGGCTACCTTGTTACGACTTAGTCCCAATCGCGGACCTCACCTTAGACGGCTCCCCCCCTTGCGGGTTGGGCCACCGGCTTCGGGTGCTGCCCACTTTCATGACTTGACGGGCGGTGTGTACAAGGCCCGGGAACGCATTCACCGCGGCGTTGCTGATCCGCGATTACTAGCGACTCCGCCTTCACGGAGCCGGGTTGCAGGCTCCGATCCGAACTGAGACCGGTTTTCAGGGATCCGCTCCATGTCACCATGTCGCATCCCGTTGTACCGGCCATTGTAGCATGCGTGAAGCCCTGGACGTAAGGGGCATGATGATCTGACGTCATCCCCACCTTCCTCCGGGTTAACCCCGGCGGTCCCCCGTGAGTTCCCACCATAACGTGCTGGCAACACGAGGCGAGGGTTGCGCTCGTTGCGGGACTTGACCCAACATCTCACGACACGAGCTGACGACGACCATGCACCACCTGTGAACCGGCCCCGAAGGGAAACCGCGTCTCCGCGGCCGTCCGGCACATGTCAAGCCCAGGTAAGGTTCTTCGCGTTGCATCGAATTAATCCGCATGCTCCGCCGCTTGTGCGGGCCCCCGTCAATTTCTTTGAGTTTTAGCCTTGCGGCCGTACTCCCCAGGCGGGATGCTTAACGCGTTAGCTCCGACACGGAACCCGTGGAACGGGCCCCACATCCAGCATCCACCGTTTACGGCGTGGACTACCAGGGTATCTAATCCTGTTCGCTCCCCACGCTTTCGCTCCTCAGCGTCAGTGACGGCCCAGAGACCTGCCTTCG
>NZ_NPOQ01000025.1:0-2366 GCF_003688305.1 Bifidobacterium sp. wkB344 | reverse complement strand
GGGTGGATGGTGTGTTGTCTTCGACCATTAGTGCCGGTCGGCTCCGCCCCTTGCGGGGTGTCCACGTCCGGTCTATCGACCATGTGTTCTGCATGGGGTCTTCAGAAGCCCGAAGGCTTCATGGAATCCTTATCTTGGAGGGGGCTTCCCGCTTAGATGCTTTCAGCGGTTATCCCATCCGAACGTAGCCAACCGGCCGTGCCGCTGGCGCGACAACCGGCATACCAGAGGTTCGTCCACCCAGGTCCTCTCGTACTATGGGCAGGGCTCCTCAAGATTCCAACGAGCGCAGAGGATAGAGACCAAACTGTCCCACGACGTTCTGAACCCAGCTCGCGTGCCGCTTTAATCGGCGAACGGCCGAACCCTTGGGACCTGCTCCAGCCCCAGGATGCGACGAGCCGACATCGAGGTGCCAAACCATCCCGTCGATATGGACTCTTGGGGATGATCAGCCTGTTATCCCCGGGGTACCTTTTATCCGTTGAGCGATGCCGCGTCCGTACGCCGGCACCGGATCACTATCTCCGACTTTCGTCCCTGCTCGACCCGTCGGTCTCGCAGTCAAGCTCCCTTGTGCGATTGCACTCAACACCCGATTGCCAACCGGGCTGAGGGAACCCTTGGGCGCCTCCGTTACTCTTTGGGAGGCAACCGCCCCAGTTAAACTACCCGCCAGGCACTGTCCCTGGCCGGGATGACCGGCCGAGGTTAGAGGCCAGATGAGGACAGAGCGGTATTTCACATTCCGGCTCCACGGATGCTGGCGCACCCGCTTCGAAGCCTCCCGCCTATGCTACACAGTCCGCACCTAACGCCAATACCAAGGTATAGTAAAGGTCCCGGGGTCTTTTCGTCCTTCTGCGCTTAACGAGCATCTTTACTCGTACTGCAATTTCGCCGAGCTCCTGGTCGAGACAGTGGGGAAGTCGTTACGCCATTCGTGCAGGTCGGAACTTACCCGACAAGGAATTTCGCTACCTTAGGATGGTTATAGTTACCACCGCCGTTTACCGGGGCTTGAATTCACCGCTGCCCCCTCCGAAGAGGGATGACGGATCCTCTTAACCTTCCGGCACCGGGCAGGCGTCAGTGCATATACAGCGACTTACGTCTTCGCATGCACCTGTGTTTTTGGTAAACAGTCGCTACCCCCTGGTCTGTGCCGCCCCCACCGGCTCCGCGCGCAAGGCGCCTCACCGGCAGGGGCCTCCCTTATACCGAAGGCACGGGAGTGATTTGCCGAGTTCCTTGACCAGGATTCGCTCGATCGCTTTGGTATACTCTACCTGACCACCAGTGTCGGTTTAGGGTACGGGCGGCGCCACTCCTCACGCCGAAGCTTTTCTCGACGGAACGGCACACCGGATTCGGGGCACAAGACCCCCCATCATCACACCTCGCGCTCATGCCGGGCGGATTTGCCTGCCCGACGCGCCGCATGCTTGACCACGGATAACCACCACCGCGGCCCGGCTCCCGTTCCGTGTCACTCCCGCGCTACCCGCCACGCATCCACACGCCGGTCCCATGCCATCGGACGGTCCGAAGACCATCACCCGACACGGGTAAGGGCACGCTTCCACGTCTTGGATTGGACGGCTTGACGCCGGTAGGAGAATATCGACTCCTTCATCCATTCGACTACGCCTGTCGGCCTCGCCTTAGGACCCGACTCACCCGGGGACGACGAACGTGGCCCCGGAACCCTTGGTCATCCAGCGGACGGGATTCTCACCCGCCTCTCGCTACTCATGTCTGCATTCTCACTTCCACGCGGTCCACGGCCGGCTCACGCCGCCGCTTCGCCCCACGCGGAACGCTCTCCTACCCAGCACAGCAAACTGCGCTGCCGCGTCTTCGGTGGCGTGCTTGAGCCCCGCTACATTATCGGCGCGGAACCACTAGACCAGTGAGCTGTTACGCACTCTTTCAAGGATGGCTGCTTCTGAGCCAACCTCCTGGCTGTCTATGCGACTCCACATCCTTTCCCACTTAGCACGCGCTTAGGGACCTTAGACGACGATCTGGGCTGTCTCCCTCTCGACGACGGAGCTTATCCCCCGCCGACTCACTGCCGCGATACACCTCACACGTATTCGGAGTTTGGCTGCTGTCGGTACCCGATACGGGCCCTCAAGCATCCAGTAGCTCTACCCCATGGAGGCACTCACGCGACGCTGCACCGAAATGCATTTCGGAGAGAACCAGCTATCACGGAATTTGATTGGCCTTTCACCCCTAGCCCCAGGTCATCGGCCCGGTTTTCAACCCAGGTCCGTTCGGTCCTCCACGCGGTCTTACCCGCGCTTCAACCTGCCCAGGGCTAGATCATCCCGCTTCGGGTCCAGGACACGCGACTGGAA
>NZ_NPOQ01000023.1:0-2414 GCF_003688305.1 Bifidobacterium sp. wkB344 | reverse complement strand
CCTCTCGTACTATGGGCAGGGCTCCTCAAGATTCCAACGAGCGCAGAGGATAGAGACCAAACTGTCTCACGACGTTCTGAACCCAGCTCGCGTGCCGCTTTAATCGGCGAACGGCCGAACCCTTGGGACCTGCTCCAGCCCCAGGATGCGACGAGCCGACATCGAGGTGCCAAACCATCCCGTCGATATGGACTCTTGGGGATGATCAGCCTGTTATCCCCGGGGTACCTTTTATCCGTTGAGCGATGCCGCGTCCGTACGCCGGCACCGGATCACTATCTCCGACTTTCGTCCCTGCTCGACCCGTCGGTCTCGCAGTCAAGCTCCCTTGTGCGATTGCACTCAACACCCGATTGCCAACCGGGCTGAGGGAACCCTTGGGCGCCTCCGTTACTCTTTGGGAGGCAACCGCCCCAGTTAAACTACCCGCCAGGCACTGTCCCTGGCCGGGATGACCGGCCGAGGTTAGAGGCCAGATGAGGACAGAGCGGTATTTCACATTCCGGCTCCACGGATGCTGGCGCACCCGCTTCGAAGCCTCCCGCCTATGCTACACAGTCCGCACCTAACGCCAATACCAAGGTATAGTAAAGGTCCCGGGGTCTTTTCGTCCTTCTGCGCTTAACGAGCATCTTTACTCGTACTGCAATTTCGCCGAGCTCCTGGTCGAGACAGTGGGGAAGTCGTTACGCCATTCGTGCAGGTCGGAACTTACCCGACAAGGAATTTCGCTACCTTAGGATGGTTATAGTTACCACCGCCGTTTACCGGGGCTTGAATTCACCGCTGCCCCCTCCGAAGAGGGATGACGGATCCTCTTAACCTTCCGGCACCGGGCAGGCGTCAGTGCATATACAGCGACTTACGTCTTCGCATGCACCTGTGTTTTTGGTAAACAGTCGCTACCCCCTGGTCTGTGCCGCCCCCACCGGCTCCGCGCGCAAGGCGCCTCACCGGCAGGGGCCTCCCTTATACCGAAGGCACGGGAGTGATTTGCCGAGTTCCTTGACCAGGATTCGCTCGATCGCTTTGGTATACTCTACCTGACCACCAGTGTCGGTTTAGGGTACGGGCGGCGCCACTCCTCACGCCGAAGCTTTTCTCGACGGAACGGCACACCGGATTCGGGGCACAAGACCCCCCATCATCACACCTCGCGCTCATGCCGGGCGGATTTGCCTGCCCGACGCGCCGCATGCTTGACCACGGATAACCACCACCGCGGCCCGGCTCCCGTTCCGTGTCACTCCCGCGCTACCCGCCACGCATCCACACGCCGGTCCCATGCCATCGGACGGTCCGAAGACCATCACCCGACACGGGTAAGGGCACGCTTCCACGTCTTGGATTGGACGGCTTGACGCCGGTAGGAGAATATCGACTCCTTCATCCATTCGACTACGCCTGTCGGCCTCGCCTTAGGACCCGACTCACCCGGGGACGACGAACGTGGCCCCGGAACCCTTGGTCATCCAGCGGACGGGATTCTCACCCGCCTCTCGCTACTCATGTCTGCATTCTCACTTCCACGCGGTCCACGGCCGGCTCACGCCGCCGCTTCGCCCCACGCGGAACGCTCTCCTACCCAGCACAGCAAACTGCGCTGCCGCGTCTTCGGTGGCGTGCTTGAGCCCCGCTACATTATCGGCGCGGAACCACTAGACCAGTGAGCTGTTACGCACTCTTTCAAGGATGGCTGCTTCTGAGCCAACCTCCTGGCTGTCTATGCGACTCCACATCCTTTCCCACTTAGCACGCGCTTAGGGACCTTAGACGACGATCTGGGCTGTCTCCCTCTCGACGACGGAGCTTATCCCCCGCCGACTCACTGCCGCGATACACCTCACACGTATTCGGAGTTTGGCTGCTGTCGGTACCCGATACGGGCCCTCAAGCATCCAGTAGCTCTACCCCATGGAGGCACTCACGCGACGCTGCACCGAAATGCATTTCGGAGAGAACCAGCTATCACGGAATTTGATTGGCCTTTCACCCCTAGCCCCAGGTCATCGGCCCGGTTTTCAACCCAGGTCCGTTCGGTCCTCCACGCGGTCTTACCCGCGCTTCAACCTGCCCAGGGCTAGATCATCCCGCTTCGGGTCCAGGACACGCGACTGGAACGCCCTTATCGGACTCGCTTTCGCTACGGCTGCCCCACACGGGTTAGCCTCGCCACGCACCACTGACTCGCAGACTCATTTTTCGATAGGCACGCCGTCACCCCGAAAGGCTCCGACGGATTGTAGGCACACGGTTTCAGAAACTCTTTCACTCCCCTCCCGGGGTGCTTTTCACCTTTCCCTCACGGTACTCGTACGCTATCGGTCAGACAGGAATATTCAGGCTTACCCCACGGTCGGGGCCGATTCACACGGGATTCCACGAGTCCCGCGCTACTTGGGAACAAGAACCGG
>NZ_NPOQ01000015.1:0-1188 GCF_003688305.1 Bifidobacterium sp. wkB344 | reverse complement strand
GTGATTTGCCGAGTTCCTTGACCAGGATTCGCTCGATCGCTTTGGTATACTCTACCTGACCACCAGTGTCGGTTTAGGGTACGGGCGGCGCCACTCCTCACGCCGAAGCTTTTCTCGACGGAACGGCACACCGGATTCGGGGCACAAGACCCCCCATCATCACACCTCGCGCTCATGCCGGGCGGATTTGCCTGCCCGACGCGCCGCATGCTTGACCACGGATAACCACCACCGCGGCCCGGCTCCCGTTCCGTGTCACTCCCGCGCTACCCGCCACGCATCCACACGCCGGTCCCATGCCATCGGACGGTCCGAAGACCATCACCCGACACAGGTAAGGGCACGCTTCCACGTCTTGGATTGGACGGCTTGACGCCGGTAGGAGAATATCGACTCCTTCATCCATTCGACTACGCCTGTCGGCCTCGCCTTAGGACCCGACTCACCCGGGGACGACGAACGTGGCCCCGGAACCCTTGGTCATCCAGCGGACGGGATTCTCACCCGCCTCTCGCTACTCATGTCTGCATTCTCACTTCCACGCGGTCCACGGCCGGCTCACGCCGCCGCTTCGCCCCACGCGGAACGCTCTCCTACCCAGCACAGCAAACTGCGCTGCCGCGTCTTCGGTGGCGTGCTTGAGCCCCGCTACATTATCGGCGCGGAACCACTAGACCAGTGAGCTGTTACGCACTCTTTCAAGGATGGCTGCTTCTGAGCCAACCTCCTGGCTGTCTATGCGACTCCACATCCTTTCCCACTTAGCACGCGCTTAGGGACCTTAGACGACGATCTGGGCTGTCTCCCTCTCGACGACGGAGCTTATCCCCCGCCGACTCACGGCCGCGATACACCTCACACGTATTCGGAGTTTGGCTGCTGTCGGTACCCGATACGGGCCCTCAAGCATCCAGTAGCTCTACCCCATGGAGGCACTCACGCGACGCTGCACCGAAATGCATTTCGGAGAGAACCAGCTATCACGGAATTTGATTGGCCTTTCACCCCTAGCCCCAGGTCATCGGCCCGGTTTTCAACCCAGGTCCGTTCGGTCCTCCACGCGGTCTTACCCGCGCTTCAACCTGCCCAGGGCTAGATCATCCCGCTTCGGGTCCAGGACACGCGACTGGAACGCCCTTATCGGACTCGCTTTCGCTACGGCTGCCCCACACGGGTTAGCCTCGCCAC
>NZ_NPOQ01000021.1:0-7608 GCF_003688305.1 Bifidobacterium sp. wkB344 | reverse complement strand
GATCACGAAGAACACCACCGCCTTCGCCTGGCCCACGCCCTCGAAGCCCGTACGCCCGTAGAAGGTACGGTAGATGTTCAACGCCAACAGCTCCGACGTGTTCGACGGCGCCCCATTGGTCAACGCCAGATTCTGATCGAACATCTTGAACCCGTTGGTCATCGTCAAAAACGTGCACACCGTGATCGAAGGCATCATCAACGGCAACGTGATCCGGAACAGGATCTGACGGCCGCTGGCCCCGTCAACCGAAGCGGCCTCCACCACATCCCCAGGCAACGCCTGAAGACCGGCAATGTAAATGATCATCATATAGCCGATCTGCTGCCAGCAATACAACAGCACCATCCCCCAGAAGCCATACACCCCCGAATACGTGATCGAACGACCCCAATGCTGCAGCACGCCGTTCAACAACAGCAGCCAGATATACCCCAGGATGATCCCACCGATCAGATTCGGCATGAAGAACACCGAACGGAACACATTCGCCCCACGGATCGCCTTGGTCAGCATATACGCCACCGCGAAACCACACACATTGATGACCACAGTCGTCACCACCGTGAACGCCACCGTATACACCATCGCATGCCAGAACTCTTTATCCGACAACGCCGCCGCATAATTGCCCAACCCCACAAACCGGGCATCCACCACCGTCGTGAACCGGCAAAAACTCAAATACACACCCATCACAAACGGCACCACAAAACCAACCACAAACGCCAACAACGTAGGCAACACAAACAACCCCCACCACCTACGAATCGACCGACCAACCATCGAAATCACTGAAACCTCCAAACCTGGAATCATGCAGTCTGCACTAGAACCTTGAAACCGGCCCAGCTTTGAAACGCAGGGCCGGCCGTATCAGTTCATCACTTATGTGTGGTCTTGTACTCAGAAGCCCAACCGTTGACAAAGGCCGACTCAACGCCGGACCAAGGCCCGGTGCCCTGGGCATACTCCAACATGGCATTGCCCAGACTCAGCGACCATTGCTGGGTGGGCAGAGGACGGATGATTATGTCATAGCAGCCACGCTTGGCGTAAGCATCATTGGCGCGGAGGATTGGGTTCTTTGTCTTGTACCCGGCCTTCGCGTATGACTTGAATGGGGTTTCGAATCCCATGGTGTCCGTGACGATTTTCCTGGCACTGTCCTTATCCAGCATCCATGACATGAACTTCTCCGTGGCTCGCCGGTCCTCCGGAGATATCTTTGAATTGATGGCAAAGTAGTTAGAGCTTATGGTCAGTCCTGCTTTGTCCTCTCCCGGCACACCCATATATATGGGCAGAACCCCCATATCCTTGTCGGCAACCTCCTGATTTTTTAATTGCGGATATGCCCAGGATCCCGTTTGAATGAAAACTGCGTCGCCAAGACCGAACTCGGAAACAGCATCGTCGAATGTCGCACTGGAAAGTTGGGTCGGCGCAACGGTCTCGTCTTTCACATACAAATCAAAGATCTTCTTGAGATTGGGCATATATTTATCAGATACAGTTGCCGGCAACTCTGTGACGTTCTTATCTCGATACTCGTAGTAGACCGGTATATGAGCCAGCTGGTCACCATATCGTCGGATAGAGCTTGATTCGAATCCGGCGGACGTGAAGGCTCCTTTGACTCCAAGCTCGTCTTTGTGACTTTGAATTTCGTCGGCCACGGTTTTCAAGCTGTCGAATCCTCTGATGGCATCCACTGAGCGGATGCTGGCCCACGACGCTTTAAAGTATTTATTTAAAATAGCTTTGTTATAGATGATGCCATAGCGGTCCAGAACGAACGGAATGGCGCCCACTTTTTTCCCGGTCTTGAGTACGTAATTCGGATCCGTAAGGTCTTTGTACATGCGTGTTTTGGACAGATCCGCGCAATAATCCGACCAGTTGGGATAGTCGTTGTTGTCGAGGCCGATGATAGTCGGAGCTTTGCTCTTGGCCAGCTCACTCTTCAAAGTCTGCTCATAGCTGTCGGCAGAGGGGGAAATCAAATCAAACGGTATGCCTGTATCTTTGGTGAATTGCTTTCCGAGTTGGAGGAACTGATCGTTGTTTTCCACTTTCTGGCTGATCATGTACACTCGGCCCTTTGCTTCTGAGGCTGAGGTACCGCCGCACGCGGCGGATGCCATGACCATTGCGCATGCAAGACCTATGGCAAACGCAGATTTTGTTTTTACACCCATGACCCATCTCATTTCATACAGTTCCGCACCAGATTGGTTGCGGAAAATCAAGCCCCCGCTGGATTGGAGCCAAGAACGCTATCTCAGCATCCTGGGCCGGAGAGGACATCCCACCAGATTCCGGTGGGATGTCCAACATGGTCAACTGATGGTTATCCCATTGGTTTCAGTGAGTGGTCTTGTACTCCTTTGCCCAACCGTCTACAAAGGCGGAGGTGACTTTTGACCAACTTCCGGTGCCCTGGGCGTATTCAAGCATGGCATCACTAAGCGAAGCCACCCACTGTGCACTGGGAAGAGGATGAATAACGGTGTCGTAGTCACCGGCTTTGGCATATGCGTCATTGGCCCTTTGCACGGGGTTCTTCGACTTGAATCCTGCCTTTTCATAGGACTTGAATGGCGTCTCGAAGCCCATATCATCAGTGAAGATCTTGCGGGCCTTGTCGTTCTCCAAAATGTAATTCAGGAATTGCTCGGTAGCCTTTCGATCCTTGTCCGAAGCATTTTTGTTGGTGGCAAAGTACATGAAGCTGACTGTCAGCCCAGACTTTTCTTCGCCCGGCACGCCAATGTAGATGGGCAGGACTCCGATATCCTTGTCAGCCACATCCTGATCCTTGATCTGAGGATAGCCCCAGGAACCATTCTGCAGAAACACAGACTGCTTGGTCGCAAATTCGCTGTTGGAGTCGTCCATCGTGGCGCTCGAAAGCTGCGATGCCGGAGTTGTGGAATCCTTCAGATACAAATCAAAGATGTTCTTGAAGTTATCCATGTATTTTCCGGTAAGTGTCGGAGGCTCTTCCTCGGTATTCTGGTCCCGGTACTCGTAGTAGACCGGAATGTGGGCGAGCTGATCTCCAAACCTCTTGTTGGAGCTGCTGTCGAACCCTGCTGAGCTGAAGGCGCCCTTCACTCCGAGGTCGTCCTTGTGCTCTTGGATTTCATCAGCAACAGTCTTCAACGCCTTGAAGTTGTTGACCTTGTCTATGGACTTTATGCTGGACCATTTAGCATCGAAGTACTTCTTCATCAGTGCTTTGTTATAGATAATGCCATAGCGTTCCATGACGAAGGGAACGGCTACAACCTTGTCCTTGAGCTTAAGGGCATAGTCCTGATTCTTCAGATCCTTGTAGATCTTCGTCCCGGACATGTCGCGATAGTAATCTCCCCAGTTCTGGAAATCATTGTTATCAACGTCGAACATAGTGGGCGCGTTGGATTTGGCCAGCTCGCTCTTCAAGGACTGCTCATACGTACCGGAAGAGGCAACAGACACATCAACGGGTACACCGGTATCCTTGGTGAACTGCTTGGCCAAATCCTTGAACTCATCCTGTTGCTCGGGTTTGGCGCTTAAATAATAGACGTGTCCCTTGTCGGCGCTGGCCTGAGAGCCTCCGCATGCGCTTAATCCGCCTAGGGACATAGCGAGCGCTCCTGCCAGAGCCACTGCTTTAGTGATTTTCCTCATCATTACTCCATTACTCTTTGACCGACTACTTTATCGGGCGCTTATTCGTGCCTTTCGGCAATCGGATAAACGCTTAAGCTCAATGGTTCATTGCTTGGCTCGCCGACACCTGTGGCAACGTCGCCAGGCGTCGGCGATCAAATCTCAACAGCTAAGGAAGTCACCCCTCTTTCAACGTGTTGGAAAATGTCATGTTGGTGGTCTGCAACGACCCCTCTGTCACAAAGATTCCCAGATGGTCGCCAGGCCTCTTGTACATCCTGGAATTCAAAGCCACGCCATTTACATATAGGGTGGCAATAGTGTCGTCAACTACAAGCTGCAGGTGGTACTTCTGCCCTGCAACCAATTCAAGCGGCCTTTCCAAACCTATGTTCATATTGGCGAACCAGGGATAGTTGGGGTTGTTTTCAAATAGGAACCTGTTCTCGCCCACCTTGAAGATGAACTGGTAGGACTCACCAGTCTCTTCGTTTTCATTCAGCCGCAGACCAAATGAACGAGTTCCTGGAGAGAAAGTCAGGTCCGCCTCGAACGAATACAGATCACCGCTGTCTTGGACAACGGTCTTCTCTGTTCGTCCAGCCGAAGCATCTAAGTTGAGGTCTGTGATCCTGCGACGGTGATCGAAAGCACTCCAGAGGGTGTCAGCCGGCCGCACGCCAAGTGAGCCATCCTCACGCTGATAGACCTGATGAGGAACGAAAGTCCCGCCCCATTCATAATTGGATCTGTCATCTTCGTTTTCCTTGGTGCCGACCCAGCCGAACATTATCCGCTTGCCGTTCAGTTCAAAGGTGCGGCCGGCGTAGTAGGCGCTGCCATCAAATGCATCGTCGGTAGGAGCAGTCCAGGGCCCCTCGAGCGAGTGGGCCATTCTGTAGACCATTCCATGCTTGTCGCTGTATTCAGTGATGATGTGATACCACCAATCGCCCATTTTGAAAAGATCAGGCATCTCATGCATGGTGTAAAGGTTGGGCGCCCAGAAATCACCTTCAAAACTCCAGTGCTCTAGGTCTTTTGACGAGAATGCCACGGTTCGTCCCGACTGTACGGTTTTGGGACCCTGCTTACGCGCGCCAAGGATCAATAGATAGCGGTCATGCTCATCGTCGCGGATAACCCAAGGGTCTCGCCAATCATCAGGATCGTAGCCTTCCTGGGGCGAGAAGGTCAGGGCATCTTGAGTCTTCGTCCAATGGTAGAGGTCATGACTCACTGCATGCATGAGGACCTGCGCCGGCTTTCCCTGCGCAGAGTAATCCCTGTTATAGGCGGTGTAGAAGGCATGATAAGCGCCTTCACCCTCACAGACACTTCCAGCATATATAAATTGATCCTGATCTTCGTCTCCACCTCGCGGAATGGCAACGCCACAATCCCGATAATGAACAAAGTCCTTAGTCGTCGCCAAGTCCCACCCAAACGGTTTACCGAATGGTTCAGGGTCCCGGTTATCGCGCTGATGGAAGAGGAAGAACTCATCTCCCTTGCCGAAGGGCATGCAGTCTCCGAACCAGGTGCCCGGGAATTGATAATACAGCTTGGTCATTGCAACCTTTCCGTCGAGGATCGTATATGTCGGATCCTTAGCTACATCATTGTTTAAGCGATTAAGCACTCATTATATTCGACTCGTGTTAAAAGTCAAACAAGGTCATGAACCGAAGGACATCGACTTTAAAGGAAGGACTTCGTAGGCCAACACAGATACCTCGTATCCCAGTGATCCATAAATCAAGAAGCCGCGAGGATACGTATGGAGTCACGAGGCACTGAAGGGCAGGCCACCCTGATGGGCGAATAGGGGCCGTTCTGGCTAGCAGCATTAGCACTGCCGCCCTCGCCCTTCTCGCCGACATCCTCGCGCTGCAGCAGCGTGCGAATTCCAAGCACCCCGAGGTCATACTGCGGCAGGCCGACTGTGGATAGCGCTGGATGAAGATGGGCGGAAATTAATTTCTGATTGTCGAATCCCACCACTGAAATATCGTCTGGTACATGCATTCCTCGTTCTCGAAGTGCATCAAACAAACCCATGGCAGTGCGATCGTTATGGCAGAACACCGCTGTAGCACCGGTCTGCATGACCTGAGACATGATGCCGTACCCGCCTTCCTGATCCACCGTGCATGTCATCACCATGTCCGGGTCGTACTTCAATCCAGCTGCAGCCAGAGCCTCCTTATACCCTTGCAGTCTGCCCTGCGATGCTGGCGTCTGTTCGGTGGCATTGACGAACGCTATGCGCTTATGACCCGCATTTGTCAGCATTTCCGTAGCCGTGCGGCCTCCCTGGACTTCATCCGGTACCACTGCCGGGAATCGACCCAGGCGGTCAAAGCAATTCACGAGGACGGAATTCACCCGAGCCAAGTCCGCGGGAGGACGAACCTCATGGTGAACCCAAGACGAATACACGATTCCCTCTACTTGCCGTTCCAGCATGAAAGCACAAGCTCTGCGCTCAATATCAGGGTCTCCATGCGTATCGACAATCAGCAGGATCTTCCCGTTGCGCCAAGCTTCATCCTGAGCGCCCTGTATGACCTGTCCGGCAAAGGGAGAAGTAGCCACTCCATCGCTAATAAACCCGATCAGGTCGGATCGCCCTCTGGCAAGGCTGCGGGCCATGGCATTCTGCCTGTAGCCTAGATCCGCCGCAACCTTCCGGACCTTCCTCATGGTGGACTCGGGAATCCTGACGTTCTTGTTGTTATTGATTGCCCAGGACGCCGTGGCAATCGAAACACCTGCCGCTCGAGCGACATCCTGAAGTGTAACCATGGACCCTCATTGTAATATTGCGAGCCAACCTCAGTCAGCGGTCTTCTTCCGACCTGCTTCAACAGCAGTAGGTCGTGCCATCGGGGCATTTGCAACAAAATGCTTAAAAGCACCATTAAGCAAAGGCGTATGCACCATGATCAAAGTCCCATAACCGAGAAGGAGCAACAAGAAGAGCCCTTGCGGCATGTAGAACCACGACAGGACCAGCAGAACAAGATACGCAGCGTCAAAAAGCACCATGATCAAAGTTCTCCCAAGATTAGCCAAGGCAAATACCCATGCATTAAACAAGGTACGACCAACGGTGTTCTCAAAACGGGACTGCAAGGCCCATACCCACTCGAACCCCAGCACCCACAAAATACTGAAAGCAAACTTGATGATCAACAAGGGCGTGATTTGGAGAACTACCCAAGCGTAGATCAACAGCAACAGCAATGGCCCGAAAACGAGCCAGATCATGGTTGCCTTGATGAAGTTTGAACGGAAGGCACGAAAATAGTTTGCTGTTACATGTCCTCGCCCTTCAAGGCTTCTTCTGGCGGCGTCATGACCGGCGGTCAGAGCGGCTCCGATGGATATCAGGGGAATTGACGTGACCACCATGAGGATGTTGATCCATATGGCATCAATAAGATCGGCAAGACCTCTCATGAAGCCTGAATCAGGAGAAAGAAAACTCAACGGAACCCCCAAGACGGGAAAGGGCAGGAAACCGGCAACGGCACTCGCTCTATATCGTGTTGCCGGTTTCCATGATAGCCCACTGCAAACCGGTGTAGCTTTTGGTTTATCCTTTGACGGCGCCGGCGAGGACGCCTTTGATGATGTATTTCTGGCAGATCAGGTAGAAGACGATGATGGGGATGATGGCCAGGACCAGGCAGCCCATCATGGCGCCCATGTCCACCGAACCGTACCCGCCCTTCAGGTACTGGATGGCGATGCTCATGGTCTTGAACCGGCGCATGTCCAGGGTCAGGTAGGGCAGCAGGAAGTCGTTCCAGATCCACATGGCCTCCAGGATCGCCACCGACACGATCGAGGGACGCATGATCGGCACCACGATCCCGAAGAAGGTGCGCGGGATGCTGGCCCCGTCGATCATGGCCGACTCCTCCAGCTCCTGGGGGA
>NZ_NPOQ01000019.1:0-200 GCF_003688305.1 Bifidobacterium sp. wkB344 | reverse complement strand
TCCCCACCTTCCTCCGGGTTAACCCCGGCGGTCCCCCGTGAGTTCCCACCATAACGTGCTGGCAACACGAGGCGAGGGTTGCGCTCGTTGCGGGACTTGACCCAACATCTCACGACACGAGCTGACGACGACCATGCACCACCTGTGAACCGGCCCCGAAGGGAAACCGCGTCTCCGCGGCCGTCCGGCACATGTCAAGC
>NZ_NPOQ01000010.1:0-314 GCF_003688305.1 Bifidobacterium sp. wkB344 | reverse complement strand
GGTCAGGCTGACAACCTGCTCTCCTGCAGTGTGAATGCTGGCGAATTGAGGTTCCTGCCTGTCGGGTGGGCTGATGGTCAGCTGGGCTCCGGTGGCGGGCCCGTGGTCCGGGCTCAGCGTCCAGTCCGTGACCTTGGTCCATTGGGCTTTCAGACTCGTGTCCCGAAGGATGGGTGTCTGGAAGTCATAGGGCTGCCCGTCGAGTGTCCACCCGTCGAAGCGGAAGCCCTCACGTTGCGGGTTCTGTTGCGGGGGAGTGGCGAGGGTGCCGGTTTTCACGGTTGACTGTGTGGGCTTGCTGCCGTCGGCGGGGT
>NZ_NPOQ01000006.1:0-383 GCF_003688305.1 Bifidobacterium sp. wkB344 | reverse complement strand
GGTGAGTGGTGGCGGTGGTGTCGGGGTTGGCTGGCTTGGCCTGGTAGGTGTTGGTGAAGGTGGGGTTGTTGCCGTCGATGGTGGCTTGGAGCTGGCCTTGCTGGTCGTCGGTGACGTGGACGGTGATCCGGTGCGTCTTCTGGTCGTAGGTGATGCCGGGCAGGCTGCCCTGGGCCTCGCTCACGGAGTACGTGTAGTCGCCGGCCTCGGTCAGGGTCTGGTCGGGGAATGCGACGGTCCCGTCGGCCTTGTTGGATGCCTGGGCCGGCTTCCCGCCCTTGGTGTTCTGCAGGAGGAAGTCGAACTCCCCGGCTTTCAGGCCCCGGCCTTCCAGGTGCTTGAAGGCGGTGAGCCTGACCGTGGCCGGCTTGGCCTGGTAGGTG
>NZ_NPOQ01000027.1:0-478 GCF_003688305.1 Bifidobacterium sp. wkB344 | reverse complement strand
CCGGTTCTTGTTCCCAAGTAGCGCGGGACTCGTGGAATCCCGTGTGAATCGGCCCCGACCGTGGGGTAAGCCTGAATATTCCTGTCTGACCGATAGCGTACGAGTACCGTGAGGGAAAGGTGAAAAGCACCCCGGGAGGGGAGTGAAAGAGTTTCTGAAACCGTGTGCCTACAATCCGTCGGAGCCTTTCGGGGTGACGGCGTGCCTATCGAAAAATGAGTCTGCGAGTCAGTGGTGCGTGGCGAGGCTAACCCGTGTGGGGCAGCCGTAGCGAAAGCGAGTCCGATAAGGGCGTTTCCAGTCGCGTGTCCTGGACCCGAAGCGGGATGATCTAGCCCTGGGCAGGTTGAAGCGCGGGTAAGACCGCGTGGAGGACCGAACGGACCTGGGTTGAAAACCGGGCCGATGACCTGGGGCTAGGGGTGAAAGGCCAATCAAATTCCGTGATAGCTGGTTCTCTCCGAAATGCATTTCGGTG
>NZ_NPOQ01000022.1:0-554 GCF_003688305.1 Bifidobacterium sp. wkB344 | reverse complement strand
GGGTGGATGGTGTGTTGTCTTCGACCATTAGTGCCGGTCGGCTCCGCCCCTTGCGGGGTGTCCACGTCCGGTCTATCGACCATGTGTTCTGCATGGGGTCTTCAGAAGCCCGAAGGCTTCATGGAATCCTTATCTTGGAGGGGGCTTCCCGCTTAGATGCTTTCAGCGGTTATCCCATCCGAACGTAGCCAACCGGCCGTGCCGCTGGCGCGACAACCGGCATACCAGAGGTTCGTCCACCCAGGTCCTCTCGTACTATGGGCAGGGCTCCTCAAGATTCCAACGAGCGCAGAGGATAGAGACCAAACTGTCTCACGACGTTCTGAACCCAGCTCGCGTGCCGCTTTAATCGGCGAACGGCCGAACCCTTGGGACCTGCTCCAGCCCCAGGATGCGACGAGCCGACATCGAGGTGCCAAACCATCCCGTCGATATGGACTCTTGGGGATGATCAGCCTGTTATCCCCGGGGTACCTTTTATCCGTTGAGCGATGCCGCGTCCGTACGCCGGCACCGGATCACTATCTCCGACTTTCGTCCCTGCTCGACCCGTC
>NZ_NPOQ01000020.1:0-970 GCF_003688305.1 Bifidobacterium sp. wkB344 | reverse complement strand
GGAACATCAAGCCGGCAATCACACCGGACGGGGTGGTCCATCACACGCTCATGGCCGACGGCACGTATATGGCACACGGCTGGTGCCTCCTGATAGCGATCGACGGGCAGACGGGCCAGGTCATCGACCGGCAGTGGTGCCATCAGGAGAACACGGCGGCCTGCACGGCCCTGTCCTCCCGCATCCCCGGGCCCGACGTGCTCATCACCGACGGCCTTCGCGGCGTGCAGAAAGCCTGCCATGCCTTGCTGGCCGGGCACGCGCATCCAACGCTGCCTGGTGCACGTGCAACGCAACACCAAAACCGACCTGACACTCAAACCACGACTTCAGGCCGGCAAGGAACTCAAGCGACTCTCCGACCAGCTCACCCGGGTCCATGCCATCGAGGAAGCGGTGCGTTGGGGTGAGGCCTTGAACGCCTGGCACGAAAGATGGAAAACCCTCATCGACGAACGCACCATGGCCAAGGACGACCCAGCCAACCCCAAAGCCAGCCACCAATCCTGGTGGTGGACCCACCAGGAACTCCGCCGCTGCTACCGCAGGCCCGAACACCTCTTCCAAGACAGGCAGCTCTTCGCCTTCCCGGAACCCGAACTCACCGCCGGCGGGCCAGTGGAACGCACCACCAACCGGCTGGAAGGAGGAGTCAACCCACCCATCAAACGCACCCTCCTGCAACACCACGGCCTACCCGAGAGCCACATGAGACGCGCCTGCGAATGGCACTGCTACATGAAAACCGACAACCCCCGACCCCGCCAGCCTGATCAGGGACGAACACCAGCAGCCACAACCAGCACCCAAACGGGAAACCAGACAGGAACAGGACG
The DNA here is from genome assembly GCF_003688305.1 of Bifidobacterium sp. wkB344. Classification (NCBI taxonomy): domain Bacteria; kingdom Bacillati; phylum Actinomycetota; class Actinomycetes; order Bifidobacteriales; family Bifidobacteriaceae; genus Bifidobacterium; species Bifidobacterium sp. wkB344. The sequence continues at coordinate 134 of NZ_NPOQ01000020.1, read as the reverse complement.
AGCCCGAACACTACGGCACCGCCATCAACTGGAACGAGTTCCACACACCAGTCAGATACCCCAACACCACACTCTGACCAACACACAACCAAACCCACACACAGAACCTAAAACAACGCGTTTAGTTCCTATAG
>NZ_NPOQ01000011.1:0-1062 GCF_003688305.1 Bifidobacterium sp. wkB344 | reverse complement strand
GTGCTCCCCGCATCCGCGGGGATGATCCCTAAGGGTGCTCCAGACAATCCCGACGAGGCTGGTGCTCCCCGCATCCGCGGGGATGATCCCGAGAGAGCAAGGGAAGAACGATGAAGGATATTGTGCTCCCCGCATCCGCGGGGATGATCCTTCACCTGTGTCTGTGGGTTGGTCTTCCAGTCGGTGCTCCCCGCATCCGCGGGGATGATCCCTTGCCGTCGGACCAATCCTCTGGCTTGCCGAGGTGCTCCCTGCATCCGCGGGGATGATTCTACAGGCGGCTTGCAGGGCATCGGGGATGATCCTGACGGAGAAGTTGCTGCTCGACCACATCGAGCGTGTTCCCCCGCATCCTCGGGGCTGATCTTAAAGGACATCTAATGGATGTCCTCAGGTTCACCAATATGAGAGGAGGCGATCAGAAAATACTTGAGGATTTCATGAGAGAAAGGGCATCCAGGGATTGTGCCTGTACCTGTCATGACAACATTCATGAGGATCTGATCGATGGCTATCCGTCGAGACATCCCCTCATCGAGAAATGGGTGAAACCGAACGCCTGGTCTGGGATTCGCTGGATGATGCGGACAGGAGAATGATCCAATAGGATCGCATATACTACGGTACAGGTTGCGGCGGCGGCAAAGCAGAGGTGAATTTCTATGGAGTTATCGGTATAAGGCGATTCGACTAGTTCATTCCCGGGCTCCGACATACTGTTTCAATCAGTAAAAGAATCACTATTAGGAGTGTCGGCGAAGAATCCATAACCACTTCATGGTTTGAACATGAGTATGGTTTGAAGAGGATTGTTTGATTCTCTGGAGATGATCCGGCTGTCTACTCGGCCAGGGACGAGAATGCTGTGCGCTCCCTGCATATGCGGGGATAATCCCATTGGCGGTGTGGCTGGTGCGGCAGTAGGAAAGTGCTCCTTGGCATCCGCGGGGACAATCCTGCAGGGGAATCGGAAGGATACCCTCATGTTCGTAAAGATGAGAGGAGATGAATGGCTATGGACGAGGATTTCATGAGAAAAATGGCAACCAAGGATAAGGCCTG
>NZ_NPOQ01000002.1:0-1733 GCF_003688305.1 Bifidobacterium sp. wkB344 | reverse complement strand
ACATGAGGGTATCCTTCCGATTCCCCTGCAGGATTGTCCCCGCGGATGCCAAGGAGCACTTTCCTACTGCCGCACCAGCCACACCGCCAATGGGATTATCCCCGCATATGCAGGGAGCGCACAGCATTCTCGTCCCTGGCCGAGTAGACAGCCGGATCATCTCCAGAGAATCAAACAATCCTCTTCAAACCATACTCATGTTCAAACCATGAAGTGGTTATGGATTCTTCGCCGACACTCCTAATAGTGATTCTTTTACTGATTGAAACAGTATGTCGGAGCCCGGGAATGAACTAGTCGAATCGCCTTATACCGATAACTCCATAGAAATTCACCTCTGCTTTGCCGCCGCCGCAACCTGTACCGTAGTATATGCGATCCTATTGGATCATTCTCCTGTCCGCATCATCCAGCGAATCCCAGACCAGGCGTTCGGTTTCACCCATTTCTCGATGAGGGGATGTCTCGACGGATAGCCATCGATCAGATCCTCATGAATGTTGTCATGACAGGTACAGGCACAATCCCTGGATGCCCTTTCTCTCATGAAATCCTCAAGTATTTTCTGATCGCCTCCTCTCATATTGGTGAACCTGAGGACATCCATTAGATGTCCTTTAAGATCAGCCCCGAGGATGCGGGGGAACACGCTCGATGTGGTCGAGCAGCAACTTCTCCGTCAGGATCATCCCCGATGCCCTGCAAGCCGCCTGTAGAATCATCCCCGCGGATGCAGGGAGCACCTCGGCAAGCCAGAGGATTGGTCCGACGGCAAGGGATCATCCCCGCGGATGCGGGGAGCACCGACTGGAAGACCAACCCACAGACACAGGTGAAGGATCATCCCCGAGGATGCGGGGAGCACCAGTGCGTTGACTAGCTGTATCGCCCCTTCAATCAGTGCGCCCACGCTGGGATCATCCCCGCAGATGCGGGGAGCACTCCAGGACCACGCCTCCGGGACGGCATCCGGCCGGATCATCCCCGCAGATGCGGGGAGCACCGACACCGATATCACGGTGCGCATCTACAACGAGGATCATCCCCGCAGATGCGGGGAGCACTGCTTGTCTGGCTTGTCCTGGGCGTTGATCCGGGGATCATCCCCGCAGATGCGGGGAGCACAGGGTCAGCTCCGTGTCATTGGGAGACAGCTTGGGATCATCCCCGCAGATGCGGGGAGCACGAGGCATTGACAACAAGGAGGTTGTCATGAACAGGATCATCCCCGCGGATGCGGGGAGCACGGATACATGTACCGCAGGAACGAGTCTACGCCGGGATCATCCCCGCGGATGCGGGGAGCACGGTCCATTTGTTATTGGAAGCGATCTGCTGGAAGGACCATCCCCGCGGATGCGGGGAGCACAAGGCGCTTCATAAGCCGATACTGCACATCCGAGGATCATCCCCGCGGATGCGGGGAGCACATGAACGAGAACAAGGTGCGGACCAGGAAGCAGGGGATCATCCCCGCGGATGCGGGGAGCACCGACTGGAAGACCAACCCACAGACACAGGTGAAGGATCATCCCCGAGGATGCGGGGAGCACCAGTGCGTTGACTAGCTGTATCGCCCCTTCAATCAGTGCGCCCACGCTGGGATCATCCCCGCAGATGCGGGGAGCACTCCAGGACCACGCCTCCGGGACGGCATCCGGCCGGATCATCCCCGCAGATGCGGGGAGCACCGACACCGATATCACGGTGCGCATCTACAACGAGGATCATCC
>NZ_NPOQ01000018.1:0-1733 GCF_003688305.1 Bifidobacterium sp. wkB344 | reverse complement strand
AGTGCGTTGACTAGCTGTATCGCCCCTTCAATCAGTGCGCCCACGCTGGGATCATCCCCGCAGATGCGGGGAGCACTCCAGGACCACGCCTCCGGGACGGCATCCGGCCGGATCATCCCCGCAGATGCGGGGAGCACCGACACCGATATCACGGTGCGCATCTACAACGAGGATCATCCCCGCAGATGCGGGGAGCACTGCTTGTCTGGCTTGTCCTGGGCGTTGATCCGGGGATCATCCCCGCAGATGCGGGGAGCACAGGGTCAGCTCCGTGTCATTGGGAGACAGCTTGGGATCATCCCCGCAGATGCGGGGAGCACGAGGCATTGACAACAAGGAGGTTGTCATGAACAGGATCATCCCCGCGGATGCGGGGAGCACGGATACATGTACCGCAGGAACGAGTCTACGCCGGGATCATCCCCGCGGATGCGGGGAGCACGGTCCATTTGTTATTGGAAGCGATCTGCTGGAAGGACCATCCCCGCGGATGCGGGGAGCACAAGGCGCTTCATAAGCCGATACTGCACATCCGAGGATCATCCCCGCGGATGCGGGGAGCACATGAACGAGAACAAGGTGCGGACCAGGAAGCAGGGGATCATCCCCGCGGATGCGGGGAGCACCGACTGGAAGACCAACCCACAGACACAGGTGAAGGATCATCCCCGAGGATGCGGGGAGCACCAGTGCGTTGACTAGCTGTATCGCCCCTTCAATCAGTGCGCCCACGCTGGGATCATCCCCGCAGATGCGGGGAGCACTCCAGGACCACGCCTCCGGGACGGCATCCGGCCGGATCATCCCCGCAGATGCGGGGAGCACCGACACCGATATCACGGTGCGCATCTACAACGAGGATCATCCCCGCAGATGCGGGGAGCACTGCTTGTCTGGCTTGTCCTGGGCGTTGATCCGGGGATCATCCCCGCAGATGCGGGGAGCACAGGGTCAGCTCCGTGTCATTGGGAGACAGCTTGGGATCATCCCCGCAGATGCGGGGAGCACGAGGCATTGACAACAAGGAGGTTGTCATGAACAGGATCATCCCCGCGGATGCGGGGAGCACGGATACATGTACCGCAGGAACGAGTCTACGCCGGGATCATCCCCGCGGATGCGGGGAGCACGGTCCATTTGTTATTGGAAGCGATCTGCTGGAAGGACCATCCCCGCGGATGCGGGGAGCACAAGGCGCTTCATAAGCCGATACTGCACATCCGAGGATCATCCCCGCGGATGCGGGGAGCACATGAACGAGAACAAGGTGCGGACCAGGAAGCAGGGGATCATCCCCGCGGATGCGGGGAGCACCGACTGGAAGACCAACCCACAGACACAGGTGAAGGATCATCCCCGAGGATGCGGGGAGCACCAGTGCGTTGACTAGCTGTATCGCCCCTTCAATCAGTGCGCCCACGCTGGGATCATCCCCGCAGATGCGGGGAGCACTCCAGGACCACGCCTCCGGGACGGCATCCGGCCGGATCATCCCCGCAGATGCGGGGAGCACCGACACCGATATCACGGTGCGCATCTACAACGAGGATCATCCCCGCAGATGCGGGGAGCACTGCTTGTCTGGCTTGTCCTGGGCGTTGATCCGGGGATCATCCCCGCAGATGCGGGGAGCACAGGGTCAGCTCCGTGTCATTGGGAGACAGCTTGGGATCATCCCCGCAGATGCGGGGAGCACGAGGCATTGACAACAAGGAGGTTGTCATGAACAGGAT
>NZ_NPOQ01000001.1:0-325 GCF_003688305.1 Bifidobacterium sp. wkB344 | reverse complement strand
GAGCCGATGGCTGCGGAATGCCAGCCGCCGAGGATGACCTGTTTCCAGGTGAACCCGTCCGCCGCCCCTTGAGGCTTGTCGACCAGGGTCGGCCTGCTCCGGCTGGTGTTGGTGCCGTCGCCCAGCTGTCCGTCGTCGTTGCCTCCCCAGGTGTAGAGGTTGCCGTCCGAGCCGATCGCTGCGGTATGGTTGCATCCTGGGATCGTGTATTTCCAGGTGAACCCGGCGGGTGCGCCTTGGGGCTTGCTGACCGGGATTGGCCTGCCCCGGGTGGTGTTGGTGCCGTCGCCCAGCTGGCCGTTTTCGTTGCTTCCCCAGATGTAGA
>NZ_NPOQ01000026.1:0-506 GCF_003688305.1 Bifidobacterium sp. wkB344 | reverse complement strand
GCATGGGCGCAACAGATCAGGCACGCAGCGCTGGATGTGTCCGTCCTGCTCGATCACGTCCACCGCGCGCAGGCAGGACCGGGCCCGCGCCGCGCAGTTGAGGGAGTTCCCGGACTGGCTGCTGACGGGCAGGACCCAGGAACAGATGGGGGCCATGGGCGCCAGGGCCTGGCGTAAACGGGTCGGCTGGTGCCGGAACATCAAGCCGGCAATCACACCGGACGGGGTGGTCCATCACACGCTCATGGCCGACGGCACGTATATGGCACACGGCTGGTGCCTCCTGATAGCGATCGACGGGCAGACGGGCCAGGTCATCGACCGGCAGTGGTGCCATCAGGAGAACACGGCGGCCTGCACGGCCCTGTCCTCCCGCATCCCCGGGCCCGACGTGCTCATCACCGACGGCCTTCGCGGCGTGCAGAAAGCCTGCCATGCCTTGCTGGCCGGGCACGCGCATCCAACGCTGCCTGGTGCACGTGCAACGCAACACCAAAACCGACCTG
>NZ_NPOQ01000003.1:0-2540 GCF_003688305.1 Bifidobacterium sp. wkB344 | reverse complement strand
ATCCTTCACCTGTGTCTGTGGGTTGGTCTTCCAGTCGGTGCTCCCCGCATCCGCGGGGATGATCCCTTGCCGTCGGACCAATCCTCTGGCTTGCCGAGGTGCTCCCTGCATCCGCGGGGATGATTCTACAGGCGGCTTGCAGGGCATCGGGGATGATCCTGACGGAGAAGTTGCTGCTCGACCACATCGAGCGTGTTCCCCCGCATCCTCGGGGCTGATCTTAAAGGACATCTAATGGATGTCCTCAGGTTCACCAATATGAGAGGAGGCGATCAGAAAATACTTGAGGATTTCATGAGAGAAAGGGCATCCAGGGATTGTGCCTGTACCTGTCATGACAACATTCATGAGGATCTGATCGATGGCTATCCGTCGAGACATCCCCTCATCGAGAAATGGGTGAAACCGAACGCCTGGTCTGGGATTCGCTGGATGATGCGGACAGGAGAATGATCCAATAGGATCGCATATACTACGGTACAGGTTGCGGCGGCGGCAAAGCAGAGGTGAATTTCTATGGAGTTATCGGTATAAGGCGATTCGACTAGTTCATTCCCGGGCTCCGACATACTGTTTCAATCAGTAAAAGAATCACTATTAGGAGTGTCGGCGAAGAATCCATAACCACTTCATGGTTTGAACATGAGTATGGTTTGAAGAGGATTGTTTGATTCTCTGGAGATGATCCGGCTGTCTACTCGGCCAGGGACGAGAATGCTGTGCGCTCCCTGCATATGCGGGGATAATCCCATTGGCGGTGTGGCTGGTGCGGCAGTAGGAAAGTGCTCCTTGGCATCCGCGGGGACAATCCTGCAGGGGAATCGGAAGGATACCCTCATGTTCGTAAAGATGAGAGGAGATGAATGGCTATGGACGAGGATTTCATGAGAAAAATGGCAACCAAGGATAAGGCCTGTAGCACTTATGACCATATTCCCCAGAAGAGGATTGATGACTATACGTCAAAGTATCCCATTACTGATGACATGGATGATGCAGAGCGCAGAGTCTGGGATTCGCTGGATGATGAGGACAGGCGAATGATCCAGTCGGATCGTACATACTATGGGACAAACTATGGTGCTGGCTTCGGCGGCGACACCAAGGTGAGTTTCTACGATGTCCTTGGCATCAGGCAGTTCGACTGATTCATCCCCGGATTCCTGTATGTTTTTGTAATCAGCAAGAGAATCGCCACTGGAGCGCTGGGGGAGAGTCTATAACCGCTTCATAGTTCTTACATGAGTGTTTGATTCTCTGGGGATGGTCCAGCCGTCTGTTCGATGGAAAAATGAGAATGCTCTGTGTCCCTAGCAGATGCGGGGACAATCCTGCGGGGCATGGGATGGATGCCCTACAGGTTCACAACGATGAGAGGAGACGAATGGCCATGGATGAGGATTTCATGAGAGAAATGGCAACCAAGGATAAGGCCTGCACCACTCATGACAACATCCCCCAGGATCTGATCGACAGTTATGCGTCGAGGCATCCCATCACCGAGAAAATGGATGAAGCCGAGCGCCGGGTCTGGGATTCGTTGGATGATGAGGATAGGAGAATGATCCAGTCGGATCGCGTCTACTATGGTACAAATTACGGTACAGGTTGCGGCCCCGGTGACGAGTATGTGAGTTTCCGTGATGTCATCGGCATCAGGCAGTTCGACTGATTCGCTCACCAAGCTCCACAGGCTGCTGCAATCAGTAAAAGAATCACTATTGGAGCGCCGGGGAGAATCCATAACCGCTTCATAGTTCGAACATGAGTGTTTGATTCTCTCCAGCCGGAGTAATCGCATTGGTGTGCCCTGATTGAGGGTTTTGTCTGCTTTGTATATGACTAGCACGGTGTTTGAACACGGATTGTCATGGTTTTCAGATGCGCATGATCGGCTGGTCAGAAGACGCGGCCCGGGTGCTCCTCGGGCACATGGGGGATGATTTTGGGCCTGCAGCATTTTTGGTCGCCGAAATCAGGTGTTCCTCGCTTCTGTGTGGGTGGGCTGTGTCGCTTTCAGGATGACTCCATTTATCTGCTATTGCCTGTATGCCAAGTGTTTGCGAATTGTACTTTCTGCTCTTAAGCGCGGGTGCGCCGCCCGGTATAAGCTTGTAGGCGATGTGTCCACGAGTAGCGGACTTGGAGGTGTGGTCGCCGATGGAGCAATTCGACGATGCGGATGGCGCGGAATCCGGCAGAAGCGAGGCAACGGGTTCCTCAGTCGTGCAACCGCACCCGGATGAGGCGACCGCAGTGAACAAGGTTTCGGCTCATCCTGAGGCGACCATTCCGGACTCTGAATACTCCCTGGCTGAGATTGAGCAGCGCCGTGCTCGCCCGGTCCGCTGGGTTGTCTTCGCACTGGCGGTCCTTCTGGCCATCGTCATTCCTTATGGATATGGGCGCTCGCTGGCTATCAACCATACCCAGGGCGTGCTCCACTATGCCTCGGTTCTGGATCCGCGCGGCATTGCCCTGATTGCTTGGACGGTGACCGTGCTGACCTTTATGGGCATCGGCATGTCCATCATCGAGTC
>NZ_NPOQ01000007.1:0-6442 GCF_003688305.1 Bifidobacterium sp. wkB344 | reverse complement strand
CGGCGGCCTGCACGGCCCTGTCCTCCCGCATCCCCGGGCCCGACGTGCTCATCACCGACGGCCTTCGCGGCGTGCAGAAAGCCTGCCATGCCTTGCTGGCCGGGCACGCGCATCCAACGCTGCCTGGTGCACGTGCAACGCAACACCAAAACCGACCTGACACTCAAACCACGACTTCAGGCCGGCAAGGAACTCAAGCGACTCTCCGACCAGCTCACCCGGGTCCATGCCATCGAGGAAGCGGTGCGTTGGGGTGAGGCCTTGAACGCCTGGCACGAAAGATGGAAAACCCTCATCGACGAACGCACCATGGCCAAGGACGACCCAGCCAACCCCAAAGCCAGCCACCAATCCTGGTGGTGGACCCACCAGGAACTCCGCCGCTGCTACCGCAGGCCCGAACACCTCTTCCAAGACAGGCAGCTCTTCGCCTTCCCGGAACCCGAACTCACCGCCGGCGGGCCAGTGGAACGCACCACCAACCGGCTGGAAGGAGGAGTCAACCCACCCATCAAACGCACCCTCCTGCAACACCACGGCCTACCCGAGAGCCACATGAGACGCGCCTGCGAATGGCACTGCTACATGAAAACCGACAACCCCCGACCCCGCCAGCCTGATCAGGGACGAACACCAGCAGCCACAACCAGCACCCAAACGGGAAACCAGACAGGAACAGGACGAGCCCGAACACTACGGCACCGCCATCAACTGGAACGAGTTCCACACACCAGTCAGATACCCCAACACCACACTCTGACCAACACACAACCAAACCCACACACAGAACCTAAAACAACGCGTTTAGTTCCTATAGCCCCTGATGCCGGAGAGACCGTTCTGTATCAGCATAGAGGCTAGATTGGCTGAGCTCTGATAAGGATGCGAAGGGTAAGGAATACGAGCGGTGTCCATCTCAGTTACACCCCTTTAGATAAAAAAGTGCCGCCCTAGTGTGCATATCATATAAATATGATAGAGGCAGTGGCGGCTTCTAACAAGCTTTAATATACTCGGGATATCAGTTAGAAAGCTTCATCAAGATAAAGCTTCACAATATAAACACATTTCTTATCGGATGGTCTTTCTTCTATCATGAGCTACTGCAGATCACCCTTCAATCGGCAAACATAAAACTGGTCGGCTCGGCCGGGGTTGTGGTCATCGGCGGCTGCGCCTTGATGTCTGGCCGCCGCTGTCGCACGCCTGCGGCGTGCTGCTGAAGGGGTTGGGAATGTGGTGTTTGTGCCGCCCCCTTCCATTCTGGCCCGGGCCGCTGCGACTCAAGCCCCGAGCGTCTCCGCCCACACCCCGCTCCGGCCGAGGGGGCCGAACAGCATGCCCCCTCGGCCTCCGGGGGAGTGTTCGGATCCACGCGGGGGCTTGACTCTCCGCTATACCCGGGCCGCCATTCCAGGCGTCGGCACAAACAGTCCCGGCACCAAGGAAAGGAACACCCATGAACACCACAACCACAGTGACCATGCTGCCCATCGACGCCATCAGGCCCAACGACGCCAACCCCCGAAGCGAGATAGGAGACGTGTCGGAGCTGGCCATGAGCATCGCGTCCCAAGGCATACAGCAGGCCCTGGTCGTCACACCGGCGAACCAGGAGGGGCGGCACACCCTGGTCATCGGACACCGGCGGCTGGCGGCCGCCGAGCAGGCCGGCCTTGCAACCGTGCCCTGTATCATCACCGACATGGACGAGCAGACCCAGGCGGAGGTGATGCTGGTAGAGAACATACACCGTGACCAGCTCACCGCCCTGGACGAGGCACGCGGATACGCCCACCTCCTGGACCTTGGCGAAGACGTGGACCAGATGGCCAAAGCCACTGGCCGCAGCCGCAGCACCGTGCAGCGACGGCTCAAAATATCGTCCATCGACGACGAGAAAATACTCGCGCTGCCATCCCAGCTGAGCTTCGAGGAATTGGAGACGATAGCCGACTTCCGCGACGACGAAGGCCTGCAAGACCAGCTCATCAAAGCCGCAGGCACCAACAACTGGAACATGACACTGCACCAGGTCCAGGCCAAACGGTCGCTGGACAAGTGGATCGAACAGGCCCAGGAAGCCATCAAGCAGGCCGGGCTGCCCATCGTGCCGCTGACACCATCACAATCCTGGTCTGACCCGGAAGGTTGGCGCACCATCGCCCGATTCTCCCCGGATACCGACCCCGACCCCAAGCAGGCCCTCGACACATGGCTGGAGGAATGGGAAGGCGACAAACCCACGGCCGCCGGACTGCTCGACCGTGGCGGACAGTGGCGCGTCAAAATCACCCTGCTGGAGCCATACACCCAACAGGACCAGGAGGACGAACGCCGGCAAAGAGAGGATGACCTGGCCAGGTGGCAAGCCGAACAAGAAGCCGAAATCGCACCGGCCAAGCAACTGGACACGGCAAGCCACGACCTGCGGCTGGCCTACACGCAACGGCTCATGTCCCTCAAACGCCCCGCCAAAAACCAGTCCCAGGCCCTGTCCATGCTGGTCATCGCCCAAGCGAGCCAACGCACCTGGTGGGTCAGCCGGGACCAGGTGCGGGACACATGGCGCGCCATCGTCCAGGACCAGGAAGCCGAGCTGGCGCAAAAGGCCGACCTTGACGAGAGTCGCCGCACCCAGACGGCCTTCGCCCTGTGCCACGCCATCATGGAGACACAGATCAACCACGAGACCTGGCGCAGCCAAGACGACATAGACGGCCTGCTCAAACCCCTCTACCGTGCCCTCCAAACCGCAGGCTACGCCATCAGCGACGAAGAGCAATCCGGTCTCGACGGCGACCTGGTGCCCCGACCTGAAGAGGAAGACAACGAAGGGAACGAAGATGAAACAGACGACGGCGACCAGGAGGAGGACACCAAAGAGTGAATGAACCCCGCAGCCAGACCGCAACGCGAGGAACGCACGACTGGTTTGTATGTGCAATTTGTACTACACTCATGGTCATGGAGATCGAGATAGAGCAATCAGCCCGCAAGCACGGCTGCGCCGACGACGAAATCAGGCACGCGGTCCTCCACTCCATAGGCCACGAACAAATCGAGGGCTACGGCGACGAGATGACGGTGGTCTTCGTCGGCCAGCCACACCCCGGGGCCCTACCCGACAACCTGCTCGAAGTCATCGTCAGCAAATGGCAGGACGGCCAGCTCCACGCCTTCCACGCCATGCCGCTGACCAGCCGGTGGCAACATCTCAGATACCAATAGACACAACCAACAAGGAGCCAGACCATGACCAACACACAGACACCCGCCGACAGGGCAGCACACGCCGAAGCACTCGACCGCATGGCCGACGCCGGCCAATTCACACCCATCGAAGGCACCCGGGTATACCGGGGCTACGACGCCGGCCCCCTGACCGACGACGACCTGCTCTCCATCTTCGCCGGCCGCCCCCGCGACGAACTCAAACAACCCACCAGCAAAACCTGGCAGGTACGCACCACCCCGGCCCTGGACCAATGGGCCGAAGCCGCCGTCAAAACAGAAGGCACCAACCTATCGGCACTGATCCGCCAAGCCACCGCCGAATACCTGGCACACCACTACCCAGGACTCCGAAGCCAGATGGCCTGACCCATCAGGGCAACATCATCAAGGGACCCCTCAACGGGGTCCCTTTTTCCATGCTCGGCTCGGCCGGGGTTGTGGTCATCGGCGGCTGCGCCTTGATGTCTGGCCGCCGCTGTCGCACGCCTGCGGCGTGCTGCTGAAGGGGTTGGGAATGTGGTGTTTGTGCCGCCCCCTTCCATTCTGGCCCGGGCCGCTGCGACTCAAGCCCCGAGCGTCTCCGCCCACACCCCGCTCCGGCCGAGGGGGCCGAACAGCATGCCCCCTCGGCCTCCGGGGGAGTGTTCGGATCCACGCGGGGGCTTGACTCTCCGCTATACCCGGGCCGCCATTCCAGGCGTCGGCACAAACAGTCCCGGCACCAAGGAAAGGAACACCCATGAACACCACAACCAGCCTCCAGGACGACGTCAAGCAACTGAGCCAGGACCCCCAACTCATGCTCACCGCAGGCCGACAGGCCCTCGACAGCATCATGCGCATACTCGACGGCACCCACCAGCCCGAAGCCATAGGACACGACCGGCTCACCCGCATGGCCGCGCTGATAGAAACCTCACTGCCGCACCGCGACGCGCTCCTGGTCGCCGCCATCAACCCCGACACCACCCGAGACGACCTGACCACCATCACCGAACAACCCCACGACCCCGCCGCCGTCAAACTCATCTTCACCAGCCTCACCACCTGCTTCGAAGGCCGGACCCCCGTCAACCAGGAACGCGCCGACAGAGCCTACAACCTCTTCGACCAGCTCACCGCCGCCGTCGGCCCCACCCCACACCTCAGCGCCTCCAGAGCCTACCTGGCCTGGGCCGCCCGCGACCCCGACCAAGCCAGCTCATACATGGTCCAAGCCCTCACCCTCGACCGAACCAACAACCTCGCAGCGCTCATCGCCCTGGCCCTCAGTAAGAACATCAACCCCACCGACGACTAACACCACACACAACCAAACCGAAGAGGTCTCCTCCCAAACCAAGGAGGAGACCTCTCCGCGTCCGATGCGTTTCTCCCGCCCCATAAAAGGGGCACTCGAATCCGCTTCATTCCCTAGGAATGATCGTTGTTTAGATTAATCATGCTTGTCTGCAGCATCAACGGCATGAATGACGAGTAGGGAGATGAGAATGGTGAGAACCTCAGTTATCAAAGATGAGAGCGCCATGGCTTCCCACCTGCTGAAGGCCAAGGCCATCAACCCCATGAGAAACACAAAACTCACAACTTCGCTAACAAGCTTCTTCAAGACCTTGTGACTGCTCATGCTAAACAACACATCCACCAACGCATCAGTTATGTAGGTACCAAAGAACCACAACAGAAAGATAACGATGGTACCCAAAACCCCACGCCACCCATGCACCCAGGAACGAACGCCACCGAAAGGGAGCAAGCGATAAGTGACACCAATGCCGACCGCAAAAGGAAAGACAAAACCCAACAACACAGTTCCGAAAAAACCAACACCGGTAATCGCATCCGAAACCGTTACATGGTCTGATCGTCCACGGTCACTCATCGCTCACCCCTCTCTCCATGAATCAGAGGAACAAATCAACCCATGTCGCCGTGTATTCAGCAATATCGTAAGGGATGCCCAGCTGCATCAAACCTGAGACGATAGCGGCATGAGTCCAGACGCCGGTGGCTTCCAGGAAGTCTGCAATCCGACCGGCCCACGGAGCAATCTTGGCAGGAAGCTTGGAACCTCCCCAGCGCAGAAGCTTAATGACAGCTTTCTTGGCGATCGTCGTAGCCCAATTCCTCGATTGGAAGCCATTACCGGCAGTGCCATCATGCATCGAGAATGCATACTCGGTCAGGATGCCAGCACCTTCATAATCACCGTTTTCCCATGCGGTATCCGCTATCTCCAGCACATCCCTCGGAGTCAGCGAATCGGTGACTTGACTCACGATAGATGTCGAAGCGGTATCCACAGGCTCTGCAGCCATCGCCTGACTGGGAACCATGGCGACTCCCATAGACAGCGCAAGTGGAACAGCAACGCTGGCGAGCAACCTACTTTTGATAGTGTTCAGAGCTTTCATCATAAGCCCTTTTCCGTTTGTTGAGTCAATTCATCCTTGATAACCAATAACGAAGTCAGCGGTGTCAGCCATGGCACCTCTGACAACCCAGCTAAAACTGGAATACTGCACTGATAGATAGGCCTAACTATCATTCTTGAGTTATTACATCAACGGTGACAGTAGCACCACCGTTACACCATTATAGGGCTATAGGAACTAAACGCGTTGTTTATGTTGGGGGTTTGGCCTTGTGGCTGTAAGCGTGTTGGGTGGTTGTTAATAGGTCGGGTTGTTAATAGGGGTCTTGCAGGGGTGCCCGTTCCTGTTCGATTGGGGAATGAGAACCAGATCGAAGAGGGCCAGGCATTGCCCCATATGCCATGGGCGGATGCGCAGGCATGGGCGCAACAGATCAGGCACGCAGCGCTGGATGTGTCCGTCCTGCTCGATCACGTCCACCGCGCGCAGGCAGGACCGGGCCCGCGCCGCGCAGTTGAGGGAGTTCCCGGACTGGCCGCTGACGGGCAGGACCCGGGAACAGATGGGGGCCATGGGCGCCAGGGCCTGGCGTAAACGGGTCGGCTGGTGCTGGAACATCAAGCCGGCAATCACACCGGACGGGGTGGTCCATCACACGCTCATGGCCGACGGCACGTATATGGCACACGGCTGGTGCCTCCTGATAGCGATCGACGGGCAGACGGGCCAGGTCATCGACCGGCAGTGGTGCCATCAGGAGAACACGGCGGCCTGCACGGCCCTGTCCTCCCGCATCCCCGGGCCCGACGTGCTCATCACCGACGGCCTTC